>CAYSBW010000048.1:0-17431 GCA_964429485.1 uncultured Syntrophorhabdaceae bacterium
GTCTTCTAATGCTTAGCGAAAAGGTTGGAAGAAGGGCAAGACGCTACGGCTATGAAGGTCAGAGAATAGCCCTTACTGTCAGATATAATGATTTCAAGACTTTTTCAAAGCAAACCACGCTCCTGGTTCATACCAACGATACTGCAGAAATCTATCGTTCTGCCATTGCTATTCTTGATAGTATAAAACTCACCGGAAGCATAAGGCTTCTCGGAATTTCTCTTTCTTCTCTTGGAAAGGGTATGAGACAGATGTCTCTTTTTGATGAAGGAAGTTACAGGAAGAGCTCTGCTGTAAACAAAGCCTTAGATACTGTTAATGAAAAATTTGGTGAAAATACGATAACTTTTGCTTCAGTAATAACGGAAAAAACAGATCATGGTGTTATATCTCCTGCATGGCGTCCATCAGGCGTGAGGAACAGCACATCCTGAAAAATTTTTTCAGGCCCGCATTTCTTAAGGTTTGACATCGTAATGTTTTGCGAATACAATTGAAAGATCTGAATATCTTTGAATGGAGGAGGGATTTATTTTATGGATATTTTTATAGAATACTGTACTGCTTGAAATTTTCTTCCCCAGGCTTCCCGTGTGGAAAAGGAAATAAAGGCAAAATATCCGGATTCAAATATTAAATTGATCAGTGGCAGTAATGGTATTTTTGATATAAAAGTCAACGGCAGGCTGATATATTCAAAACATGAAACACCAGGAAGGAGATTTCCTGATGAAGGTGAAATAACAGGGCTGATCGCACAGAATATAGATTGATAAAGTAAATCCGTTGTTTTACCTGAAATAAAATAGTCACTACAAATTGCCTGCAATGGGTTTGCCTTTTAAACCGTGAACTGGAAACATAATTATTTTTTAATAATCTTATTCCGGGTTGAAAAGTATTGCTTATTATCTAAATACTTGATTATAATGATTAAAATATGCAAGGCAATTGTTGATGATTATCAAAAATCAAAATAGAAATATTGCTGGTTTTACCCTCCTTGAGCTTGTCTCTATCATAATATTAACAGGAATTCTCTGTTCTTTTGGAATTGTAAAGTATGTTGATTTTGTAAAGGAAGCAAAGAAGAGCACTGAAGACAGTTTGGTAGGTGCAGTACGATCCGGTATTTATTTGTATTATGTTAAAAATAATTCCTATCCTCAGGAACTTGATATGGCCGCTAATGGTATGGCGTCCAATGCAAACCCCTTTTTCTCCAATGTCCTTTCCAGCGCTGTAACAAAGGAGTGGAAAAAAACAGGTCTCAGCTATCTCAGCCCTCTGGAAAACAATTATATTTATGATCCAGCTACTGGTAAATTTGATATTGGATCTTCAGGGGATATCCCGGAATATCCTCTTTGGAAGACTGACACGCCTTATATGGGTGGCGATTTTGTAATTTATGATGGAAGTATATTCAAGGCCCGGTACTGGACAGATCAACAACCGGGGATAAGGGGTAGCGGGTGGCAGGAAATCACAGATGAATGGAGAAACTACAATCAATATTATGGTGGAGATCAGGTTATCTATGAAGGAAAAGTTTTTGTAGCAAGGAACGATTCCTACGAGGAACTTCAACCACCAGGCCTTGTTTCGAGCCCCTGGAATGAACTTACTGATGAGTATAGGTTCTTTAATGTATATAACAAAGGAGACCGGATTGTACATGAAGGAAAAACATTTGAGGCAAGATCCTGGACCCAAAATCAGTCGCCAGGCATTGTTTCGAGCCCCTGGCAGGAAATCACAGATGAATGGAGATCCTTTAATATTTATGTTGCCGGTAATGAAGTTATTTATAATGGTAAAAGATATAAAGCAAAATGGTGGACTCAGAATAATCAGCCGGGAAGTTCGAGTGTCTGGGAATTGATAGGTTAGATCTGTACTGAATTTAAATATCCGGTTTTATTCATACAAAATTATTTAATTGTGCTCATTATATATAGAATTATTTCAGTTAATGGTTTATAAAAGATTATGATCTTTTTTTTCTTCCTCCTGGGAGCAATTACAGGCAGTTTTCTTAATGTCTGTATCTATCGTCTGCCAAGAGAAAAATCAATTGTCTTCCCTGGATCTTTTTGTACTTTCTGTGAAACACCAATAAAGTTTTATGATAATATTCCTATTATCAGCTATATTTACCTGAAAGGAAAATGCAGAAACTGTGGAGCAAAATTTTCTATAAAATATCCTGCTGTTGAATTATTAACAGCTTTAATGTTTGTACTTCTCTATATGTTTATCGGATTTTCCTTTGAGTTGCCTGTAATGTTCCTTTTTGTTTCGATCCTTATTGTAATATCATTTATCGATCTTGAATTTCAGATTATCCCAGATGTACTGAGTCTTGGCGGGATAGTTGCAGGTTTTTTACTTTCCTTTATAAGACCTGATTTTGGAGTGCTCGATTCTGTTTACGGTATATTTATTGGTGGAGGCATTCTCTTTGCTATTGCCTATGGTTATCAGTTGCTGAGAAAGGTTGAGGGTATGGGTGGCGGTGATATAAAACTGCTCGGAATGATTGGAGCTTTTTGCGGGATTAAAGGGGTCATTTTCAGCCTTATGTCAGGTTCTCTAATCGGTACAGTGATAGGTATACCTCTTATGTTAATAAAGAAGAAGGATACGAAGTATGCCATTCCTTTCGGCCCCTTTCTTTCTCTGGGTGCATTGATTTTTGTATTCTTCGGGGATAGAATTATATATGAGTTTATCAGAGTTGTGAGCAGCCGATAATGAGAAGAATACTGGAAAGGATTGAGGGGTTCAAGCGTGGCAGGGCACCACGGGGAAAAAAAATGAGCAATTCAGGAAAGTCATATGGTTTTTCACTGATTGAAACAATGATTGTTGTGATTATTGTCGGTATCCTTGCTGCAATAGCAATACCGAGTTATAAAGGTATGGTAAAGGATCACAAACTTACCCAGTATGGAACACAGGTTGAATATATTATAAAACATGCGAAATTACTTGCCATAGAAAAGACAACAAATATAGGTGTATGTGTAAATTCAGCTAACAGGCAAATTCTGATTTATGATATTGGAACAAATCGAACCAGCGTGGCTTGCGGTTATCCTTCCTCCTCGATTTTTAAAAGTATGACTATAGAAAGTGGAGATTTTTCATCATATAATATATCAATTACCGGTTCTAATTCAGGCAACATTGTAACAATTGATCCCCGGGGCCTTTTAATAGGAAGTACGGGTAGCGTATGTCTGACAAATGGAAAAAAATACTATAAGATTTTTTTTGACAGGGCAAACATAAGAACCCAGGAAGGTACAGGAGGTTGTTCTTGAGAGGTTTTACCCTGATCGAAGCAATGATTGCGATTACCTTATTGACTTTTTCTCTTCTCGGTGTAGTGGCAATGCAGGTATATTTTGGTTCTGAAACAACTGACAAAACATTAAAAAACTGTCTTTTGGATCAGGCTACGAGTGCTCTTAGTTATAAGAGAGCAACCGGCATTAATCCGAATACTTCCTTTACATGTGATAATGGAACCATATCCGGTAGCATGAGTATGAGTGAAAGTACTGTATCAGCCTACTGCAAAAGTGTTACTGCTACTGCAACAGCAAAAGGGAAAAGTCTTTCTTTGAATACTCTAATATGTAATTTTTAAAGGTGGTTTTTTTATGATGAACAAAAAAGGTTTTTCCCTAATCGAACTTATAGTGGTTATGATAATCGGGTTTTTTATTCTTGAAGCTGCCTACCTCCTTTATACAGGTTCAATTAAATTATTCAGGGATGTAAGAACAAAATCAGATAATCTTCAAACAAAAATGCCCTCCATTGAATTGATTGGAAGATATTTTGACAGGTGGGGTGCAGGGGTTTATGCAACCGGATCCGGAACTGATTGTTCAAATTATCCTCCTTCCAATGCTAAATGCATCAAAGTAACAGCAGGAACACCCTGTGACGAGGTTACATTCTGGGGCAATATATACGGCATGGGTTTTGTAACGGATATTTCAGGAACTACAGCTATGTTGATCAGTTGCAGACTCAGTAATAACGCTGACCATAAATATTTTTATCTTGTGCGGAATAATGAACTTCAAAACGATCTTAATACTTCTGTAACGCCCAATAAGCCGAAATCATTATCATTTACCGGAAGTTTGAGCTCAGATAATGCAGACTGTATATCAAATACTACTTATAATGCGACAGTAGATACTTCTATGACTGATGGTGCTGCAACAAAGACAATTGCAGCAGGGGATGTTTTACACAGAGTTCCTTTTAAGATCAGGATCTATTGTTCTTTGAATTCTGCTGATGACAACAGTAGATGGCTGTATGTGCAACAGACTGATATGCACGACAATGTATCTTCACCTGCTGAGGCGATTGCTCCTGTTAACAGTTTTAAGGTTGAACCCATACCATCTTCATCTACCTGTTTGTCAACAGGGGGTACTGGATGTTCTGCCGTAAAAACTACTGTTACATTCAGAAGCCAGTCAAAAAAATATGACCGAACAACTTCTTCATATACTGTTGAAAGGGTTTTCGGGAGGTAAGAGTAATGAATAACAATAAAGGAATTGCCCTTGTTGTTGCCCTTGTGATGACATTGCTTGTTATGATTATCGGAACTACAGCAGTGAAGATGTCTGAAACAGGTTATTTGACATACGGCAGTGAAAGAAAATATCAGATGGCAGGATGGGCTGCTGAATATGGTTTGAATTATGCATTAAATGGAATGAAAACCTCATCAATTTCTTGTGGAAATACAGTATCCGGTACAACCTCTTCTGGAGGGTCTTACAATATATTTACACTGGCTGGAGGAGATTTTTGTTTTGTAAGGTCAGTTGGTGAATATTCGGCCGGAGGCGCTAAAGTAATAAAATGTGCTGTGATACCAAAGAAACCAACAACCAACTGGGGCGCCCTTGTTGTAAACTCCGGAAGTGTTGATATGGGTGGAAGTGGCAGTATTTCATTTTGTGATAATTCATGCCCAAATGGGGGGCCGGCAATTGTGTACATCGGTTCAACGACTGTTAGCGGCACTGCTGCACAAACAAAACTGCCTTCAGAATGTAAAAGTAATGAAAAAGGTCCTGTCGGATATCCAGCAGTAACACAGAATACATCTCTTCCGAATGATCTTACATCAACATATTTTGAGTCAAGCAACTGGAATGATCTGGAATCTGATTTTAGAACAAAATATGGAGTTGATTCATCGTCAATTGTTTCCATGCCAGGTACATGCAAATATTCAGGAACAAATGCATGTGATACTACTTCTGCTACCAATATAAGATGTGGTAGCGGCGGTTCGGCTGTTAATATTGATCTTAGCACATGCCCCAAGGTGTATATCGAGCAGGCAAATCTTACAGTCGATGAAGGCCTGAACGGGAAAACCATATATTCCGGCGCTAAAGTAACGGTAAGCGGTTCGACTACAAATACAAATGTTTTTTCAAATACCCTTGAGATTGATCTTCAAGGAGGAAATATCTCCGGAGGAACTTTTTTTTCCAATTCTGCATCATCCACTTCTTCACCTCCAACAAATAAGGTCTATGTGAAATCTAATGCAACTCTTGGATCAGAAGCAAATCCTGTCTTATTAATTACAAAGGGATATACCTTGTTTGATTCAAATGGCGGTCCTGATATTTGGGGCTTGGTTTATACTAATTCAAATACTATTGATATTAATGGCAATATTGTATTCAGAGGATCTTTTATAGAAAGCAATACTGCAAATATGACCTTTGGCGGTAATGCTTCTATACAGTTTGATAAATCTGTTCTGGAAACCTTGAAAACAAATTTAGGTTCCACTGGTACAGGATTGAAGAGCCCAACCTGTGGTTCTCTTGAATTAAGCGGGTCAGTAACTAATTCAAAAATTACAGTTTACTGATTATCCTTCTTGTTTATATTTCTTTTCTATCCTTGAACATTTATAATTTCGAATTTGTCATCAGGAAGGTGTAGGGTTATCCCTGAGCAAACCGTCATAAGGAGAGGAAACTCCGAATATTTATCTACAGGCATTTCCTGAATCCAGTATTACTCCAGTTTATAACCTTTTTCGAGGAATAATCTAAGACATGCATCTACAACTTTTTCATCATAGAGGATGCCTCTGTTTTTTTGTATTTCTTCCAGCGCCGGATTGATGCCCCGTGCCGGTCTGTAGGGGCGGTGAGATGCTATTGCCTCAACTACATCGGCCACTGTGATTATTTTTGTTTCCAGGAGTATCAGGTCTCTTTTAAGCCCCTGGGGGTAGCCTGAACCATCGAGTCTTTCATGATGCTGGAGCACTATTTCTGCTATGGGGTAGGGTAATTCAACATCTTTCAAAATATCATAGCCTGATTGAGCATGAATTCTGATAAGGCTCATCTCTATATCAGTCAATTTGGTGGGCTTGCTTAATATTTCTCCTGGTACTGATATTTTGCCTATATCATGTATTACGCCTGCCATATGTATATTCGTTATTGTCTCTTCAGACAGCCCCAACTCCCTTGCTATGGCACTGGAAAGATCTGATACTCTTCTCTGATGGCCTGCGGTGTAGGGGTCTCTTGTCTCAACAACAGCGGCAATTACCTGTATTGTACCTTTGATGGCGTTTTGTAAATTATTGAAATTTTGTAATAGCTGTTTTTCAGCATTTTTGCGGTCAGTTACATCCCTGGAGACTACTATGATATTTTTGACTTTGGAATTTTTATCTTTTATAACACTTCCCTGAGATTCGATAAAACGTTCGGAGCCGTCTTTTAGCAGAAAACGATATTCAGCCCTGCGTCCTATTCCTGTTTCAGCTGTTTCACGGAAAATTTGCCTGATTTTTTCTCTGTCATCAGGGTGTATTTCCCTGAATGAATCAGTATAAACAAGACTCTCAAAATCATGAAATATTTTTTTGTATGACGGACTGTTATATAATCTTCTTCCTTCAAGATCGAGCACCACTACAAGATCATCAAGGTTTTCAGCAATTAAACGGAATTTTTCTTCGCTCAAGCGATGTTGTTCTTCTGCAATTTTTTGCAGTGTAATATCTCTCAGAAGAATTACCATGCCCTCCTGATTAATCAGCTTTCCTGCAATTACTTCAACATAGATAATGTCACCATTTTTCTTTCTCCCCATTGCCACTTCTATTTTAAAACCCTTCTCCTGCAATGAGTAGTGTAATTCCCTTGAATTGTCTGTTTCAGGTTTGCTGACAGAATATAATAAATCTGTTTTTTGTTTCACGACTTCACCAATATCATAGCCGAACATACTTTTTATTGAGGCGCTGCACATTTTAATTTTTCCATTATGGTCAACTACCAGAAATACATCAGGGTTTATACTTTCAATAATGTTTTCCAATTCCTTCTGTTTTGAATATGCTTTGCGCCATCGCCTGTACATCACAAAAAGAAGGCCTGCCAGATAGAGAAAAACAACATTAACAATAAATTCACCAAAGGCAAGACTGAAGTATTCCCTGAAAAAATAGTATGTATGCTCTATAAAACGTATGTGCATACTGAATAAAGCAAAGACTATTGAGAGAATTGATACGGTGATTATATGATGTGATTCATGATTTGTTTTTTGCAGCTTCGTTGTTTCCTCCCAGGGGTTTATTATTTTTGAATTTAATTTTTATTTATCCCTATTATCTCCGTAATTATGAATAGCAGATTAATAATCTGCTTAATAATCTGCTGCGGTAAAGGGACTGATGGGGATAGGAATTTAGCAACCCTTTACCGCAGAAATGTTCAACCCTTCCTTGATATCATATATTTCAGGAGATCAACCACTCTATTTGAGTATCCCCATTCATTATCATACCAGGAGATTATTTTGAAAGCATTCTGTTCAGTTTTAAAATTGTTCCTCAGAGTTGTAATGGAATCATAGACTGAAGAGCTTTTTGAGTGGATCAGGTCTGTGGAAACAATCTCTTCATCAGTGTATTCCAGTATGTCCTTTAGATAAGTTTCCGAAGCCTTTTTCATCAATGCGTCAATCTCATCTATTGTAGTCATTTTTGAAGACTGAAAAGTCAGATCTATTACAGAAACATCAGCTGTGGGAACCCTGAAAGCCATTCCGACAAGCTTTCCTTTGACTTCCGGAATTACTTCATGGAGTGCTTTGGCTGCTCCGGTACTGGAGGGGATGATATTTATTGCTGCTGCCCTGCCTTCTCGCCATGTTTTTCTTGAAGGACCATCGACAAGTTTCTGAGTGGCTGTGTAGGAATGGATAGTTGTCATTCCGCCTCTCTCAAGGCCTATGCCTTCCTTTAGTATGACATGAACAATAGGTGCAAGTCCGTTTGTGGTGCAGGATGCATTTGAGACAACGTGATGTTTTTCCGGGTCATATTCATGCTCATTAACCCCCATTACAAATGTTTTTACATCTCCCTTTCCAGGCGCTGTTATAATAACTTTTCTGGCTCCGGCATCTATGTGCAGGGTAGCCTTTTCTATTGCTGTATAAAGCCCTGTAGACTCAATTACATACTCTACATCCATTTCTTTCCATGGAAGGAGATCAGGCGTTTTGGCAGCAGCCACGCATCTGATCTTGTGTCCATCGACAACAATTACGTCGTCTTCTTCCACGGAAGGGCTGCTTTTTTCTGTAGACAGGCTTTTTGGGAAACGACCATGGATAGAATCATACTTTAACTGGTAGGCAAAATATTTCGCATCAGTGCTGACATCAACAACAGCCACAACATCGAATTCTCCTCCCATAAGACCCTGCTCTGCCATTGCAGCCAGAACCAGTCTTCCAATTCTTCCGAATCCGTTGATTGCAATTTTTACAGCCATGCTTACCTCCTTTTTTTTGTAATAATGTTTCGATTTTCCAACCTGTTTTTCCGGCTAAATCGACTAAGCCTGTCAGACGATCAGTGCAAATACAAATTTTATTCTGTACTAATATTATGTGCAAGTGCAAGAGAAATTTTCATTTATATTTTTTTGTATATTAGAAGCTTTGATTCCCTGTTACTGACCGGAAGAGTATAAGGTATTGTATTTTTTAATTCAAAACCAATAAATTCCGCAGGGTTTTCCTTTTTACTTTTTAGCATAAATACAGAGCCTCCTGTATTTATGTGTCCCCCTCCTTTTTTCAGTATTGCTTCTATACTTCCGAATCCTTTCACAATCAATGCATTTGCTTCAATTGAAGGCAGAGTTTCCGATCTGCCCTGAATTAATGATAAATTATTCAGCTTCAGGATTCTTTTAATGTGTCTTTGAAACTGGATTTTTTTTAGACTTTTATCCAAAGAAATGATTTTCATGTTTTGATTTAACAGGGCCAGAGGAATTGCAAGAACCCCGCCTCCTGAACCCAAATCCATAATTGTTCCCATCTTTTTTATATGTCCGTGCAGAAAAAAAGCATCATAGAGAAGAAGGTGGGCTATCTTATCCAATTCCTTGAGACCTGTGAGGTTGATACGGGTATTCCATTTCTTTAATTCAAGTGTATATGCAAGCAGACCTTCAATTGTTTTTTTGTCGAATTCAATATGGAAAAAATTTAATCCTCTTTCCATAATTTTGTCTAAATCCATATTACTTAATGATAGCATATTAAAATTTCTTCTGTTATAATTAATAATGCATAAAATAATAATCCTTTTAATAACGTGTCTTTTAATATTTTCCTGTGCTTCAAAACCAACAAAAAAATCTGAAAATCCGGGTGATATCTACGTTGATGGCGTCAATTATATGAAAATGAAAAAATATGATAAAGCCATAGAAGATTTTACATATATAAGAGAAAACTTCCCCTTTGATCCGATAGCTTTTATAGCAGCAGTTAAGCTCGGAGATGTTTACTTTGCAAAAAAAGAGTATCTCCTTGCATCTGGTGTGTATGAGGACTTCTTCAGTGCTCACCCTGAAGATGAAAATATTCCCTATGTGCTTTCAAAATTAGCAGAATGTTATGAAAAGCTCTCCCTTTCTTTTGATCAGGATCAGGCTTATACATTAAAAGCAATTGAGAGATACGTATATCTGAAGAATCGTTTCCCTGCAAGCAGCTATGCAAAAGATATAGATCTGAAATTGAAAGTATTAAGTCAGAAGCTTGCTGACCGTGAACTTTATATCGGTGAATTTTATTACAAAACAAGCCAGTACACTGCCTCAATAATCAGACTGGAATATTTCCTGAAAAAATTCTCATATGCAAAAGGTGTTGACAAGGCATTATATTATTTGAGCATGTCCTACAGGGCTCTCGGCAATTTCCAGAAGGGGGATTTCTATTCTGACATTATTAAAAGAGATTTTCCTAAGAGTTTATATGTCAAGGCATCTTCAAGGGAGAGGAAGAGCCTTCAGCTTGCAAAGGCCGATAAATCAATAACATTCTCTGAAGAAACAGAAAAAAAGACAATAGAGCTTTTACCTCAGAAAACAGAGGTAAAGGAAAAAGAAAAAGAAGACAAAATGTCTTTCTTTGATGAAAAGAAACCAATTGATATAGTTTCAGATACCATGGAAGGCTTTGACAAGGAAAAATATGTTATTTTTAAAGGCAGCGTTGTTGCAAAACAGGAAGATCTTTTTATATTTTCAGATACCATGGAAGCATATATGAATGAAAAAGGAAACGAAATAGATAAAGCATATGCAAAGGGTAGTGTCAGGATTGTGAAAAAGGAACGTACTGCAACATGTAACGAGGCAGAGTTTGACAACACCAGGGGCGAAATCAAATTAAAGGGCAATGTGATAGTTTACTCAGGTCAGGACAAACTGACAGGCGAAATTGTTACCTATTATGTTGAGGAAGACAGGGTTGTTGTAGAGGGTGAAAAAGAAAAAGAAAATAAAGCCCATATTACTGTTACACCCCAATAAATAAATAATGATATTTTTTCATAACCTCTTTCGGAAAAAGGCAGAAGGAATAATAATTCTTTCTGCCTTTTTTTTGTATCCATATTTCAGACTGCTATAAAACTTTTTTAATAAGGTTTTCCACGTTACTCTTTGGTTGAGCTCCCACAGTTCTTTCGACAATTTCGCCTTTATTAAAAAGGATCAGTGTGGGTATGCTTCTTATTCCGTATTTTGCAGGTGTAGCAGCATTTTCATCTACATTCATCTTAAAAACTTTTATCTTACCTTCATATTCTCCGGCAACAGCATCCAGTATTGGCCCCATAGTCTGGCATGGTCCGCACCATGTTGCCCAGAAATCAACAAGAACAGGTGTGGTAGATTCAAGAACTTCACTTGAGAATTCATTATCGTTAACTGATTTTGCATTACTCATAATTACCTCCGTCAAATTTTGTCTGATAACAGCCAATAAAACAGATAAGGGCTGCGTGACTTTATTGCAAGAAAAATTAAGACTTATATTTAATAAGCCTTTTGTCCATTTTTGTCAATCCTTGAACAGCTTTAACCTCAACGAATTGCTTACCACGGAGACAGAGCTTATCATCATTGCAATTGCTCCATACATTGGTTCCAGACGTATTCCGAAAAAAGGGTAGAGGACACCGAAAGCTATGGGGATTCCCAGTATATTGTAAATAAAGGCCCAGAAAAGGTTTTCTTTAATGACCCACAAAGTTTTCTTTGAAAGTTTTATCAGGCTGACAAGTTTTGAAAGATGTCCTTTCATCAGAACAACATCAGCGGATTCAATGGCAATATCAGTTCCCTTACCCATGGCCACACCTACATCGGCAGTAGCGAGAGAAGGGGCGTCATTTATACCGTCTCCGACCATGATTGTTATGCCTTTTTTCTTATATTCCTCTACTATGCTTGCTTTTCTGTCAGGCAGAACCCTGTGGAAATATTTCTCAATCCCTACTTTTTCGGAAATTACCCTTGCCCCTTCCATGCTGTCTCCTGTAATCATTACAGATTCGATACCGGCCTTTTTCAGTTCAGTTACAACTTCCTTAGATTCTTCTCTCACCCTGTCGCTGAATGTGATAATACCCATGAGAGTATTTTCATTCCAGATCAGAACAGGCGATGTGCCCTGTTTTTCTTTTTCGTGGTACTTCTCAATTACAGCGCTGTCAGGAGTTTTTTCTGTTTCTTCGTAGAGGGTTGAATTTCCTGCAAAATAGTATTTATCGTGTATTTTACCTTTGATTCCCTTGCCCGGTATCGCCTGAAAATCATCAACCCTTTCTGATGCTATATCCGATTCTTCAGCTTTTTTTCTCAATGCTTCTGAAAAAGGATGTTCGGACTGTTTTTCAAGGTTATAGGCAATGTTGAGTATTTGTGATTCAGAAAAATTGTTCAGCGGCACCACTTCGGAAAGTAAGATAATCCCCTGAGTCAAGGTTCCGGTCTTGTCGAAAAGAACATATTCAGCTCTGTTGGTAAGTTCCAGAGCTTCAGCGCTTTTAATCAGTATGCCTTTTTTTGCTCCCACGCCGGAGGCCACCATGATGGCTGTTGGAGTTGCGAGGCCGAGAGCACAAGGGCATGCGATAATCAGAACACTGACAAAGGATAAAAGGGCATTCGTAAGTCCTGGTTCAGGTCCGAATATGTACCATACAAAAAATGCTCCAATGCTTATAAGTATGACAATTGGAACAAATACACCGGACACTTTGTCGGCAAGGCGTTGAACAGGGGCCTTTGTAAACTGTGCTTCTTCAACAAGACGTATAACCTTTGACAGCACAGTATTTTTACCTGTTCTCAATACTTTTAGAACTATTGAACCCTTGCCGTTTATTGTTCCACCGATTGCTTCATCGCCTCTATCCTTGTGAACAGGCATGCTTTCACCAGTGATCATGGATTCATCAATGTATGTATTGCCTTCAACCACTTCCCCGTCTACAGGGACTTTTTCACCTGGTCTTACCAATACCAGATCGCCTTCTTCAATTGTGTCAGTAGGAACCCTTGCTTCCTTTCCGTCTTTTATGAGGATACATTCTCCTGGTGATAATTCATAAAGCATCTTTATCGCCGTATAGGTCTTTGTTTTTGCCTTTGATTCGAGAAACCTCCCGAAAAGAATTAAAGTTATAATAGTTGCACTTGAGTCAAAATATACATCAGGGTTTAATCCTGCAGACATGATGATACCTGGAAAAAAAGTAACAAATGTACTGTAAAAAAAAGCTGCCGATGTTCCAATTGATATGAGGGTATTCATGTCAGCTGTAAAATGTTTGAGGTTGAGGACAGCTGGTTTGTGAAATCTCATCCCGAAATAGAACTGTACAGGCAGAGTAAGAATGAGCAATATAAAATTACTGTAAGGAAGAATTTTCCACATGGAAAAAATCATGACTATGGCACTGAAACATGCTGAAAAGATAAAATCTTTTTTTAATTCTTTCTCTTCTTTTTTTGCTCTTGTTGTTACATCACTTTCAATATCAACATCATACCCTATATCGCGTATAAGCGAGATAATATCTTTAAGTTCAATATCTTTTTTTGGAATTATAACTGCTTTTTTTAAAGGGAAGTTGACGCGAGCTTCTATGATATTGTCCAGTTTGTTCAATTCCCTTTCTATCCGGGCAGCACAGGCAGCACAACTCATGCCGATAATAGGAAGTTCAACCTTCTCTGCCATAAAAAATCCTCCAATAAGAATTTTATTTCATGGTATTATAAATATTAAAAAGGTTTCTATCCGGCCACATGCCATTCATCGTAGGAAGTTCCATTTAATTCAGAAATAAATCTGGAAGGTTTAAGAATAATGTGACCTGACTGTTTATCATAGGCAAGGAGAGGATAACAGAGATATAATTCGTCCATTGCCCTTGTTGAAGCAACATAGAACAATCTCCTTTCCTCCTCATCATTCCCTTCTTCTATGGCCTTGGGATTTGGAAATCTACCCTCGGCACACCATATGATAAAGACTACTTTCCATTCAAGCCCCTTTGCCTGATGAATTGTGCTTAAAATCATTTTCTCATCTTCAATATCATCGGCTTTTATAGTTTCTTCATTACTGACCCCGCCAAGAAGGGATAACTCGCTTAAAAAAGAATCAAGAGACCTGTACTGTGTCGAAAAATTCATCAACTGTCCGATGTCTTCCAGCCTTGAGTCTGAATTAGGGTAATTATACTTAAGGTATTCACTATAGCCATTTTTCAGAACAGCAGAAATCATTTCAGATAATGCTTCCTCTGCCATTAATGATTTAAGTTCATTAAAAAGTTTAGACCATGCTTCAATATTATCCCCTTTCATGCTTTTGAAACGATCTACAATACTCTTTGAGATAAACTGGTCAATCGGGTTTGAACAAGTTTTGATGAAATCATATATGTTATCTGCTGTTTTGTTGCCTATTCCGGGAAAGAGTTTCAGCATTCTCTTCCATGAGACTTCGTCATATACATTGTTCATTATCCTTAAAAAGGAAACAACATCTTTTATATGTGCCTGCTCAAAAAATCGTAGACCGCTTCTTATATCAAAGGGTATATTTCTTCTGGTGAGTTCCATTTGGAGTTCCATTGCATGATAATGAGCCCTGTAAAGAACAGCTATCTGATCCAGGGGCACTCCTTCTTCCCTCAGTTCAAGCACTCTCTGTGCAATAAACTCTCCCTGCTCCATAACATCTTTTAAATGCGTTAGAACAGGAACCACTCCATTTTTTCTGATACTCCTTAAATTTTTCTGAAATTGCTTTTTATTCTGAGATATTGAATCGTTTGCAAGATTCAGGATTTCAGGTGTGCTTCTGTAATTTGTCTCAAGCTTAAAAATTCTCGCATCATCATACTTTTTGGGGAAATCAAGGATATTTTGAAAATTTGCACCCCTGAATGAATAAATGCTCTGGGCGTCGTCACCTACGACAGTAACGTTTCTGTTTATAAAACCCATAAAATCAACTATTTCAGCCTGAATTCTGTTTGTATCCTGATACTCATCTACGAGAATGTGTGAAAAAACCGAGGCATAGTGTATCCTCAAATGTTCATTTTCCATTAGCAATCTATGCCAGAAAAAAAGTAAATCATCAAAATCCATTGAATTCGCAGCCTTCTTTCTTTGTGCATATTTTTTTTCCACTGATGAAATTTCATCAACTATATCAATGAAGAAGGGATATTTGTCTATAATGCACTTTTCCACGTTGTCAATAGTGTTTATTGAATAACTCAATATTTTTTTTATTAAAGTAGCTTTTGGAAATTTCCTTTCCTTCTTGTTTATTTTCAGATCTTTTATTGCAAGCTCAACCATGTCTTTTGAATCTTCATTGTCAAGAATAGTAAAATTTCTTTTAAAGCCAAGCAGTTCACAATGCTGTCGTAATATCATGTTGCCGATGTGATGGAATGTGCCACCCCTCATATATCTTGTATCAATCTTTAACAGATTTTCCACCCGGCGGAGCATTTCCATTGCAGCTTTGTTTGTGAAGGTAAGGAGCAATATACTGTTCGGTGAAGCGCCCTGCTCCAGAAGTCTTGCAACTCTGTATGTTACGACCCTGGTTTTGCCGCTTCCTGCACCTGCAATTACAAGAATAGGACCACTTTCGCACATTACTACGTTTAATTGTTCCTGGTTAAGTTCTTTTTCATATTCGATAATGGGGGGTTCAGGTCTAATATCCCTGCGGAGGGTGTATTTTTTCATAGGCTAAATTATGCTTTATACAATACCCCATGTCAAGATAGTATTAGTTTTACAGCCAGCCTGTTAAATTACTGACAAGTGTGCAGGAATGGTGGAATTTACGGGAATTAATCACCCTACTGCAGGCTTGAAATTATAAGTAGAACGATAAACATCCATCTTGTCTTGCCCTTTCCTTTAGGGGGCGGGGAATAATGGCAACTCTGCAACAGGCTGCATGGAATTATCCGGATTAAAAAGTATCAGAAATAAAACTTCAAAATAGGATATGCCCGGTCATTTCTATATTCAGGTACAGTCATAATGCTGTCATTGTTCCGGTCGAAAAGTTTAAATCTTTCAGATGCTGCAGACTTAAATTCATCTTTACTCACCCTTCCGTCCTTGTTTTTATCCATAAACCTGAATTCTGCAGCTGCATCAGGATCCTTTTCAACATCCAGTTCATTCTGGTCAATCATACCATCACTGTTTTTATCATGATGTTTAAATTTTTTATCAAGAGCTGAGTGGAATTCATCACTATCAATGCTGTTGGCAATTACATTTTTATCTGCCTTTTCTGATCCATCATTAAATGCACAGGCATTACCTGCTATTAAAAGTGTCAATCCGAAAAACAATATAGTAATTATTTTCATATTTTCTTACTCCTTTTTAATTTCAAGAAAATAAGCTTTTTGCAATAAATTTTCAACTGGAATGTTTGTATTTATTTTTTTAAAGGCATTGACAGTCTTTAACAGGCAGCGTAAAATTAACGACTATGAAAAAAATGGAAAAGTTATATCCTGTAAGCCTTATATTGATAGTCCTTGTTCTTTTTTTTATTTGCGGAACTCTTAGGGCAGGAGATGGAAAAGATAATAACTCTGTTGATCTGCAGACAACAAAGGAATTTTTAGTAGGTTCGGCAGTCAAACTTTTTGCAAAGGGTTATGTTGCTGTTACTGATATTGATAAAATCAAGGAAGCCAATATTACAAAGCTCAAAGAAATGGATGAGGAAGAATTCTCAAATAAATACGCAGTTGTCTATAGAGATATAAAAGGTTTACCTGAGGATGTGAAAAGAGCTTACGGAATAGATGAAACCACGAATAAATCATCTTTTATAGCAAAGATCCAGGCAGCAGATAAAAAAGATCTTTACAGGGTTATTGATAGTATTCCCGATGCTTTTATTGTAAAACACTTTGACAGATATATTGGAGAAAAAGGGTTTAATGCAAAGCAAATCCCTTCCAAAAAAGAGGTTGTAAGTTTCTGGGACAATATCATGAAAAAGCTTGGCGCAGAATGAAATGGCCTGGAAAATTCAGCATAAAATAAATAAATCAACAAAGGGGTGTGCACATAAGCAACAGACATGTGCAGTCTTTTGAAAGGAAAAACCTATGCTTATATCTTTTTGTTTTTCATCACTTGAAGGAGATGTACCAGTTGATGATGTTACCCTTGAACGTCCTTTTATTGTGGGTCCCTTTGAAGATCATCCTTTTTTGACTCTTGGAGACTATTTCAATGCTGTAAAATCTTTTATCCTGCTGGACAATGGTCAGCATATTTTGCATCTTCTTACCCATCTCTGGGGCAAAACAGTAGAACTTGAAGATATAGAAAAGATTATAATTCGTTATGAAAAGTACGGATCTCTTTATCAGATTGTCAGTGCAGAGTTTTTTTCACAACAGAGGCGGGAGAAACTTGCCATTAGTACAGCCATGTCGGATGAA
>CAYSBW010000049.1:0-17008 GCA_964429485.1 uncultured Syntrophorhabdaceae bacterium
ATAACTTCTCTTCCAGGTCTTTTATGGCTACCTTTTCAAAATTGATTATAATTGGTTGAGCGGCAAGGGTGGAAAGCTCCTTTGTCTTCAGTCTCCCTGTTTTGGCAGTTGCCTTCCAGTTTATATATTTCAGCGGATCTCCATAGGTATATTCCCTTATGGAAATAATATCCGATTCATAGCCAATTTTATCGGTTACCTTTTCGCCTTTTATTCTTCTGCCTTTTTCATAAAGACTCAATAGATCGCATTTCCTGAGCTCAGGAAAAACCACAAAATTAAAGGTATCCTTTAATTTTTTGTATCTTATAAAAAAATTAAAAGGAAATACGGAACTGATGCGAATATCTTTGATTTCATATTCACCTCTCGTTCTAAAAATAACATCAACATATTTTATCAATTCATCTTTTACATCAACAAAGGGAAAGGAAACAGGATAATCTTCAATCTGTACTTTCAGAAGAAAAACCGGCAATAATTTCCTCTTGTTCGTCAGTATTACTTTTAAAGGAAATTTTACATTTGCATATATTTCTGCTGGAACTTCAACTTTTATCGAAACCCTGGACAGATTTGCCTTGCCAAAAAAACCTGAGATACCCATAAAGCTTAAAAGAGCTGCAACAATGAGATACATGAGGTTATTGCCGGTATTTACCGCAGAAACACCAATAAATATAGTCAGCAGAATATAAAAAAAACCTGCCTTTGTAATCTTTATTAAGCCGGGGTCGGAATTTTTTCTATTAAGGATTTTATAATCTCCTTTTTATCGAGAGTTTCATATTCTTCTTTGAACAAAACTCTGTGAGGTATCGTATATTCCGAAAGCTCTTTAATGTCTTCAGGTATCACAAATTTTCTTCCGTGAAAATAGGCATTTACCTTTGCAGTATTAATCAGGGTAAGAGCTCCTCTGGTTGACAGCCCTGATGCAAGATAATCGTTATTCCTTGTAACCTCTATAATGGCAAGAGCATAATCAAGTATTTTATCGGAAACATATGTATCCTTTTCAATACCCCTTTGAAGCTGTATTACTTCTTCCTTGTTCATTGCAGGCTCAATACTGTAAATATCCTCTCTTCTGCTTCCTACTTTCAGAATCTCTTTTTCTGCATCACGAGACGGATAACCTATGCTTATTTTCATCATAAATCTGTCAAGCTGTGATTCCGGTAATGCAAATGTTCCAAACTGTTCAACAGGATTCTGCGTTGCTATGACAGAAAACAATACTGGAAGTTTGTATGTTTTACCTTCAATTGTTACCTGTTTTTCACCCATAGCCTCAAGAAGGGCGCTCTGGGTTTTGGGTGTTGCCCTGTTAATTTCATCACATAGCACGATATTATTGAAAATAGGTCCGGGGTGAAATTCAAATTCACTCGTACTTTTATTGTATATGGACAGACCTGTAATATCAGTTGGCAAAAGGTCACTTGTACATTGAATCCTTCCAAAAGTAAGGCCCAGTGACTTGGCAATTCCTATGGCAAGGGTTGTTTTTCCAAGACCCGGCAAATCTTCTATAAGCAGATGACCTCTTGAAAAAAAAGAAATAAGAGACAGCATTAAGGGTTTTTCCTTGCCATGGAGATAACTTGAAAGAGATTTTATGATATTAATGATTCTGTTGTCTTCTGTATCCATTCAATTGCACCTTCCTTTTGGTTGATATTGTAGCATATTTTCGTTCTTACATACATCGGTGCTTAATCCTTTTTTCCCGCAAAAATCACCCCCCTTCTTCAATGCAATGCCAGTGTTACTCAAACAAATATCACAAAGTTGCCTTGAAAATAGATCAGCTCATACTTGAACTTGACATTTTATGTAAATAGTGTTTGAATACTTGTTCATTTGCATACCATGCACATTACTATGCTCAATAGGGAGAATTTTATGGGTCCGTTAAAGGATCAAAAAGATGATGTTCAAATAATCACAAATGAAATCGATGACCTGGCACCATTACCCCGGCTCACAGAAAGACAGGCCGAATGCCTGCATTATTTATTCACATATTTTTCAGAAAACCATTATTATCCTACTCAAAGGGAAATCACTGCACAGATGAACCTTAAAACCAACAGTGCTGCAACTTTTCTTGACCCCTTGCTGAAAAAGGGTTACATAACGAAAATACCAAGTAAGAACAGAAATATTAAACTAACACGTTCTGCACTGTTAAAACTCAAATTAATGGAAAAAAAGAGAGCGGAATAATCTATGATTCACATCTCAACAGCAGACTTATTAAAAAGTTTAAAAATAAAAAATCACGTACTTTTCTCTTTCAAGGAAATCAGATGGACATATTAGGCATAGATATCGGCACTGTAAGCATAAAATATTTGAGATGGAAAGGGAAAAAGGGCAAAGGCATTGCAGTTTCAAAGGGAATTTATCAATACAAAGGGGATGTTGAAGACCTGTCTTTCATACTATCACAGATAAAGGAAAAAGAAGGAACATCCTTGGAGGTTGTTATAGGAATAGTCTCCCAGGAAATATTAAAAAAATCCCTCACCATGCCTATCCTTCCAAAAGAGGAAGTACGGGAGGCATTAAACTGGTCTGTTTCAAAGGTTATATCAACGCCCCTTGAAGATATGAATTATGAATATGTGATGCTCGGAGAGGTTGAAGAGAGGGGAATAAAAAAAGAAGAAGCTCTTTTCATGGGAGTGCAGAAATCTTATGTACTTGAAATACTGTCAATATTTGAAAAAACAGGCTTTGATCACATTCGTTTTTTTACTGATTCAGGCTTCATCTATGCGCCTGTTGTTGACTCCGATGAGAACAGTTCCTGCGCTGTCATAGACATTGGTGGCAGACAGACAGGCATAAGTATAATACAGAAAAGAAAATTAAGATCAATCAGGGAATTAATGACTGCCTCCGAGAGTTTTTCTGACGCTATTATGAGCGGTTTTAATTTTTCGTACAAGGAAGCAGAAACATATAAAATTGAAAATGGATTCAATGACATCTCTTTTAGCGTGTTATCAGTCCCATTAAACAGACTGGCAGGAGAAATACAGAGAACATTTAATGTTTACAATCAGAGATATCCTGAGCAGCCTATAAAAAAGATTTACGTTACAGGGAAAGGATCACAGATTCCCAATCTGCTTGTCAGACTCAAAGATATATTTAATGAAGATATAGAGCCCCTTGACACAGTTCCCGGCATTGAAACAGAATTTTTACCTTCCTATATCCTCTGTACAAACCGGGATTCCTGCGTAAATCTCCTGCCTCCTGAAATAAAAACAAGGGAAAAGGATATTATTTTAAAAAGATGGTCGCGTATTGCCACCGTAGGGATAATGGCTGTTTTGTTTTTCTTTTCAATGATTATCATGCAAAAACTTAATACAGTAAATACAAATCTGAATTCAGAAAAAAATATTTATGCAAGAAAAATTGAAGAAAAAAAAATATTCAGCAATATATCATCAACACTGAATTACAGTGAACTTGCAGCAGCAGTTAAAAAAGCTGAGTTAAAGGATATAACCTTTATTCTTCTGATGAAGTACCTCTCATCCAGGCTGCCTGATTATGTACATCTCAAAAATGTTGTATTTGAATCTGAAAAAGGCTTGAGCTTTTCAAACCGGACACCTGAAAAAAAAGAACAGGACAGGACGGATAAAATAAAAACCACTGACGTGGCCACATCGAGGACAACTACCACCCAACAGTCAACACAAAAAAATATTACATTGGAGAAAGATAAACCCTTCTCTGGACAGGATTATTTTGTATCCATAAAAGGCTATATTTATGGTGAGGAAGATGTGCTCGAACCTGCGCTGCTTGATCTTGCCATTAAACTTAACAAAACAGGGTTTCTCAGAAATGTGGAAATACTGAACAGAGAAGTGGAAGGGTCAAAAGACAAGGGAGTCAGGAAAATTATGCATTTTGAATTAATTGCACGGTGCCCGCGTTATGAAGTTTAAAACTCTTTACATATGGCTCAGTCTGCCGTTTATAGTAATAATAGCATGGATGCTGGCATTTTACATGCCAATGTCAGCCAGAATTAAATCAAAAGAAAAGGAAATTATCAATATCAGACAAATGGTACAGGCAATTGACAATGATGTAAACAACTATTTGATTTTGAAAAAAAAGAGTGAAGAAACATCGCGACTGATAAGCAATTTAAGTGGAGATATACCCCTTTTTGATCAATTTCCTGATTTTATAATGAAACTGGCAAAGAGTACGGCAAGCATGGGACTTCATCTCGAAACATTGGATGGTCT
Source organism: uncultured Syntrophorhabdaceae bacterium (assembly GCA_964429485.1). Lineage (GTDB taxonomy): Bacteria > Desulfobacterota > Syntrophorhabdia > Syntrophorhabdales > Syntrophorhabdaceae > JAPLKB01. The sequence goes on from CAYSBW010000049.1 coordinate 4,290, forward strand.
TAATACAATGGCTGATTTTGAAAAAGAAAGGTTTCTCGTCAATCCTTTGTTTGAATTCGGTTTAAAGGGTAAATATCTCTCAATTGGAAAGTTTCTTGAGGATCTGACAAATCAAAAAGTTTTTAATAAAATATTGAAAGCTGAAATTATTGGCAATGAAAATGAATACCCTGTTTTAACAGGAAAATTCATTATAGAATTTAAAGCATGGAAGGAAAGGATAAAAATTGAAAGTAAGTAAACCTGTTCTGATAGCTCTTGTTCTTTCAATACTGGTTTCCCTTTATATACTTTTATTTACTGGAAAGAAAAAAACACCTGCTGTTGTGCAGCAACCGATGAATATACCGGCAGTCAATATGCAATCCATAAATCAGCCGGATCCTGGTCAGCGGACAGTCGCTCCAATGAAACCTGTAAAAACAGATTTCACATGGGAAAAAGATCCCTTTTTCATTGCAAGACAACAGACAGAGGAAATTGCCATACAATTAAAATTATTTGCAATCCTCGAAAGTAAAAAAGGAAGATTTGCGATTATCAACAATCAAATATTAAAAAAAGGCGACACCATAGGGAATGAAATGGTACAGGAAATAAAAAGTGACAGTGTTATTCTCATTAAAAAGGGAATTAAAAGAATTGTTCCGATACAGGAGGCATTTAAGGAAGATTCACTAAAAATTTAGGTGATAGAAATGAAAGGATTAATATACATAAGCATGGCGCTGGTACTTTTTTTCTCAGGATGTGCCCATGTTGAAAAGGCGAAGGAACAACCAAAAATTATTCCTCCGGTAGAAATTTCAAGCCCTGTCATGCCTCAAATGGAAAAGGCAAAGAAAATAGAAATTCTGGGGCCCAAGGAACTCTTCTCCTTTTCCCTGAGAGAAGCGGAAGTAAAGGATATATTGAGGGCAATCTCAAAACAATCAAATTACAACGTTATTATAGAACCCGATGTAATTGGTCAATGCACAGTAGACTTAAAGAATGTCACTCTTCAGAAGGCGCTGGAATACATTCTCGAACCCTTGAACTATCACTTCAAGATAGAGGGCAATACAATATATGTTTCGAAGCCTAAAATAGAAACCCGTGTTTTTCCATTGAATTATATATCACTAAAAAAGATAGGATCAAGCACGGTAACAGGCAGTTCAACCGGAAATGCCGGCAGTTCAGGAAATACGGGAACTACGAGCGGAACAACCGGCACAGGAGGGACGAGCAGCACAGGCTCGGCTCTCATCAATCTGCAGACATTAACAGAGGCAGATCTCTGGCATAATATCGAAGACAATATCAAAAAACTCATATCCAAGGATGGAAATTACACAATCAACAAACATGCATCCCTTGTTATGGTAATGGATTATCCAAAAAATATCAACAATGTGGCAATGTTCCTCGAAGCAGTTGACGGTACAGTGCAGAGACAGGTCATGATTGAAGCAAAGATAGTGGAAATTAACCTGACTGAGGAAACACAGGAAGGAATAAACTGGAGTGTTATAAACTCAAAGGTTCTTGGTGGCGATTATCTTGTCAATCTGGAACAGGCGCTTGTTTCTCCTCAGACAACCTATTTCAACATTCCCTTTATCAGTGATGCAGCGAAAATGCCAACAGCCCCTTCACAATATTTTCGGTTCGGTGTAAGTTCCGGGAGTTTTAACTCTTTTATCGACCTTCTTAAGGAGACCAATGAAATTAATCTTATATCATCACCCCGCATATCAACACTAAATAATCAGAGGGCTGTAATAAAGGTGGCAAGAGATGAGGTATATTTTGATTATTCATCCACCTCCTCTACTTCCACCACAACTTCCGGCTACACAACAAAATTTATAACTGTAGGGCTTATCCTTGATGTAACACCCCAGATTGACAATCAGGGAAACATTATAATGAATGTTCATCCAGTTTTAACAGAAAAGATAGGCGAGGTTCAAATGCCTGTTTCAGGCACCCAGTCAAGCACCACAAAGGCATATGTCCCGGTTCTGGCAGTCAGAGAAGTAGATACGGTGGTAAGGGTCAGGGAAGGTGAAATGGTAATAATAGGGGGGTTGCTTCAGGATAAATCTTCACAGGATGACGCGGGTATCAACGGATTGATGGATATACCTTTTCTTGGAAAGCTTTTTAAGCAATCCACAAAAAAAAAGAATAAGACGGAACTGGTAATATTTCTTATTCCAAAAGTAATTTACGGAAAAAATTGATATTAAGGATGAGATATGAGCATAATTCTTGATGCTTTAAAAAAAGCCCAGCAAGACAGAAAAAATGATTCAGGAAATATACCCTTCGGATTTGCAAAAAATTCTGTTAAATCAAAACAAAAAATACTTTTCATTGCTGCAGGTCTTCTGTGTTTTTTCATTATTATCGTAGTTTCATCAATTTTATACAAAAACTTGTCCAAAAAGACCACTATGAACGTTACGGCAAAACAATCCTTACCTGCAGGAACAGTACCTGGAAAAACACCTGCCAAAACAGACAACAACAAAGTGCCACCAGAGAATGAACCTTCGGCTGAAGCTATGTCGTTATCTCAAACAAAATCAAATGAAGCAGACAAATCACCGGATCAAGCTGGAATAGAACAAGCTAAAACAAATAAGATCCAAACTCAACTGACTAAAAAGAATAAAGAAGAAAACACAAATACAGAACAGAAAACAGAGGATTATGGCTATCCTGAAGCTACAAAAAAAGTCCATGCCGATAATACAGGAAAATCAAAAAAACATGCAAACCGTAAGGCATCCGATATTGCATTTGATTACAACAGAGAGGAGTCAACCAATTATTTGAATGGCAAACCAAGGGTAATAGTGAAGCGCCTTAGTGATGAAAAAGTTAACATGCTCTACAATGAAGCATTACAGGAAGCCAACAGCGGAAATTTTGATGAAGCAAAAAAAATATATCTGTCAATACTTCTTGAAAATCCCAATCATGTGGAATCATTGAATAATCTCGGCACAATTGCAATGAAAGAAGGAAATACAAAAGAAGCGATGTTCTATTTCAAAAAAACTCTGGAATGCAACAAGAACTATGAAAAAGCCTATAATAATATGGGATTGATTATGATGCGCGAAGGGGAAAATAAACTCGCCGAAGAACATTTCAGAAAAGCCATTGAACTCGACAGGGAAGGCATTGAACCCTATCTCAATCTTTCCGCCCTTCTCCGTAAGGAAAAAAGATTCGATGAAGCTTCGAAAATCCTTGAGATGCCCCTGAAAAGAGGCGAAAAAGACCCGAGCATACATTTATCCTATGCTCTTATTAAAGATGAAATGGGACAATATGAAGAGGCAATCAGACATTACAGATACTGTCTCCGTTCAGGGAGTAAAAATGCTGAAAGGAATATGATAATAGAGAGGTTAAAACATCTTGAGCAGGACCGGCTTGGAAAACATTATTAGAAAAGGACTGGCTGAAGGAGTAAAAAGCATATTTCTTTTTCCTGGTTTTCCTCCTATGGGGAATAGAAGAACACTTGTAACACTTGGTAACAACACATTAAGTGACAGTTATATAGATAAGGTCCTTTCAGATACAGCTTCGGAATTACAATACAGAACATTCAAAAAAGAAAAAGAACTCGATTACAGCTATGCCATTGAAGGGTTGGGAAGATTCAGGATTAATGCCTTTTTAAGAATGAGAAATACAGGTCTTGTAATCAGACCTGTACCTGATAATATCCCTTCCTTTCAAACCCTTAATCTTCCTCCAATTCTTAAGGATTTTACAAAGTACAAAGACGGGCTTGTTCTAATAACAGGAGTAACAGGCAGCGGCAAATCCACAACACTTGCAGCAATGATAAATTCAATAAACATGGAAAAAGCCTGCCATATAATAACAATAGAAGATCCTGTAGAATTTGTTTATAAGCCTGAAAAATCAATAATAAGCCAGAGAGAGGTGGGCAGAGATACAAAATCATTTAACAGTGCATTAAAAAGAGTTCTCAGGGAAGATCCCGATGTTATTCTTGTTGGAGAAATCAGGGATGCAGAATCTATGAGAGTGGTAATGGAGCTTGCAGAGACAGGACACCTTGTATTGTCCACATTACATACAATGAATGTTCATCAGACAATAAACAGAATAATGGATTTCTTCCCCGATGATCAGAAAAATCAGTTCAAAAGTCAGATATCAATGACCCTCAGGGGAATAGTCTCGCAAATGCTCCTTCAGAAAGCTGATGGCAGGGGTCTTGTTTGTGCCTGTGAAATAATGATGGTAAACCAGTCAATTAGAAATTTAATAAAGGAAGATAAAATCCATCAGATTCAGTCCGTAATAGGGACTTCAAAAAAGGAAGGCATGATAACAATGGACAACGCCCTTCTCGACCTTTACCGGAAAGGAATAATAGACATGCCGGAAATTATTGATAATTCATCAAAGGACAGGTTTTTTATTGAAAAGGTTCTTACGGAAAGCCCATTGAAAAAGGTTGCACAGACTGAAAACAGGATGGTAGATCTTGACACCGAAATGGTTCTTTATAAAGCTGATCATAATTATACGAATCTCGGGTATTTCAATTCATCGGGTACCCTCTGGAACACACCGGAAGGTCTGTTGTTGCGTGATATCGGACATATCAAGGATAATTACAATTTTATTGCTGATTATACAATTCTTAATGGAAAAAAAACACCCTTTGCCTTGAATGGAATTTTCAGCTTAACCTATCGTGTTTTAGGCACCAAAATAAACAAACAATACTATCATTTTAAAATAAGGATTGTTTTTAACGGCAAGGATGAATTTGAAATTCCCGGTGAGCCTGTATATCTTGTAAAGAATAAGGAGTGGAATACTTTAATAATTTCAATTCCCTCGATTCATCAGGGAAAGGAGCTTAAATATTATATGCTGCTCTTTGATAGTGATATCAGGGAAATAATATTCAAAAATATACAATTCGCATGAGGTAAAAATTATGAATGTGAGGAATATGCTTTTTACAATGGTGGAAAAAAACGCTTCTGATTTGCACTTGATAGCGGGCATACCACCTTCCCTGAGAATGAACGGAGATCTCATTTATCTTGGAAAACTTCCTTTAACAAGCGGAAATTTAAATGATTTTCTCGAAGAGATTGTAACTGATCAGACAAAAAAGAAACGCTTTTTCGAGGAAAAAGAGCTTGATCTTGCCTATGAAATCAAGGACAAGGCCCGTTTCAGAGTCAATGTTTATTGGCAAAAAGGTTCTGTAGCATTTGCAATACGTTTAATACCCGTTGAAATACCAAAACTTGAAGATTTAAACCTTCCGGATATATTAAAAAATCTTACAAGAAAACCTAATGGACTTGTCCTTGTCACCGGGCCCACCGGGAGCGGAAAATCAACAACACTGGCTGCAATGATAGACCTCATAAACAAGGAGCAATCCCTTCATGTGGTTACCATAGAAGATCCGATAGAATATGTACACAATCATAACAAATGTATAATATCACAGAGAGAAGTCGGTGAAGACACAGATTCCTTTGCCAATGCCCTTAAGCATGTATTAAGGCAGGATCCTGATGTTATATTGATCGGTGAAATGAGGGACCTGGAAACAATGCAGGCGGCTATAACAGCTGCTGAAACAGGACACCTTGTATTCTCAACCCTGCATACAACATCTGCTTCACAGACTATTGACAGAATCATAGATGTTTTTCCGCCACATCAGCAGTCACAGATTCGTTCACAGCTTTCAATTACACTGCAGGCTGTCCTTACCCAGAAACTTTTAAAGAGAGTAGACATAGGAGGCAGAATACCTGTCACAGAAGTTCTTATAGCCACAGCAGCAATAAAAAACCTTATAAGAGAAGGAAAATCACACCAGATTTATTCTTCAATAGAATTGGGGAATGAGTATGGAATGCATACGATAGAACAGAACCTTAACGAACTTCTATCAAAAAAAATGATACTGTGGGAAGATGCCAAAGCTACAGCAAGCAGCATTGATTACATAAAACAACAATAGAGGCTGAACCATGCAAATAACAAGGAAAAGACTTGGAGAAATTCTCGTAGAGGCAAACAAGTTAAGAACAGAGGATATTACCAAAGCCCTTGCAGAACAGGCCAAATACGGCGAAAAGCTCGGAAAGGTGCTCGTCAGAATAGGTCTCCTGGATGAAAAGGAAATTATAGACACAATCAGCAAACAGCTCAACATACCTATCGTAAATCTTGATGAGAGAGATATACCTGAAGAAATAGCTATGCTGATTCCCCAGGATATGGCAAAAAACTTTATGATAATTCCCATAGAAAGACATTTTAATGTTTTAAAACTCGCCATGACCGATCCACTTGATATAAATGCCATGGATGAGGTTTCAAGGCTTGTAAGAATGGAGGTGGAGCCTTGCATTGTTACAGAAGCTGAAATGAAAAGGGCTCTTGAAAAATTTTATGGCGTTAAAACTATTGTCGAGGAAACACTTGATAAAATAAAACTGGAAAAGAATATTGATTATGGCGGGGAAGATGAAGAAGTAGAAAAACATGCAATCGATATGGCTGATGATGAACCTGTTATAAGGTTTGTAAACAGTCTCTTCACTCAGGCGATAAATGACAGTGTAAGCGACATACATATAGAACCGTCTGAAAAGGATATGAGAATAAGGATGAGAATTGATGGAAAACTCAGGGAGGTTTCATCTCCTCCGAGAAAAATGTTCCTGTCTATCATATCAAGAATAAAAATATTATCCGGTATGGATATTGCGAAAACAAGAATACCGCAGGATGGAAGGTTTGACATAAAAGAAGGGGCAAAAGATGTGAGTGTCAGGGTCTCCACCTATCCCACAATATACGGTGAAAAAGCTGTTATGAGGATTCTCGATAAAAGCGCCGCCCTGTACGGGATTGATAAATTGGGTTTTTTGCCCGATGATGAAGAGAAAATACTTAAAGTAATGAAAAGACCCTATGGATTTATGCTCTCCACAGGCCCTACAGGAAGCGGAAAATCAACAACACTCTATGCCATCCTGAATCACATAAATACACCGGAAAAAAATATCATTACTATTGAAGATCCTATTGAATACACAATTCCCAATATTTCACAGTCGCAGGTAAATCCAAAATCAGGGTTTAATTTTGATACAGGGTTAAGGGCAATACTCCGCCAGGACCCTGATATTATAATGGTAGGAGAGATAAGGGATAAAGAGACAGCCACCATTGCTGTCCATGCAGCGCTTACAGGTCATATTGTTCTGTCAACTTTTCATACTAATGATGCATCAGGAGCTTTAACAAGACTGATTGAAATGGAAATAGAACCTTTTCTTGTAGCATCCTCGGTATCCTGTATTATTGCTCAGAGGCTGCTTAGAAGAATTTGCAATGATTGCAAGGAAGCCTATGATCCGCCAATGGCTCTTCTGGAAAGCATGAATTTTAGTAAGGACACAAAATTATACAGGGGCAAGGGATGCGCTACCTGCGGATATACAGGTTATAAAGGGAGAATGGGCGTTTTTGAGATCCTCGTTATTGATGACAGCATAAGGGAACTTATTGTTGCAAAATCACCCAATGATGTTATAAAGAAGAAAGCAAAAGAACTGGGGATGATGGAAATGAAAGACGATGCTCTGAGAAAAGTGCTTACAGGATTAACCACTCTTGAAGAAGCTCTTACTGTAACTCAGGTGAATTAGTATTGGAACCGGCCTTAACAGTATGAGAATTATTCAGGACTGACAAAGCAATTCAAGACTGTTTTTTTGAGATAATAAATGGGAACATACAAATACAGGGCAAGAGACGAAAGAGGCTCACTGATTACCGGCGTTATGGATGCTGATAATCAAAGGGCAGTCTATATTCAGCTTGATGGGATGGGGCTGCTTCCTGTTTCTGTTTCCCAGGATGAAAAATCATCTTCATCATTCAAGAATATTATTAACAGATTCCAGCATATAAAAACAGAAGATCTCATCTTTTTCACCAGGCAGCTACACACGATAGTTAAAGCTGGAATCCCTTTAATATCAGGTCTTAAGGCCCTTGAAGAACAGACTTCAATGGTATTGATGAAAAACACCATAAAAGAAGTATATCAGGACATAGACAGAGGAGTCGGCTTTTCAGATGCCCTTGCAAAACATAATAAAGTGTTTCCTGAGATTTATATAAGCATGGTAAGGGCAGGTGAAATGGGCGGCGTACTTGACGATGTTCTGGAAAGACTGGCAGGATTGTTGGAATTTCAAATGAAAACAAAGGAAATGCTCAAATCTGCCATGCGATATCCTGTAATGGTAATAAGCGCCATTACAGCGGCTTTCTTCATTCTCGTATTTTTTGTAATACCAAAATTTGCAGACATTTTTAAAAATTCAAAAATGGAACTCCCCCTTCCTACAAAAATAATGCTCCTTATAAATGATGCGGTTCAATCATACGGAGTTTTTATAATTGCAGCAATTGTAATGGCAGTTGTCGGAATAATCATGTACAAAAAAAGCAATAATGGCAAGCTTGCATGGGACAGATACAAGTTGAAAGTGCCCCTGATAGGCCAGATATTCCTGAAAATATCAATGAGCAGATTTGCCTATATGTTCGAGAACCTTATCAAGGCTGGCGTGCCGATAATGAGAACACTTGAAATAGTTGCAAAAACAGTAGGCAATGAATATATTGCCCTGAAAATTCTCGAAATTGGCACAAAAATAGAAAAAGGAAGGGGAATATCAAAACCGTTGAAGGATAGCGGAATATTTCCCCCACTTGTCATACATCTCGTAAGTACGGGGGAGGAAACAGGATCTTTGGAGGAAATGCTCAGGGAAGTCTCAAGCCATTATGACAGGGAGACCACATATTCTATAAGCAGACTTTCAGCATGGATTGAGCCCATCCTCACCACAGGTCTTGCTGTGATGGTGCTTTTTCTTGCCCTTGCCGTATTCATGCCCTGGTGGAACATGATGGGAGCAATGAAAGGCGGCGGTCCTTGAAAAATATTTTAAATGATCCTAAAAATCTCAGATACAACTTAAACACCATCATCCCGGTACTGGTATTCCTAACATGCATACTCTCAGCTCTTATCACCTGCAGATCCCATGATTTTCTCTCACATGATCTGTTTTGGATTTTCGGTGTTTCCTTCTTCTCTGCTTTTTGCGCATTTCTGGTTGTGTTTGCCATAACAAGGCCTGTAAATGATCTTGCAAGAAAAGTGGAAAAGATTGTGAAGTTTGAAAAGGCAGGAAAAGAAAAGGGAGATATGATCGAAATTTATCATCTTATTGAAAGGCTGACAGAACTTCTTGAATTAAAAAATGATAAAAATGGTGATTTGGAAAAAAATATTATTGAGGACATAGAAAGGCTTGAATATATAGTTCCTCTTGGCTATTTATCATTAACGGTGGCTCATGAAGTGAGAAATCCTCTTAACACCATAACCGGGATGAGTGAATTGCTCAAAGGAAAAATTCAGGATGGGCAGGCCTCGCTATATGTTGAAGCAATATTGAAAGCAGCAAATAAAATTGATGTTTTTACAAAGGAACTCCTTGATTTCACAGATAATGAGATCTTCAATGAAAATTTTAATATAAATGAACTGATAGAAGATTCCATAAAAACATTGAGCATGCGCTTCCAGAATATAAGATGTGATTTTAAAATAAACAATCCTGTTAATTTTAAAGGCGATAAGAATAAAATATACCAGTCCCTTCACAATATACTTAAAAATGCCTTTGAATATGAACAGGATAACGGCCATATTAATGTAGAAATTAAACTTATTGATAAACTTTACATTTCAATCCAAAACAAACATTCCATGATTGATAAAGAAGACATGAAATCAATTTTCAAACCTTTTTTTTCAAAGAAAAAAGGCGGAAGAGGACTCGGTCTTTTTATAAGCATGAAAAATATCAGATTGCATAAAGGCGATATAAAGGTGGAAAGCAGCGATGAAGGGACAACATTTACAATAGAGCTGCCAATGGAAAGACAGAGGGTTAGAAGCTTAGATGAGTAAAAGCTTATATAAAAATCTAATTGTTTGGCAGAAGAGCGTGGAATTAGTTAAAGATATTTATAATCTATCAGAATCCTTGCCTAAATCAGAAAATTACAACTTGAAACAACAACTTAAAAGGGCAGTTGTTTCAGTATCCATTAATATAGCTGAAGGCAAAGCCAGAAAAACTTCAAAAGATTTTGCAAATTTCTTAAACATATCAAATGCTTCATTGGCCGAGGTTGAAGCAATACTAACAATTTGTGAAGAGTTGAATTATATACATGACATTGACGATATCTACAATAAAATCGAAAAACTTGGTATAATGCTCAATTCACTAAAAACCAAATTACAGCCTAAGGAAGTTAAGTGAAGCTCCAGCCTTTTACTCTTTTAATATACCAATTCTCTTCCTATATTTGTCTCTTTCCTGCCAATCTTCTAACCATCCAACCTTCCAACCATCTGGCTTTTTTGGTGTTTAAATGAATGAGAAAATCATCATAATAGAAGATGACAGCGGTGTGAGGTTTTTTCTCGAAGAAGCGCTAAAGGGCGAAGGATACAGAGTATTGTCCTTTGAATCTTTTGAGGATGCACAACCTTCTATAGATGAGCAGACAGGCCTGATTATAATGGATATTCGTCTGCCAGGTATTGACGGATTAACTGCAATCGATCAGATCAAAACAAAAGTAAATGCACCTGTCCTGATCATGACAGCATACGGTACAAAAAAAAATGCTCTCGAAGCAGTGGAAAGGGGTGCTACAGATTTTTTTGTGAAACCTGTAGCTCTTGATGAATTAAAAATTGTAGTAAAAAGAACATTGAATAAAAGAGAGCTGTCGCGTGAACTGGAACAGAGAAAAAGAAAAACACTTTCTGATTCTGAATTTTATGGAGTAATCGGAAAATCAGAGCCTATGAAAGAAGTTTTTCGCACAGTGGAAAAAATAGCTGATAAGAATATTTCCGTCCTTATTACCGGTGAAACAGGTACAGGGAAAGAAGTTATAGCCAATTTGATCCACAGACTATCAGGAAGGCAAGGCTCCTTTGTTGTTGTAAATTGTGCATCCATCCCGGATAATCTACTTGAAAGCGAGCTTTTCGGCTATGAAAAAGGCGCTTTTACAGGGGCTGTGCAACAGAAACAGGGCAAGTTCGAACTCGCAGACAGGGGAACATTAGTCCTTGATGAAATCGGGGAAATGAGCCCTTACCTTCAGGCAAAGCTGTTAAGAGTAATTGAAAATAGAGAAATTGAACGACTGGGGGGAACAAAAAATAAAAAAATAAATATAAGAATTATTGCAACAACAAACAGGGATCTTGTTGAGGAAATGAAGACAGGGAACTTCAGGGAAGATCTTTTTTTCAGATTGTCTCAAATGCATATACACATTCCACCTTTAAGGGAAAGGAAGGAAGATGTTGAAATATTAATTGAGAGCACTCTGATAAATATTTCAGAAAAACCAGAGGATGCTGTTGAAATTGATGGAGAAACAAGGAATAAACTTATAGAATACAACTGGCCTGGCAATGTAAGAGAGCTTGTCAACGTTGTAAAAAGAGCTGCAATAATGTGCGAAAACAAACACATTGCAATAGACGACCTGCCACTCCATCTGAGGGGAAATTATTCCTTTAAAGAAGTAAAAACTTTCTCTGACAAATCCCTTGATGAGGCAATATCAGAACTTGAAAAAAATATGATAATTGAAGCTCTGAAAAAGACAAAGGGTCAGCAGGCAAAGGCAGCAAAAATTCTCGGCATATCAGAAAGGAGTATGTGGTACAGAGTGAAAAAGTATGATATTTCAGAAGTTGTTTAAGACAAGCAGAAACAAATCTGCTGTTACATATTTTTGTTGTTGAACTACAATTTTTGTAGCTTTATGCAATTGCTCTGTTTCCGAAAACACCTTTTATATCGGTACTTCATGTACATTAAAAGATATGGCACAAATATTGCTCTAAATAATATTACTGTGAAAGGGTTTACACTCATTGAGCTAATCATGGTAATAGTTACATTAGGAGTAATTATGGCAGTATCAGTACCAAAATACATGGATATGAAATTACAGGCACAGAACGCTGTAGCCGGCGGAATTACAGGCGCTCTTAACTCTGCGGAACATATTGTTTTCTTGAAAAGCAAACTTGACAATTCAGACTATACCTGTGATATTGTTAAATCAAATGTTATTGTATCAGGTGTGGATGAATGGAATGTCAGTTGTGCAGAAAACAAGGCAACAGCAGATATAGCTGGCAGGACATATACTTTTTCACGGGACAGCAGTCAGTCTCCTGCTGTCTGGACAATGAATTGAATAAAGTAAAGGAGGTTAAAAAATATAAAAATGTTTAAAAAAACAAAAATAAATAAAAATGGAGGAACAAACATGAAAACACTAAGAAACTCAAAGGGCTTTACATTGATCGAACTGATCATCATCATCATCATTCTTGGTATCCTGTCAGCAGTAGCAATCCCGAAATATGTGGACATGAAGACAGAAGCCCAAAAGTCCACTAAACTGGCAATAACCGGGGCGCTGAATTCAACAGAATCAATAATGTATGCAGCTAACAAATTGGACTCTTCCAAGCCGGCCCCATCGGCTGCCAATGT
>CAYSBW010000050.1:0-15306 GCA_964429485.1 uncultured Syntrophorhabdaceae bacterium
TACTGGTATGCCTATGATATTAAACTGGAAATAAGTCAGATTGTCTTTCTCGAAAGAAACCCGTCCATCAAAACAATGGCAGATACCTGGTCCATAAATATGACAGGAGTAGCTAATATAGGCACGTTAAATTCAATAAGGAATAATGCAGGTAAAGTAGTTGACAGATTTATTGAAGCATACAATGCAGTCAAACAAAATAGCCTGTAGCCGGTAACTGGCAGTAAAAGCCCACCCTTTTTCATTCCCCCATCCCCTGATCCTTCCATTATCTCAATATCTTATTATCTCCATCTATTCTCTTTTCCCTAAAAAAATCTTGTTAATTGGAATTACTTGTTATATAAAGTAAAGATGCTGTATCTATTACTTGTTATTTTTCTGTCACTGCCGCAACTTCTGATAGCTGACAATGGCATAACTGCTGCGTCATACTTGCTTGTTGAAAAGGATACCTTTAAGGTCATATCAGGGAGAAATTTTCATACGAGGAGACCGCCTGCCAGTACAACCAAGGTTATGACTACCATATTGGCCATTGAAAAACTTTCCGGCGAAGAAAATGTAGTTCCTGATAAAAGGGTGAGCGCAATTCCTGCATCAAAGCTTAACCTCCTTCCTTACAAAAAATATAATGCCATGGATCTTGTAAGGGGCACTCTCGTAAAGTCGGCAAACGATGCTGCCTATGCCCTTGCAGTACATGTCGGAGGGTCGGAAAGCCGTTTTGCTGATATGATGACTGAAAAAGCGGAAATGATCGGAGCAAGAGATACACAGTTTAGAAATGCCTCAGGTCTTTCAGCCGAAGGTCAGTACACGACCTGCTATGATCTTGCTTTGATCTTCAGGTATGCCCTGTCAAATGATACTTTCAGGGAAATCTCTGCAACAAAATATTTTGATTTCAGGAGAGGAGGCCAGCATATACGTTACAAGAACCATAACAGGCTTCTTTTTTGTTTTGAACCTACCATTGCCGGAAAGACCGGTTTTACGAGATTGTCAAAACACTGTTATGTCGGCGCCTTTGAAAAGGAAGATAAAGTTTATATTCTTTCCATGCTTGGAAGCAACAATCTGTGGGGCGATGCGATCCTAATATTGAAAAATCTTTATAGTGATCTCCCCTCGGACAGGGAAATAAAACAGGCAAAGGCAAGCCCTGTTTCCCTTGTGTCTTATAAAGAAAAGAAGAAAACGAAGACGATAAAAAAAACAAAAAATAAAAAAGTGTCAAAAAAAACTGCAACCCTCACCTCCTATAAAGCGAAAAAGAATATAAAACCAAAAACCACTGTGAAAAAAAAATTAAAAACATACAAGAAACCAAAAATTGCAATTAAAAAAAATTAGACTAAATGAAATTAAGATATTATGTAATAATATTTTTTATATTATTCCTTCCAATGGAAGTATATTCCCTGACTATTGAAGAAGAAAAAAAATACGGAAGGGAGATATATCGTGAAATAGCAGCCTCTGCAACAATAAATAACGATCCATATATCACAATGTATTTTGATGGTATAAAAGACAGGCTTGAAAGATCGGCAAGTTTATCCTTTCCAATAGTGCTTACCATTATAGAATCGAATACAGTTGAAGCCTTTGCCACAATAGGCGGGTATGTTTATCTTACAACAGGCCTGATTGGAATGTGTGATGATGAGGAAGAAGTAGCAGGAGTAATGGCTCACGAATTTGCCCACATTGCCAAAAGGCATATAGCTAAACGTCTGGAAAAAGAAAAATTTATTAATATCGGTATGTTGGCTACACTTATAGCCGGAATGTTAATTCCTGATCCCAGGGCAAAAGAAACAATCCTTGCTACTGGCAGCGCATCTGCCATGGCAATGTCTCTCAAATATTCGAGAGAGGATGAAGATGAGGCTGACAGGACCGGCGCCTATATTGCAGACAAATCAGGATACGGAGGCCTTGGTACAGCTAAATTTTTAAAAAAATTAAGAACAGGGTCAGGCGACAAGGTTCTGCCCCAGTATCTTCTGACTCACCCCTACCATGAAGAGCGTATTGTTAAAATAGAAAGAGCATGGGCTGGGAGCGAATCACGTATAGAAGGCGCTTTTTTCCCTTATTTGAAGGTCAGGATAAAGGTGCTCCATGCCCCTTTTACTGAAGGCATGAGAGATGCGTGGAAAAAAAGATATATAAGAGACAGTAATGATCCTCTGGCGCAATACGGAATGTCCCTCGCAGATTCTCTTGCCGGTAACACAAGTGATGCTGTTCGTATTGCGAAGGAGATAAACTCACCCTTCAGAAATCTGCTTCTGGGAGAAATTCTTGTTAATTGTCGGGAATATAAGGATGCGATAGATCTGCTACAGGATGAAAAATCTCCGGTTTCCCGTTTTTTTCTTGCAAAAGCCTACGAAGGTTATGGGGACAGAAGAGAAGCGTTGGATATTTTAAATGAATTGTTGCAGTATGGTAGAATCTATCCTGAAATATACTATCGCTATGGTATGCTGATGGGAAGAAGTGGCGACCAGGGTGCAGGATATGAATATCTGGGCAGGTATTACCTGGAAACAGGCAGAGAAGATCTTGCCAGAAGCAACCTTGAAAAGGCAGTGTTAAAATACGGGATTAATTCGCAGGAAGCTGTGGAAATACTTAAATTGCTGGATTCAAAGAAGTAAAGATTAAATTGATTAATATTGATTAATGGAGAAGATGAGAAGATGCAGGGGGATGTGATTATTATTGAAAAGTCCTTCTTTTCTTTTTCCTGATAGGGTTTGGAACAAGAAGATCAATGATATCATCTACTGTTATAACGCCTTTTATTTTTCTATCTTCACCGACAACAGGAATTGCTATAAAATCGTATTTTGAAATTATTTCTGCAATATCTTTCCTTTCAGCTTCGATACTTACGAATTTTACATTCTGTGTCATAATATCTTCCAGCCTGGCATACAGCGGGCTTGTAAGGAGTTTTTTCAATGTGATAACTCCAAGGAGATGGTCTTCCTCATCAACTACATAAACATAATATATAAACTCAACATCAGGAGCAAGGAGCCTGATGTTGGTAAAAACATCGTCAACGGTCATATCAGGAGGAAAGTCAAGAAATTCGCTTGTCATTAAACCACCTGCAGTGTCTTCCTCGTAGCTCAAAAGATCTTTAACTTCAGTTGCTTCTTCGCTTTCCATAAGAGAAAGAAGTTCCTCAGAATCTTCTTCAGGCATATCCCCCAGTATATCTGCAGCTTCATCGGGCGGCATTTCCTCAAGAATATCCGATATCCGCTCCTTATCCATTTCTTCGAAAATCTTTTCCCTTATTTCTGCGGAAACTTCGTGAAGGGCTTCGCCTGCCAGTTCTTCATCAATCGATGAGAGCAGCAGAGTTCCTTCTTCAGGAGGAATTTCGCTTAGAATTTGAGCCAGATCTGATGGATGAAGCTTTCCAAGATGTTTTCTTGCAATATTCAGGGTTAAATTACTCAAATGGGGATCGATGGTCTGGAGAAAATTCCAGTCTATGATGTGTTCCTTAATGGGTTTATTGAGAAGGGCAAAAATATTTTGAACCACCCTGCCGCCGTCAATTCTCCGAAGAATACCGTTCAGCCCTACATCAATGCCTGTTATACAGATATTGCCATCACTTTCTCCAAGTTTCAGATCATTTACCCTGACAACTTTTGCCCCGTTTATGTCAAGTATTTGTTTATCAAGGATATGTCTTTTTATCAGTATGTCACCTTCCTTGTATTTGTAAAAGGAAAGGGGCTTGTCGGACAGATTGAGCGTTATCACAAGCCTGTTGAAGAGATGTATGTCTGCGACGGAAACATCGAAGAGCTGTTTCCTGTTTTTTAATACCAGCTTGATTACATATGGAAATCTGGTTCCTGGGACTGTAACAAGATCCCAGAGTTCTCCTATTTTTTTACCGTGTTGATCTATGACATCTTTTTTCAGTACTTCGCTGAGATAAACATCTGTTATGTAGGTCATGAATCATTCTATCACCAAGCATCATGCTATGACAATGATTTATTAATCATGAATATTGAGCCATGATCTCAGTTATTTTGTTTTCAATGACCGGTATATTTATAATGTCTCTATCTTTTTTAAAGGCATGGAAGCGTCCCCTCGGGTGCCACACAATGGGGTTGAAATCAATAAAAATTGTGATGGTAAAAAGACCGCTTATTCCTGCGAGGTGGGCCATACCGGAATCATTAGAAAAAAATATACCGCCTTCCTTGAAGAAACTTGCCACATCTGAGAGCTCCTGAAAGGATACTTTGTTTTTAATATCTACATCCATGCCCAGTGGTTCGAGTATATAAACCTCAATATCTTTTGCTTTTAATAGTTCGTAAAGCTCGATAAAGTTCTCAACAGGCCATTTTCTTTTTTGAAAACCTGTTTCAGGATAAAGTATAACCCGATGTAAAGGCGCTGATTTTATTTGTTTTTTAATTGCCTTAATCCCGTACTGTCCGAGCTGTGCCAGCTGGTAGTCTTCAATATGAATGATGTCTGACCCTGTTTGACTGCTCATAACCGCAGGCAAATTTATATTGTCATTAATTGTTTCCGATTGAGAATCAGTTATGAATTGATTTTCCGGATACATTTCTATGAATATAACAGGTTCCCTGGAAAACTTCTGCCACCTTTGCCTCAGACTTCCTTCCCTGTCTTTCCCTATAAATATTATCTGTTTATAAATGATATCCAATGGGTAGTCTGAAAAGAGGTGAAGCCATTTTACTGATTCAATTCTATTGATTTGTGTAAAATATTTCTCAAATAATTTTAGAAATCTCGTATAGCCGAGAGCTTCAATATTTTTTTCAAAATGTTCTGATAAGGAAAGGAATATTGATTCCGACAGGCATATGTCTCCCAGTCCGCCCAGGTGAATAAGGAGGATTTTATTGTTGTCTTTGACTGTATTCATCTTTAAATCGTATTCAATAACATCATTCATGTCAACATGTCACTTTTTTAAGTGGACTTTTTAATTAATTTCTGTAATATTTAACGCATCGGGGCGTAGCGCAGCATGGTTTAGCGCACCTGCTTGGGGTGCAGGAGGTCGCAGGTTCAAATCCCGTCGCCCCGATTCTATTATATGAAACCATGCCATGATGGCGTCTTTTGCTGATTTCGTACCTTCCTTAATGTCAATATTCCCGACGTGTCCTGTGAGAAGATAAAAGATTTTATGGTGACAAGGCTCGGAAAAAGGGTTTATAATAATTCTATTCCTGAAAGAGTTGACCTGATCCATTATACAGGCTAATGTGGATGTAATGAGCGATGGCTCAGTTAATATACTAAAAGAATATTTTAAAAGGAGGAGCTTGTGAAAACTACATTATCGATTATTAAAGCGGATATTGGCAGTCTTGGTGGTCACATCAAGCCAAGTTCACCATTGTTCAAAAAAGTGGAGGATGTTGTCAGGGAGAAGGGAAAGGGAATTGTCAATGATTTTTTTGTATGTCACACCGGCGATGATATGGCAATTCTCTTCGGACACAATAATGGCACAGGCAATGATCGTGTTCACAAGCTTGCCTGGGATGCTTTTATAGCAGGTACGGAAGTTGCAAAATCTCAAGGTTTGTATGGGGCAGGTCAGGATCTGCTTAAAGACTCTTTTTCAGGCAATGTAAGAGGAATGGGCCCGGCTGTTGCAGAAATGGAATTTGAAGAAAGGCCGAATGAACCTTTTCTTTTTTTCGCAGCTGATAAAACCGATCCCGGCGCATACAATCTACCCCTTTATCTTATGTTTGCAGACCCGATGTACAATTCAGGCTTGATACTTTCACCTAACATGGCAAAGGGATTTAAGTTTGTTATTATGGATGTGAATTACACTGAAGGCGACAGGCTTATAGAGCTTAATGCTCCTGAAGATCAGTATGACATAGCTGCTCTTCTCAGGGACAATGAAAGGTTTGTTGTTGAGTCTGTCTGGTCGAGGGAGACAGGAGATATCGCTGCAGTGGTAAGCACAACAAGACTTCACAATATTGCCGGGAAATATACAGGCAAGGATGACCCTGTAATGCTTGTCAGAGTCCAGGGGCCTTTCCCTGCAACGGGTGAAGCTCTTGCGCCCTTTAATATAGGTCATTATGTTGCAGGCTTTATGAGAGGAAGCCATGTAGGGCCGCTTATGCCTGTAAAGATGAATTCAGGCGTATCATTTTTTGATGGGCCTCCTGTTGTTTGTGCCCTTGGTTTTTGTGTACACAACGGTATTCTGACTGAACCTGCAGACGCCTTTGATCATCCCTACTGGGATTATATAAGATCGAATGTTTCGCGTAAAGCCACAGAGATCAGGCAACAGGGTTTTTCCGGTCCCGCAATGCTTGATTACTCTGAACTGGAATATGGCGGAATAGTGGAGAAAATGAAAAAACTTCAAGCCAAGTTTATAGTAAAATAATTTAAGAGGCATTTTTGATAAAACAAGGAAACTGGTCTAACTGTGAAATTTAATATTGAGACATTTGGTTGTCAGATGAATGAGCATGATTCGGAGAAGATGCAATATCTTCTCCGAAATGCCGGTCATGAATATGTGGATAATTTGCATGATGCTGATATTGTTATTGTTAACACATGCTGTGTCAGGCAAAAGGCTGAACAGAAATTCTACAGTCTTATGGGCAGACTGAGAAGAATCAAGGCTGCGAAAGGAACAATGCTTGGAGTTACCGGGTGTATTGCCCAGATGGAAAAAAATGCCATAGCAGAAAAACTTCCTTTTATAGATTTTTCTCTTGGACCTTCCAGCATACATAAAATTGAGGAGGCTGTCAGGATAATATCAGCAAAAAGCAGATTCATGGATTTTTCTGAAAACGGTTCGGGCCATTTCTGTTTTGTCAATCCAGATACTGTTAGTGTGGGAATTAAAAGATTTGTCACTATAATGAAAGGATGCAATAATTTTTGCAGTTACTGCATTGTGCCCTATGTCAGAGGCAGAGAGGCAAGCAGGGATAGCTCTGATATACTCAGGGAAATAGAAGATTTTGCAGAAAAGGGCATGAAGGAAGTTACTCTGCTCGGGCAGAATGTCAATTCCTATAACATAGGAAGGGATGACATTTCTTTTCCTGTGTTGCTGGAAAAAATAAACATGATTGAGAAGATTGAGAGGATAAGGTTTGTAACTTCTCACCCGAAGGATTTATCCGATGAGCTTATTGAATGTTTCGGGAAGCTTGATAAGCTGTGCGAACAGGTACATCTGCCTTTCCAATCAGGTTCAGACAGGATATTGAAGTTGATGAACAGGGGTTATACAGCAGGAGAATACAAGGAAAAAATAAGGAAGCTGCGAAATAGATGCAACAATATGGCCATAACAGCGGATTGTATTGTCGGTTTCCCGGGCGAGGATGATAAATCATTCGAGGAAACCATGGAATTAATAGAAGATATTGAATTTGACGGTCTCTTTTCCTTTGTCTATTCACCAAGGAAATTTACCGTTGCTTCAACTCTTCCCGATGAAGTGCCAGGGGAAATAGCACAAAAAAGACTGAAACTTTTACAGGAATCTCAAAAATCAATAACATTGAAAAAAAACAGATCAATGGAAGGTGATTCTGTGGAAGTTCTGGTAGAGGGTTTCAGCAGGAATTCAAGGCAGGATCTTACAGGCAGGACAAGAACAAACAAAATTGTAAATTTTGCAGGCAATGAGGAAATGATCGGCAAATTGACAGATGTGGAAATTGTTAAAGGCTATGCAAATTCTCTTAAGGGGAAACTGAAAGGTGCAGGAGAGGATGATCTGTATCATTTAAATCCTCCTGCTTCTATTTCTGCGGAGGTATAAATGCTCAAAGAAATGAAAGTTGCAGGTATTACTGTAGATCCCTTTACCAACACGCCGATTGTGCTTCTTAAGGATATGGATGAAAAGGATGTTCTCCCTATATGGATCGGTCTGCTCGAAGCTTCAAGTATTGCTACAGCGATGGAGAATATAAACACGCCAAGACCGATGACCCATGACCTTTTAAAAAATATACTGGATGATCTTGGTGTGAAGGTTGTAAAAATCGAGGTAAATGATCTCAGGGATAATACATATTTTGCACTGTTACATCTTGAAGTTGACAACAAGAGGCTTATTGTTGATTCAAGGCCCAGTGATGCCATAGCAATTGCCTTAAGGACAGGGGCGCCCATATTTGTTGAAGAGAATGTTATAAAACAGTCAGCTAAAGTTGATCTTTCCGGGAAAAACGATAAAGTGGTGACTGATTCCAGCGAATGGGAAGAAATCCTTGAAAATCTGTCATCTGATGATTTCGGAAAATACAAAATGTGAAGTTTGTCCGTGTTTTTTCATTTTCATGGGCTGACTTGATTATCTGTTCTTAAAAATGACGGAAGTCAATATAAGAGAAGACAGGAAATAAATGATAGATTTACATACTCACTCATTGTTAAGTGACGGTGAATTATTACCGGCAGAACTTGCCCGAAGAGCAGCTGTGGCAGGTTATAAAACTATAGGTATATCTGACCATGTAGATCATACCAACATAGAATATGTTGTTAATGCAATATTGAAATTGAGAGAGAAAATTACCTACCAGGAAGGCATAACAATACTTCCCGGTGTGGAAATTACCCATGTACCTGAGAGATTCATCAAAGACATTATCTGCCTTGCCAGGAAACTTGGAATACTATATGTTGTTGTTCACGGAGAAACAATTGCAGAACCCGTGGAAGAGGGTACAAACAGGGCGGCCATTGAAGGCGGTGCGGATATAATAGCGCATCCCGGAATTATTAAGGAAGAAGATGCAATCCTTGCCAAAGAAAGGGGTGTTTGTCTCGAAATTACCAGTAGAAAAGGGCATTCCCTTACAAATGGCCATGTAGGCAAAATAGCAAAAAAAACAGGCGCAAAACTTGTTTTCAATACTGATTCCCATACTTATTCTGATCTGATAACTGAGTATGATGCAAAAAGAATAGTGAAAGGCGCCGGGCTTTCTGAAGAGGATTTTTATATAATGCAAAATAATGCGGATGAGATAGCAAAAAGGGTGATACGATAGTGAAAAGACGGGGTCAAAGGCAGAATGAAGGGGTTATCAGTTATTTGTGAGCTAAAATACGGGAAGGGGATAAGTAAAAATGAAAATTACAATTGATAAAGACATACAGGAGATACCCTTTTATCCGAGAGCTGCAAAATATGGACTGGATGAGAACTGGGTAAGGCTTGCTTCGAATGAAAATCCCTTGCCACCATCAAAAAAGGTTATTTCCAGCATGGTAAAAGCTCTTTCTTCAATAAACAGATATCCTGGAAATGAACTTGAATTAAAAGCTTCAATTTCAACTAAATATAATGTCAAAACAGATCAGGTTGTCCTTGGTGATGGTTCTGATGAGCTTATAGAGCTTGCATTAAAGGCGATGAAACACGAAGAAAGAAAAGGAGTTATCATATCAGAACCTTCATTTGCATTTTACGCAATTGCCTCAAAGATATACGGGTATGAAACATTCAGGGTTCCTGTTGTTGATATGAAAGTCAGCCTTGACAACATAATGGCTGCAATCGATAGCAGAACAAGGGTCATATTCTTGAACAACCCACTGAATCCTACAGGTACGATTTTCGAGGATGATGTATTCAAAAACTTTTTGCAGACATTACCGCCAGAGATACTTGTCGTAGTCGATGAGGCCTATGCAGAATATTCCGAAAACAGGGCTTTTCCTGATTCTTTTAAATATATCAATGATTATCCGGTCCTTGTTTTAAGGACATTTTCAAAGGCCTATGCCCTTGCAGGTATAAGAATAGGTTACGGAATTGGTGAAGCATCGCTGGTATCCTTTCTTGAAAGAACGCGGCAACCTTTTAGTATCAATGCTGTAGCTCTTGCAGGCGCAAAGGCTGCCATAGAGGATACTGCCTGTATGGAAAGGGTTCTGGAAAATAACAGAAAGGGTAAACAATTTTTTTATAGTGCCTTCAAAAAATTATCTGTAAAATATGTCCCGACTGAGTCTAATTTCATACTTTTCAAATATGGTGAAGATGCTGAAGATTTAATAAAAAGACTTATTGAAGTAAAGATTCTTGTAAGATGGATGGGCCCTTACGGTCTGCCCGATTATATAAGAGTTTCAATAGGAACAGAGGAGGAAAACAGAAAATTTATTGAAGCTCTTGTTGAAATGTTATCATAAAATCAACAGATGCAGCTTTTGGAATATCCTGTTTCGAAAACACATTTACAGAAAAAAATAAAAAAACAGCAGCGGGGTATGGTAGTTAATGAAAAAGGCTTTTATTATTACAATTGATGGTCCAAGTGGCGCTGGAAAAAGTACAGTTGCCAGAATGGTTGCACATAGGTTAGGGTACAGCTATATTGATACAGGAGCCATGTACCGTGGTGTGGCCCATGCCTTTAAAACACTTTCTGTTGCCTTCAATGAGCAGCCAGATAATATAAATTTGGAACAGTTCCTCAGAGACCTTAATATAAAATTTGATTTTGGAGATAATGCAAAAGTTTTTCTGAATGGGGAGGATATTTCTGAAAAAATTCGTGATCCCGAAATTTCTCTTTTTGCCTCAAAGTTTTCCCAGGAGCAAAGTGTCAGGGAATATCTTACTTTCAAACAGAGGGAGGCAGGCAGGAACGGTGGTGTTGTCCTTGAAGGCAGAGATACGGGAAGTGTAGTTTTTCCTGATGCTCATTTCAAGTTTTATCTTGATGCCTGCCAGGACGAAAGAGCAAAAAGAAGACATCTCGAGTTATCCCTGAAGGGAATCCAAGTTTCACAGTCTGTTGTAAAGGAAGAAATGTATAATAGAGACAGAAACGATTCTGAAAGGGAACTGGCCCCCCTTGTTGTGCCTGAGAATGCTGTCTACATTGATACATCCGGTCTGGATGTTCAGCGAGTTGTTGAAAGTATATTGAATATTGTACTTGGATCGGAGGTTTGATGGAGGT
Organism: uncultured Syntrophorhabdaceae bacterium; assembly: GCA_964429485.1. Lineage (GTDB taxonomy): Bacteria > Desulfobacterota > Syntrophorhabdia > Syntrophorhabdales > Syntrophorhabdaceae > JAPLKB01. The sequence continues at coordinate 11,034 of CAYSBW010000050.1, forward strand.
TTTGAAAACAGAACACCCTGGTTTTTGTTTCGGGGTACGCAGGGCGATAAACATGGTTCTGGAAGCAAGAGAAAAAACCGAAGGAAATATATTTACTTTAGGTCCGATTATCCATAATCCACAGATGGTTGAAGAGCTAAGACGCAGAGGCATTATACCGGTTGATGATGTTCACGGGATAAAGGATGGAACCATTGTATTCCGCACCCACGGAATATGCGAAGAAGAAGAGGAGGATATCAAGCTAAAGGGCCTTAATTCCATTGATGCAACCTGCCCGTTTGTAAGAAGAGTGCGGAAAAAAGCTAAATTCCTGCAAAAAAACGGCTATAAGGTCGTAATCGTAGGGGATAAAAACCACCCTGAGGTTAAAAGTGTGTTGAGTTATTTGCACAATGATGGTATTGTATTGCAAAAACCGACCCCTGTAATAGCAAAAAAGGTTGGAGTTGTAAGTCAGACAACGCAGGACAAAGAAACCTTTTTTAATATAATTTGCGGGCTTGCAGAGGGAGCTGAAGAATTGAGGATTTATAATACTATTTGTGAGAGCACCTGGATCAGACAGAATGAAGTTGCTCTCCTTGCGTCGAAAGTCGATGCTGTATTAATAGCAGGTGGAAAGAACAGCTCAAACACAACAAAACTTTACAATATTGCAAAGAATATACAATCTCGCACGTACCACATAGAGACAGAAGATGACATAAACCCTGAATGGTTTTCAGGATTGAAAAGTGTTGGAATAACAGGGGGCGCATCAACCCCTGATGATATATTGAACAATGTGGAAAGGTATGTAAAAAATCTTTAGGGGGAATCATGGTTGAGACCGTCGATACCGTAGCACAAAAAGAAAAAACAGAAGAAGAAATGAGGGAGCTCTATGAGAACTCAATGAAAACCTTGCAGGATAACAATATCCTTAAAGGTAAAATCATTAATATAAATGGCGATTCAGCGATCGTGGATGTTGGTTTGAAATCTGAAGGCAAGGTATCCATACAGGAATTTACTGACAAATCCGGAGAACAGAAAGTCAACATAGGCGATGAAGTTGAAGTGATGATAGTTGGCCGGGAGATGGGTTTTGGTTTGCTTCTGCTTTCAAAGCGTAAAGTCGACATGATAAGGATATGGGAAAGGATAAATGCAGCAGTCGAAGATGGAACTCCCATGGAAGGTGATATTATAACTGAAGTCAAGGGCGGTTTTTTAGTGGATATCGGAAGTGGTATAAGTGCTTTTCTTCCTATATCCCAGGTTGACATCAAACCTGTAAAAAATCCTTCTTCTTTTGTTGGCAGACACCTCAAATTCAAGATTCTCAAGGTCAACCAGCGAAAAGAAAATGTAATTATTTCAAGACGAATATTTATGGAAGAGGAGAGGGACAGGAAAAGAAAAGAATTCTGGAAAAACGTTAAAATCGAGCAGGTTGTCTACGGGATTGTAAGAAACATAACTGATTATGGCGCTTTCATAGATCTTGGCGGTGTTGATGGACTTCTTTATTTAAACGAGATTACATGGGGTAGGATAACCCATCCCAAGGAATATCTTCGAGTCGGTGATGAAATAAAAGTAAAAGTGATAGATGTAGATGTTGAAAAGGAAAGGGTTTCTGTAAGTATTAAGCAGTTGAAGTCGGACCCCTGGCTTAATATTGAGGAAAGATACAGTCCTGGAACAAAAGTCAGAGGTAAGGTTGCAGGTATTGTTGATTATGGTGTTTTTGTCGAACTTGAACAGGGTGTTGAAGGCCTTCTTCATGTGAGTGAGATGAGCTGGGATAAAAGATTCAAAAACCCTAACAAAATTGTTAAGAAAGGTGATTGGCTCGATCTTGTAATTCTTGATGTTGACAAGGAAAAAAATAGAGTTTCTCTGGGATTGAAACAGTTACTGGCTGATCCATGGGAGGAGCTTGTTACACAGTATCCCGCCGGTTCCATAATAAAGGGAAGGATAAAAAATATAACTGATTTCGGTATGTTTGTGGGAATAGGCAATGGAATAGACGGTTTAGTGCATATGTCGGAAGTATCATGGTCGAGAAGGAAGAAAATTGTGACGGAAAACTTCAAAAAAGGCGCCATGGTTGATGCGCTTGTAATCAATGTCGATAAGGAACAGAAGAAGTTTTCTCTCAGCCTGAAGCAATTAAAGGAAAACCCGTGGAAAGGCATACAATCCCGATATCAAACAGGAGAAATTGTTGAAGGTTATGTGACAAGCATAACAGACTTCGGTGTTTTTGTTGAAATTGAAGAAGGAATAGAGGGGCTTATACATCTGTCCGAGATTGATGAGGCAAAGGGAAAACATCCATCAGAAATATTCAATATTGATGATAAGGTAAAGGCAATTATTCTGAATATTGATGCAAAGGATAAGAGAATAGGGTTGAGCATCAAGGCGATAAAAAAAATTGAGGAAAAGAAGGATATAGAAACCTTCAAAAAAGAAGATAGTTTTTTCTCAACATTAGGAGATATTCTTGAACCTGCAATAAACAAGGAAAAGAATGATATTTCCTGAAAAGGTCCGGAGACGGAATGCCACTTAATAAAGAACTTCTTGAAATACTTTGTTGTCCCAAATGCAAAGGAGACATAAGACTGAACGAGAACGAAGATGGTCTTATCTGCGATGTATGCAGGCTTATGTATCCTGTTAAGGATGATATACCGATAATGCTTGTTGATGAAGCCATAAAAATAAATTCTTAATAAAAATTCATTTGTTTATAGATTTCCTACTCATATCAATTGTTAAAATCTTCCAACAAATTATACGTATTCTACCAGAATATTTAAAACAGGGAACAGGCGAGTTTATTGGCAAAGCAGCCTATTTTATTTTAAGAGGCAGAAGAAAAATTGCCCTGTCAAATATAAAGAGAGTCTTCAAAAATCTGGATGATAAAAAAATAGAAGGTATTGCTAAAGGATTTTTCAAAAAAATGGGTGTCAATCTTATTGAGATGCTTGCTATACCTTATATTCCGAAGAGCGAGTACAGTGACAGATTTACAGTTCAAAATCGCCATTATATCGACAATGCCCTGAAACTGAACAAGGGAGCATTGGTGCTTATATTCCATTATACAAACTGGGAGATCATGGGTGTTGCCTCCTATTCTCTTGCAAACGACATAGTTGTTCTTGCCCGCCCTCTGAAAAAACATAAGTATATCAATAACTTTCTTAACAAAATCAGAAATGCGACAGGTCTTCAAATAATACCCAATGCTGATACGGCAAAAGAAGTGATGAGACATTTAAAGGCAAACAAAATAATCGGCATTCTGGCAGACCAGAGAGAAAAACGTTCCCGGGGTGTTTTTGTTGAACTTTTTGGTGAAAAAGTTCCTACGTCAAAGGGCATCACAGCCATAGGGATGAAAACAGGCGCTCCAGTGATTCCCATGTATTTTGAGAGGCAAGGATTTTTGAGGTACAGGATTGTCTGGAATGAACCTCTTGACATGGAGAGAAATGGAAATATAGAAGAGTTGATTTATCGGAATACGAGAAAGATCAATGCCTTTTTAGAAAAAATAATCCTAAGGAATCCTGATGAATGGTTCTGGGTTCATAGAAGGTGGGGTAGAAAAAACAGGCGGAGAAAAGAGAAGACAAAAATCAAAATCACTCAACAAATCAACTAAGTCAAAGAAATGTTTTTTTCAAATATGTTATATTTTATTTAACATATTTCTTGACAAGCAATATCTGTTTGATATATAAAACATATGTTTGATATATGAAACACTGGAGAAAACAAAAAATAATCTGTAACTGATGATTATTTTGCTACTAAATAAGAAGTTTGCTTTTGCCCTTTCTAAAACGTGAATTTGGAATTAATGAATTAATCAAGTTATAATGCTAATTCAGGCAAAAGAGAAAATAAAGTATATGTATCAAGTCATTAGAGGAGGGCAGGACATGTTTTTTAGGGTTTATTGTAGTAAAAAGGAGATCGAGGCCCCGGATATTGAGACTGCAAAGCAAATTCTTGTTAATTCGCTTGATGAAGTTGTGTGGTTGCTTCCAGTAACAGATACTCCTTTCGCGCCTCCGGCAAGAGAACCTAAAAAGATTGAAGTAAAGGAAAAGAAACTCGGAACAGGCTCAATGACCCTGCGCCATTAAAACGTACTATGAAAGTACGCGAAATATAGATAACCTGCGCAGCTTCAAATCAAGGCTGCGAACAGATCTTAGAGGTGTAAAACATGAGGTATGCAGAAACAGGGTATAACCTG
>CAYSBW010000051.1:0-15024 GCA_964429485.1 uncultured Syntrophorhabdaceae bacterium
AATAAGACATATTCCACCTATAAACAAAGACCAGAGCACAACCTGATTACTTCCCATGAAAAGTTGCTTGATAATTTTATAAAAGAGAAGACCCAGAACTGCAGTTGGAAGGAATGCAAGGATTATTCTTTTTAAAGCTTCGAAGTTAACGAGAAGGGTTTTCCAGTAGAGAAAAACAACTGAGAGAATTGCTCCGAACTGAATGACAATTTGAAAAGTCTTGAGAAATTCTGTTTGTGTGAGACCCATTAAATGGGCTGTAAGTATCAGATGGCCTGTTGAAGATATTGGCAGAAATTCTGTAATCCCTTCTACAATACCGAATATAAGAGCTTGAAGTAGATTCACCGGATTATTGAACTACATCTGTCTTCCCTTGTCAAACAAAGATTTTTAGATAAAAATATTTTCCACAAATTAACCGTCCTCTTTTAAGGCAGTTTTATGGTAGATATAGAATGTATAATAAATGTAGAATAATCCCGGATAGGAATAAAGAGAAACTGAATGGCAATTTATGAATACCATCATGACATATATTATGATAAAAGCCAATGTATCACGTTCAGAAGGAGCAGCAGCATATTCAAATTTATGTAACAGGGAGAACATTTTGGGATTTTCCTCAAGTGTTGTATCAGGAATTTTGCAACAATTATGTAATTGTTTTAAAAAAATACCAGGATGGATAAAAATCCTATTTTTAACAATTTTTTTATCCGGATTTTTCTCAGGAATAACCAGTGCACAACCAGGCTGGATTAAAATAGATGATGGCCTTCATTACAATGAATTTACTTCACCCCTTAAATCAGATGCGGGCAATTCAAAAATATTTGTCCTCAGAATTAATCCGGAGTTTTTTGATTTTTTCCTGTTTTCTGCTTCTGAACATCCGGAAGGCCAGGTGCTTAGTGTAAGAGAATGGGTTGAAAAATATGGATTGATTGCAGCAATTAATGCAGGTATGTTTCAAAAGGATCTTAAATCCAATGTTGGTTACATGAAAAACTTTGGTCATTTCAATAATCCGAAAATACACAAGAATTATCACTCTGTTTTTGCTTTCCATCCCCGGAAGACAGAACTCAATAGTGCAGGAATATTTGACATAGATGTGAATAATATAAAAGAGATAATTGAAGGGTACGATACTGTTATACAGAATCTCAGACTGATCAAACGTCCGGGGTTGAACCAGTGGTCACGACAGGAAAAAAGATGGAGTGAAGCAGCGCTTGGCCAGGATCATGACGGGAATATCCTTTTCATATTTTCCGAATCACCCTATTCTATGCATGATTTAGTCGAGATTTTATTGAAACTGCCTGTAAAAATTGCCTGTGCCCAGCATCTTGACGGTGGTTCGGCAGCAGCATTTTATATGCGTTATAACAAAACAGAAATATTCAAGGCAGGCCGTTACAAGACAAATTCTTTAATAAACAGTCCCGAGGCAGGATTGTTGCCGGTTCCAAACATAATCGGGATAAAGAAAAAATAGACTGGTCTTCAGCAGGTGTTGTTTAGTCTCACACCTCTACCATTAGGACTTCAGGTTTCTCTATCCTGCCTTATAACTAAAGTAAATTTTTTCTGATGTCAAAGATGTGTTCTTATTTAAATGATTTTGTTATTCTGTCGGCAACACTTGCAAAATAGAGCTGTTAACTGTTATTATTCCTGTTGATTATATGGAAATAAAAGAAAATGAACTCATAAAGAGATTAAAGAAATTCGGTCGATCTTCTCCGGAGGTGCTGAGGGGGATTGGTGATGACGGTGCAGTTGCAGAATTTGAAAAGGGTTCCTACGTATTTGTTCAGGATGGTTTTACAGAGCATATACATTTCGATTTTGCCTTAACTGACATCTATTATGTTGGTAAAAAAGCGATATATGCAAATGTATCTGATATCCTTTCCATGGGAGCCGAGCCCATGTATTTTATGGTTACAATAGGTATTCCGGCACGTATTAAAAGCAAAGAGGTTGCAAAGCTGTACAGGGGGATGAATAATGCTGCCGGTGAATTCAGCATTATTCTTCTTGGCGGAGATACAGTAGAAACAAGAAACGATTTTTTTATTGATGTTTCTATGGTAGGGAAACTGGTAACCGGCAGATATCTGGGGAGAGAGAATGCAAAAGAAGGTGATCTGATAGGAGTGACAGGTCTTCTTGGTGAAAGTGCTTATGGATTAAACCTCCTTCAAAAGGGTCAAAAAGCAAAAAGCTCAAACAGGTTTATGAACAGGTATATGAGCCCTAAACCCCAATATGGGTTGTGGAAGGAATTGATAAAAAGTGATATAACTAATGCGATGATGGATATAAGTGATGGATTAATTATTGATCTTGAAAGAATGATGCTGGAAAGCAAAAAATCTGCAAAAATCCATTTTGAGAGCATACCAATGCCGGATATTCTGAAAAGAGAAGGTCTTGAAGAGTTTGCTTTGGGAGGGGGCGAAGATTATCAGTTCCTTTTTACCTTTCCAAGCCGAAAAATCCCGATTGTTGCGGGTCTTGCAAATAAAGGATTTTCTATTACCATAATAGGGGAGATAATGAAAGGAAAGGGAGTGCAAATATTCAGGAACAACAAAAAAATAAAGACTGATTTTAAAGGATATGAGCATTTTGGAGCAGACCTGTGAAAAAAGGAATGTTCATTAGAGATATCAGCAAAAAAGGCGGTCTTGAGGTCGACGGTCTTTTTATAGTTTCAAAAAAGAACATCTTTACTGACAAAAATAATAAGAAATACATGAGTCTTGAACTTAAAGACAAAACAGGCAATATTGAGTGCAGAGTCTGGGAGAATGATAATAATAATGTAGCTAATTTTAATAAACTTTTTGAAAAGGATGATCTTGTCAATATTCAGGGAAAGACAAATCTATATCAGGGAAAACTCCAGTTAAACATAATTGACATAAATAAACTTGAAGAAGGTGTTTCTATTGAAAATATCGGTTTATTCTTCCCGGAAGCCGAGCCAGGTGTCGACAATTTAAAAAAAGGTTTTTTTCAGCTTCTCAATGAGATAGAAGAGCCCCATATAGCCGCTGTCTTTACTTCTCTTATTAGAAGAAGGGATGTTCTGGAAAAATTTTTTTTATTTCCTGCTTCAATAGGTGTACACCATGTTTGTCTTGGAGGGCTTCTTCAGCATTCGCTTTCAATGGCAAACATGGGAAAACATGTAGCTGACATAACAGGTGCGGATAAGGATATCATTATTGCAGGAAGCCTTCTGCATGATATTGGAAAGGTCGAAGAGCTTTGTGTAAAAGGCGGTTTTCAATATTCTGACAGGGGAAGACTTATGGGACATATAGCCCTCGGTTCCATAATGTTTCAGGAACTGGTTAAGGAAGTGGAGGGGTTTCCTGATTACATATCGGATATATTGGCCCATATCATTATAAGTCATCACGGTATTGAAGAGTGGGGTTCTCCTAAAAAGCCTATGGCATTAGAGGCCCTCATAGTGCACTATCTCGATGATCTTGATGCTAAAGTTATGGGCGTAAAGGAACACATGAAAACAAATATGACAGATGATAAATGGACAGAATACCACAGGCTTTACGAATCACGATTTTATAAGCTTCCTGAAAGGTAATATATGGAAATAAGAAGAGTTTTTGTGGACAAGCTAAAGATGAAAAATGGCATGGTGCTTCTCACAGGGCCTATGTACAAATATATTGTCAATGTTCTGAGAAAAACAACCGGTGACAGAATAGATCTTATTGATGGCAAGGGTTATCTTTACAGGTGCACTATTAACAGCATAAAAAGCAAGGAACTTGATTTGCAGGTAGTGGATGTTGTCCATCACCCTGAGGAAAAACGACCAAGGGTGACACTATGTGTAAGCCCTATAAAAGGGCCGCGAATGGACTGGCTTGTTGAAAAGGCTACAGAACTTAGAGTGGAAAAGATAGTGCCTACAATTTTTAAAAGAACTTTGATTAAATTTAACGACAGGGAAAAGGGTAAACTGGAGCGCTGGAAAAGGATTGTCATAGAAGCATCCCGGCAGTCAGGGCGTTTTACTGTTCCGGATGTTGTTGAGCCCATTCCATTGAGAGGTATTCTTACCTATGCGGAGAGCATTCCAAATCGCTGGGCTTTTTATGAACAGGAAAGAGAAGTTTCATTAAACAGTGTTTTGTCGAATAGAAAGGAGGGTGGGGAAATATGTCTTGTAATAGGCCCTGAGGGTGGGATAGATGATCTGGAAATTGAGTGGTTGAAGGAGAAAAATTTTACTCTCTGTACACTTGGTGAAAATATATTCAGAACAGAAACAACACCCCTTGTAATTCTATCAGTCATTCTTCATGAATACTTCAATAAATATAAATAATCGGAGGAATAATGAATAACAGTGGTAAGACAGGATGCGGCTGTTTTATATTTATCCTCATTGTTTTTATGATCATTGCAGGAATCGTTGCTCATCCCTTTTCATTAAAAACTATAGGCAGCCAGTTTGTATATGAAGATAAAATATTCCCATCGGATGCAATATTTGTCCCGAGGTTTTTTGAAGATAAAAGCGGGGAGCTATACATAGAAGCCTTCAGAGAATACTGGGCTGGAAATGGTAAATCCATATGGATTGAAGATGACCAGATGCTTGGTATCAGTATTCTCGATATTGTTTCCAGAACAGCACGCACCAGGGGTATAAATGAAGGAATACTAAAGAAGATAAATGTTGATGGCGAGGATAGAATTAGAGTCGGTAAAATAAAGGAAACTTTTTCAGGAACAGGAATGAAAAAAGTTATAATTCTTGTGCCTGAATATGCTTCAAGGAGATTCCACCTTATTTATGGTTCTTCTAAAGAGAATTCACAGGTATCATATCTTATCAAACCTGTCAATATGTCCTATTTCAAAAAGGATAAATGGTGGAAAGACTCTACATCAAGGGATCTACTTTTAAAGGAAATATCATGTTTGGTTTTATATTATTTTGAGAGGTTCAAATATGGCGAAAAAGAAGATAAAGATAAATAACGAAAAATGTTCAGGCTGTATGTCATGTGTGCTTGCCTGTTCTTTGTTTAATTTTAATGTTATCAATCCTGAAAAATCGTATATAACTCTGGATAAGGACCATGAAAGGCAGACCTTTACAATATTTATTGCCGAAGGATGCAAATCCTGCGGAGAATGCATAACAGCCTGTGAATACAAAGCTCTAAGGTGGGAAGATGAGAATCCTTGTAATTGATCTTGAAAAAAAAGAACATGAATATCTGGAGGATGAGAGCTTAAGAGCTCGTTATATAGGAGGAGTAGGGGTTAATACTGCCCTTTTGTACAAGCACATTGATAGAACTATTGAGCCCTTTGACGGGAAGAACAGTCTTTTTTTTACAACTGGCGCTTTAACGGGAACAAATATACCTACATCTTCACGTTGTGAAGCAACTGCGCTTTCGCCGACAGGTTATTTTGGCACTGCAAATTCCGGAGGGAAAACAGGTCTTGCAATAAAACTCTGTAACATAGATTCTGTCTGGATAAAGGGCAAATCATCAAGCCCTGTTTATGTATTGATTGACGAAAAGGGTGTTTTTTTAAAAGACGCAGGAGAGCTATGGGGGCAGGATACCTTTGAAACTGTAAATACCTTAAAAAGAATTGAAGGAAAAGACACAGAGGTGCTAAGTATCGGACAGGCAGGTGAAGCTTGTGTCCAATTTGCATCTATCCAGGGGGATTATCATCATTCTTTCGGTCGTACAGGTCTGGGCGCTATTATGGGCAGCAAAAAGCTCAAGGCCCTTTGTTTTGTGGGAAAAGGTGAAATACAGATAAGAGATAAAAAACTTCTGCGTGCAGTCACTAAAAAAATAAAAGAGAAGATATTATCGTCAGATTCATTTGGTTACACAAGACGTTATGGCTCCATGGTGGTTTCCGATGTATATAACAAATTAGGCATCTTGCCTGGAAGGAATTTCAGGCAAGGTTCTTTTGATAACTGGGGATCAACGCGTGGCAGAAGATTTTTTGAAGAAAAGTACAGAGAACGTTCACTAGCATGCGTTTCATGCCCTATAGGTTGTTTGCACTGGTCAAAGGTCAAAGAAGGGAAGTATGCTGGATATGAGACATGTGGCCTTGAAGTGACCTTTGTTCTTGAATTCGGTGCAAAACTTGACCTTGAAAATATACCTGAAATATTCCAGTGTGTGGAATTATGTAACAGGCTTGGCATGGACGTTATATCTGCGAGTGCAACGGTTGCCTATATTATAGAACTTTTTGAGAAGGGTTTTCTGAAAGAATCCGATATCGGTTTCAGTCCTGCTTTTGGAGATTTCAACAGTATTTATAAATTGATTTCCATGATAGGAATGAGAAAAGGCATAGGCGAATTATTCAGTCATGGCATAGCGCAGGCGCTGGAGAGTTTTAAAGGTTCAGATTCTTTTGCCTGCAAAATAAAAGGACTTGAAATGCCGATACGTGATCCGAGGGGCAGGTTTGATACGTGGATGCTTGGAGTGTTAATAAATACGAGAGGAGGCGATCATCTTCGGATAAGGACCCCTGTTGACGATCTGAAGGATTTTGACAGGAACTATGAATATGAACCTCTTGCCCTGACACCTGAGGAACTTGAGCGTGTTGACATGCCTCAGGCCTACAAAGACAGTATTCTCGGAAATCCTCCCTCAAAAGTAGCTATTCCTGATATGGCCAAATATGCCGAAGAGTATATGACGCTTCTTAATTCCTTCGGTCTGTGTATAAGGCCGCCTGTTCTCCGGACAATAGGTCCGTCTATTATGAGTGAAGCTTTTCAGGCGGTCTATGGATATGAAATGGATGAAAACGAACTCCTCCTGTCTGCGGAAAGGATTGTTAATATGGCACATATCTTCAATCTTGAAAGGGGTCTCACATTTCAGGAATATTGTTACCCTGATAGATTTTATGAGGAAACAGAGGATTATATTAAAGGAAAGCGACTTCCCCTTGACCGGAATAAGGTAGAAGATATGCTTAAATCATATTTTGCGCTTCGCGGGTGGGATGAAACAGGTCATGTCCGCGAAGATACTATAAAAAGGCTTGGAATGGAGAGCTGTAATAAAAAAATTTAAAGCAATAAGCAATGAATCAGACTAAGGGCTGAAGAAAAAATTATCAGCTATCAGCTATGGAGTGTAAGGGGGCGGGGAAGCCCTGTTGATCAATGGATGAACTTACAGCAATCATTGCTTTATCAAGAATTAAAGGGATAGACCGTATAAAAAAGAGGGAGATTATCAAGGCAAGGGATAATCTCTCAGATTTATTCAAAGGAAAAGCCGGGATATCCGATGAGTCATTAAGGGCTGCAATAACTGCCTTTAATGATTGGAAAAATATAGACAAAACTGTTGAAAAACTAAAAAAACTTAATGTTGATATAATAACCATAAGAGACGAAGAGTATCCTGAACTATTAAGATATATCCCTGATCCACCGGTAGTGCTTTACAAAAAAGGACCATTGAAAATAAGCTGCAACACTCTTGCTATAGTAGGGTCAAGAAAAGCAACCTTTGAGGGAATTGCTCTTGCTGAAAAGATTGCCGCTACACTTTCTTCTCTGGGGATAAATATTGTAAGCGGTTTTGCAAGAGGAATAGATGCCTCAGCTCACAAAGGTGCTTTATCTGAGGCAGGTAAAACAACGGCTGTCCTGGGATGTGGTATCGATGTGTGTTATCCGGCAGAAAACATCCGTCTTTTTGAAAAAATTGGAAAAGAGGGATTGCTGCTGACTGAATATTACCCTGGAGATCTTCCTCTTTATTATCACTTTCCGGAGAGAAACCGTATTATAGCCGGTCTGTCAAAGGGTATACTTGTTATAGAAGCATCAGCCAGAAGCGGTTCTCTTATTACTGCCCGTCTTGGGCTTGAATATTCCAGGGATGTCATGGCAATCCCCGGAAGTATTTTCAACAATGAATATAAAGGCGCTAATACACTCATTAAACAGGGCGCAAAACTGGTTGATGGTATTGAAGATATTCTTGCCACATCTTTCCCTGATCTTAATTTAAAAAAGCAGCATAAGATTGAAATGGACAAAGATGAAGATTATGTGTATTCATATATAGGTCATGATAGGATACATACCGATGAACTTATAGAGAATACCGGGATGCAGGCAAGGCAGGTTATGGCAATACTTACAAGACTTGAGATGAAAGAAGTAATCCAGGGTTTTCCCGGTGGTTATTATATAAGAAAATAAAATGTATCTTTCAGGTTTTTCTCCACAACGGGAAATTGTGAGGAGCAGAATATGTTCCTTATTGTTGTATCTGCTGTGTAAAAGTTTGAAATTAAGGAGTTGTAATGGGTAATAAATCACTTTTGGTGGTTGAATCACCGACTAAGATGAAAACGCTTTCAAAATTCCTTGGCAAGGATTTTAATATTAAGGCAACCTTTGGCCACATTAAAGATCTGCCTAAAAGTAAAATAGGTGTTGATATTGAAAATGATTTTACACCACAATTTCAGGTACTGAAGGGCAAGACAAAAGTTGTGAGTGAATTGAAAAAGGCAGGTAAAGATGCTCAGAAAATCTACATTGGTTCTGACCCTGACAGAGAAGGAGAAGCCATTGCTTTTCATGTAGCTGAAGTGATAGGCGGCAAGAAAGAATTTGAAAGAGTGTTGTTCCATGAAATTACCAAGAAGGGTGTCCTTGATGCATTAAAAAATCCGTCAAAACTCGATGAGTCAAAATACAATGCCCAAAAGGCAAGAAGAATTCTTGACAGGCTTGTCGGATATAAAATCAGTCCCATATTATGGGAAAAAGTCAGTTACGGGCTTTCAGCAGGTAGAGTACAGTCAGTTGCCTTAAGGATTGTATGTGATAGAGAGGAGGAAATAGATAATTTTGTAAAAGAGGAATACTGGGTTGTAGATGCTGAGTTTAAACTTTTGTCTGGAGAGAGCTTCAGAGCAACCTATGAACGAAAAGGAAATAAAAAGATCAGGGTATCTTCAAAAGAAGAGGCCCGGAAGATAAAAGATGCTGTCAAAGGCAAGGTATTTGACATCTCCAGAATAGAAGTAAAGGACAGACATATATCACCACAACCTCCATTTATTACAAGCAGGTTGCAACAGGAAGCGTCACGGAGATTTCGTTTTTCACCGAAAAAAACAATGCTAATTGCCCAGAAGCTATATGAAGGTGTTGATTTGGGAGAAGGAGAGGCTACAGGGCTTATCACTTATATGAGGACAGACTCTGTGAGAGTATCAGATGAGGCAATATCTTTTGCAAGACAGTATATTGATAAAACCTATGGAAAACTTTATTTGCCTAAAACACCAAATTTCTTTAAGAATAAAAAGTCAGCCCAGGATGCACACGAGGCAATAAGACCTGCTGACCCTTCCTTGACCCCCGATAAAATAAGATCCTATCTTGATAAAGATCTTTTTCTTCTGTACGAGTTGATATGGAAAAGGTTCATTGCTTCACAAATGACGCAGGAAAAATTCAAGTTAAAGGTTGTAGATGTTTCATGGGATGATTTTGTATTTGTTTCAAGAGGTTCCGAGATTTTGTTTGACGGTTTTACAAAAATATATGAGGAACAGAACGAGTCAGAAGAGAAAGACTCAGCAAGGTTGCCTGCCATGAAAGAAGGGGATAAAGCTTCTTTAACGGAGGTTCATCCGGACCAGAGATTTACTGCTCCTCCTCCGAGGTATTCTGAAGCATCTCTAATAAAGATGCTTGAAGCAAAGGGAATTGGCAGACCTTCTACCTATGCAACGATTGTAAGCACCATAGAAGAGAGAACATATGTCGGAAAGGATAAAGGAAGACTTGTTCCGACTTCCCTGGGCAAGACTGTAAGTAAGCTTATGAAAGAATTTTTTCCTTCTATTGTTGATATTGGTTTTACAGCAAATTTGGAGGAAAGGCTTGACCTTATAGAGGACGGAAAAAAAAACTGGGTTAAATCTCTTGAAAAATTTTACCATTCTTTTGAGGATGAATTGTCCACAGCCAAAGAGGGAATGAAAAGCCTTAAGAAAGAAGAAACTATTACTGATATTGTTTGTGAGAAATGCGGTGAAAAAATGCTTCTCCGGTGGGGCAAAAATGGTGAATATCTTGTATGTAGTGGAAAACCTGCTTGTAAAAACAAAAAGAATGTACGAATCGATGAGACAGGTGAAGTAAAAATTGTTGAAAATGAAATAAAGGGTACGTGCCCGCAATGTGGGGGAAATCTTGTTGAAAAAAGCGGGAGATTTGGAAGATTTATTGCATGCAGTAACTATCCTGAATGTAAATATACAGAGGCATATAATCTGGGATTCCAGTGCCCCCTGGAGGGTTGCACAGGTAAAATTGTTGAAAAGGTTTCAAAAATGAAAAAAAAATTCATTAGTTGTTCCCGCTATCCTGATTGCACATTTGCCACAAATGCGGAACCACTTTCAGGGCCATGCCCTGTTTGTTCTGCACCAACCCTGTTTAGATACAGGAATAAATCTTTTTGTCTGCGTAAGGATTGTGGATGGAAACAAGAATAATAGGGGGCGGTCTTGCAGGTGCAGAGGCTGCTTACCAGATTGCCCGTAGAGGTTGTAAGGTCAGACTGTACGAGATGAGACCGGAAGTTTTGACTCCAGCACATAAAACACCCTATCTTTCGGAACTGGTATGCAGCAATTCTTTAAAATCAAAGGATTTAACAAATGCTCACGGTCTTTTGAAAGAGGAACTGAGATGTCTCGATTCCCTCATTATTCAGGTTGCTGACAGAACATCAATACCTGGAGGTAAGGCTCTTGTTGTTGACCGTGAAAGATTCTCAAAGGTTGTTACAGAGATGCTTGAGAATAACCCTCTTGTGGAAATTGTTCACGAAGAAGTAAGGGAGATACCGCAGGGTGTTGTAATTATTGCTACAGGACCTCTTACCAGTGATGCTCTTGCATCTAAGATACAGGAAATTGCCGGAATAGAAAATCTGTCTTTTTTTGATGCAATATCACCTATTATTGACAGAGAAACGATAGATATGGAAAAAGCTTTTTTCGGCTCCCGCTATATGGAGGACGGAGAAGATTATCTTAATTGCCCGCTTACTGAAGAAGAATATGGCATATTTTATGAGGAGCTTCTCAAGGCAGAAAGAGTAGAATTTCATGAATTTGAAAAAATCCCCTATTTCGAAGGATGTCTGCCTGTGGAGATCATGGCTGGCAGAGGAAAGCAGACCCTTCTTTTTGGCCCTGCCAAGCCTGTTGGCATTATAGACAAGCGGACAGGTAAAAGACCTTTTGCTGTTATTCAATTGAGGAGGGAGGATGCTGCAGGGAATATGTATAATATGGTTGGTTTTCAGACTAAACTTACATATCCCGAGCAGGAAAGGGTTTTCAAGCTGATCCCTGCGCTCGAAAATGCCGTGTTTTTAAGACATGGCAGTATTCATAGAAACACCTACATTAATTCCCCTGTTATCCTCAATAAAAATTTGAGCCTTAAGAATAATAATGAAATTTTTTTTGCAGGTCAGATAACAGGAGTGGAAGGATATGTAGAATCTTCGGCCATGGGTATTGTTGCTGGTATATCTGTTATAACCTCACTCAAAGACAAAACCTTCATTCCGCCCCCTGAAGAAAGTTGCCTGGGCGCTTTGGCAAATTATATTACCACTCCTGTAAAATCCTTTCAGCCTATGAATGTTAATTTTGGAATTGTTAGAGGTTATAATAAAAAAGAAAAAGAAATCGTCATAAAAAGAGCACTTTCTTTGATTTCAGAATGGAAAACTAAAATGGAGGAGATTTAATTATCCTACAGTCTCTCCAAGTTTGAATATAGGCAGATACATTGCAATAACAAGTCCGCCAAGTATAACTCCGAGAAACATCATTATCATAGGTTCCATCATTGCGGTAAGATTGGTTACGAGATTATCAACATCTTCTTCATAGAAGTCTGCAATTTTATTTAACATACTGTCCAGTGCACCTGTTGATTCGCCAACTTGAATCATCTGTACGACCATTGGTGGAAAGACACCGCTTTCTTCAAGAGGTTCGGACATACTCCTGCCTTCGCTTATGCGTGCCCGTGCAACTACCAGAGATTCTTCAACAACCTTATTTCCTGCTACTTTTGCTACGATTGTAAGAGCTTCAAGAATTGCAACACCACTTGATAACAGTGTTGCAAGTGTTCTTGTAACTCTTGCAACAGATGCCTTGATTGTAAGTATGCCGAAGATAGGTAGTTTAAGGACAAGGCCGTCTATTTTTCGCTTTCCATTTTCGGTTTTATAATATTTCTTGAAAAGAAAAATAAACAACACGAGAGCCCCTATCATGTAATGTATGCTTGATTTTACCATTCTACTCAGATTGACAACTATCTGAGTTGGTGTTGGAAGGGAAGCCCCCATATCCTTGAACATGGTTTCAAAAACAGGTATAACAAAAACCAGAAGTACCATTACCACGGCAATAGCAACAACAATAATACTGATAGGGTAAATCATAGCAGATTTAACTTTTTTCTTAAGCTTCATGGATTTTTCCATGTAAACAGAAAGCCTTGACAGAACTGTATCAAGAAGACCGCCTTCTTCTCCTGCAACAACAAGATTTACATATAATGCATCAAAACATTGGGGATAATCTTTTAGACTATCGGCAAATCTCGATCCCCCCTCTATTTTCTCTTTTATTTCGCCTACGATCCCCCGTAGATTTTTATCTTCAATCTGGCTGGATAGTATATCAAGAGATTGAACAAGAGGTAAACCGGATGAAATCATTGTTGAAAGTTGTCGTGTAAAGATTACCACGCTAATCTGGTCTACTTTTGCCTTAGGATTGTACTTTTCTTTTTTTACAACACCTTTCTTTTCAGTTGATTTTGTGAGAATTATACCTTCCTTTCTAAGGACGGTTCTGAGATATATTTCAGATTCAGCTCTTGTAACTCCTGATTTTTTCTCACCATTTAATGTTTTTCCAGTCCATTCGTAAACTGCCATGATCGCTATATTACCTCAAATAAAATCCAATGAAAAGAAAATTGTCTACAGTTTTGTTTAAACCTATTTTATTCATCCCTAAGCACAATATAGAAGGTCATATTTTCTCTTTTTATCAGGAGGACGATACCTTCTTTAACATTTGCCTTCTTCATTGCTTCTTTAAAATCATCAATGTTTCTTACAGGCTTTCTGTTAATTTCCTTTATTATATCACCAGAGCGTATATCTATGTTCTGTGCAGGGCTTCCAGGCAGAACATCGGTTATTATTACACCTTTTTTATCTTTTATATTCAGGTGTTTTGAAATCTCAGGTGTGATATTTTGAACAACAAGACCAAAATCTTTTTCTATCTCAGGCTTTTTTGATGTCTGCGCAGTTTCTTCTTTAAGTTCATCTATTGTAATCTTTACGTCGAGGCTTTTCCCGTCTCTTATAATGCCAACCCTGACTTGTTTGCCAACTTCTGTTGTCCCTACAAGCTTGGGAAGCATATCCATATCCTTTATTTTTTTCCCGTTAAAAGATACTATAATATCTCCCCTTTTAATCCCTGCCTTTTCCGCAGGGCTTTTTTCCATTACATCTGAAACAAGGGCACCCTCAGATTCTTTCAATCCAAAACTTTTTGCTATTTCAGGAGTTACCTTCTGTATTACCACACCGAGCCATCCCCTTGTAACCTTTCCTTTTGATTTTAACTGAGAGAGCATTTCTTTCGCAACGTTTATAGGAATAGCAAAACCTATTCCCTGGCCACCGGAAACAATTGCAGTGTTAATACCTACTACCTCACCCCTGAGATTAAATAAAGGCCCGCCACTGTTGCCGGGATTTATTGATGCATCAGTCTGAATGAAATCATCATAAGGGCCTGCGCCTATGACCCTGCCTTTTGCACTGACAATGCCTGTTGTAACAGTCTGTTCAAGACCGAAGGGATTTCCTATTGCAACAACCCAATCACCTACTTCGAGGTTTCCGGAATCACCAAAAATTGCGACAGGAAGGTCATGCTTTGCATCTATCTTGATTAAAGCAATGTCAGTTTTGGCATCTCTTCCTATTACTCTTGCATCATATTCCTTTTCATCGGAGAGTTTTACCTTTATACTTGTTGCCTTTTCAACAACATGGTTGTTGGTCAGGATATACCCGTCTCTGTCAATTATGAAACCTGAACCAAGACTTCTGTGTTTGAATTCTCTTCTCGGTGCATCGCCGAAGAATTTTTCAAAAAAATCATTTCCAAAAAAATCTTTAAAAGGATTTTGCTGACCGAAAAACCGCTCTTGCATGTCAGGGCCTTTGGTGACAGTTGTTGTACTGATGTTTACCACAGAAGGCTTAACATTCTTTATAAGTTCACTTAAACTCGGCAGGCTTTTGTCAAAGGCGTAGGATACTCTTGATACATTCATATTAGCTGCATCGAAACCAGGTTCCTCAGAAGCCAGTTTGGTTTTTAAATAAATGGTGCCTGACAGTATAACGACCAATAATAAAATAACCAAATACCATCTTTTGTTTTTCATACAAGCTCCTCCAGTTATACAGGTAATCTTATGGAAAACAGACTGCCTTCTGACAGTCTGCTATTTACTTCTATTGTGCCTTTATGTATTTCTGCAATCCATCTGCTTATTGATAACCCGAGACCGCTTCCACTTTCTCTTTTTCGAGATTTGTCTCCTCGATAAAATCTGTCAAAAATAAACTTGATATCATTTTCTGATATGCCAGTGCCGTTGTCTTTTATATCTATTTGCACGTAACCGTTATTAAGAAAAGAACATATCTCCACTTTTCCTCCAGGCTGTGTGTATTTTATGCCGTTTTCCACAATGTTTAATATCATTCTCCTGAGCTTCAGTTCATCACCTTTTATCTTTATATCATAATTAATTTAATACTAGCATATTATTTAAGATTGTTC
>CAYSBW010000052.1:0-14898 GCA_964429485.1 uncultured Syntrophorhabdaceae bacterium
AGTGATCGAGAACTTCAAATGGGCGGATTGGGTCGACATGACCAAAACAATTCCAAACCCTCACAAGCGTGCAGACATCAGGCTGAAAAATTATCCTTATAGAGGAAAACCTGTAGAAGGATTGGAATAAGTAGAGAAAAAAAGGCATCTGAAACATTATGAAACATAATGAACTTTTTTTCTGGGTTACAGTGTCATCCGGTATTTTGGTCATGGTTTTTATCCTGCTTCCTCTTATAGAAATGATGAAGTCTCCTTCACTGCTTATGTTGAAGGAGACAATACAGGACAAAGATGTAAAACAGTCAATATGGCTCAGCATATATACCGCTGGTTTGGCCGGGCTCATATCTTTTGTGTTCGGGACACCCCTTGCATATCTTCTCGCAAGGCGCAGTTTCCGCGGAAAAAGGCTTGTTGAGAGCATAATAGACCTTCCAATTGTTATACCCCATCCGGTTGTCGGAATAGCCATTTTAAGTGTTGCCGGCAAGGATCACTGGCTGGGGACTATTTTTTCTGAAATCGGATTGCGGGTCATGGGAAGCGTTACAGGGATAATCGTTGTTCTGACCTTTGTAGGCATACCTTTCTACATAAATACTGTGAAGGACGGGTTTGAGAGCATATCACCACGACTGGAAAATGTATCCAGGAGTCTTGGAGCCTCAATGACAAATACTTTTTTTCGTGTAACTTTTCCGCTTGCATGGCGGAGCATGGTAATAGGAATTATTATGTGTTCGGCCAGAGCTATAAGTGAATTCGGTGCAGTTGTGGTAATCGCTTATCATCCTATGATAGCGCCTGTTATGATATATGAACGTTTTGAAGCCTATGGTCTCAAATATTCCCAACCGGTTGCTGTATGGCTTGTTTGTATATGTCTTATCCTTTTCCTGATATTGAGAATTCTTACTATGCGTACAAGGAAGGAATGTTGATTTCAATTAAAGATCTTAATATAGAACTTGGGAATTTTGCGCTCAGGAATATAAATCTTGATGTGGGGTTTAATGAATTTTTTGTTCTTATGGGGCCAACGGGAGCAGGAAAGACAGTTCTTCTTGAAGCTATAGCAGGACTTGTTCCTGTAAAAAGTGGAAAAATAATTATAAACGGAAAAAATATTACCGACCTCCCGCCGGAAAAACGTTTTGTAGGTATTGTGTACCAGGACTATACTCTTTTTCCTCATCTTACAGTCGAAAAAAATATTACATATGGCTGTAGATATCACGGGATTTCTGATAGAATTGCTGCAGAAAATCTGAAACATCTTATTGAAATTCTGGATCTTTCAAGAATAAAGGATCGTCTGCCAGTCAATTTGAGCGGGGGAGAACTCCAGAGAACTGCTCTGGCAAGGGCATTGATGGTGAACCCCGGGGTGCTCCTCCTTGATGAACCACTCTCTTCGCTGGATCCTAATTTTCGTGAAGGAATCAGGAATGCCCTGAAGATGCTCCATTCTTCCACTGAAACCACCTTTATGATGGTAACGCATGATTTTGCCGAGGCGCTGTCCCTGGCTAAACGCGCAGCTGTAATGAGCCATGGTAAAATAGAACAGGTTGGACATATAGATGAGATATTCCGAAGACCTGATTCGAAATTTGTGGCTGATTTTGTTGGCATGAAAAATCTTTTTCCTGCAAAATTTGCTGATACGAAAGCTTTTATAAACTCTCTCGAGATAGATTTGGGGAAGAGGCCTCAAAATGGCAACGGCTACATTGCATTGAGACCGGAAGATATTTCAATAAGCCGTACAGCGCCTGCATCAACCAGTATAAGGAATTGTTACAAAGGAATTGTAACGGATATTTTAGACCAGGGTTTCTGCTACGAAGTGCACGCATCAGTGAATGATGTTATATTCAAGTCATTGATAACAAAACGTTCCTTATTTGATTTGGCCATAGAAGAAGGCAATGAAATTTTTCTTGCCTTCAAAGCTACGGCAGTCCACATGCTGTGAGAATTACAATGATAATCATTCCAAAATTTGTTATCAGTAAGGTATCAGAGCATCTCTAAGCAGTGGGATAGTCTGATACCTGAAACTGTATTATTAATGATAAATTCAGAGTTAATTTTAATTGAAATCGTTATTTATCACGGCGGAAAGGCCATGCTTCAATGCCTCCTTCCATTACTTTCACATTCTTCCATCCCCTGGCTTCCAGAAGGCGTGCAGCTTCATATCCGCGCAAGGATATTTTACAGAAACAGATTATCTCAGTATCTTTGTTTTCCGGGAGCTCGCCAAGGCGTTTTCTTAATGCTCCTATAGGGATCAATGTTTCACCTATTCCAAGGCGCACCTGTTCATATTCATCAGGTCCTCTTGTATCGAGGAGGAAGATTTTTTCTTTGTTATCAATCCTGGTCTTTACTTCTGAAGCTGTTATACCTTTCATTCTACCTTTAAGCTTATTTTCCATAATATGAGCTGTTGCAATGCCATGGTCGATAGCAAGAGAAAATGGTGGTGCATAGGGAAGATCAGCATTTATCATGTCCTCGACCTTTAACTGCCCCTTGATGGCAATAGCCCACTGTGCAAGCTGTTTGCTTACATCTCCAGGGCCAACGCACTGTGCCCCGAGTATCCTGCCCGTTATTTTATCTACCACCAGTTTTGTAACCAGCGTTTTTCCTTGCATGAAATTAGGTTTGTCAGGACTTGCGTTAATTACAGTTTCAATATTTGCATAGCCAAGTTGTTTTGCTGTTTTTTCTGAAAGCCCGGTGGAGCCTGCAGCAAAATCAAAAACCTTGCAGATTCCTGTCTGAATAGTGCCCGGAAATTTTACGCAGTTGCCAAGGACCGCATTTTCTCCGACAATACGTCCCTGTAAATTTGCAAGGTCTCCATAGGGGGCAAGCACTTTTTTGCCTGTTATCAAATTTTGCAATTCTACGCAATCTCCAACCGCGTATACATCAGGGTCTGAAGTTTGCATATATTCGTCAACAAGGATGCCGCCTGTTTCTCCTATTGCAATGCCGGATTCGCGAGCAAGTCTGGTATTAGGATTGACGCCGATGGCTATTACTGCAAGTTCACAGGGAAGTTCAGTCCCATTCTGGAGTTTTACCCCTGTCAGCTTTCCGTTTTCGCCTAAAAAGGCTGCGAGACCGTTCTTTTTTATGACATTATTTGCGTTTTTACTTTTGACGTGATTTTCAACAAGTTTTGCCATTTCCCAGTCAAGAAAGGTGAGCAACTGAGGCAAAAGCTCAATTATTGTAATTTCCATACCTGCCAGTTCAAGGGCTTCACTGGTTTCTATTCCTATCAACCCTCCTCCGATTATTACAGCTTTTCTGATTTTTTGTTCATCCCTGATTTTTCTGAGATAATCCGCATCTTTCATTGACTGAAGAGTGGTAATGCCTTTGAGATCAATGCCCGGTACCTGGGGCATCCTCGGGATTGCTCCTGTTGCAATAACAAGCTTGTCGTAGAGTATTTTTTCAATTTCTCCGGTTCTCCGGTTGATGCATTTAACAGATCTTTCTGTTCTGTTAATTTCCGTTACCTCTGTCTCTGTTTTTGCAGTAATATCTTTTGCATTGATAAAAAATTTCGGATCTCTTGTAACGCCTGCAGGTGTACTGAGCAGCATGTTTCTGTCATCAAAGAAACCTCCTACGTAGTAAGGGTAACCGCAGGATGCCATAGAAAGGTCAGGATCTTTCTGAATTACTGTTATCTCTGCATTCTGATCCATACGACGTGCTCTTGCAGCAGCTTTCGGACCGGCTGCTGATCCGCCAATAATTACGATTCTTTTTTGCCGGGTCATATTTTTCTCCTTAATTTTACAATTTTACTATCATAGTTAAGTCTGTTGAATTTTCCTTGCCTTGGAATGTGGAATTATTGGAAGACAGTATTTTGCAGGAAAATAGAACACATTAATATAAAACATGAAACACAATAAAAGGCAACCGGGGTTTTTTAAAAGTATTTTTCAATGATACTGGATGTT
Source organism: uncultured Syntrophorhabdaceae bacterium (assembly GCA_964429485.1). Lineage (GTDB taxonomy): Bacteria > Desulfobacterota > Syntrophorhabdia > Syntrophorhabdales > Syntrophorhabdaceae > JAPLKB01. The sequence goes on from CAYSBW010000052.1 coordinate 4,002, forward strand.
TTGTTTCTTTTAAGATAAATTTTCTAAAATATCATGGATTTTTTTCAAAAGAATTTTTGTCTTTCTATTTTCTTTTACAAAGAGAGATGAATTAGTTTATCATATAGCATAGCCGATGATATGGTATACAAATAAAAATGTCCGGGATTGTGTTTAACTGAATTGTGATTACTATCAATAGGTCATCCCGAGTATTTTATTAAGAGAACACCTGCTGACATGCGACATGTTTCAAAACCATTGGGGATATGATCTTGGATTTATTGCCCGTAACAACAGATATTTTCAGCCAGTCTGATTTTTTGCATGGTCTTTCTGAAAAATATCATCAAGATATATTTAATCAAGGTGACAGCATAAAAATTAAAGCAGGCGAAGAATTGTTCTGTCAGGGTGATCCGGCTGACAGATGCTACTTTGTGTTAAAGGGTCGTCTCAAACTTGCAAAAATTCATGAACAGGGAAAAACAGCCCTTATTCGTTATATCAATGCCGGGGAATTGACAGCTGCAATAGCTGTTTTCAAGGGAAGGGATTATCCTGTAACAGCTGAGGCTGTTGATGCTACAGACGTAGTTGGCTGGAACAAAGAGGCCATGATAAGCCTTATGCTTGAATATCCACAACTGGCAGTTAATGTACTCCAGGTTGCCATTAATCGTATCGATGATTTACAGGACCGTTATATGGAGCTCTATGCTGAACAGGTAGAGCAGAGGATTGCACGGGCTCTTCTGAGGATTATGAAGCAGTCAGGTCGCAAGGTTGAAGAGGGGATTCTCATTGACTTCAGGCTCAGCCGACAGGAACTGGCCGAGTATGCCGGTGCCACTATTTATACGGTAAGCCGTGTTATAAGTGCATGGGAGAAAAAAGGCTGGATTGTGTCAGGAAGGGAACGAATTACCATATCCAATCCGCACGCACTGGTTCTATTTGCAGAGAACAGTTAACCTTAACAGTGGCATATTTCTTTTTATCTTTGCGCTGGCGCAACGATCTTCATCAATTGAATAGTTTATAAAATAGAATAATGAAAATTGATCCTGAAATGACGATATCTGAAGCGCTCAAGAAATATCCGGGGATGATCAAAGTTTTCATTAAAAGAAAAATGCTTTGCATAGGGTGTCCGGCACAGGCTTACCATACGCTTAAGGATGCTGCAAGGTTTTACAGTTTTACTGAATGCGATTTGATGGAAAGCCTGACCGATGCTGTACAGGTTTGTGCAGGCAATGATAAAACCGGAAAGGAGGTAAAAGGTTTAAAAATCAGTGAAAAAATAAAAAAGAAAGGAGGTAAACATGTTAGCGCAAAAAATTGAAGAACGTATTTACAGAATGGGCGCTATTGATTGGGACAGACGGCTTTTTGATTCTCTTGTTCCCCTTCCGGATGGCACAACCTATAATTCCTATCTTATTAAGGGGAGTCAGAAAACTGCTTTGGTTGATACTGTTGATCCTCCCATGATTGAAAGCTTAATGACGCAGCTTGATGAAGTTCCAGAGATAGACTACATAATATCAAATCATGCTGAACAGGATCATTCAGGCTCTATTGCCCTGGTTCTTAAAAGATATCCCCGTGCAAAGATTATTGCAACTCCAAAGGCAAAATCCATGCTCATCGACCTTCTGGGTGTAGAGGATGAGTATTTTAAAACAGTTGAGGATGGTGAAACCATATCTCTCGGGGATATGACATTAAAGTTCATCCATACTCCCTGGGTTCATTGGCCAGAGACAATGGTAACATATCTTGTTGAAAAAAATATACTTTTCAGTTGTGATTTTTATGGATCTCACATTGCCGCTTCAGACCTTTATGTAACAGATGAAGGGCGTGTATATGAAGCTGCCAAAAGATATTTTGCTGAAATCATGATGCCCTTCAGGAGTGTTATAGAAAAAAACATTGAAAAGTTAAGTAATTATGAGATCAGGATCATTGCTCCAAGTCACGGACAGATTTATAAAAATCCTTCCTGGATTATGGATGCCTACAAAGATTGGGTTTCGAGTCCACCTCGAAACAAGGTTGTTCTGCCACATGTGTCAATGCATTCTACTACAAAACTCATGATCGACCACCTTGCCTCAGCTCTTGTAAAAAACGGTGTTAGTGTAGAACTTTTTAATCTGACTGTAACTGATATCGGCAAGCTCGCTATGTCGTTGGTTGATGCAGCCACTATTGTTCTTGGTACACCTACAGTGCTGGCTGGTCCTCATCCTCTTGCCGCATATGCTGCATTTCTTGCAAATGCGCTGAGACCCAAAGTAAAATTCCTTTCCATTATCGGATCTTACGGTTGGGGTGGAAAAGCTGTTGAAACGCTTGCAGGAATGATACCCAACCTTAAGGTTGAGATTTTAGATCCTGTTATCTGTAAAGGATTACCTTCAAAGATTGACCTTAAAGCGTTAGATAATATGGCAGACACGATTGTACAAAAACACAAGGAAAATGGTTTTATTTAATTAAAAAAATAGAGGAGGAAATTATGTTTTGTTTTCAATGTCAGGAAACAGCAAAAAATATCGGATGTACGATAAAAGGTGTGTGCGGTAAACCGGAGGCAACAGCTGATCTCCAGGATCTGCTTATTTATGTTTGTAAGGGAATCTCAATCTGTTGGGAAAAATTAAATGAAATGGGAATTGCTGATAAGGATTCGGCCCGTTTTGTATGTAAGGCCCTTTTTACCACTATAACTAATGTGGCCTGGGATGATGATGTGATTATAGGTCGTATAAAGGAAGGATTGAAGGTACGGGATGCAATAAAGGAAAAAGCTGGAAATGCAATATCCGGAAACCTTCCCGACTGTGCCACATGGAGTTCTGAGGACAGGGAAAGTATCCTTGCCAAAGCAATGTCTGATGAAGTTCGAATTACATCTTCTCAGAATGAAGATGTTCGTTCACTTAGAGAACTTCTTATTATCGGGGTCAAGGGAATTGCTGCTTATGCTGACCATGCAGCAGTTCTTGGCCTTGAAAAGGATAATATTTATGGTTTCATCATGGAAGCTCTGGCATCCACTACAAAGGATCTTTCAACGGAACAGATGATAGCTATGGTCATGAAGGCAGGAGAGGCCTCTGTAAATACCATGGCTCTTCTGGATCAAGCCAACACTTCTGCTTATGGTAATCCGGAGATTACTGAGGTTAATATCGGGGTTGGGAAAAATCCTGGAATCCTGATTTCCGGCCATGATCTGAAAGATATGGAAGAACTCCTCGAACAGACCAAGGGAACAGGCGTGGATGTCTATACTCATGGAGAAATGTTGCCAGCCAACTATTACCCGGCTTTTAAAAAGTATGATCATTTTGTAGGTAATTATGGTGGTTCCTGGTGGCATCAGAATGAGGAATTCGAGTCTTTCAATGGCCCAATCCTCTTGACCACCAACTGTCTGATCCCCATCAAAAAGGAAAACACCTATTTGAACAGACTGTTTACCACCGGTGTTGTTAACTATCCTGGAGCAGGACATATTGCAGACAGATCTCAGGGCGGTAGAAAAGATTTTTCCCCGATAGTTGCTCTGGCAAAGACATGCAAATCACCTGAGGAGATTGAAACCGGTAAAATAACAGGTGGTTTTGCACATAACCAGGTTCTTGCCCTTGCAGACAAGGTTATAGATGCTGTTAAATCCGGAGCTGTCAAAAGATTTGTTGTTATGGCCGGTTGCGATGGTCGTCACAAAACGAGAAGTTATTATACCGAGGTGGCTGAAAATCTTCCGAAAGATACAATAATTCTCACTGCAGGCTGTGCAAAATATCGTTACAATAAGCTTCAACTGGGTGATATAGGTGGTATCCCGCGCATACTTGATGCAGGTCAATGTAATGATTCCTATTCGCTGGCAGTAATTGCCTTGAAACTTAAAGAAGCATTCGGCCTGAACGATATCAATGAGTTGCCTATTTCATACGATATTGCTTGGTATGAACAAAAAGCAGTTGCCGTGCTTCTGGCATTGCTCTTTCTTGGTGTGAAGGGTATCCGTCTCGGTCCGACATTACCGGCATTTCTTTCACCCAATGTTGCAAAAGTACTGGTTGAAAATTTTAATATAAAACCAATAGCCGGAGTTCAGGAAGATATAGAAGCAATGATGAAGGGGGAATAATAAGCTTTATCCTGTAGAATTATTCCTTTTGTATTGAAGAGAATGTATTTTAAACAAAAAAGCAAACATAGTGTGGACTTTATCACAATAACCTGTTGATATTGTCTGCACTATGTGTTTTTCGTACTTAACAACAGGATATTTGATTAAATAAAATAAACTGAGAGGACGGTAAAATATGAACAAATGGCTTGAACAAATCAACCGGTGCATCGAATGCAATGCCTGTCTTGAAGTTTGTCCCACATATATAGCAACTGCGGATCCCCTTCTTTCTCCAAGAGGTCGTTTAAAGGCAGCTGAAAACGTTCTCAATGGGAATGAAATCACTGATGACGATATCAAGGCTTCTTATACCTGCCCAAAATGTGCTGCATGTGAAGCTGTCTGTCCTGAGAAAATTGAAACCAGCAAAATTGTAGCTGAATCCCGGAACATAATTGTTGAAAGCGGTAAAGGGCCATTGCCTCAACATAAAAAAGTTATCGAGGGCATAATGGAAAGAGGTAATGCTGTTAATGGAGACCCTGCGAAGAGATTGGCCTGGCTGCCTGAACCATTCGAGTCCCGTGAGTCAACAACACTGTTTTTTGCGGGTTGCACACCAGCCTATCTTGTGAAAGATGCTGCAAAATATTCATATCTTGTGCTTAAAAAATTAGGTATTGATTTTATGATGCTGGAGGATGAAGGATGTTGCGGAACATATATTTATGAATCCGGCAACGTTACTATGGCCAGGGATTATTTCCAGAAAAACGTGGAACGTTTTAAAAAGCTCAATATCAGGAAATTGATTTTACCCTGTAATGGTTGTTTTAAATGTTTTAAATATTTTTATCCTGAAGTGCTGGGTTCTTTTGATTTTGAGGTGTTTCATGTTGTTCAGGCTATTTATGATAAGGTAAAGGAAAATCCTGACCTATTAAAGAAAATAGAGAGAACAGTAACATACCATGATAGCTGCCGCCTTGGCCGTGTTGAAGGTTACACTGAAGAACCAAGGAAGTTATTGGAGTGGTGTGGTGCAGAGATTCATGAACTTTCACGTTCCAGGCAGGATACTCTCTGCTGTGGATCAGGTGGAGGGATCAGATCTGCATTCAAGGACCTTTCCTTTGATATTGCAAAAGAAATTTTGAATCAAACTGGAACAAAGGATTTGATTACCCCCTGTCCGTTTTGTACATTTAATCTGGGCTATACAAATAAACAAAGCGAAATGGACAAGCAGGTTACCTATATAACAAAAATTATCTGGGAATCTCTGCAGGATACTCCTTAGAGTTAAATATTCATATCTGGGTCACCCCTGCCTGCTTAAGCGGCAGGGGTGATAATACTGGAGGTAAAATATGAAAAAAGTAGTGTTATTTGCTTTTAATGGTGAATCAATGTGTTTTGCCCATGTCCTTCTCAATGGGCTTGATATGAAGGAAAAAGGTTATGATATCAAGATTGTTATTGAAGGTGCTGCTACTGGGCTTGTTCCTGCGATGCTGCAGAATGGTAACATGCTCAACCAGTTATACAAAAAGGCGAAAAATCTTGGCATTATTGAAGGTGCCTGCAAGGCCTGTTCGATCAAGATGGGTACCCTTGAAGCAATTGAGACAGAAGGTATTCCTATTCTTGAAGATATGTCAGGTCATCCTTCTTTTTCACAGTATCAAATGAGAGGTTATGAAATAATTACATTCTGAATCTGAAAAAAAGAGTTTCAGTTGATGAGATGGATTTTGATCAATAAACAGCCTTTGGGAGATTACGAATCCACATATCGTAATCTGCGTATTTTTATAACCACATAAACTTCTTTACCTGCTTCGAGAGCCATTTCATCAAAGGTATCCTTAGGTAATTCAGCGAGCAGGTTGTTTTTACCTATGGAAACTCTCACCCGCATACTGGAGTTAAAATTTTTTATATCCTTGATGATCCCTTTATACCTGTTAAGTGAAGGTCCTGGAGGTTTCAGATCAGATATGTATATGTCATGAGGTGGAATAGCAATTTTTCTGATATGATTCCCCTCATAGGGCAGCACTATTCTTATATCATCAGAAATGATCTCGACAAGACCTGACGCAAGTACAGAGGATTTTTGGCACTCTATAATGTTTGGCATTCCAATGAATTCTGACACACATTCATTTACGGGATTAAAAAAAAGTTCTGCCGGTGAAGAAACCTGCTCTATTTTTCCATTATGAATGAAGGCTATCCGGTCTGCTATTTCTTCTGCTTCTGTGAGATCATGTGTTACATATACTGTTGTGATGCCAAGTTTTTTCAAAATAAGTTGCAATTCGTTTCTCAGGTATTTTGAAGTCTGATGATCGAGGCTGGAGGTTGGTTCATCAAGTAAAAGAATTTCCGGTGATGGCGCAAGAGAACGTGCAAGGGCAACCCGTTTTTTTTCGCCGCCGCTCAACATGTGCGGATAACGGTTTCTGAAGTGTTCCATGCGCATCATATTTGCCAGAAATGATACCCTTTCATCTGTTTCCTTTTTATCATAACCCTGGACGCGGAGGCCGTATGCAATATTTGCTTCTACTGTGAGATGGGGGAAAAGAGCAAGATTCTGGAATAAATAGCCTATACCCCTTTTTTTGGGTGGCAGTTTGTCTGCATTGATTCCATTAATAAGCACATTGCCTGTGTAATCTGTGATTCCGGCAATTATGTTCAACAGGGTGGTCTTGCCTGCGCCGGTTGTTCCTACAACAACAAAAAGTTTTCCATCTTCAATCTTGAGGTTTATTTCCTGGCAGATATGTTTGTTCACATTGACAAGTTCAATATCAGGCATGTTTGCCCCATTTGCCTGCTGCATATTTTTCCATGAATGAAAATGATTTTTCGAATAAAAGGCACATTATGGAAAGGATTACCAGGCATGCCATAATCATATCTACCCTGATAAGGCTCTCGGCTTTCATAAGGAGAGCCCCTATACCTGTAGGTATGGCTACCATCTCTGCTGCTATAACCACACGCCAGGCCATGCCTGAAGACAATTTCAGACCGGCAAAGATGTGGGGGGCAGCGACTGGGAATATAATTGTGAAAAGTATTTTTATGTCCGATGCCCCAAGTATATGAGCTGCCCTTATCATTTCTCTATCCACGTTCCTTATTCCGGCTGATGTGTTGTAGCATATAGGAAAAAAACAGGTGATTGAAATTATTGTAATGGGAAGAAATTCGTTTATCCCTGTCCATATCATGAGAAGTGGAAGCCAGCCGAGCGCAGGTATTGGATATAGGACACTGATAACAGGCGCCAGAGATCTGTTAACAATGTCTTTCCACCCCATGATTGTCCCTATTATAATACCGGATACCAATCCTGCGCATAAACCTGTGATTACCCGAAGTAAAGTACTGAGAAGATTTTGTGCCATGATACCTTTTTTGAAAAGAATGTAAATCTCGGTTATTACTGTTGTGAAGGACGGGAACAGATTACCCTTCGGAGATGCCCAGTATGCGGCTGTAATTTCCCAGAGGGCAATGAATATAATTATTGGAAAAATAGCACTGACAGATTTGAAATGATTCATGGTTATTCTTGTTTAAGAAAGCGAAGATCCAGTATTTCCTCAGCCTTGAAAGATTTTTTGATGTAACCCTTGTGGGCCATATAATCAATAGTTTCCTGAACTGTCTTTATATTTATGGATGTAGTATATTCAAGTTTTTCCATTGAAAGGGTAATTGTTTCCGGTGTGATTTCGTATTCTTTTTTAGAACTTATAATTTCGTTCGGGATTGTTTTTTCATTTTTAAAAGACAGATGTCGGGCAGTGATATATGCTGTTTCTTCAGGGTATCTGTTAATCCAGTCCGTTGCTTTTTTTGTTGTCTTGACCAGTTTACCCACTATTTCAGGTTTTTGTTCAATAAGAGATTTTTTTACAATAAGAACACTGCCTATCATGTCAGGCCATATTTCTTTTGCGCTAAGGAGCATGAAAAACCCGCTGTTACGTGCTATTGTAGCCCAGTGTTCCGGTATGAAAACCGCATCAATCTGGTTCATTTTTATTGCGATAAGCGCCTTGGGAGGGCTCATCCTTCTTGTCTGAGATATCACTTTCGTCCTGTTGAGATTATATTTTTCTATGGTTTTATGTAGCAGTGCATCTACTGCACTGCCTTCCTGCATACAGCCTATGCGTATATTGTTGTTTTCAAGGTCTTTTATCTTTTTTATTTTTTCCGGGTTTACAACAAGGCCGTATCCATAAAGATGGGTTCCGGCTACAACTTTTAAAGGGACTCCTCCATTTGCAAAGGCATTGATGGCAGGAATCAGACACATATATGCTGCGTCAATATTTCCTCTGGTGAGTGCAGCAGATAAGGCCATTCCTGTTATATAGGTTTCATATGTTTTTGCATCCAGACTTTCATCAGCAAAAAACTTTTTTTCAATAGCAACGTATGCGCTTGCAGCGTGGTCTGTAAATTCTACAGCTATATTTAAGGGAAACGGTTCTTTTGAGCTGGCATTAAAAGCTACCAACAAGGATAAGAATATTATAACTGCAGAGAATATTTTTCTTATATTCAAGGAATTCCTTTTTAATAAAATTTGATTATGTATTCTCATATATAATGAAAGACTTTTTCTGTCAATCTTATTTTATTTTCCTATTCAGGGTATACGGAATCTGATGTAAGCTTTTGCATTGCCACGTTCTTTAATAAGATGCTATACTCATTAAATTCGCTGCAAGCAGTTTGCGGAGTAAAAAATATTTAAAATAAGAGGGTTCCCTATGTTTAAGAGAGTTTTTTTGTTTATTGTTACCAACCTGGCGATTGTGATTCTTCTCTCGATAGTATTGAGTCTGTTGGGTGTTGACAGGATACTTGATGAACAGGGAGTGGGACTTGATTTAAAAAATTTGATTGTTTTTGCTGCTGTTTTTGGATTCGGTGGATCTTTTATTTCTCTGGCTATATCAAAATGGACTGCAAAACGCCTTACAGGTGCACAGGTCATTACTTCCCCGGGTAATGAGACTGAAGGCTGGCTTGTAAGTACAGTGTCAAAACAGGCAGAAATGGCTGGTATTGGAATGCCTGAGGTTGCAATCTATGATTCACCTGATCTGAATGCCTTTGCCACTGGAATGCGTCGAAACAATGCTCTTGTAGCGGTAAGTACAGGATTGTTAAGGGCAATGAACCGTGAAGAAGCAGAGGCTGTTCTTGCCCATGAAATAAGTCATGTTGCTAATGGTGATATGATTACACTTGCTCTCATACAAGGTGTTGTCAATACTTTTGTGATTGTGCTGTCCAGGGTTGTCGGTCATATTGTTGATCGTGTTGTTTTTAAAACTGAAAGGGGTCATGGACCTGCTTTCTATATTATGTCAATTATAGCACAGATAATTTTTGGTATAATTGCAAGTATTATAGTTTTCTGGTTCAGTCGTCAAAGAGAATTCCGTGCTGACAGTGGTGGTGCCGGGCTGGCAGGGCGTGAAAAAATGATAGCAGCCCTTGAAAAATTACGCAGATCTGTTAATCAGCCTCATCTGCCGGACCAGATGGCAGCATTTGGAATTTCAGGTGGTGTAAAGCATGGCATACGGCGACTTTTCATGACACACCCGCCTCTTGAAGAACGTATTCAGGCTCTTAAAACAATGTCGGAAAAGCACTTTTAATGTAAGAGGGACGTGAATGAAGGTTAATATAATACGCAGACTTTATGACTGGGTTCTCCATTGGGCACACACACCCTACGGGACTCCCGCATTGTTTTTTCTTGCTTTTGCAGAGAGTTCATTTTTTCCTGTTCCTCCTGACGTGCTTTTGATAGCACTGGCGGTTTCTGTTCCAACCAGAGCCTTCAAGTATGCCTTTGTCTGTTCACTGGGGTCTGTACTGGGAGGGGTTCTCGGATATGGAATAGGATACCTGCTATGGTACGATGCCAATGGTGACTTCAGTGCCTTTGCCAGATTTTTTCTTGATTATATTCCAGGTTTTACAATAAATGTATTTAATATTGTACAGGGAAAATATAATGAAAACGCCTTTCTTGCTGTTTTTACCGCTGGATTTACACCCATTCCCTACAAGGTTTTTACTATTGCCGGAGGAGTCTGTAAGATAAATTTCCTTGAATTCATCTTTGCATCTGCAGTAGGACGTTCCCTGCGTTTTTTTCTTGTGGCCGGTATAATCTGGAAGTTCGGTGAGCCTATTACTGTCTGGATTGATAAATATTTCAATAAGCTGGCAATTTTATTCACAGTTTTGCTTATCGGAGGTTTTTTAATAATTAAGTTGTTTCTTAAATAGGCCTGGTTTTCAATTCTTAATTTTGTCCATCTAATGCTGACCATGCTATATGCAGTCATGATATCAGGTCTTAAAACAAGTATTTTGATTTATAGAGTATACTATGTGAAACTTAACATCACCCAGAAAGACAGAGCAATGATAATCCGGTAGATGCCAAAACTTATAAATGAATGATGTTTTATAAAGTTGAGAAGAAATTTTACGCTCAGCAGGGCAAATATAAAAGAAAGAATAAAACCTACAGATAAAAAATTAATCTGTGATGATGAAAACGCGGATGCGTTTTTAAGTAAATCCAGGGCTGTTGCAGCTAGCATGGTTGGTATGGCCAGTAAAAATGAAAACTCCACGATTGTTTTTCTTTTAAGACCCAACATCAGACCTCCAACGATTGTGGCAGCTGACCTC
>CAYSBW010000053.1:0-14737 GCA_964429485.1 uncultured Syntrophorhabdaceae bacterium
CAAACCACTTAAAAACTGTTGGAGGTTGTCTTAAAAGACTTGACCATCTCTGTAAGGGTAGCAAGTCTTGATCCGCATCCTTTTGTCTTGTCGGTTCTCAGTCTTACTGTTGCAAAGACCGATTCGATAACATTGGTCGATCTGATATGTACCCAGTGTTCCGCGGGGAAATCATAGAAAGTAAAGAGAACGTCTTTATCTTTCATAAGGCACTCACAGGCTTTCTCAAACTTTGTACCATAAACGGAATTAAAAGCATTATAAGCAACAAGGGCCTGTTCCTTTGTAGGGGCCAGATAAATATCATGAATCTTTTCTTTTGCCTTGGGCTGCACACTTTTCGGCATTTTATCAAGGATATTTGCAGTCTTATGAACCCAGCAGCGTTGTTCCCTTGTTTCAGGATATGTTTCCCTTATAGCTGCCCACAATCCAAGACCGCCATCGCCTATGGCAAGCTTTGGTCCTTCAGAAAGACCTCTCTGTTTGAGATCTAACAAAAGTTCAGTCCATGAGAGTTTACTTTCACGGTATCCGTCAAGGACGGCAATAAGTTCCTTGGTTCCGTCTTCCTGGGCACCTATGACAACAAGAAAACACTGCTTTTTATTCTCAGGGTCTTCAAGCCTTACGTTAAAGTATATGCCGTCAGCCCAGAAGTAAATATAGCGCTTATTTGATAGATCACGTTCTGTCCATGTCTTATATTCTTCTTCCCACTGTCGTTTGAGTCGGACAACGGTGCTTGCCGATAATCCCTTTGCATTCTCTCCCAAGATAGCTGACAGTGCTTCGGTGAAATCCCCTGTTGATATGCCCTTCAGGTACAATGTTGGAATAAGGTTGTCAAGAGAAGGGATGCGTCGCATGTACCGGGGAAGGACGGCGCTGGTGAAAACCTCCTTGCTTTCCCGCTTATCTCTGATTCTGGGTTGTTTGACGGGTATTGGTCCGATACCGGTAAGGAGAGAACGTTCTGGGAGAAATCCGTTACGGACAATCATGTGTCTGCCATTTTCATCTTTTACTTCTGAGAATATGGAGATATATTCTGCAACTTCATGCTCTATGGCTGCCTGCAATAACTTTCTGGCACCTTCTCTGAGTAGCTGTTCCAGTATGGATTTCGGTTCTTCTTTTTCTTGCTTTTTTGTATCAACAGGTTCATTATTCTTCATAAGGCGTATCCTCCGTTTCACCCCTCTGGTAAGGGGTCCTAATAATTTTATTGGTATAAAAGGATACGTCTTTTTTATTCTCATACACAAGATTTGATTATAACTCGCAAAGACAGTGCAAAATACTAAATTAAGATGACATTTTAAAATTTTGAAATCTTATTAAATCTGATAAAAAGGATGGATGATAAATATAGTTCAATTAATTGCCGTAAATATTTACTTAAAAAGAATAAAATAAAAAAATACTGACATAGTGTATTGACATTATCAATCAAATCATTTATGAAAAATCATTTTAATTCTATGTTAAGGAGGTTTATAAAATAAAATGATGGGTAAGACTTTAACTATCGTCCTCGTATTATTAACAACCATTATTTCTTTTTGTTTTACTAAAGCATCGGATGCCTGTTCAGTGTTTAAGGTTATTGCCAAAGATGGTACAATTATCAGTGCAAGAACTATGGAATTTGGTGTTGATGCACAATATGGATTGATAGTTGTACCACGTGGAAAGGCATTCACAAGCCCGGCGCCGAACAACAAAACCGGTATCACTTGGAAAACCAGATATGGATACGTGGCAAGTAATGTTTTTGGAGATGAATCTCTCATAACTGATGGTCTTAACGAAAACGGCCTGGCTTTTAGCGCACTATGGTACGAAGCAGATACAAAATGGCAAAAAATAGAGTCCGGCGAAACCAAAATGGCCCTTGCTCACAGCATATTAGGTTCATGGATCCTTGGGAATTTCAAAACTGTCGATGAAGTAAAAAAATCTATCAAAAAAGTCAAGGTTTTTGGATTCTATCTGGCCAAATTGGGTATGACCGTTCCACTTCATTCTGCTGTATACGATGCTACGGGCTCATCTGTTGTCATCGAATATGATAATGGAGAGCCCCATGTATATGATAATCCCCTTGGAGTCATGACAAATTCTCCCAATTTCCCCTGGATGGTCAATAACTTACGCAATTATATCGGCATGTCACCTGAAGCACTTGAAGAGAAAAATTTTGCAGGAATAAACCTCAGACCCACAGGACATGGTGCCGGTATGTGGGGGCTTCCTGGAGACATAACACCACCAAGTAGGTTTGTAAGGCTTGCTGTTACAACACATTTTGCGGATCAGCAAAAAAATGCTGCTGAATTACTTAATCTTGCACAACATATAGTCAGTACCATTCATATTGTAAGGGGAATGGTAGTTGACAGGGATAAAGATGGAAAAATTATTGCCAGTGAGACAACTCAATGGTCGTCCTATCGTGATTTAACAAACAGGATCTTTTATTTCAGAACCTACGACAACTTCAACCTCCGTAAAATTGATCTTAAAAAAATAGATTTCAATTCTATTAAATTTAAAAGCATACCAATGTATGAAGATGTTGAGGAAGTAAAGGATTTGACAAACCGACTCCGCTGATCAACTTCCTATATCTTTGTAATGCTTGGAACAAACAAGAAATAATCCACGGCTACGCCGTGGCAGGCACGAATTGGAAAGTATGATAAATCACAATATCTCCGAAGTAGAAAAGGTAAAATTAAGCTATTAATTTTACCTTTTCTACTTATATTGGCACTTCTTTTTGCAGGTGTTAATAAATTACTGTACACTCCTGACTCTGACAAAAATAAAAACAATGACAGATAAAAAGCAACACATCAAAAAAATCCTGGATCTTTATTTTATCTCTATTTATACCTTTATGTAGGAATAAATGTAACAATCGGTGCATAATACAAGATTGCCAGGATTAAATTTATCCTTTAACCAGATTTCGAGGTATCTGGATAACAGTACAGCCGGAACATTTGTAAACTATAAGCTGAATTCCACCACCATCTCCAGGTAGAAATACACCAGGCACTCTAAACAGAAATACATCACCTTGATGGGATTAGAGTTGGGTAACCTTTAGGAAAACTACGATAAAGGAGATGTCAATTATCATCAAAACTGATCCACTTTTTTCACCAATTTTAGTCCACCCATTGTTTTCATAAACCCTTATCTTTTAATCCTTTCATTTTTTTATTGCTCCTTTTTTCTGCCCATCATCTCTTTTAATCTATAGCTTTTACTCTGGATTAAAAAGGGATGGCAGCGGTAACCACATCATCGGCAAATATATCTCCCCACTCTTCAAAGGGTTTATTGGAAGTAATAATTACAGAGGTCTTTTCTATATCTCTTCGATATAAGTTTAAAGAAAAGGGCTGCAGATTGTTTTGACAGAGAAAGGTATCCCAGTTCATCTACAATAAGAAGATCAATAAGGGAGATGGTATCCAGAAAGGAGGGCAGTGTGTTTGATACTTCATGTGCAATAAGTTCATTTACCAGATCTTCCACAGAATACATTATTATGCCTGTACCGTCTTCATTCCAAGACCCATCTGGCGATAGCCCTGCAGTGGAAAAGGGATATGTTGTCAGTTTTGAGCGCATGACAGCGCTGATCAAACTCTTGAAGACCGCTGACATTCAGAAGATGTCCGCCTTCAGAATAAACAGGATTCTCAAGTCGGATCTTGTCATTATTGATGAAATAGGATATTCGCCTATAGAGAAAAAAAGAGGCCAATATGTTTTTTAACCTGATCAGCGAATTGTATGAGAAGAGGTCTGTAATTATAATGGGTGGTAGAAAAACAGTTGTAATTTACAAGTCAGTTCCCTATAGATACATGGCAAGATATTATAGGAGATCCCACTCTTGCAGATGCCATATGTGACAGGGTGGTTCATAATGCCTATAAGGTCATAATGAAAGGAGAATAATCTATGAGAAAAATATATTTAACCTTGACTTAGATCGAAAACTTTTATAAAGCAGAGACTGCAGGGAAAGGATCATAAAAAAACCGTTCGGATAAAAAAGGATTCGGTGTTCGAATAGATCGGAATAGACAGATTACAAACAGAAAGGAAATGTCATTAATGGAAGAGCTTTAAGGGAAACTTTCCTTGCATTGGATTTTATATTCTAATTTTTTTCATGTTAATAAAAAAACAGTTCATTTCCGCTAACGCTGTTTCAATATTTAAATAAAAAATAATACAGTATACAATGCTTTGTACCTTCAATGAATTAGCCTTCTTCTTTAGCATTTGAATCTTTCAGTCTTGATTCATCAAAACTCTTTATCTGCCAGGGAAAAATTTCAGAAGCTTTTTTAAGCGCTTCATTCTCAACTTCAGCAAACCATTGCTTGAATCTTTCAAGAATCATTCTTCCATCTTCAGTCAACTGATATCCAGCCTTATTGCTGGCTCCTCCCCTCTCTATAATTTTGAAACCAAGAACCTCTTCTGTCTTCATTATTTTACCCCAGGCTGCTCTGTAAGACATTCCAAGTTCTTCTGCTGCACGCTTCAGGGAACCATACTGGTCAATTCTCTCAAGAAGTTGAGCCCTCCCTGCTCCAAAAAAAAGTCCTTCCTCTGTCTCCAGCCATAAACGAAGTCTGAGGGTAGGCGCGGTTTTACATGACAGTATTATTTTAACCTCCAGCTTTAAAAACTATAAAATTTTACCCAATATCGGAAATAAACCATTATTTCAATTTATAGAATCTATCAATTATATAGAATCGTTTAGATTTCCGCAAGCCGGATTAATGCTGAATAAAATGGGCTAAAAAAACTGGTGTTTCACAAAAATTACCCGCTTAAAAACTTTGAATGCCGGCAATTATTTGATTGAAGAAACAGTGTTAAGAAACAAATCTGAACCTTCTGGCTCTCAAGGGTTTTTTAAAAAAACATCCCTGCATCTCTGATACAAAAATTATTTATGGCTGCTCCTTAAGGTTACGAGTTGATCTTCATGGGCTGCGTATTAGAAACTTCTCAAAACCCTCTGGGGGAATCCGGTTTAATATCCTTTTTACATCATCATCACTAAGTTTATAATTGTAAAATTTGGAATAATAATTTTTTACTTCCTCCTCAAGGTTAATATCAAGAAATTGATCAGGATGAAGAATTTTAGCAAGCCACATTACAAAAAGGAAAACTTCACTGCTTCCATGACCCCAGAGAAATACTCCTTCAGGACATTTATAGATTTTTTTCTCTTTTACTGCCCTGACTAACTGCCAGCGCGGATCAGTAGATACAGCATCAGTGGGTATAAATCCGCCAAGAATAATTACTTCCGGATCCCATGATATAATCTGTTCCATGGAAGCTTCAGCAAAATAAGTATCCATTTCCCTGGATGCAAAGGTTCCCCCTGCCATTTCCACAAGCCAGTGTCCAAGTGAATACCTTCCCTGTGTACCAAAAACATTTCTTCCGCTGACATAATATACCTTTGGTCTTTTACTTGTTGGAATTCGTGACGTGACATTAAATATTTTTTTCATTCGCTCATCGTAGTAGGCACAATAATTATGAGCAATTTTCTTTGCCTTTTCACCGAGAACTTCTCCGTAAAAACGCATATCATCTTTATAACTCTCTATAAATTGCTTTAAGGTTTTAGGAAGTCTTTTATTTGATGCCGGACATACAACCGGTATTCCTGCTGCAGAAATTTTATTTATCTGCTGGTCAAAATGCCAGTAAAAAACAAGATCAATCCCCATGGAAATAATTTTTTCAACATCAGGATCAGAATATGAAGGCATGACTGTTATCTTTTTAAGTGCAGGATTCAATTTTTGCGACCATGGAGGCTGATTGATGGACATAACAGCCACTTTGTCAGCTGACCCCAGGAGGAAAACCTTTTCATATGAAGGACCGAAAAAACAAGCAATCCTCTGTGGATCAACAGGCACATTAACAGACCTCCCTATGCGGTCTTTAACTCTTTTTGTTTTTTGACGGGAGGCCTCACTGTATAATGGGGGAAAAATAAAAACAATGATGAAAAAGATAAAACATAATTTTTTCATAATAAAATTAAATCCTGAATTCTTCATTCTTTCTGAGATATTTCCTGTCACTTTTCTTTCTCCAGATAAACCCAGAAGCCTGAATCATCATTAATAATCTTGAAGTGATTAAATCCTGCTTTCTCCATAACTTTTTCAAAATAAGGAATATCATTACGACGGTATTTGAATTTAGGTCTTTGATTCCATTCTTTATTAACTGCTTTCATTCTCCTGCCTACCTCTTCACTCAATTCTGCCGAACCTGCACCACCACCAACATAACCTTTTCCACCAGGTTTTAGAATTCTTCTGATCTCACGAAAAGCTGCTGGTTTATTCTTCCAGAAACGCATTGAACCTCTGCTTACAGCAAGATCCATAATACCATCCCGGAAACACATTCGATGAACGTCACCAATAATGGGCTTTATTCTGTCAAAAAGCTTTGAAGCTTTTATATTTTCCTTGGCAAAGGGGAAGATATTTGAAGAAAAATCCATTGCATATGTTATCAGATTGGTCTTTTTTGTCACTTCTACGGAAAGATTTGCAGCTCCGCTACCAATATCAATACACAAACCGTCCGTTACAGAACAAAAGCCTATAATCTGATCTGCTATGGCAGAATAGATTGGAGAAAAAACTTCGTTGGCAATACGTGTATATTCCTCAGCTCTTTCATTATCAAATTTTTTGTAACCCCTTGAATTCCATACTATGTTATCCATTTTTATTCCTTTCAAATTCAACAATATTCTGATCAAGTCCTTTCAGGACAAAATATTATATGCAATAGCAGACAGTCTGTAATGTTGCTTTAACTGTGCCACGCTCCTTTGTGTTCATTAGTAATTAATAAATAGGCAAAAAAGGGTGCACCAATAAGAGAGGTTAATATGCCTACAGGTATTTCACCTCCAGGCAGCACTCGCGCAAGAGTATCCATGAAAAGCATGAATATACCGCCAAGAATACCTGAGAAAGGTATGAGTGAATCATGGTCTGATCCAACAATAATTCTTGCCATATGAGGTACTACAAGACCTACCCAACCTACATTTCCACAAACAGAAACAGATGCTGCAACCATGAGAGTACCGATCAGTATATAAATAAATCTTGCACGGGGAACATCAATCCCGAGAGTGGTAGCATCTTCATCTCCAAGAGCCATTGGGTTAAGCCACCAACGGAGCATAAAAATTGCAAACAATCCTAATGCTATAAGCAAGGATGCCTTTGCTGCCCCTGACCATACGACACTGTTGAAACTTCCCATTGTCCAGAAAACAATAGCAGGCAATTGCTGGTAGGGATCTGCCCTGTATTTTAGAAAAGAAACTCCTGCGGTGAATAATGAAGAAATTATTACACCTGCAAGAACAAGACTGGTTACAGAATTGCCTCCCTTCCTGCCGATCTGATAGGCAAGAAATACAGCTAAAAGTCCCCACAAAAAAGCAGATGAACCTATTGCCCATTCTGAAGTACCGGCAAAAAAAATAGCAAGGGCTGCGCCGAAACTTGCCCCTGAACTGACACCGAGTATACTGGGAGATACAAGGGGGTTCCGAAAAAGACCCTGAAATACTGCTCCTGAAACTGAAAGCGCTGCGCCAACCATTACAGCAACAATTACACGGGGCAACCGTACTGAAAAAAGAACCATGGAAGATGTTGCCAGAGTTGCATTACTGTTGTCCCCTTTTACAGCAGAAATGAGTATCTGTGCAAAAGTTGCCGGACCTATGTGATAACGCCCCATAAGCAGAGCTGCAATAACGATTCCACAGAGAATTAGAGTTGCAATAATTATGCTCAGCCTATGATGCTTCATATACATCCAATTTTCGACCAGGGACTACAACTGATGTTCCATCCCATGTATTTTCTATCCTGACTTTCATGCCGTAGACCTGCTCCAGTATATCATGATGAAAAACAGCATCTTTTAATCCTGACTTATAGAGTTTCCCTCCTTTCAACATTACCATGCAATCACAATATCTGGCAGCAAGGTTTGGATCGTGAAGGCTGATTACAGTTGCAAGTCTTTTTTTCTTTGTCACATTTAGAATAACATCCATAAGCATGAATTGATTTCTAAAATCAAGGTGAGATGTAGGTTCATCAAGAAGAAGAATATCGGTATTTTGAAAAAGTGCCCTTGCAAGAAGAACAAGTTGCTTTTCCCCTCCACTCAATTCATTAAAAAACCGTCCTGCAAGGTCAGCAATGCCAAGCCCATCCATTGCAGATTCAGCTTCAGAATAATCATCAGTTGAAGGAAGCCTGAATTTCGTTAAACGAGCTGCCCTGCCCATAACTACCATCTGCAACGAGGTAAAGGAAAAAACAACTGTTGTTTGTTGAGGTACTACAGCCATAAGCTTTGCCATATCCTTTCTCGCGAGCTTTTCTACAGCGCACCCCTGAACATGAACAGAACCACTTTTGGGGGTATAAACACCATCTATGCATTTTAAAAGCGTAGTTTTGCCCGAGGCATTAGGGCCGAGAAGACCGCAAATAGTTCCTCTTTCTACAGAAAAACTTATATCCTGTAGAACAATCCTCTGTCCATAACCAAAACTCAGATTTCTGACTGACAATGCCGGTTCATGGGAATCTATTTTTTCAGTAAAATCTCTATTCATAGTATTTTCCTATCACTTATAATCTATTTTATAGGATTTAAATTACATTATATTAATATAACTACCTAATAATACCTTATAATAACTTAATATACTTGACATACCAATAATCTTGTGTCAAGTATATTTTCCGTACTAATTAATAACAACACTCTTCCTGATTGCTTTAAAGACAGGTTCTCAGCAGTCAGATCGACAAATTACATTTTGAGGTAAACATTAGGGATGATATTAAAAGAAACTTTAAATTTACTTAAAGCTTTTTACGCTGAGAAAAAACTTCAACCAGTACAATTGGTTCGGATTGACGGTTCATCCGGATGGACAATCATCATAGGAACCCAAAAATTCTGTGGAACAGCTTTCAGATTTTCAGGTCAACACAATGTGCATCAAAATGAAGAAGTTGACCCGGCCATTATTGATGAACTGCATGGATTAAATTTGATGGATATCGCTGACAAATTTGTTGATTCCGATATTATTCAATTAAGGTCGATTGCTGTTGCAGCCATGAGCGCACTTTCACAACCATTTCTTACCTGTGAATCAATTAAAGAGAGAGGATTTCATATTATATCCGAAGAAGATTGTATGCGTTTTATATTAAAACCTGATGACATGGTAACTCTGATAGGCTATGGAGGCATGACTCAGCATATCCTTGGAAAATGCAGGGAACTGCACATAGCAGATATGAGGCCACCCCAATCCTTACCGGAGATGCTTGTCAATGAAGATATAAAAGACAACCATGAACCGGTTTTTATTCATGGAGCAAATGAAGACGAAAAACTGCTCAGCATCTCTGACGTTGCAGTTATTACAGCCTCTACCATTGTTAACAACACCATTGACAATCTGTTGCGCTACGCCGATTCTGCCAGAATCAGGTGTATATATGGAGCAAGTGCATCCATTATTCCTGATGTACTGATAAAATACAAAGCAAACATCATAATGTCACATCATGTGAGCAACCCGGATAAATTGATTGAAAGTATTGGCAGTACTGAAAGTATTGAAAAATCCATCAGGAATTACCAGACATACCAGGTTATAAGTAACAGAAAACTGTCAGAAATTTAAATAAAGAAGTTTTAGAGGATTAAATTCCTTGTTATATCAGGCATTTAAAAACAAAAGGTAATAATAAATACAATAAAAGGAGATTTGAAATGAAATTAAAAATAATTTTGTGCATATCCGCACTTGCCATCGTTCTTACGCTCTTTGCAGGACAGACTATTGCAAAAAAACCAGCTTTTCGTTCAATAACCGACATGACAGGCAGGCAGATTAAAATCCCGGATCAACTCACAAGGGTAGCTCTCTTTGGAGGCCCTACCGGTCAAATTGCCTATATATTGGGTGCCAGAGAACAATTGTGCGCTGTCACATTGGCTCTTAGAAACTCTGAACTCATTCTTAATTTTGACCCCTCTATTAAAAAATTACCTGCTCCTCGGAGCACAAGCGGTCATGTAAATATAGAGGAGCTGCTTTCATCTGATCCCCAACTTGTCATTGCAGGAACTTTTGACGGAACAATCGTGGAAAAGAAAACAAAAATACCGGTTGCTTATACGGAAAGCAATATGGATCATGGATTGCCGCTTTTAAAAAAAGAAATACTCTTTTACGCTGATGTTTTTGATAAACACGCCAGGGCTGAAAAATATATTTCTTATCTTGAAAAAACCATAAGCTTTATTAAATCACGTACAGAAAATATTCCAAAATCAGAACGAAAAAAGGTCTTTAACGGATACGGCCCAAACCATCTTGTTACTCTGGGCGGAGATACATTTATGCACGAACGCATTGATATTGCCGGATGCATCGACGCTGCGGCAAACGTCAATTCTGCCGGAGTAAAAGAAGGTCTCCACTCCGGACTTATAGAAATGTCCATGGAAAAAGTGCTCGGCTGGAATCCTGATATATTAATCATAGATTCAGGAGATCCTGCAGATATGTACAAAGATCAAAAATGGAAAGCTATCAAAGCTGTTCAGAATAAAAGAGTTTATAAACAACCCGTCGGTGTATTTATCTGGGACCGTCCTACAGCAGAAGCTGCAGTACTCTATCCCCTCTGGCTTGCCAAAACAGCATATCCTCAACTTTTCCAGGATGTTAATCTCGTAAAAGAAGTGCAAAAATTTTACAAGGTAATAATGGACTTTAATTTAAACCGTGACATGGCAAAGGCAGTTCTTGCCGGAAAACTTGGCATAAGGTTTACAGGCAACTCGGCAAGCAAGTAGGTGTTAAATGCATCAGGACAAAAAGAATGGTATCCTTATTAAACCTTTTAAGCTCCAAGTTTGTCTCGTTCTGTTACTTGCAGCTGTTTCAATAACAGCTCTCATGACCGGTCAGTTGAATATTCATCCCTATGAAGTTGTCCGTATACTATTGTCAGGCATTTTTCCGATTGAAAAAACATGGAGCCCTACCCTTGAATCGGTTATCTTTAATGTCCGTCTTCCAAGACTTTTTGCAGGGCTCCTTGTTGGTGCAGGGCTTTCTGTCTCTGGCGCTGCATTTCAAGGGCTCTTTCGAAATCCCCTTGTTTCACCGCACATACTCGGTGTTTCTTCAGGCGCAGGCCTTGGCGCTGCTCTGGCCATTCTATTTATCGGAAAAATTTATTATGTACAGCTTTTTTCCTTTCTTTTCGGCCTCCTTGCAGTGCTTATGACTTATAGCCTGAGCAGAGTTTACAGAACAACACCTGTTTTAATGCTCGTTCTATCCGGAATGATAGTGGGAGCTCTTTTCTCTGCTGCCACATCGCTGCTTAAATACATTGCCGATCCCGTGAATCAGATGCCTTCCATAGTTTTCTGGATGCTCGGATCACTCAATAATGCCTCCAACAAGGACATGATTATTACCGGCCCTATAATGCTCGCAAGCATAACAGTTCTGCTACTGATCAGATGGCGTATCAATCTTCTTGCCATGGGAGAGGAGGAAGCACGTTCACTCGGTATAGACACAGGACGCGTAAGGGCTGTTATAATTGTCTGCGCCACAATTATAGCAGCTTCCGCTGTATCTATTTCCGGCATCATTGGCTGGATAGGACTTGTTATCCCCCATATAGGCAGAATACTTGTTGGACCAGACAATAAAAAACTTCTTCCGGCGACTACACTTATCGGCGCTATCTATCTTGTTGTTGTAGACACTATTGCCAGAACAGCAATGGAATCGGAGATACCGATAGGCATACTTACAGCAATTGTGGGAGCGCCTATCTTTGCCTATCTGCTCAGAAAAAACAGATCAGGATGGTAATAAATGAAAAATGGTCTATTCATAGAACAGCTTTCCTTCTCATATAGCGGTAATAAAGCAGATTCCGTATTTCAGAAAGTAGAATTTTTTGTTAATCCAGGAACAATTTTTTGCCTATTAGGGCCAAACGGAACAGGTAAATCCACCCTTCTAAAGTGCATAAGCGGTCTTCTCAATCCCGGATTCGGAAGAGTCCTTATAAATGGCAATGACATATCACGGCTTAAAGCTGCAGACGTGGCACAGGAACTTGGCTATGTGCCCCAAAGCCAGACATCGGCTTTCCCTTTTCTTGTTGAGGACATTGTTGTTATGGGAAGAGCTCCTCACCTGAATGTATTTTCATCTCCGTCAACACAAGATATTGAAATCGCCTATGCGTCCATGAAAGCTGTAGGGATTCTCCCTCTTGCCAAGAGACCCTGCACAACCCTGAGTGGCGGGGAATGGCAACTCACTCTTATTGCACGGGCTCTTACACAGGGACCTCGAATTATGGTCCTCGATGAACCTACATCTCATCTGGATATGGGAAATCAAATGAAGATACTGCGTGTTGTTCGGGAACTTGCTGAAAGAGGCATGGCTATTATTATGGCATCTCATTTCCCTGATCATGCTTTTTTAATGGCAAGTCAGGTAGCAATACTGAACCATGGTCATATTATTCAGCAAGGTACACCGGAAGAAGTCATTACTGAAAAAAACATGCGCGACACTTACGGGATTGATGTAAAAGTACTACACGTCGGAGAGGGTGTTGAACGCAAGGCATGTTTCCCTTCCCTACAAGGGAAACTGTAGAAAAATAAAAAAATTCATCTTTGAAGTTAATACAAATTAAGGAGCTAATGACAATGAATTTCTTTAAACCGTATAGTATGCAAAAATATTTAGTGTTTATTATTTTTTTACTAACCTGCTGTATAGTCTCTATATGCAGTTCTGCTCAAGAAAACAGGAAAAATGCATGGCTTGTCGAACTCAACAAAATTGAAAAACAAGTGGACAGTTTTGTTGCAAACCCCTTATATCCTGATGACCCTTTCATTCTGGTTACTCTTAAGGAAGCAGTTAAGGGAAGTCGTGAAGAAAATGGAGGAATAGGAGCATGTCTTGTCAGGGAAGTTACAGGCGAAATTGTAGAACTTGGGCACAACCGTCAATTTGAACCATATTTCCGCAGCGACCTCCATGCAGAAATGGATTTGCTCAACAGATTTGAAGAAAGGGTTAAAGCTGTAAGAAAGGGAGGAAGGGGAAGTCCTTCCACTCCAGAAACAAGGAAGATGGCAGGACTTGTACT
This sequence comes from uncultured Syntrophorhabdaceae bacterium, assembly GCA_964429485.1. GTDB lineage: Bacteria > Desulfobacterota > Syntrophorhabdia > Syntrophorhabdales > Syntrophorhabdaceae > JAPLKB01. The sequence continues at coordinate 13,359 of CAYSBW010000053.1, forward strand.
GTATACCTCTGTAGAACCCTGCCCCATGTGTCTGACTCGTATTATAAATACAGGCATAAAAAAAGTTCTTTACGCAGTGGAAGATCAAGCAGGAGGTATGACTCAGAGAATGTCAGGACTCCCGCCTTTCTGGCAGAATATGGCTGCAAATAATGAGTATAAGGCAGCCGATTGCTCGCCTGAACTGCGTGATATTGCCAGACGCCTTTTTCGCCCTGCATATCATAAAAGATAATATCAGTTATTATTTTACTTATTTGGTAATATTACTATAATTTCTTTCATAATATTACTTGATTTATCTTAAATTATTCTGTATAGAAATTATATTTGAAAAATAGCCGATCTTATTTAGATTCGGCTGTAGAACTATTCAGAGGAGGATCTATGAAGCGTATCTTGTTAACATTACCGGTTCTGTTGATTTTAACTTTCAGCATAACCAATGTTTTTGCAGATGAAGCCGGGAAAACTGGTGGACAGACAGCAACGAAAGATGTCAGTTCTGTCAAAACCCAGCAAAAAGATTACCAGCCTTTCAGCCTCGGTGAACTTTATGTCACAGGAGACAAACTTCCTGTTGCTCAGGAAGTCACTCAAATTAATGAGATAACAGCTGAAGATATTGCTGCAACGAACAGCAGGACTGTTTCTGAAGCGCTGTCTCATGTTCAGGGCATTTCAGTAACTACAGGACGTAAAGATAACCCTTATGTAAATATTCATGGACTGGACCAGAGCAAAGCTCTTGTTCTGATAGATGGTGTACCTTTCTATGAGACAAATTATGGAAGTCTTGATCTCAACAGTATTCCTACGGATAATATAGCAAGAATAGAGGTGCAGAAGGGTGTATCATCTGTTCTGTACGGTCCTAACGGTCTTGCCGGAGTTATCAATATAGTTACTAAAAAAGCCACAGAACGTCCTGCAATAGGGGCTTTATTAGAAGCCGGAGATTATGAATCACGTCGTTTTACCTTCTGGCATGGTATGAAGGTAAAAAAGATCAATTATTGGCTGAGCTATGACCATCAGGAAAGAAGTGGCTGGCTTATGTCAGGAGATTATGAACCTAGATTAACAAGAGTTAATTACAAAGCTCCCAACTCAAATCCATCCTATGTCCTTGAGGGTGGTGGCAAGAGAAATAATTCATACACCAGAATGGATGGTATCTGGGCAAAAATAGGGGTAGAACCTTCTGCAGGATCAGAATACTATCTTAATTTCCATTACATCCAGAAAGACCGTGGAGCACCTGCTTCAATCCTTGATGATCAAAACAGGATTTTTTTAAGTCGTCCTGCCTTCTCGCAGTTATGGCAATTTCCGAAATACGACAACTGGGGCATTGATCTCAGCGGACAGCAATCTAT
>CAYSBW010000054.1:0-14668 GCA_964429485.1 uncultured Syntrophorhabdaceae bacterium
TTGAGGGGTAATTCACACATTATTTTGTTCTGGAATTAACACATAAATATAAAATGCTTCATAGGGATGAAGAATGTTATGTATCCTCTCTTTCATCCCTTTGGCCAGGGGTTCTGATGATAATTTTGATATAAAAGGATACGTCTTTTTTATTGTCATACACAAGATTTGATTATAACTCTATACAATAGATTTTAGGGCATACAAGACCGACCACAACAGATAATTATTTGCAAACCATTAAAGGAAGTGTAAGAAATGCGATTGAGAAATTGGATTAAATCCCCTACCAAAAACAAATTCATTTAAACGGCTATTAAGTATCAGTTGGTTAACCACTTGAAATTATTAATGGCGGAAGTGCATGGGAATCGAACCCACCCACGAGCTCTACACCCGTGCACTGGTTTTGAAGACCAGGAGACCCACCAGGCGCCTTGGCACTTCCATTGTTTATAATGTATTAAATGTAAAAGTTTTTGTCAATCTACTTATAGCATATTTAGTAGCCTCAGTAACTATATTACGAGTATTGGAAACAGAGATGGTACAATAAATTCAGACAGTGACATAAGTGTATGAAATAGTTGTATTGTTTATGTGTATCTATTTTATTTGTAGTGTGTAGTAGTTGCAAAATTTTGAATCACTCGTTGACCATATAAGACCTGGTTTTTTTAGAAAACATGATGGTCTGAAAACGTTTGCCTCAGGCACTGACCATGAATAGTAGGATGTGGAATTTGAAGTAGTTTGATATAACAAAGAAGGTAAAAAAACATAAAATACTTTGATATTTGATAATCTCCATAACAGATAAAACACGGAATTATCAACATTAGATTTTTTCTAAAAATTTACCTATGGCATTTATGCCAGTGTGTTCTTGGAACAAGTTCCCACTGCAGTTGTCAAATCCCGGTTTAAAATATTCGGCCAGAGATATGGTCAAGTTAGCATTGTAAATCCGCTAAATTCGACAATCAGATAATGGCCAACATGGGTCCTAAGCGTTACATAATTTTTAGAACATTCTTGCGGCAAACATTCATCTTATTACTACAGTTATATGCCCTTCTGTGGGTCTATATCTTTTTCCCAGTACAACACTTTTCGTATCCTGTCAATAATAGGTTTAATCATGGCAGGGTTTTTCACCGTTGCTGTTCTGGACCACTGCCTCCAGTCCCCAAGTAATTCATGATATAAATCCGCACAGGCTTTATGATAAAACACTTCAGGACAGAAGGTCATCCTTTCTGCACAGGCCTTGAGTCTTTCATATAAAAGCTCTTTCTCCTTTTTGTTCTCAGTATTAAAGACAATAACTTTTGTGTTTTTACTTGCATCACCTGAGCCAAATCTTCCTTTTATATAAACATCTTCGGGAATATCTCTCTCAAATTCAGACAGAAACAAGGTGCATTCGTCAATATTATTTACTAAGACCACTATCTTCCAGCAGCTGAAAGCGCTGCCCAGTTTAATCTCTCTTTTTCCTGCCACAAGTTGTTCATAAAGATTGGTAATGCAGGGAACGCATTTGCCATATATATCTTTCTTTGTTCTTTTCAGTTTGGGATCAGTTTCAAAACTCACCCACCTTGTTTCACTTCCTGCAAAATACCTTTTATCTATGAAAAGTTTTCCCATAAATATCCGCCTTTCTAAAAGCGTTTATCAATCACAGTACAATCAATCTCACCTTTGTGAACTTTTACAAGCAATTCCTCTCCCCTGATAATCTGACCGGTAGTTAAAACAACTTCTTTTGTATCCTTTTTTATTGTGATACTGTAACCCCTTCTTAAGATATTATCCGGATTCAAATCTGTCAGCCTTTGAGCAAGGGTCTCGATCTGTCCTTTTTTGTTCCTGAAATATAAAGAAAAACCATGAATTATGTTGCCGAGCAGTTCGTCCAGATACATCCGATAATCGGTGAATAAACTTTTTTTCTCCTTGAGCTCCATAGATTCCTGGTAAAGAAGGAATCTTGATTTTTCAAGCATAGCCTTCATTGCCCTCTCAAGTTTTCTTTCAGCATCAGTAATTACATCAACAAAATCACTTTTATTTCCTACAACAATATCTGCCGCTGCTGTAGGTGTCGGCGCTCTTACATCGGCAGCAAAATCAGCTATTGTAAAATCCACTTCATGTCCCACAGCAGATACAACAGGTATTTCCGATGCAAATATCGCTCTGGCTACAATTTCCTCGTTGAATGGTGCAAGGTCTTCCAGGGAACCTCCGCCTCTACCAACAATTATGACATCAGCTTCCTTTGTTCTGTTAAAATAATCTATGCCTTCGACAATTTCAAAACAGGCCTCATCACCCTGCACCTTCACAGGATATATTAATACGGACATGTTTTCATATTTTCCATATATTACCTTCAGTATATCTCTTATAGCAGCTCCTGCCGGTGAAGTTACAATACCAATCTTCTTCGGCAATAAAGGCAGCAGCTTTTTTTTCTCTGCTTCAAAAAGTCCTTCTCTGAGCAATTTCTCCTTTAATTTCTGGAATTTCAATTGCAGCAAACCCAAGCCCTGCCTTTCTATTGCGTCAACAAGCAACCTGTATTCGCCTCTTTTTTCATATAAATCAACTCTTCCCTGACATATAACAGCAGCACCATCGCTTATCATATTTTCAGGATACTTATCCCAATAATTGAAAAACACAGCCTTTATCATTGCTTTGTCGTCCTTCAAGGTAAAATAAAGATGTCCTGAAGGATAGAATTTAAAATTGGAAATCTCCCCCTGGACAACTATGTTTCTGAATTGACTGTTAATGGACTGTCTTATTTGTGAGGTAAGAGATGATACAGTATAAACCTGGTTCTGCCAGCTTTGTTGAATTTTCATTTACATCCAAGTACATAAAATTCAGTAAAATAATTTTTCCAAGACTTTCAAGTTTGTTTCAGTTAATAATTCACAAAATATAAAATTGCTAATTTTAGTTATGCCATAGTAATAATATATTTTATGGTTTCTTCAAATAATCCTTCATAATTTTTATTGAACAAAATTCTCCACACATGCTACATACATCATTATGGAGATCTCTTTCCTTTCTAAAACTCCTTATCTTATCAGGATCAATAGCGCACTGGATTTGTCCCTCCCAATCAAGGGCTTTCCTGTATAACGACATTTTTCTGTCCCTTTCAATGGCGTCCTTATTGCCCCTGGCAAGGTCAGCTGCATGTGCAGCTATCTTTGTTACTATCACCCCTTCTCTTACATCTTCAGGCATAGGCAAGCCAAGATGCTCTGACGGCGTCACATAACATAAAAAATCAGCACCGTAATATCCTGCGAGAGCTCCTCCTATAGCTGACGTTATATGGTCATAACCGGGAGCAATATCTGTCACCACAGGTCCAAGAACATAAAAAGGTGCATCATTACAAAGTCTCTTCTGCAGGAGTATATTTGTTTCTATCTGGTTTATCGGCACATGGCCTGGCCCTTCAACCATTACCTGCACTCCGTTTTTTATTGCCTCTTCACATAACTCACCGAGAATAATCAATTCTTCAATCTGTCCTCTGTCAGTTGCATCAGCAATACACCCTGGTCTTAATCCATCGCCGAGACTTAATGTCATATCGTATTTTTTTGCAATTCCAATAAGCCTGTCATACTGCTCATAAAGTGGGTTTTCTTTTTTGTTCACAATCATCCATTCTGCAAGAAAAGCTCCACCTCTACTTACTATATCGGTTATCCTGCCCTGCTTCCTGAGCCGCTCGATAGAGCTCTGTATAACACCACAATGAACAGTAACAAAATCCACACCGTCCTCACCATGACGTTCTATAATATCAAAAAGTTCATCAGGCTCCATATTAACGATTGCCTTCCTCTTTTTTACAGTTTCTACAGCAGCCTGGTATATCGGAACCGTACCGAGAGGAATCCCTGCCTCTGTTATAAATATCTTCCTGATTTCATCAAGATTGCCGCCCGTGCTGAGATCCATTACAACATCAGCTCCGGCAGCCTTTGCCATCTTTAATTTTTCCAGCTCAACCTTGACGTCTATCTTTTCCGTTGATGTGCCTATATTGGCATTTACCTTTACGGTCAATCCCTTTCCAATGCCTTTGGGGATAAAATTCCGGTGCCTGTTGTTGGCAAGTATTGCAACCTTCCCTGAGGCAACATATTCACATAAAAGCTTTTTATCAACACCTTCGTCACTGGCGACACGTTCCATCATTTCTGTAATGGTCCCGTTGCGCGCAGCAATCAATTGATTGTTCATGGTCTTATCATCTCCATTTTTTTTATAAGTTCAAGGGGATCTCTTGCAAAAAGCCTTATAATGGGTTCTTTGCCGATATCTCCTGAATCATAAATAATATCCGGTAAAACATGCTCTGCCTTTAACACTTCATCAGTAAGAAAGTCGAGACTTTTACCTTCTGCTTCCTTTACTTTTTCCGGTTCATATTTTCTATCAAAAAAGAGAATTTTCATTGTTGCTTCTCTGGCCTTTTCAATAATTGCCCTTTCATATCTAATGCTCACACATGATCTTATATGAGGATAATATTTCATACAGGTCAGAATGAGTCTTGCCACATGGGATGATGCGCCAAAGTCAGGTTCGCCCTTAATGATAATCTTACCATTATATACACCTATCCTACCGGGAAAAGCAGCCACATCCTCAATACCCTTTGCATCTCTTATCGCAAAACCCATATTCATCTGAACTGCCGGCACAAATTCCTTTATGTTGAGCCTTGTCAGTGCTTCGCCAGCTTCCTTCATAGCGTGAAGCACACTCCACCTATCGGAGTATCTGCTGTCTATAATGTTGGAAGATGCATAAAAATATCCGTCAGCATCAATTCTGAAACTATGGGCAAGCACTTTTTCCATAGCTTTTTCCGATGCAAGAAAGGCTTCTCTTTTGTCATATCCATTTATAAGAAAGGCGGTTATAAGAGAAGAGAACGTACAACCAGTGCCATGCACCTCCCTGTTAAGCCTGCGCTTTTTCCAGGTAATAAATTCTTTTCCGTCAAAAAACAGATCAACAGGTTCTCCTGATAAGTGTCCACCCTTTACAATGACAGCTTTGGGGCCCATATTTAATATTTCTTTTGCACACAATTTCACATCTTCAAGGTTTTTTATTTCTCTGCTGGTAATAAACGAAGCTTCGGGAATATTTGGTGTCACAACATCAGCCACCGGAAAAACAAGTTCGATGAGTGACTTCAGACCTTTTTCAGTTAAAAGTTCCTTCCCGTTTTTTGACATCATTACAGGATCGACAACAACTTCAGGATTGCCCTCAGCAAAATTATCCAAGTAAGAACGGATTCTTTCTATATAAGTCTCGTTCCAGAGAACACCTATTTTCACGCCATCAACGGGTGATCCTTTTCCCACATTATCAAGCATCTCAAAAAACTGTACATAGGGTGTGGGATATACATCTTGAACACCTTTGGGCCCCTGAACTACAATGCAAGTTGGCACAGACATACCATGGATCCCTAAAGAGGAAAATACATCGAGATCCTTTGTAATTCCTGCTCCATTTGAAGGATCAAAACCTGCTATGGTTAAAATTTTCTTCATTTGATCTTATCGGCTATAATGTCTGCCACCTGTCTGCCGGAGAGAAGCATGCCTCCGAAAATAGGCCCCATCCTGTAAGAACCAAAAGTTGCATTGGCGCTCATTCCCGCAACATAAAGGCCGGGAAATATTTCCTTTGTGTTTTCAAGTGTTGTGGTTTCTGCAACATTTGCCCACATTGATTTTTCACCTTCTATTTTGCCGGAAGGAGTATTAAGTTTTACATTCATTTTTCTTTCAAAAACTTTTACCACTTCAAGAGGATGCCCTGTTGCATCAATAACAGCCTTTGCCATGATCGTAAGGGGATCAACATGAAGCGAAGCCATCTCAACTGCTGTCCAGTTTATTACAACACCGGCAACTTTTTGCTCACGAACCACAAGATCTTCGACACTTATAAGATTAAACATCATCGCACCTGCTTTAACTGCTTTATAACAGGCGCCGGAAACTGCTTCGATCGACCCCACAGTATAATAACCATCACTATAACATCTTGCTGAGATATCAAGTTCGTCGAGTATGCACTTTCCTTTCTCCTGAACCACAATTTCATTGAACATCATACCGCCGCCCCACATACCGCCGCCAATGGAAAGTTTTCTCTCAAAAACAGCAACTTTAAATCCTTTTTTTGCAAGATAATATGCAGCAACAAGGCCTGAAGGTCCGGCACCGCATACAGCTACATCGATCTCAAGACATGATAAAAGCTTTTCGGAATAACGTTCTATTATAGCTCTGGTAACAATTTTTTCATCTATCATATGCACATCCTTGGAGGTAATTTTGAAGAATATATCATATTTCTCAGTATCAGGGATATTAAAATCAGGTTAAACCAATAATCAGACAATATAAAACCATTGGCATCAGGCACTTCTGAACAAATCGAATTTTGATATTATAAAATCTGCAACACCAACTACATTATCTCTCAGAAAAACCGGAATATGAGAGGTAAAAGAAATATCTGTTATTATGGCAATAAGATTCCCATCGTCAATACAAACAGGCTCCACGCCCTCTTTCCTCGGATAAACTTCAATTTTCGGCATCTCCTCTTTTTTATATCCTTCCGTAATAAGAAGATCAACATCATCTATATAACAATTGAGAATCTCTTTCACAGAAAGATCTTTTTCAATATCTTTTACCATTGCTATCTTTCCCGGCGATGAAAGAATGACTGTCCTAGCGCCGGCTTTTTTATGTCTGTATGTATCCTTGCCGGGTATATCAAAGTCAAAATCATGGAGATGATGTTTTATAATCGCTACTTTTAAACCTTTATCAATAAGACATGGTATAAGCTTTTCTATAAATGTTGTTTTTCCTGTTTTTGCCCTTCCTACAATGGAAAGGACTGGAATTTTAAGACCGTCCATAATTTATACACATCCTTTTCTTAAAAAATAATAGTGGAAAGCCACTATCACAAGGGCATGATTTATTTTACCCCTGCTAATCAGAGAGCGAATTTCCGGCAATGGAATAAGAGTTACCTCAATGTCCTCATCGTAGTCAAGATTCCTCGGTGAAACTTTTCTCGCCTTCTCCACCAGATATGTATGACAAAGGTTGTTAAATATTGCAGGATTCGGATTTACAGTCCCGAGATGTGCTATTGTTTCACCTCTGTACCCTGTTTCTTCAAGAAGTTCTCTCAAGGCAGCCTTCTCAGGATCATTCTCGTCAACAAGCCCGCCAGGTATTTCAAGTGCTATTTCTTTTGATCCATGCCTGTACTGTTTTATCATAACAACTTCATTATTAGCTGTTACAGGGATAATGTTCACCCAGTCCTTGGTTTCAATTGTATAATACATACCTGTGGCTTTGGTTCTCGGAGATATTGCCTGAACAGAATTTATCTTGAAAATTGAGTAATCCCTCTCAGTTTTTGAGTCTATGAGCTCCCATTTTTTAATCATTCTTTTTGGCAGACCTCAAATAAATTTTGAACTGAACACGGCAGAAAATAGATTAATTTTTCCGACCATTTTACAATTCTGCATAAACAGAAATTGTGCAATGGTCGGGATGACTGGATTTGAACCAGCGGCCTCTTGCTCCCGAAGCAAGCGCTCTACACCGAACTGAGCTACATCCCGTGGAATAGTAATAACATAACAGAGTTATGAAAAATTTTCCATTGATTTTTCTTAGTAGGCATGATACTAATTCACACATTTTGATAGGAGGTTAACAATGGCAGAAAATAGACCTGTAATGATTACGGATCTTACACTGAGAGATGGACATCAGTCACTCTTCGCAACAAGGATGAAAACAGAAGATATGCTTCCCATCGCTGAAAAAATGGATAAAATAGGATTTTATTCCATGGAAGTCTGGGGAGGTGCAACCTTTGATGTTATGACTCGCTTTTTAAACGAAGACCCCTGGGAAAGAGTAAGATTATTAAAAACAAAGATGCCCAATACAAAGCTTCAGATGCTTCTTCGAGGACAGAATCTTGTAGGTTACAGAAACTATGCCGACGATGTATTGGAAGCATTTGTAGAAAAATCAGCTGAAGTTGGCATTGAAATATTCAGGGTATTCGATGCATTGAATGATGAAAGAAATTTCATCGCAGCCTTCAAGGCAATCAAAAAATGTAATAAGCACATACAGGGAACCCTGTCATACTCGTTGACGGAAAAAAGACTCGGAGGACCTATATTTAATATTGACTATTATGTCGGAAAGGCAAAGACAATCGAGGAAATGGGCGCAGATTCGCTTTGCATTAAAGACATGGCGGGCATCATATCACCCTATGATGCATACGAGCTTGTCTCGGCTCTGAAAAAAAACCTGAAGATACCGGTACATCTCCATACTCATTATACAAGCGGTATGGCGTCCATGTCATTATTGAAGGCAATAGAAGCAGGGGCAGACGGAATTGACACCTGCCTTGCTCCGTTCGGACTTCGCTCCTCCCATTCAGCAGTAGAACCTTTTGTTGTTACACTTCTTGACACTCCTTATGACCCTAAAATGAATCTCGAACTGCTGGCTGAGGTTGATGACTATTTCGAAGGTATTATTCCAAATTACATGTCTTTTGCAGACACAACAAGATTTTCTGTTATTGATATAGGCGTCCTTATGCACCAGATACCCGGCGGCATGATAAGCAACCTTGTAAGCCAATTAAAACAAGCAAAAGCGATACACCGCCTTAAAGAGGTTTACGAGGAAATTCCCAGAACAAGAAAGGACCTGGGTTTCCCCCCTCTTGTCACCCCTACAAGTCAGATTGTAGGCGTTCAGGCCGTGTTCAACGTTATAGCAGGAAGGTATAAGATGATCTCCAAAGAGGTAAAGGATTACTTCTACGGTCTTTATGGAAGGCCACCCGCACCAGTTGATGAAGAAATCAGAAAAAAAGCACTGAAGGGATACGAAAAGGGAGAAACACCAATTGAAGTAAGACCAGCCGATACTCTTGAGCCTGAACTTCCAAAAGCAAGAGAAGCACTGAAGGGAATAAGCGATAAGATGGAAGATATCCTGATCTATGCAGTTTATCCGATGACTGGGCTGGAATTTTTAAAGAAAAAATATAAAATACAGTAGTATACATTTTTTTATTGACATTATAGTCTTATTTGTTTAGGAAATTCTAAAATATTAAAAGGAGGTTGGAACATGCCAGCAAAAGTTGATGAAGATGCCTGCACAGGATGTGGAGCCTGTGCTGAAGTGTGCCCTGTCGATGCTATTACCGTTGATGATACGGCTAAGGTTGACCCGGAACTCTGTACAGAATGTGGTACATGTACTGAAGAATGTCCGGTTGAGGCGATTTCACTGGAAGAATAACTTTAATCTCTTCTAAGAATAAAAAAAGGATAACCTGTCTTTGTGTAGGTTATCCTTTTTTTATTTGTGTTCAGTTATATTCAGTTATATAAAGATCTTTTTAGTGTTAACCAGTTTTTTTAGTGAAGCAACTATTCCCTGAAAAAATTCGAGAGAATAGTTGCTGTTGTGATTTATTGTCTTGTAAATGCTAATCCTTTAATCCTTTTACCACAATTTCAGACAGGTCTAAAGCTTTCATGGTTTCTGTTTTTTCCTTGTCTTTAATAGCATCTTCCATCATTATCAGGCAGTAGGGGCATGCAGTTACAACGGTATTGGCAGATATGTCGATTGCCTCTTCAATTCTTTTGTGGTTAATCCTTCCATGATGTTCTTCCATCCATATCCTGCCGCCGCCGCCGCCACAGCAAAAACTTCTGTCATGGTTCCTTTCCATTTCGATAAAGTTCCCCTGTTTTGCTTTGTCAACAACAGCTCTCGGTTCATCAAATATCCGGTTAACACGCCCAAGATAGCATGGGTCATGGAATGTAATGTTTCCTTCAATGGCCGGGTTAATTGCAAGTTTGCCTTCCTTAATCAGTTTGGCAATAAAGTCAGCCTGATGGTATACCTCGAAATTCCCTCCGATTTGGGGATATTCGTTCTTTAAAGTATGGTAGCAATGTGGACAGGTAGTAATGATCTTTTTAATTCCCATTTCATTAAGGAGTTCAACGTTACCCTGGGCAATACCAAGATAAAGCTCTTCATTTCCGCATCTTCTTGCCGGATCTCCGCAACAGGCCTCTTCCTTGCCAAGGATACCGAAGGAAACACCTGCCTGTGTTAATATCTTTGCAAACGCTTTTGCTACCTTTCTGTTTCTGTCATCAAGAGATGCAACACATCCCACCCAGTATAAATATTCAACTTCTTCCTCTGCTGCGTTTTTAACTTCAAGCCCTTCTGTCCATTCGGTTCTCTGTCTCTTCCCCATGCCATATGGATCTGATTTCTGCTGCAAGTTCTTGAAGAGCAATCTTGTTTCAGACGTAGTTTTACTCAATGTAAGAGTAAGGTATCTTCTCATTTCAATATTCTTGTCAAATGTCGGTATGGATACCGGACAGTTAACCTGGCATGCAAGACAGGCTGTACAGGACCAGAGAGTTTCTTCACTTATAACTGTATCAATAATACCTTCCTCGTTCTTCTCTCCGCCGGCAGCAATTCTTTCCCATTCGGTTTTCAAATCCTGTATGAACTGTTTTGGGGATAGAGGCTTGTCTGTTGCAAAAGCAGGACAGAGATCCTGACATCTTCCACATCTTGTGCATGCATCAAGATCAAATATCTGCTTCCATGTAAAACCTTCTATTGAATTAACACCAAATTCTTCAGCATTTTCAAAATCTTCTATAGGAACTATAGCTCCTCTCGGATTATCATCCACACCTCTGAACATCATATTAAGAGAAGATGTGATAACATGAAGCAATCTTGAGTATGCAATGTATACTATAAGACCAAAGGAAAGCAACATGTGGAGGTACCACATAATTGCATGAGGCATATAGGTAGTTCCAGTCTCTGCACTCGGAAAGATTGGAGAAAGAAACCATCCTGCAAAACTCCAAATTTCATATGGCTTCGGATCAGCAGCTATTCTTGAGGCTTCTGTCAAAAAACCGGTAACCAGAACAACAAGTATCCAGACAAGAACTATAAAATCATCAGGTTTATTGTCCAGTCTTGCAGGTCTTGTAACATATCGTCTCCATATAGCCATAAGTATACCAATTATTGCAAGGAGACCGGCAAGGTCGGTTAAAAAAGAAAAGACCAGATAAAAATCACCTTTAATAAACTCTATTCCGAAAAGAAGGTGTAATACATCGTCCTGCAAGGCAATAAGTGCAGTTGCTATGGCAAGGATTAGAAATCCCCAGAAAATAAAGAAATGCATCCAACCGGGGTATGCCTCTCTTAATATAGACTTATGAAATATACCATTAGTTATAAAAAAACCGATCCTTTCCCCCAGTCTTTCAGTAAAATTGATTGGAGAGGGTTTTCCCATCTTCCACATGGCATATCTTTTCTTAAGCCCGTGTATGAGAGCAATAAAGGTGACTACCATCAGTGCATAAGTTATCCAGCGCGCTCCCCCTCCTACATTCCAAAAAATTATCCTTCCAACTTCTTCCATCATTGCCTCCTACAATACTATTTTTGTTCAAGTTGTAACAATTTTCACAATTACATATTAAACAATGCATATTAAACAAAAAAGAATATAAAATCAATAAAAATGTATTCCAGATGACTGCAAATAAAAACTGCAGAATCCGTATATAATTTAAGGGTGTTCATACCTTCAAACAAAACAAAAAATATCTTGACATAAATTTGTTTAATCTGGTAATTAAATATTATTATAGATATATCAAAAAAATGAGTTTAAATCATGTCTAAAAAATAAACATTTCATAAGGTGGGGTATGAGACAGTTTATCTGTATTGTAGTATCTGCATTTTTTCTTTTTACATTATTATTGCCAAATCACCTGTTGTCAGCTCCTGAAACATATAAGACAAAACAAAAAAATCAACATAGCAGTGTAACAAAAAAACAACATGTACCAATTGACAAATCCAGGAAAACGTCAACTATAAAATCAAAAAGAATAAAATCCGCTAAATTTGCATCTGCAAAAAAGAAAAAATCCGCTGTAAGGACTGCTAAAACAGCAGGAAATAGCAGGTTTAATGAAATTGCAATTACTGAAAATGACGGTGAATTCATAGAATACAAAACAAAAAAAGGTGACACTGTTGAAATGGTAGCAATGAAATTTAATGTTGATAAAAATGATATACTTGAAGCGAACAACCTTACAGGAAAGTATTTGCCACCGAAAAAAATTGTACTAATCCCGAGGATTACTGCAGAGGAAGAGGATGAAAAGTATGATGAAATCATCACACTTACAAATAGACCACTAAAATCATGGAAAAGTAACGATGAGAAATACATGCTGGTGAAAGTTGCAAAAAGTTTTGTAGGAGCTCCTTACAAGTACGGTGGGGAAAGTGTCAAAGGCCTCGACTGCTCTGCTTATGTAAAAAAGATTTATGATATTTTTGATGTTCAGCTTCCAAGAAGCGCCAGAGAACAGTATAAAATAGGTGTAAAAATCAATCAAGAAAATCTGGCCATAGGTGACCTGGTTTTTTTTAAAACCAAAAGATATGCAACCTATCCAACCCATGTTGGTATTTTTATAGGAGATGGCAAATTTATCCATTCTTCGTCAGGACAACATAAATTAGGTGTAAAAATAGATTCCTTATCATCATCTTTTTATTCAAGAACTTATATGGGAGCAACAAGGGTAAAACAGAATATTTTAGACGATACCGGTGAGGAAATTGAAAATACAACAGATAATTCTTAGTATGTCCAAGTTTATAATATTCTGAATATAAATATATTAATTAATTCAGTAATATGGTCAAGATCCCGAAGGGGACTTCTCCGATCACAATAAAACATCAGTTTTTATGTTAACAGAGAAAAACCGAGGTCTTTTATCATTTCCTTATCAAGGGTAGCATCTCTACCGAGGGTTGTCAGATAATTGCCTGTCATGAGGGAATCACATCCGGCAATCATTCCAAGAGGCAAAAGTTGACGTAAATTCTTTTCTTTCCCACCACAAAGTTTAATATCCTTATCAGGGAGTATGAATCTGAAAAGAGCAACTGTAATAATAACTTCCACCGGTGAAAGAGAAGAAACGTTTGCGAAGGGCGTACCCTGAATAGGATTCAAAATATTTATGGGGACGGAATCAACATCGATCTCTTTTAATGTAAAGGCAAGTTCGATTCTCTGCTCCATCGTCTCTCCCAGACCTATTATCCCACCACAGCATGTTGAGAGACCTCCTTTTCTTGCATTTTTTACAGTCTCAATGTCCTCTTCATAATCATGGGTTGTGCAGATATTATCAAAGTTGCTTCTTGCTGTTTCAAGGTTGTGATGGTAACGATAAAGACCGGCTTCCTTTAACTTCCTCGCCCTTTCCAAGCTAAGCATGCCGAGAGATCCGCAGGGTTTAACACCCATGCTACTGATTTCTTTTGCAGCATACTCAATTTCCTTCCATTCTTCTTCAGTCGCAACTTCCGTTCCACTTGTTACAATCCCGAAATAGCTGGCGCCGCACATCTTTGCCTGTCTTGCCTTCTCAATCATCTCTTCTTTTGAGATTAAAGGATATACCTCTGCATCTGTGTTGTGGTGCGCTGACTGGGCACAAAATTTACAGTTTTCCGGGCAAAGTCCTGATTTTGCATTTACAATGCAACAAAAAGAAACCTCTTTCCCCTTGAAATAATCTCTTATTTCCGAGGCATAAGCCATAAGCATAAAAGGTCTTTTTTTACCTATATTATAAAGCTTCAATGCGCTGTCAAGATCAATTCCTCTTTTTTCAATAGATTTTTCCTGTATTAGTTTAAGCTCTGAATCCATCCAGTATCCTCCTGATAAATAAATCTACCTTATTACAAACAGAACAAACGCCTGTTGTCAACTACTTAATTAAAAACCGTTAACACCATAATTATGTTTTTACGGAAAATTTTCCAATATCATCAAAAAAATACAAGTTATAAAAAATAATTATCCTGGTCCTTGATGTTGCCACCTGTTGCGCAAATACTCCGGATAATATACAGGTATTATGATTTTATCAAAAGAAATGGTTTATAATTGTATACAATAAAGCTGGTTTATTATGATTGCTTTATTATAGAATAATCCATCGTAAATACAAGGAGATAAACAAATGCTGAGTCATCAGGATCTTCCACGGGAGAATATGTTTTATACAGCATATATCTTGAAAACAGGGTAAGGAAAGATAATCCTTTACGGAGAATAAGTAAGTTTATAGATTTCAATTTCATATATAAAGAAGTAGAAGAAAAATACGGTAAAAATGGCAATGCATCAGTACCTCTCCTGTTATTTTAAAACTCATGTTTTTATTTTTTTCTACAACGTCCGTTCAGAAAGGGGAACTTATAGAAACCCTGCCTGGTTTTCCATAAGTTCCCCTTTATTAGTTTCCATCTGCTGTATCTGCGGTATCAACTGTTTACGGCCTGTTGCCCAAACCACCTTTACTATAATGCATGAGTACCTTTTAAATCTA
>CAYSBW010000055.1:0-14038 GCA_964429485.1 uncultured Syntrophorhabdaceae bacterium
AAACCCCCTGAGGCAAAGGAAGGGGCTGTTTGATTGTGGTAACTTTGTCATCTTTGTTTCGTATTTCAGTATCAACAGCAACAAATGATGTGTAGGAAGTAAGCAGATTGTAGGTCAGACCAAGATCTGTAACTTCTTTAATTCGTTTGTCATCAGAGCGGAGCATATTATAATCCGAAAGCAAAGTTATACGATGGCGTGCCCAGAGGTATTGAAGTGCAGCATTTGTTTTTAAGGATTTTACAGCTCCAACATCAATTGTATCTCTATATTTGCCTGTGCCTGAAATACCGCTTATTTCTATGTTTCCCCGGGAAACGCCCTCCCATTTTCCAAAAACAACAACGGGACGCTCTGCAAGAATATCAGGAATAGAAGGTGGTTCTACATCATAGGCTTTAAAAGTATTGAAATTTATTTTTATACCTGTGAGTACTGGTGAATTGATCATTGTTCGGAAACGCTCTGCTTTTTCTGTTGCTTCCGCAGGTTTTGTTATTACAAAAGATTCTCCCATGCCTGCTCGCGCCATTCCTTCAATGATATATCTGTTTACACTTGTACCTATGCCGAAAGCAAACATATTAGCTTCATTGAGTTTGTTCCTGATAAGGTCGAAGGCTTCTTCATCCACTGAAACATAGCCATCTGTTACAATAATTACTGTTCTGGCATAATTTTCTGTTTTTTTAAGTGATAAAGCATTTTTTAATGCTGGGAGAAGTTCTGTGCCGCCACCTCCATGCTGGTTATCGATGACGCTAATTGCTTTTTTAATATTTTCAGAATTTGCCGGCAACGATTCCTCTGACATAAGGGTTGACCCTCCTGAGAAGAGAAGGACATTAAACTTATCCGTAGTTTTAAGATTCCCAATCAAGTTTTGAAGTAACTTTTTTGAGATATCAAGAGGGAAACCTCGCATTGAACCTGATACATCAACAACAAAAACATACTCACGACCAGGTATTTCTTTTTTTGTGATTTCCCGTGGGGGTTGCATCATAAGGAGAAAATAATTTTCCTTATCACCTTCATAAAGAAGCAATCCTGATTGAATTGCGTTGCCGGCAAGCCTGTAGGACAGTATATAATCACGATTGCTTCCTTTTTTTTCAGATTTGTCCAGTGTAATGACGGCATCGGTTTGACTGCTGAACTCCGATTTTATTTTGTGTGATGGCGATGTAAGCTCTTTTATGGGAATGCCGGTTGTTATATTGACTTTAATGTCGAATAAATATGGAGACAAATTTCCTTCCTGCAAATATGGATTCTGAAGCCACATTTCAGATGAGGAAGCTGTTTCTGCGGATTGATTTGAATAACGGGGACCCACAACTGCTGGATAGACAAACTCATATAATTTATTTTCAGGTACAAGCAACTCTGTATATTTAAGTTCTACCTTTACTTCATCACCTGGCAAAATATTTGCTACATTCATTTGAAATACATTCGGTCTTTGCTGTTCGAGCAGAGATGCGCTTCTTCCTTCTTCTTTAGCTTTTTCATAATCCTGTCGTGCTTCTTCTCGTTTTTTTATCTTAGCATCTATAGTCCTTTTCCCTATAGTCATCTTCATTCCGTAAACAGCCGCACGCGTTGAAGCTGGAAAAATATAAATAGCTTCAAGCGTTTTTTTGCCTTCATTTTTATAAATTTGTGTAACCTTAACATCAGCAATAACACCGGAGATATTGACCAGAGCTGACGTGGCTTTAAGAGGCAGTTGATCCAGGGAGGGATCATCGCTTTTTACAAAAAAATAGGGGGATTGAGTCTTTTCTGTGTTTTGCGTTAACTCGGGTTGTATTATCCTGCCAGAAGAAATTCCAGAGAAAAATGAAAATATAATAGAGAACAGAATTAAAAATCGTGTAATGACTTTCATGTACAACCTCCTTGAGTGGTGTTATTTTAATATCTCTTTTATAAGACACGGGAGTTATGAAAAAAGTTCCAGAATAAAATTTGTTGAGGAATTATAGATTTAATAAAATGGATCAACTTAAAACTTTATGGAAAAGTTTGGGAAATTTATCTGAGTTCCTGTGTTTCCAGAATTTTTACCATATCTTTGTTATCTGGTCTATAGCCATAGCAGACAGTATAAAACATCTTTATTTCTTCCTGCATATCAAAGCATACTTCTTTTGGGTAAAGTTTGTTTGCAAGCCACATAATTCCTAGTATGGATTCAGGATTTGGTACATCCCAGCCACCTATATAGTGAGGGCTTTTATATACTTCTTTGGATTGTATTGCTGATAAAGAACCGAGACGCTTGTCATTTGTAAAATCTTTAATCTTTGCTGTTCCGTAGTTTCCGATAAATATTAAATCAGGATTCCAGAAAATAAGTTGCTCCAGTGATATATTTGACCAGCCTCCTCTGTGTTCCCTTGCCACATTTATTCCTCCAGCGTATTCTATAATAAAATTCTGATAAAAATCTCCACCTGCTGTGCTCAGCATATCCGGTCCAGCATAATAGACTTTTTTCTTGTTTTTAATTGTTGATGTTTTGTTGCGGATGTATTCAAGCCTTTCCCTGAAATAACAGATAACCTTTTGAGCTCTTTCCTGTTTGTGCATTATACTTCCGACAAGTTCAATGCCCTGCATAAGCTGTTCAGGATTTTCCAAAGTCAGGAACACTGAGGGAATACCCAGTTTAACAAAATTTATATTCTGAGGGTTACGCTTGCTCAGAAAGAGTACATCAGGATTGATCTTTATGATCTCTTCAACCGTTACATCACCATTGCCGTGCCTTAAAGGCCTGTATATTTTTTCTATCTGTGGATAAATTTTTATCATTGCATCGTTTATGTCAAAATCCGATATGCCTGCAAGTTTATCCTGTGATTCTGTCAGAAAGACGAGCTGGGTAGCTATGGGATACATGGCTGTCACAATCCTGTTGATATTGTATGGTATTTGGACCTTGTTGCCGGTCATATCTTTTATTGTTCTAAAATGAGTTTTCTTTTCAGAAGCGGGAAAGGAGAATATTATTAATAGTACTATGATAATAACAAGGGCAAGACAGATTGAAGTCCAGAGGATTTTCTTTTTCATATAAAATTCCTGTCATTGTTAACAAAATTTGTTTATGATCCATGTAAAATTGAGAAGATTTTAGTTTTAGTCGGTTAATAACCTAATTGTTATTAATGATCAATATCTATCTCTTTTGTTAATTATATTTCTTTTAATGTATTTTATTATAATTTTCAACTTTTTTTATAGTATGAATTAGTATTATTTTGTTGATCAAAGAGATATTTAAAATGTTTTTATTCCTGCTATAAAAGGAGTTTAAAGAAGAAGCAGTGAAAATATTGGTAGAAGATAATTTGTTCAGACCTGAGACAGGATGAAGATTGTTAATACCGAATATAGTCTAAGAATACTTATTTAAATCTTAAAAATCAACGAGTAAGAACATTTTTACATTGAAAACAATATTTTCTTGACATAAAAAATATATACTTGTAGAGTTGCTTAAGGTATTCATGAGGTACGCTCTGGTGGCACTCCATGTTTACACTAAAAATCAGTAAGTATATTAAGAGTTCTTGCCGGAACATAACGGTGATCCATGAATAATGTGAAAAGGAGGTAAATGTAATGCAGAACCGTCCATTGGCAGTATTTTTTTTCCTTTTTTGCATTCTTATCTTGTCTTCTGAAGTTTTTGGTCAGGAAATGCGTGCAATAAATCCCATTTCAACCCCTGCGAGGCTTAAAATAAGTGGCGAGAATGTACAACAGCCTACACCTCTTAATGTTGAAAATGTGAGATCTAACGTGGAGAATCTTTTCAACACATGGAACAACGGTGATGTCACGAACAAGCTGTCTGATAATTTTTACGATAAAACACGTTTTGGAGACGCGATGCAAACAAACATACCGAGAGATTCAAAAGTCAAGGTTATGGGTATGGGTTCTGTTCAGACGCTCGAGCAGAGAATTGTTACCGACCCTGACGGCTCAAAAAGAAAGGTCACTCTCGGTTCTGTCAATGTTAATTCTCAGGTGGAATTCAACGATCCGGGCAAAGGTTTTGTTCGTGTGCCAGGTACGAATGAAATAGTGTTTGAGATGTCTGAAAAGATAAAGTAGGAGGCAGTCAATGAATAAGATAAATAGGCATATCGCTATATCGTCTGTCATGATCATCTCTGCAGTGCTGTTTTTATATGGATTTGCAAATGCAGAATCTTTTACCATAAAAGCGCCGAGTACGTTTTATTCTATAAAGCTTAAAGATGAAGAACGTTCATATTCATATTATGGCTCCCATCCCATAGATAAATTAGTAATAACGACAGAAGGTTGGACTTGTGAAGAAAGATATGCAGACAAGACAATATATAACATAAGAGAAATGAACAGGCATATCCAATTTTTGGCGGAGACTGAGCAGTCGCTTAAAAATCTTGAAAAGGTTCTAATTCAGATGGGTCGTGACAAGATTATTACGCTATCGAAAAATACCGTGCATAATGTCGTTTACAGGGCTATCGGGGATGCGATAAAAAAACACAATTTTTCATCAGAAAGGGATCTTATAGAGACAGCGGAGTACATGTCGAAAAATTTAATCGAACAAGGAAAGGATGTAAGCCAGATGTTCGGTCAATATAGAGATCAGGATACTTTCAAACATGTTAATTACGGGACGCCTTCAGGTATCTGGAAGCTTTCAAAGATGGAACCGGATGACCCGGCATATGTGGTATTTGTTGCTCAGAACTGCTACCAGAAGCAAGACCTCGAAGCCATGCTAAACGCAATTGTCAGTTCGGCGCGAAAGCTTGAGGAAATCACCAAATCCTACGTCGATACAAGGGATAAGGTACTTGCTCTTGGCAAGTAGATATTTTTACGGAGGGAACATGAGATTGTCCTTAGTAAAAAAAATATCAACGAAGATTTCATTAGCGCTGCTAATGGTAATCATGCTTTATAGTGGCCCGGCTTATTGTGATGAACCTACCAAAAAAAATGATGAGCTTTTATCCACGATTCAACACATGGAAGCGCTTCTTCTGCGACCTTGCGACAAGGTTGAAACCCTTATGAATGAACTCATTACATATGGCAGGGGTTATCAACTTATAGAGGAAGAAAGAGCTAATATATATTCCGAGTGGACTAAGGCATATGTAAAATATGTCAGTGATTTTATAGTTGTCCAGGATGAAAACGGAACGGCTATTCCGGGAAAGTTTATCAAAAGATTTTTAGAATTGAAGAAGATGGCTGAAGAAGGTGGTGTGCTGGCGGATGGACCCAAACCCGATATGGCTCTTATTAAGCTTGCTCACAGCAAAAGTGCAAACAAATATTTTTACTTTGACGAGCCTGGATCGCCCGTGGCAACTAAAAAACGTGATTTAAGGTACAAACTTGAGGAAGAATATGAAAAACTTGTAGATGATTGGAAAAAATCAAGGGATGAATTCTACAAGCAGTTTGACGACAAAGGGGAGATGAAAAATTTTGCCAATATACTTGAGGAGAAGACAAAACAGGGAAGGGAACACCAGTTAAAATATATTGATTTGTCATCTGAACTGAGCAGTCTTGCTTTGAACGGTAATTACGAGCACTGCCTCGGAGAGATGCAGGCGATGTCGTATTCGATAGTTCAGGGTGCGGACAGCCTTTTTGGTCCTCTTTATGTACAGGGACAGAAAAAGACGCCGGACAGTCTGCCGGGCATGGGATATAAGTTTACGGTGCAGAAGATTTATAAGCCTATTACAAAACCGGAAATAGGCGATTTTCCTCTTGCATTGCATCTTAAGTTCAACGGAACAGACTATTTCAAGCTTGAAAGAGATATGCTCGAGATAAAGATCAAGGCTGAAGAAGAGGAAACACGCATACTTGGCGGATTTATGGGAAAAGCAGGGCAATTCGGATTTCAGGTTGTACATAAAACAGCCGAGTCACTTGCAGCGCCGGTGTTATTAGTAAAATACGTGGTGGAGCACCCTGTTGATTCCACCATAAAAGGGGCCAATTTTCTTATAGGGCTTCCAAAGGCTATCGGTGATATAAAACCTATTGAGCTCGAACGAAAGGCCGGGGATTTTCTTTGGGGAAGCACTGAAAAGCTTTTTGTTGCAGCAGGTGAGATTGCGCAGGATTTGACGCCAATTACCTGGAATCGCTTCGATGCCAAACCTGGCGAGACTCTTGAGCAAGAGATCGACCGTTTAAAGGCAAAGCTTGATTCAACTACGAAGGTTAAAGAAGGCATGGAGGTTGCCTCTACAATAACCTCCATGGTGGTTGAGGCGCTTATCGATAAAGGCATTACAAAAGGTCTTAACAAGCTCGATGATGCAGTTGCGGCTTTCAAGCAGCAGTCAAAACTCCAGGGACTTCTCAACAAAGTTGATGATCTGCAGGATGCAAAGAAGGTAGCAAGCAAAGTTGATGATCTGCAGGATGCAAAAAAGATTGCAGATAAAATTGATGATGTTGTGCCGGACAACAAAAAGGTTATTCAGGATCTACTCAAAGAGCAGTCCGATAACGCGAAAGAATTCAACAAGTTTTTGGCCAAAGATGTACCGCTGGAAAAGGGCGCTAAACTTGGCGATGATGTGGGAAAAAAGATTGGTGCAGTGGATGTAAATGGACAGCCCATTCAGCTAAGGGCAGGAGAGCAGCTTGGAAAACCGGGGGGATTTAATGTGGCCTTTGTCGATGCAGATGATTCAAATCTCGTAATCAGAAAAACAAAGGAACCCATGACCAAAGAGGCGCTTGAAATAGCTGATGCCCATGATAAGTTCGGTAGAAATATTCTCGAAAAGGAAGTCGGGGGATCCTCTATTCGAGTTGCAAAGATCGAGGGTGAGTTTTATGAGCAGACTGCCGATGGTATAGTACGTTATCAAAAAGTTGAGAGGGTATCGGACACAGCACTCGATCAAGTCGCAAAACAGGGCGGAAACATGACGAAGGGTCAGCAGCTTGCCCTTGAACAGGCACATAGAGATTTAAACAACTCCGGATATGTCTGGATGGATAATACCCCCAAAAACTATTCCTTTGAAAAAGTTACTGGTGGGGATGATAGATGGAGGCTTGTAGTAATAGATCCTGACGGGATTTATCCCATAAAAGGAAAGGATGCCAATGTAGCTAAGGCATTCCAGGAGGCTGTAAACAATACGCCAAAGGCGATCGCCGATATGGGCGGAGCAGAGAATAAGATGCAAAAACTTTTTGCTTTTTCCGACAAATACGATGAGGCGGCAAAGAAATTCAACATACCCAATGATCCTAATGGAGCGATAGACTGGGATAAATTAAAACAGGCAAACCCAAAAATGGTATCGGAGAACGATGTGGGCGCACTTCACTGGGCTCCTGACTCAAAACGTCTTGATGTACCGGATGAGATAGCGAAACTTCCGGATGACAAGATGATTGAGGCCTTTGATAATCATAATTACGACCAACTCCTAAAGGATCAGAAATACAAAGAGCTTGTTGAAAAGCAAAAAGAATTAAACAAGAAGATTAACGAAATTACTGAAAAAGTTGAACCACAAATCAAGCAGGCGGAAAAGGCCATGGAGGGAGGGCCAAAGCCGCCGATTGAACCGAACAAACCTTCAGGCGTCGATAAAGACCTGGCGGATAAATTGAATTTCCTGTCTCAGCAGGCAGCCAATGCTATCAACGCAGAAAATTGTGCACTCCTTAGGAAACAGGCACTTGCAGGTTCGAAAGAAGAGTGGCTTATGAAAGCTGTAAAAGATTGCAATGCTCAGGGATTTTAGGGAGGAGGTGAGTGATGAAGAAATACCCAATAATTTCAAATTTCAAATTTCAAATTTCAAATTGCGGATATAGATACACATCAATTACCAATCGGCGAAATGCCCAAACAGTGGGAAATACATTTAAACAAGATCAAAACACGAATGCTGGTATAGGTGTTTTTTTGAGATTGGCAGCAGTTTTACTTGTATTTTGTTTAATTTTTCACACTGGTTCTCCTGCATTGGCTGAAGACAAGGGCCAAATAATTCCTTTGCCGAGAGATTTCATTGAAAAGAATCTTAAAGAATTCAACGAAAGATTAAAAAAACTCAAAGAACTTTATCAGGGTCAGTATGGTTCGCTTTTTGCTGCATCAAGCCCTGTTGATGCCGAAATAATAGCAAAAGAGCTTCCCAAGCCTACTACGCTCCGTCTTGCTGTTGAATATCCAGATGAAAAAAAGCAGGAGGAAAAGAAGATAACCATAGAGAAGGGAGACTATTTTCTTGATGATATTTATGTACGCGCAGAATTCGATAAAGTGTATCAACTGAACCGTGGTTATAATTATGACCAGCTTGTAGCGGCAGATGTTAAGACATCGCAAATGCTTGGACTGCCTTATAAGACAAAACTTAGTACAACTGGAAGGATAAATTATGTAAGCCAAGATAATAAATCAACCTATGGAAGTTATGGTGAAGTCTGCTGTATATCAGTCGGCAGGAGTGAATATTGTGCGGAAAGTTCAAAGAGTTACCCGTATAAATGCATAAGAAAGGGATACAACGAATACTGTGCCGACTATGCCCGGATTCCCCAAACCGGTTATCTTTGGGAAGACCCCAGATTATACAAGAAGGAACTCAGCCTTTCAGTACAGAAGGTTCAGGGGGCAGCTGTAAACGACAAGATGAGTGAAGTTACATTTTCAAGTCCCGGAAAAAAAGATATAAGTTTTATTTCTCCGCGCAAATATTCTTCAGAAGAACAATACAGAACCTTCAGAAGTTGCATACCTAAACATTCATACACCTATTCCGGGGGTTATTATGGCTATTATTCACCTTCTTACGGACTCGATAAGGCGGTTACAGGCTACAAGCCTGCAGGAACCATTTCTTCAAAAGTTGAGTTTACCGCAGTTGAATTCAAAAAGTTCGGATTTCCGGGATATCAAATCGACCTTTCACATGGAGGGCAGATACAGAATCTCGATTATTTTTATGTTTTAGGATCGTCAAGGGACAGCTATTCTTTTTATTATGGCAACTCGATAGGAAAGCTCGAACCCCATGTGCTTCTGGATTATGGTAATGCAGGCGGTTTGAAGGCGGTTAAGGCATCTGACATAGGAGCCCCAGTTACATGGTCGATAACTAAGGCGGGTCCTTTTTCAATTGAGAATGGATATGTAACCTACAGAGGCGGGTCAGGGGATACGAAATTCATGGTTACTCTTGGAGGCTATGAATCAGTCGAAGGGATTTTAACGGCAAATACAATAGAAGTGGTACTCGACGATGCCATGAAACGCAATGTGGTTTCTCCTGGGAAAAACCATAAAGTTTACATAAACGTAAAGGGATCTGCTGATATGTCACTTTATAGGGTTCAATGGACGGGCGAAGGGGGTGCTTGGGCCAAGTCCACGACACCCTTTAAAAAAGTGGGAGACGTCTGGCAGGCAGAGGGCTCATTCAGCTCAAATTTTGACGGATTTTTCGATTTATCTACATT
Source organism: uncultured Syntrophorhabdaceae bacterium (assembly GCA_964429485.1). Lineage (GTDB taxonomy): Bacteria > Desulfobacterota > Syntrophorhabdia > Syntrophorhabdales > Syntrophorhabdaceae > JAPLKB01. The sequence goes on from CAYSBW010000055.1 coordinate 9,544, forward strand.
GAGACAACCTATTAAAATAAAGGCGGATATAGTTATGGTTGCGGGCGGCGGCAAGGTCTATACATATGAGAATAAAAGGCTTGCAACTACGTATCCTGCTTTGGAAAAACTTGAATTATATGCCGGTGTGGGTGACGATAATCCTGAGAAGGTTACGGGCACGATAGATTTGTTCGCTTCCTCGGATACACCCAAAGTATTGCTTTCGCCCAGGCTTTCGATTAAAGGTGGAGAGTTTTACACTCTCGATGTAATTAATCCTTTTGCCGGTATGGAGATTACTTCGAGCAATCCGACAATCGTATATGTGACACAAGAGAACGCCAGGACTTCCTCCGGTAAGGAACTTAATAAGGTAGATATTGTTGCGCGTTCCGGTGGAAAAACGGGTAATGCAAAGGTAGTCGCAAGGATAGGAGGCAAGGATTTAGACCCCGCAGGCTATGCACAGATAGTGGGCGATAAAAATGAACTTGAATCAAACACTATTGAAATTAGTGTAAATGATGTCTATCTTCTTGCAGAACCATTATCTAATGGGCGCACCATTTATAAATTAATTGTCACTGGTCCGGCAGATATGACAAAGTACCAGGCAAGATGGACAGGAGAAGGAAATAAAACATCTTCTTTTAAAAATGATTCAGGTGTTTTTGTCTCTGCACTTGATACAACACTAAGAATGGACAAGGTAATTATTCAGAAAGCTGGAAAATCATTCGCACAATTCAATGTGAAATCGGCTGCAAGAAAACTCAGCATAAAACTTATTCCTCCCAAACCGCCGGTGACGGTCGTTAACAAGGTTAATGTATCAGATCTCGGAAGCCTTGAAACAATTACTGAATGCAAAAAAAATGTTGGTCGTCAGATAGAACTTTTCGGGTTTAATCCGGGTATGGCAGTTGAGGATTACTGCAAGGCAGAGAGAGAAAAACAGAAGCAGGAAATTAAGTCGGACAGGGAAGAACAAAAAGCATTTAATAAAATGCTGAGCGACTTAAATAAACAGGGGCAGGATCTTGTAGTTGTTTCTGACACAATGAGAGTGGGAGCTGCCATTAAAGGTGATATAACACTTATGGGCAATGAAGTGTTCTGCTTCTGGTCGTTGCAGAACAAGGCAACCCTTGAACTTCAGAGCGCTGTAACACCGGTAGAGAAGGTAGGGTTTGAAGAAGGGGCATGCTTTAACGTAATCAGGGGTTTGAAAAGCGGTTTTAACCCTGATACTGTAATAAAGGTTGATCTTGTTGTGCCACCCAAGCCCGAGGTTCCTGTTGTTGCTACAGGAGAAAAAGTGATGACATACGGAAGCATGCTTAACCGATAAGGGAGGAAAAGTGAAAATGAAAAATTGCCTGATTATTGTGTTTGCTGCCGTGCTCATGTTTATTTGTATCCCTGTTGATGCACATAGCCAACAGAATGTCATACTTGACTCAGATAGTGCAAAACTGTTCGAAGAGTTTAGCGCTTATTTTGCTTCGCCAACCACACCAGAAAAACCATCATCTGTAGTCGGTCAGGTTTTAGGTGGTGAGGCTGTTTTTAAAATTATCAAGGTGACAAACCTTCAGGGCAATAATCCCTTTAATGTCTATCAGCCTGTTTATAACTTCGGAAACGTGCTGGTCGCAAACGTTGATGACTTGATCGAATGTGTCCGCGGGGGGGTGTGCAAACCCAGTGGTACCAGCGGTTCCGGGGAAATCCAGTGTAGTCCTCAATCTGTTACATCTTCTCCATTCATGTCTGTAATTATGGGGATAGCTACAGAAGTAAACAAATGTGGTGCGACCCATGCACCTGTTTCTGCTCCATTTAATGAAGAGGCATACTATGCATTTTTTTCGGCAAATATAATGGTAGGGCCCGGTATTAATTTTAATATAATTACTCCACCAACGCCTTCTAGTAAGAGCGGTAGTGCATATATTGTTGGTCCTGGTTCGTATACTATGGTTATTCAGTACAAATTAACCGGGAAAAAATGGTCAGTTAATTTTAAGGTTTCAAGTAGTGGTGTTGGGGTCGTTACTCTCACGGCTGTTTCAATAAAGCCGATATCTTAAACACTATGTGTGAGTTTTGATTATAGTATTTTATACTTGAACAAAACATGTATTAAGGGAGGAAAAAGTGATAAGGAAGAGGAATTTATCAGTTCACATAAAAGTATTGTTTTTTTTATGTATTCTATTGCTTTTTTCTATAAATGTTCAATTTTCTGATGTATTCGGACAGAACGTTAACGAGCCTGACACGATTTTAGATGTTATTGCCCCGGAATGGCAGATAACAGGCAGCAACACAATTAGAAGCGACTATTATATCAATGTAGGTGATGAGGCACAGTCACCTTACCCGTATACTGGTGTAAAGTCATATAATGAGTTTAATGTAAATTTTAACAAAAGGAATGGACAGCATGATACATGGAGAGGAGAAATATTCGGTGTTTTGAATGGTTCCCCTTATAGAAACAACTATTACGGTGTTGTCCCTGAAAGGTTGAACCTTACAAGGGAAAAGGGTGATACCACGATACCTTTCCGACTGGAAATGGGAGATATATTTTCATACTATACATACAGAACGATGCAGACGTCACTGAAGGGTGCTCAGATCGATTTACAACCTTTTCAGGATTCCAACAGAAAGCATTCAATATTTATTACATCCGGGGCACAGATAGCCTCGTGGAGGGATTTTCAGCCGGCTGATAGTTATTTTAACGGTGCCTCCTATCTTATTGATGATCCTGTTTATGGGAAATACAGCCTGAACCTTGTAAACAATACACGTCAGGGTAATGCTGATGAAAGCACCCTTTGGCGGACACAAACCGTCTACAGTCTTGCCGGTTCCAATACCGTTCCCTTTGGTAACCAGAAGGTGTTGTTCGAAGGTGAGTTTAGTAAATTTCACGGAGACCATGATGGTTATTCCGGTTCAGACAGCGGACAGGACAAAAACGATAAAGGAATATTTTTTCAGGGTAGCGGTAGAAGTAAATGGCCTCTAACTTATCGTGCAAGATACGAGGAATATGGCAGGGATTACCGACCTGTCGGCGCCACGGTTTCTTCTGGTACAAGGAATATGGAAGGTCATCTGGGTTGGTTGTTTCCAAGGGGCTATCAGTTACGTGGCAGAGCTCAAAAGATTAGAGATGGTTTTGAAAGTGACAATCCGACTGACGCAGAGGTGTATGGTCTTAACCTTACTGGTCCACTTGGTTCTATTGATATGTTTAGGCAGGATGCAAAAAACAGAGACAATACAACTGATACTCTGACAAATAATGTGAACCTCAATATTATTATTCCTGCCATTTCCGGTTGGACAAGCAGGGTTGGATACCAATACCAGAATTTATATAACAGGGTTCCTGATTCAAATGACAACGAGGTAAATCAGTTCAGTATTAATGCGGACCGTGCTTTGTCTTTCTGGAATTTTAATGGTATGGTTACACCTGGATTTGTGATCCGTAAGATTAATAATCCGACAAGCAGGGCATGGGAAATAAATCCGACGCTTGCTCTGAGTTTAAGGAGCGGCCAGCATAGTTTTGATTACAGCCTTTCATGGTATGACCAGAGAAGACTTGTTAATAATGGTGTGGATGTAGGTACAACCACCCAATCGCTCAATTATCGTTTTACAAAGCAGAAATATATATTTGGAATTGAATGTTCCTCCGGATACAGGGTACCTGATCCTGGACGCTCAACAGATTATTATAAACTTGGTGCATTTATTACATATAATTTTGAAAAACCGGTTACAGCAGCAAAACCTGTTAAGATCGATCTTGTTAAGGCGGATATTTCTGATCCTTCACCGATGAGTACTGATATTGAGTTCTTGACCCCAGGTCTTAAGATCAATAACATTACAGAAACCCTGAAGAAGAACAATATTGTTAAACCTCTGATTGAAGATGGCTTGCTGCTTTATGAGACAAGGGTATTCGAAGAGATTGAACTAAGACAGAGACTTGCATTGTTGCATCAGAGAGATATACTCAAAAAATCTGCAATTATAATTGATTTTGGGATTATCGATAGGCCCGATGATATGATACAGATGTTCCAGAGAGTGCGTTCCATTCTACTTGACAGATACGGTACACCAACAAACTTCTATGAGAGAGGAACAGTCTCAAGAAACCTTGTAAGCGATATAAGAAACGAAAACTTCATCAGAATCACAGAATGGTCAAAGCCTGGCGGAGTAATTCGTTTTGGCATTCCAAGGCGTCTTGATGGTCAGGTTAGAATGGAAATCCAATTTGCAGAAAACTTCCCGCCTTACGGAGATACACTTTGGAGTGTGGAACAAGTACGTTAAGTAGTTGGCTTAGGAAGCTGATAACTGGTAACTGGATGCTAATGGCTTAATGGCTTATTATGGCACTAATGTCTTTATTAATGTCTTATAGAGAGGGTCAGACAACAGAATGTGTTTATTTTCCCAGACTGGGTAG
>CAYSBW010000056.1:0-13711 GCA_964429485.1 uncultured Syntrophorhabdaceae bacterium
GGTTTAACCCGCTGGATCCTAAGTCCAGTGCGTCTGCCAGTTCCGCCACTCTCGCCTGATTTGTTTAAATTTAACATCATTGAAATATTTTATCAATATTGCCATTCATTTTCCTTGCATATTGCTTTAAAAAAGATAGATCATTTTCAGTAAAACATTCCCAGGCAAATGGGAACAATGCATTATTCTGGTATTCAGGGTAGTCAGATATAGGAAAACGTGCAAAAGATTTATATGTATCAAACATGGAAGTGTGTGGTATTGGTGTGTATTCTGCTATATGTACGGTTGCACCAGCATTTGAAACATAATCTATGGTTTTTTTTACATCGATCCAATTTTGAAACGGAAGACCTGCAAGGATATAGACGCTAATCGTTTTAGGAGAAAAACCGGCTTTTGTGAGAAATTTTAGAGCTTTTTCAAAAATAATGTGATTTACTTTTCCACCTGTCGATTTTTGAATTTGTGAATTGGCAGTTTCAAAACCTATTCTTACTTCTTTAAAACCTGCCTCCATGAGGAGGAAGGCCAATTCTTCATCTATCAGTGCAGCATTGAGTGCATTTGGGTTGTATATGCTTATTTTAAAAGGATAATCAGCAATAAGTCTAAGGAGAGGCTTTGCAAACTGATCTTTTTTGAAAAGGAAATTGTCATCATATATAACAAACTTTTTTACGTTTCGGTTATGCCAGAAAAATATTTCTTTTGATGTATCTTCAGGTTTTCTTCTTACCATTTCAGGGTGCATATATGGTGTTGCACAATATGTACATTTATAAATACAACCGTAGGAAGTTATAATAGGAATAAAAGGAATATTGTCATATAAATCGAAGCAAGGGTATGGCAGAGAGTCAAAATCGTACTGGTTCAGTTTGGAGAGCAGTGTTGAAGATAATATTTTTTCCACAAAATTGTAAAATTTGTTCATTTCATTGTTTTTAACTATTAAATCTGCCTCTGTCATCTCTTTTAAGGCATGCTCATAACAAAGAGAGGGATATATCCCGCCTAATATTATTTTTGTGTCGGGGAAGACAGTCCTTGTTGCTTCAATTACTTCTTTTGCCCCCATATACCAATATGTCATTATTGAGGTAACAAGGACAATGTCAGGTTTTTCTAAAAGAGAAAGCTCTTCTATGAGAACATTTTTTGAAATGCCATATCTTTTAAACCTTTTTTTTATATTTTTTAATGATAGTGGTTTATCCACTATATTCTTTAAGAATGGAGCTCTTCCGTCCTCCTTTCTTTTGTTTTCATCAACTCTAAGACAATCTATTAGTTTGATTTTTATATTATTTTTTCTAAGTATACTCCCAAGGTACAACAGGCCAAGAGGCGTTGACCAGTAGTTGAACGCCGAAAAGTCGTAGATGTATGGATTTACGAGAAGTGCCTTCAACTGTTTCACGTGAAACGCCTTTTTTTTGTACTTTTCTGTTTAAACATATTAATTGTTACGAGTCCAAAAATAAACCCTCCGATGTGGGCATACCATGCAACTCCTTCTCCCTGAGAGAGAAGGAGTTGCATAAAAAACCAGATTGTAAGGAGCAGAACAGCAGGAAGTTCAATAATTTTGATGAATATAAAAATAAATATAATTGATTTTATCCGTGCATATGGAAAAAGCACCAGATATGCACCGAGAATTCCAGAGACTGCACCGCTTGCACCAATCATTGGTACAATGGAAGAAGGGTCATATAAAAGCTGAAAAATAGCTGCGGCAATACCTGAACAAAGATAAAACAATACAAAACGCCAATGCCCTGTTGAATCTTCTATGTTATTTCCGAAAATCCATAAATATAACATGTTTCCGCCCAGGTGAAGAAAGCCCCCATGCAGGAACATGGAGGTAAATACAGTCAAAAGATTGTACGGAAGCAGTTCATATCTGTTTGTTATGGCTATAAAAAAATCATGGGGTACAAGGCCATAATAATTGTATATCTTATTGCTTTCAACGGGGGTTAATGAAAGCCTTTGCAATAGAAAAATTAATATATTTACAAAGATAAGACTTGTTGTTATAATAGGCTTTGTGTGTGTTGGAATGTTATCTTTTAAGGGTATCATAAACATATTTCATAACATGTGTTTTAATCCAAGTCAAAAAGTCAGTGTAAAAAATACAGTGGAAAGGCTTTCATTATGCCCGAATTAAGAAAAGATCCCATTATTAGCAGATGGGTTATAATATCAACAGAAAGAGGAAAAAGACCCGTTTTTTTCACAGAAGATAACCCTCCCCAAAAATCAATCATGTGTCCTCTGTGTCAGGGCAATGAAAATATGACGCCCCCGGAAGTTTATGCGATAAGGCCTTCCCTTTCCAACCCCAATGGTCCAAATTGGGCATTAAGAGTTGTTCCCAATAAATTCCCTGCATTGAGAATCGAGGGAGGACTTGGTAAAGAGGGTATTGGTCTTTATGATAAGATGAACGGTGTGGGAGCCCATGAAGTTATTGTAGAAACTCCCCTGCATGGACAAACTTTATCAAAGATGGATGTGCAAGATATACAGAGAGTTTTTGTGGCTTACAGGGAAAGAATGATAGATCTTGCAAGAGACACAAGATTTAAGTATGTAATGGTTTTTAAAAACCATGGTTCAATTGCAGGAGCATCACTGGATCACTCACATTCACAGCTTATAGCGCTCCCGATTGTTCCTAAAAAAGTTTCAGAAGAGATCAATGGAGGACTGGCGTATTTCAAGTACAAAGACAGATGTGTTTTTTGTGATATTATTGCCCAGGAAAAAGAAGATAATGTAAGGGTGGTTATGGAGAACGAAAGATTTATAGCCCTCTCACCTTTTGCTGCCAGATTTCCCTTTGAAGTCTGGGTGCTACCGAAAAAACATGAAGCTTATTACGAACAACATGAGAGAGAAGATGACTATTATGCAATTTCTGAGATCACTTCTTTGATTTTAAAAAAATATGACAAAGCGTTAAATTATCCTCCCTATAACTATATAATACATACAGCACCATCGGGAAATGGAGATATGCCTTATTATCACTGGCATATGGAGATTATACCAAGATTAACAAAAATGGCAGGATTTGAGTGGGGAACAGGCTTTTATATTAATCCTACCCCACCGGAAGAAGCTACAACATACCTCATAGAGACAAACGTTTAAGGGGGTAAAATGAAAGTTTTAATGGCATCTCCTGAAGTTTTTCCTTTCATCAAAACAGGCGGCCTTGCTGATGTTACCGGATCACTCCCGAAAGTACTGAAAAGATCAGGCATTGATGCAAGAATAATACTACCAAAACACAAGGGAATCGAAGAACAGGGATTTCCAATTAAATATAAAAACTACAAATTTTCATGTCCCATGTCTCAGGAGCTTATTGAGGGAGAAATCGCGTTGACAGAGCACGAAGGTGTTACTGTATATCTAGTGGATAAAGATGAATATTATTACAGAGACTATCTTTACAGTACACCTGACGGAGACTACCTTGATAATGCTGAAAGATTTATATTTTTTTCAAAAAGTATTCTTGAGGCAATCAAGGTTACAGGATTTGTCCCCGATGTATTACACTGTAACGATTGGGAGACAGCACTTGCACCAGTGTTTTTAAAAACTTTATACAAAAATGATCCAGTTTTAAAAAATATTGCAACCCTGTTTACAATCCACAATCTTGGATACCAGGGAATTTTCTGGCAATATGATATGCATCTTTTAAATATAGGCTGGGAATATTTTGCGCCGGAATATCTTGAATTTTTTAGTGATATCAATTTCTTAAAGGGTGGTATAGTATTTTCTGACATTATAAATACTGTCAGCAGAAAATATAGCGAGGAAATCCAGACCCCTGAATTTGGCTGTGGGCTGGACGGTATTTTAAGAACAAGAAGAGAAGACCTTTACGGCATAGTAAACGGGATTGATTACGAAGAATGGAGCCCTGAAAAAGATCCTTATATTCCTGCTAACTATGACAGCAAGGACTTGAAAAATAAAAAAATATGCAAAGCATTATTGCAGAAAACTTTTGGTCTTCCGGTAAACAATGATATCCCATTGATTGTTACAATCTCTAGGCTTGCAGAACAAAAAGGCTTTGATCTTATAGCAACTTCACTTGAAGAAATTCTCTCAACAGGAATGCAATATATAATACTTGGAACAGGAGAAAGAAAGTATCACGATCTTTTTGCAGAATTATCCAGAAAGTTTTCTGATTCATTTTCAATAAAGATAGCTTATGACAATAAGCTTGCGCACCTTATTGAAGCAGGTGCGGACATGTTTCTTATGCCTTCAAAATATGAGCCCTGCGGGTTAAACCAATTGTACAGCTTAAGATACGGAACAGTTCCTGTCGTTCGTGGTGTTGGAGGGCTTGAAGATACTATTAAAGACTATACAAATGATGAACCTCAAATAGGCACAGGATTTAAATTTTATGATTATACAAATGAAGCCATGCTTGATGCTATACACAGAGCTTTGTCTATCTACAAAAATAAAGAAGAATGGCTTTCTCTTGTAAAAAAATGTATGGATGAGGATTTTTCTTGGCAAAAGTCTGCAAAGCAATATGAAGATCTTTACAGAAAAGCTGTTGAAAAAAATGAATCCCATTGATTTACTTGGAAAACTTATTGAAGTATCTCACTCAAACCTTGAAATAACATCAAGGATCAACGCAATTCTTAACATGATAGCAAAGGAAATGAGTTTTGATGATGTCATTGTTTTTACATATGATGAAGACAAAAGACTAACATGCAGATACATGAATCGGAAAAGCTTGTTATTCAAAACACTGTGTATGTATAGATGTCACATTGGTGAAGGAATAATTGGCAGTATAGCACAAAAAAGAATGCCACAATTTTTCTCGAAAAGGGATATTCCTTTAAGATTCGGTTGTCTCTTTTATCCGGAACTAAACGGATGTATTGATAAATATAAAACATTTTCTTTTCTACCCCTTACAGATGATAGCTACCTTTATGGTGTGCTTGCAATGTGTTCTTCAACAAGACCATTTATACAAGATTCAGAAAAAATATTGTTATCAATAATCTCAAGGGAAATCGGAGGACTTTTAAAGGGAAACGAACTGCTCATTTCTTCTAAAAAAAGGATTAGCGAACTTGCGACTCTATCAGAACTTGGTAAACTTCTTACATCGAATACAGAACCATATAAGATTTTTAAAAACATTGGATTGATTGTGGCAAAAACACTTAATGCAGCATTTGTTACAATTAGAATACAGCATTCCTTCCCCAAGTTTGATCTGGATAGAATTACATATGGTGAAATAAACCAGGAAATAGAAAAACTCGTTGATACACTTGAAAAGGAAGCGGTACAGAAAAAAAGTACAGCCTCATTGAAAAATTTTACATCCTGCCAGGTTAATCAGCCACCTGAAAGTATTTTTATATATTCAACACCAATTATATCTAAAAATAGAGTTATAGGCGTTATAACAATAGGTGAGACAAATTTGCAACCAACTTTTATGCTTGAACACAATGGGCAATACCTTATTAACACGATAGTTAATTATATAACCAATGGTCTTGAAAATACTTTGCTTAATGCGAAATTAACAGATGTGATAGAGGAACTAAACAATGCACAGAAAAGGCTTATCGAACAAGAAAAATTTAGAAGCCTTGGTGAAATGACAGCTAATATTGCCCATGAAATCAAAAATCCTCTTGTAATAATAGGTGGATTTGCAAAAAGACTTGCAAAAAAAGTTTCTTTGGACCGTACAGAGAATAGGTATGTTGATATAATTATAAAAGAAGTTTCAAGGCTTGAAGTTGTTCTTAACGAGATTCTTGATTATGTGAAAGCTACACACACTCCAAGAGAAGCTTGCAATATAAATGATTGTATTAATGAAATACTTTATCTTTTTTCGTCTGTGCCAACATGGGAAAATATAGAAATTGAAAAAGAGATGGATTGTGATTTGTCGATGGTAATGTGCGATATTCAACAAATTAAACAGGTTTTTATAAATATACTAATGAATGCCTATGAAGCAATGCGTGGAACGGGTAAGATAAAAATAAAAACAGAACAAACAGTACTGAATGATAACACTTTTCTGGTTGTTTCTATAACAGACACAGGTGGCGGGATAAACCCTGCAGCTATAGATAATATATTCAATCCTTTTTTCACAACTAAAGAGAAAGGCACCGGCTTGGGTCTTGCCATATCTAACAGAATTATTATTAATCACAATGGAAAAATTGAAATAAAAAATATGGTAGGTAAAGGTGTTACGTTCTTTGTTTATCTCCCTTTAAGAGGAAAAATTATAAAAGAGGAGCTTTTATGAATGAAATAAAAATACTGGTTGTAGATGATGAAGACAACATCCGGTTCCTTTTTAAAGAAGAACTTGAAGAAGAGGGATACCGGATAGAGATGGCTTCAAATGGTTACGAAGCAATTGAAAAGGTAAAAAGTTCAAAATTTGATTTGATTCTTATGGATATAAAAATGCCAGGAATGGATGGTATACAAGCATTGAATGAAATTAAAAATTTGAATAAGGACCAGATTGTTATTTTATGTTCTGCTTATGGTGAGTTTAAGCAGGATTTTTCAAGTTGGGTTTCAGATGCCTATGTTGTGAAATCTGCAGATTTAGGGGAAATGAAACAAACGATTAAAAGACTACTGAACATTCTTTGATTTGATAGATGAAAAACTACAAATATCTTGATATCGACAGACATATAAAATAAGATAATTCTTATCTTATTTTATATTAAGGGGGTGTAGCTCAGCGGGAGAGCATCTCGTTCGCAACGAGAGGGTCGTGGGTTCAATTCCCATCACCTCCACCATTTGACAATTTAATACAGTTTAAAGAAGTACAAAAACCCTTTAGAAATAGAGGGTTTTTTGTTGTTTATAGTCCAAAGAGGTACTATAATATTTATTGAAATCCAGTGTTTTTGGGTATACTTTAGACCCAAAAAGGAGGTAAACCCTTATCTTATGCCTAAACGGATTACACCGGGTCGTTTTTAGGTTGTCATTTCCAACTGTCCCATAAGACACAAAAGCCATAAAAAATGGTTAATAAAGATGCCAGAACCAGAAAGACAGGATTATGCAAAGCTTTGTTTGTCTTGAGAAGACATAGAAGCTATTGGTAGCAAGGAACCGAAGAGGGAAATCAATGAACCTCAAATCATTTTTAACCATGTTTATCGGGGTAGTTTTGTGGGTATGTATAATCTTATGCTTTTAAATAATGTAAATGTAATTGAAAATCGAAACAATATATTAAAGTATTAGTTGAATAGACATCGCTGCTTGATAAATATTTCTCTTTCTCTATCTACCGACTCACTAAGATACTTACACCAAAGTGGGTAGCTTGTTAAATATTTCTCTTGCATTTTGCAATAATAACTGATAATTAATCTAAGTTAATTTATTTTACAGGTGTGTATATACTAATGGCTAAACACCCAAAGATTCCTGGGGCTACAGTAAGACGGCTATCCAATTACTTGAAATGCCTTGAAGATCTTGAAACAAAAAATGAAAAGGTGGCATCAAGTGCTCTGCTTGCAGCAATATGCAATGTAAATGCAGCACAAGTTCGAAAAGATTTTGCATATTTCGGTGAATTTGGCATAAGAGGTATGGGCTACAATATTAAAGAGCTTGAACACCACATAAAAGAAATACTTGGAGTAAATAGGGAATGGCGTATTGCAGTCATTGGAGTGGGGAGCATGGGAAGTGCCCTGCTGGTATATAAAGACTTTTTAAAACAAAATTACAGGATAGTCGCTGCCTTTGATATAGATCCTGTTAAAGTTATTGGTCAGATATCGGAAAAGATGGGAAAACCTGTTGAAATTTTGCACATGCAAAGACTTAAGGAAGTTATAGAATCAAGAAAGATTGAAATAGGAATTATAACAACTCCTCCTCAGGAAGCACAGAAAGTTGCAGATATGCTTGTAGAAGCAAATATCAAAGGAATTCTGAACTTTTCACCTGCGCCGGTCCGAGCTGCAGAACCTGTTAAAGTGAGAAATTTTTTCTTTACATCTGCGCTAGATAATCTTGTTTATTATTTAACTAATTAAGGTATATTTTATGTGGAAACTAATTGGAAGCATTGTTGAAATGTTTGTTTATTCTGCTGTTTATTTGATTATAGCACTTATTTCAACAAAAATTGTCGGTGCGGTTTTTTCAACTGATTTTGAGAAGAAAATTTCTGAAGAAGGGAATGTAGGACTTTCTTTAATCTGTGCATGTATTTTTATTAGCCTTGCCATCCTTCTTTCCATGGTAATAAGATAATGAAAACATTGTTTATAACAGGTACTGATACAGGTATTGGTAAAACAACCGTAGCAGCAAGTATGTGTGCATTTCTATCAATTCGGAAAAATCTGAATATTGGTGTAATGAAACCTTTTGAAAGTGGTATCGCAAAGAGGAACAAAGATCTTCTTCCCTGGGATGCAATATGCTTGAGGGAAGCATCCTGCAGCACAGATGATCTTGATGATATAAATCCCTATATGTTTGAGGCACCGCTTGCACCGGAAGTTGCAGCGGATCTTGAGCATATCCAGATAGATCTTGATATCGTTGACAAAATATATAGAAAGATAGCAAAAAATCATGATATTGTTGTGGTAGAAGGTGCGGGCGGTGTGCTTGTACCTATCAAAAAAGACTTTTTTTATGCTGATCTTATAGAAAGATGGGCAACACCTGCTATCATTATATCCAGAATAGGTCTGGGAACTATAAACCATACTTTGCTCACGTGCAAATATCTGGAGTCGAGAGGTGCCAGCATTATTGGTGTAATTTTGAATAATAATGATGGTACGGATGATCTTGCAGCTCAAACTAATTTTGAAGCGTTAAGCCGGCATATTAATGTGCCCATCTTGGGAGTTTTTCCACACTTTAAGGGTTTGTTAAAAGAAGGAATGAACAGAAATCTGCTTGCCGATATTTTTGCTAAAAATATAGATACTGAAACCATGATGGAGCGTATTGAAAAAATGTAAACCATACTGCTCCTGATTAATCAGACATGTGTAATTCCACTTTCAAAACAAACTGTTGTTATATTTAGAAAATGGAATTGTAAAGTAAAATAAATCATACATCCTTTTAAATAGTAATTTATCCTGAGTTATCTTGTTTTATTCATCACTTCCTTAAAAAATGGTCTTGAACGTTCAATCATATCCATTTCAACACAATAGGCTATTCTGAAATATCCAGGTTTGCCGAAACCAATTCCTGGAACAGCAAGCACCCGATGTTTTTGAAGGTTGTTTACGAATTGGATGTCATCTTTTATTGGTGATTTAGGAAAAATATAAAATGCGCCTTCAGGTTTTACAACTTCAAAACCTGCATCTATAAGAATGTTATAAATGGCATCCCTTTTTTTCTGGTAATCTTTGATATCTACACTGTTTTTTTGAAACTTGCCGACTATCCTTTGCATAATTGCAGGAGCATTTATAAATCCAAGGATTCTATTGGCAAATATGGCCGCATCGATCAGTTTTTCAGAATTTTCCATTAGTGGTGATATTGTTATATATCCTATTCTTTCACCAGGAAGAGCAAGGTCTTTTGAATGGGATGTGATTGTAATTGTATCCTCGTAAAGCAGAAACAAATCAGGGAAATCTATACCGTCGTATATTATTTTTCTGTAAGCTTCGTCAGAGATAACAAATATTCTTTGCCCACTATCCTTTATGTTTTTTAGAAGAGATGCCAGCTCTTCTAGTTCTTCATTGCTGTATACTATGCCTGTTGGGTTATTGGGAGAATTTATAATAATTGCTTTTGTTTTTTCGCTTATTGCTTCTTTTATTTTATTAATATCGAGGTGAAAATCATCCTTTGTATCAACCAGTTTCATTGCACCTCCGTGGTTTTCTATGTAGAACATGAATTCTACAAAGAACGGAGATAGAACAATTACCTCATCTCCGGGGTCAAGAAGTGATTTTAATACAACATTCAACCCTCCTGCTGATCCTACTGTCATTATGATGTGATTTTTGGTAAAATTCAGGTCCGAATTTTCTTTGTAAAATCCAGCAATTTCTTCCCGCACTTCTTCATAACCACTGTTAGTCATGTATCGGTGCTTGCCCTTTATGTCAGATGAAACAATCTTTATAAGTTCATTTTTTAACTCTTCCGGGGGTTCAGTAATTGGATTTCCCAATGTAAAATCAAATACTTGCTCAGGGCCGTATTGTTTTTTGAGCTTTTCTCCTTCTTCAAACATGGCTCTGATCCAGGAAGAGCTCTTCATTAATTCTGAAATTTTTTGTGAAATGACCATTTACTGCCTCCTTATTGGTATTGTTTTCCCAATCTTCTGAAACCATCAAGAGCGTTTATAATTTTTTCCATATTTACACAGTATGCAATTCTGAAATAGCCGCTTCTGCCAAATCCGCTGCCGGGCACAACAAGAATCCTCTCTTCGCTCTGCAATCTTTTTACAAATGGAATCTCATCTTTTGAAGGAGATTTGGGAAACAGATAAAATGCTCCACCAGGTTTTACGCATTCAAAACCGGATTCGATCAGTGTACTGTACAGAATATCTCGTTTCTTTTTATATTCCATAATATCCACAGAATTTTCCTGAAACATTCCGGCAGCCCTTTGAAATAGTGCGGGCGCATTAACAAAACCAAGAGCTCTCATTGCTATGATGAGTCCGGAAATAAGAAGATCAATTTCCCCGATATTTGGTGATATTGCGATATACCCTATTCTCTCACCGGGCAAAGCAAGATCTTTTGAATGGGACGTTACGCTTATGACAAGATCATAAATGCCAAAGATATTGGGCAGGACAGAGTCTTCAAAGACAATCTTTTTATATGCTTCATCTGCTACTATATATATTTCTTTTCCTTCCCTTCTTTTTTTGTATAACAGGCTTGCCAACTCTTCAAGACTTTCCCTACTGTATATGACCCCTGTAGGATTATTAGGACTGTTAATAAGAATGATTTTTGTTTTTTCACCTATCGCTTCTTCAATTTTTTCTATGTCAAGCTGAAAATCATCTTTTGTTTCGACGAGTTTCATAACACCGCCATAATTTTCTATGTAATTTTTAAACTCCCAGAAAAAAGGATTGGGTACGATAACCTCATCTCCCCTGTTGAGGATACTTTTAAAGAGTACGTTAATGCCGCCTGCGCAACCGACTGACATAAAAACATGCTTATCAGTAAAAGGAAGGCAGTAATGATTTTTCAGGTATCCTGCAATTTCTTCTCTTACGTTTTGATATCCGTTGTTTTCCATGTATTTATGCATGCCGACAGTTTCTTGTGCGAGCATGTCTATTACTGCAGATTTTAATGCTACAGGTGGTTCCACGTCAGGATTGCCCAATGAAAAATCATAAACTTTATCCTCGCCCAGAGTTTTTTTCATTTGCATACCTTTATCGAACATTTTTCTTGTCCATCCATCTTGATTTCGTATGAGTTTTCTCATTTTATTTGAAACTATCACTGTACTCCTCCTTAAATAGTAAAAAGGCCATGGAATCCAATTCCATGGCCTTTTCAAACCACAAAGAGCCATGGGTTTTGCACCCATGGCTCTTTGCTTACGTTAAAGCAAATCTATGCCCGGGTGCAAGCTTCTAAAGTAAAAATATTCATAAAATCCTTTTAATTTATTCATAGTTATACATTTAAGAACAATACAGTCTTCTTGTCAAGAAGAAAAAAAAGCAGGTATAATCCGGCCCCCTTGAATGTACTTATTTTACAATTGATAGAACAGCTTTGAACTCATCCGTTCCTGCCTTTTGCAGTACCTCATAAATAAACATTTCTGTTGATGATGTAGTAACACCGCACTGACGCATTCTTTCAAGGGCAACAATGCGATTTTCCGGAGTTCTCGAAGAAACAGCATCACTTATTATGTGCACATTAAAGCGGGGTAATGCAAAAATTGCTGTTTGAGCTACACAGATATGAGCTTCAACTCCGGCAAGAATGAGATTTGTTTTATTGATTT
This sequence comes from uncultured Syntrophorhabdaceae bacterium, assembly GCA_964429485.1. GTDB lineage: Bacteria > Desulfobacterota > Syntrophorhabdia > Syntrophorhabdales > Syntrophorhabdaceae > JAPLKB01. The sequence continues at coordinate 12,109 of CAYSBW010000056.1, forward strand.
TATTTATTTCTTCAACAAAAGCATCGCAGAAGAAGCAATTGAAATGTATTTTGCTTATAAAAGTTTTGTTCCCAAGCTCTTGCTTTAATTCAGTAATGGTATGGCCGAGCTTTTCCTGTTCTGTTGCGATAACAGGTAAGCCTGTTATATTTGAAAACCTGGCAAGCCTCATCATATTTTCCATGATTTTATCCCTGTCCGATATTACAGGCATCAATTTTTCCTGAGCGTCTATAATTAAAAGAAGGGAGTTTTCTTTGGTTACCAGACCATGTTTATCGTTTACCATCTTAATTGTTGTATCATCCACAATGATTCTCCTCCTTGTTATATATCGGGAAAGCATTAATTTTATTTGTTCATTCTTTTTCTACAATATATATTTCGGGCAGATTTCTATATTGTTCGGCATAATCTATGCCATAACCCACAACAAAACCGTCTTCTATGGTGAGCCCGATATAATCTCCTTCTATTGCAACTTCTCTTCTTGTTCTTTTATCGAGGAGCGCACAGATCTTCAAGGACTTAGGGTTTCTTTCAAGCAGTTTTTCTTTTATGTTTTTTAGTGTTAGACCGGAATCAATAATGTCTTCAACAATAACCACATTTTTACCATTAATATTTTCTTCAAGATCTTTTGTTATAATTATTTCCCCTTTGGATTGCATATTGTTCCCGTAGGATGAAACTCTCATAAAATCAACCTTTGAAGGATTCTTGATTTGTCGTATAAGGTCTGACATAAATATAAAAGATCCTTTCAGGAGACATACGAACAGGATTTCTTCATCATCATAATCTTTACCTATAGATCTGGCAAGACCCTTAACTGCACAGTCGATTTCTTCTTTGGTAAACAAGGTTTTGAGCATATCCATTATCTCCTATAAGGCATGTTCTAATACCAAGATTTCAGGTTTTTCCGGTAAAGAATTAATATTGATTTCAATTTCACGTGTTTTTGTTATTTTAACATTTTTTTTGTTTCTAACAAATTCTTCAACACCTGCTATAGGGAAATTGCATTTATCTGTTTTATAATGCATTGGAATCGTTATGGCAGGTTCAAGGTTTGTCATTACTCTCGTTGCCTGCGCTGCGTCGATTGTATAGAAGCCGCCAACAGGAATAAGAAGAATATCTGCCTTCCCGATTTCCTGGACTGTTTTCTTTTCAAGCGTATGCCCCAAATCTCCGGCATGTACTATGGTGAGTCCATCTGCATCCAGGACAAACACGAGGTTACCACCTCTTTCACTGCCCTTTGATAAATCGTGAAAAGTAGGAATTGCTCTTATTTTCAAATCACTAAAAATATAACTACCAGGCTTGTCAATTTTAATAAAATCACCTTTTATGTCTTCTGTGTAATTATGGTCGTTATGACTGTGGCTTGAAAGAACAATATCTGTTTCATCAGTTATTTTATCATAACATAGGGCTCCGCCGAATGATCCTGATTGATACGGATCGGTAATTATTCTTGTACCTGAATCAGTTTTTATCATGAATGCCGAATGTCCGTAAAATTTAATTTTCATAATTTACTCCTCCTTCCAGTCTTGGTTTTGTCAAAAGTTTTTGATCTTTTTTCACAAAG
>CAYSBW010000057.1:0-13665 GCA_964429485.1 uncultured Syntrophorhabdaceae bacterium
GGGCACGAGGAAGGGCTTGTCCTAAAAAACGTAGTTTCCGGATGGACACTAATTAGGTTTTATTGTTTGCGATCGCTACAGTCAAGAAGAACCAACAGGACTTAAAATAAAAAACTGCCAACAAAAGGATATTACGGAAAGATTCAATAAATCTACTGAGGAGACCAGAGATGAGCAAACCTAAGAAACCTATTATCGCTATATGTTATGATTTCGATGGGACTTTATCTCCAGGCAACATGTAGGAATATGATTTTATTCCTCAACTCAAGCTTAAATCTGCAGAATTCTGGTTAGAAGTTCAAAAGAGGGCAAAAGAACAGGAGGCAGATGAAATTTTGACTTATATGTGCCTCATGTTGGAAAAAGCCACACCTGCCAGTGGCGTACAAATTACACGCAGTGCTTTTGTTAATTATGGTAAGATTGTTGAATTATTCCCAGGAGTAGAAAATTGGTTCCTGCGCATGAATTCATTTGGTAAGGAAGCAGGGGCGCAAATCGAACACTATATTATTTCTTCTGGAATTAAAGACATGATTGAAGGAACTTCAATCGCAAAGAGATTTAAGAAAATATATGCATCGTCTTTTATGTATGATCAGAACAATGTAGCACATTGGCCTGCCTTGGCTATAAACTATACAACAAAGACTCAATTTTTATTTCGCATAAATAAGGGACTGTTGGATGTTTGGGATAACAGCAAAATAAATTCTTATGTCGATAAGGATAAGAGGCCTATACCATTCCAGCGAATGATATATATTGGCGATGGATCCACCGATATTCCATGTATGAAACTGGTCAAAGATCAAGGGGGTTACTCAATTGCAGTATACAAGGCAGGTTCAAAAAAGAAATCATCAGCAGATAATCTATTGAAGGAAGATAGGGTTCATTTTGTCGCTCCAGCTGATTATTTAGAAAATAGTTACTTAGACCAACAAATAAAAGCAGTGATCCAAAAGATGGTCGCCGATCATATAGTCGAGAAAGGACCAAAACACCTGAAATCTGAATCAGAGAAAACAACGTTACAGGCTCTGGAAGAAAGTGCAAAGACGTAAAACCAATATCCTTGTCAATAAGAATAGTTATGAAATCATCTTGAATGAGATTCCGGATAAAATTTAACTTCACTTCAAACGCCAAATATTTGCGAGATGCTCAGCGGTAAAACAGGAATCATATGTTGGCAAAATATGCCAACATATGGGTTAAGTGACAAAAAGAAGATAACTGATAAAACATTTGAAATGGCGGAGGGAGTAGGATTCGAACCCACGGAAGGCGTGAACCTTCAGCGGTTTTCAAGACCGCCGCCTTAAGCCTCTCGGCCATCCCTCCAGTTGAATCAAATTTTGTTATGAGCACTGGATGTTTCTATTTTCAATAATAGAGATTATAGCATTAAACCCAAAGCTTTTTCTACCATTTAATAAGACTGCTGCCCCATGTGAGGCCGCCGCCAAAGGCGCTTAGCAAAACAAGGTTATCCTTTAAGATCGTGTTATTTCTTACAGCTTCATCAAGAGCTATGGGCACTGTGGCTGAAGAAATGTTGCCGTATTTATGTATGGTTAAATATATTTTATCCATTGGAACCTTCAATTTTTTAGCCATACCTTGAAGAATCCTTATATTAGCCTGATGAGGTATAATTAAATCAATATCATTAACATTATATCCATTCGCTTCGGCTGCTTCTTCACATGCCTCGGCAAACCTTCCAATTGCTACCTTGAAAGACTTGTTTGCTTCTATCATTTTTAAAAAATGGAGGCCTTTATCAACACTTTCATGGGAAATGGGAGTTGTCATTGATCCTCCGCCCGGCATTAAGAGGGTATCCCCGTTTGCCCCATCAGTATGGATATGTGTTGAAAGTATTTTAGCGCCGTTTTCTGACTCTGTTACAACTGCTGCGCCTGCTCCATCACCCCAAAGTATGCAGCTTTCTCTTTCCTTCCAGTTTACCACTCTGCTCATGATTTCGCCTGCCACAACAAGCGCTGTCTTATTTGTACCTGATTTTACAAGATTTTCTGCAACATGAAGAGCAAATATAAAACCTGAACAAGCTGCTGTTATGTCAAAAGATACTGATTTTTTGCAACCTAATTTTGCCTCGAGCCAGTTTGCTGCTGCAGGGCAGTGTGTATCAGGTGTTATAGTGGCAAGAACAATCAAATCAATGTCATCAGGTTTTACTCCTGCCATATCCATTGCTCTTTCACAGGCAGCCTTGCATAAATCGGATACAAATTCGTTGTTTCCTGCAATTCTTCTTTCTTTTATTCCGGTTCGTGTGAATATCCATTCATCAGATGTATCCAGGAATTTCTCAAAATCGTAATTTGTCATGATATGTTCGGGAACGTATGAACCTGTTCCTATAATACTGATTTTTTTCATTCAGAACCCCTGTTGTCCCTGTGGCTTTGGTTCAAAGTAAATACAAGTTTAATTTCAGTATAAATAGAACAATAAAGGGCAAATAAAGTCAAGGAAAAGATGCCTAATAAATCAACCGTTATTTTTCCTTCAAGTGCCAATCCATTTATGATACTTTATTTCCAATGTTTGGAATAGGATTTCCTGAATTTATAGTAATTGTTATTGTAGCCCTTATTGTGGTAGGGCCTGCCAGGCTTCCTGAACTTGCAAGGTCATTGGGCAGATCCGTTAAGGAGCTGAAGCGCATGGCTGATGAATTTAAGGAAACAATGGAGGATAATCTTATAGACGAAGAATCTTGGAATGAAGAAAAAGAAAAGGATGAATTTTTGCTGCAAAATAAATCAGAAATTGAATGCGATAATATTGATAGAAACCAGAACAAGCAAAAAAATCTCCAGAACAAAGTTTTAACGGAAAAGGAAAAATCCTTTACAAACAATGAATAGAGAACACACCAGAATGTCAGATAAGGCAGACATGGACGAAAAGCTGCCCTTTATTTCACATTTAACAGAACTGCGCAATAGAATTCTTGTATGTGTTGTTGCGCTTGGAGTTGTATTTGTTTTTACCTTTCATTTTAAGGAGAGAATATTTTATTTTCTTATGCAACCTTTCATAAGAGTAATGCCTGAAAAAAGTTCTTTTATTTTTACCGGTATTACGGAAGCATTTGTAACGTATGTTAAAATTTCTATTATATCAGCTCTTTTCATAACTTTTCCAATCATTCTTTATGAGTCCTGGATGTTTGTATCACCAGGGCTTTACCGGAATGAAAGGAAATATCTCTTTAGTTTTGTTTTTTTTGGCACAATTTGTTTTGTATGCGGAGGGGTTTTTTGTTATTACATTGCGATGCCTTTTATGTACGGTTTTTTTGTAAATTATGCCGTTGATTTTATTGTACCTATGCCGGATTTAAGGGCATACATGAGTCTGACACTGAGGATGCTTGTGTTTTTCGGTTTTGTCTTTGAGCTTCCCCTTATTGCTTATTATTTTACTAAAATTGGTATAATAAATTACAAACTTCTCTGTAAAAAAAGGCATTATGTCATAATTGTTATATTTATTTTAAGCGCTGTTTTTACACCATCGGATATTTTGAGTCAAATACTGATGGCAATACCGTTGTGGGGACTCTATGAATTAAGCATTCTTATAACAAAATTATTCGGAAAAAAGGTGGTAGATAATGAAACGACTTAATGTTGTCATCCTTGCAGCAGGCAAGGGTGAAAGAATGTTGTCAAGAAAGCCGAAGGTTATGCATGAGATAATGGGTAAACCCATGATAGGTCATGTAGTGGAAAGGGCACAAGAACTTTCTCCTTCAAGGGTAGTTGTTGTAACAGGTTTTGGAAGAGAGATGGTTGAAGCCTATCTTAAAGGTAGCAAAGTGGATGTTTCAGTGCAGGCGGAACAGAAGGGTACTGCCCATGCACTTCTTTCTGCAGAAAAGTTCATAGATAGGGGAGATATTCTCGTTCTTTATGGAGATGTTCCTTTAATAGAGATCTCTACGTTGAGGAATTTTCTTTCCTTTTATATGACTTTTAACACTGTTTCATTTTTAACTACAAAAGTTGATGATCCAAAGGGCTACGGCAGGGTGATAATGGAGACTGAAGATATAACAGAAATTGTTGAGGATGCCGATGCTACAGATGATGAAAAAAAAGTGGATGAGATTAATACGGGTATTTGCATAATTCCAGAAGAATGTTTCCAGCTTCTAAAGCTGATAAAACCTGATAACAAAAAAGAAGAATATTATCTTACAGATATATGCAAGGTTGCAAAAAACAGAGGACTGAAAATAAAGGGATGTCACCATGATAAAGCTGCTGAAGTTCTTGGTATAAATAGTAAAAAAGAGCTTCTTGATGCAAATATTGTAATGAGGGAGAGAATGCTTGAGAAACACATGCAAAAAGGGGTCACTTTCCTTGATAAAAATGTATATATTGAAAGCAATGTAGTAATTGGAAGGGAAACTACGATTTTCCCGAACTGCTGCCTTTTTGGTAACAGTGTAATAGGTAATGATGTTGTAATAGGGCCGAATACTGTGATAAAGAACTCAAAAATTAACGACAATGTGAGTATTGAGGGATACAGCATTATAGAAGGGGCTGAAGTGGAAATGGACGCTTTTATAGAGGCTTTTTCAAGAATAAAGCAGAATAATTCCTGAACAGTTGTGTGAAAAGGAAATTTTGTGTATATTGAAATTCTGTTATTAAGTGAAAGATTTAATTGATAATACATGCTTGTTTTATGCCGTAATAAGGAGTGTTTGAACATTACCATGGGGCCTGCAATATTTACTTGTAACTGTATCAGTTAAAATTAAGACAAAGAGGGAAATATTTTGTGTGGAATAGTGGGATATATTGGAAAGGAAGAGGCTTGCAGCATACTGATTGATGCTTTGAAAAAGCTCGAATACAGAGGATACGACTCTGCAGGGATTGCTGTCTGGCACAATAATAAAATAGAAACTGCGAGAAGAAAAGGCAAAGTTGACGAGTTAAAAAAAAGCTTAAGCGAAGGTTTGTTCAAAGGCAAGACCGGTCTTGCACACACAAGATGGGCTACCCATGGAATGCCGTCAGAATATAATGCCCACCCCCATATGGCTGGCGATGTGGTTGTTGTTCACAATGGAATAATTGAAAATTATATTGAAATAAAGGCAAGGCTTAAGAAGGAAGGCCACAGGTTTTTGTCGGATACTGATACTGAGGTTATTCCGCATCTGATTTCCAGCTATATGGAAAAAGGGAAAAGCTTTATAGATGCAGTAAAGTCTACGATAAAAGAACTTGAGGGCTCCTATGCCCTTGGTATTATGAGGGAGAGTGAAAATGTAATTATTGCTGCAAAAAAAGAAAGCCCTCTTATAATAGGTATCGGGGAAGGGGAATACTTCATAGCAAGTGATGCACCGCCTATTCTTAACAGGACAAAGAGGCTTATATTTCTTGAAGACAATGATATCGTAGTTTTTAAAGATGATACATTTATTATTATCGACCAGGATGGCAATAAAGTCGATAGAAGAATAAATAATGTCAACTGGTCTGGATCAATGGCGGAAAAGGGTGGTTACAAGCATTTTATGCTGAAGGAGATATTCGAACAACCCAGAGCTCTTTCGGAAACTCTTATCGGGAGGTTGAAAGAAGAGAAAGGGCAAATTGATTTTAACGAATTTATTATACCGGACCTGAACAAAATAAGAAAAATATGGATGATAGCCTGTGGCACATCATACCATGCATGTATGATAGGCAAACACATAATAGAAGCAAACCTCCGCATACCTGTGGAGGTGGACCTTGCTTCTGAATTTCGTTACAGAGATCCTGTTTTGAACAGGGAAGACATGTTGATCCTTGTTTCTCAATCAGGAGAAACAGCAGATACGATTGCCGCAATGAAGGAAGGGAAGAAAAAAGGTATCTATACCCTCTCAATATGCAATGTTCTTGGCAGTACTCTTGCCAGGGATGCTGATGGAGTAATATTTACACATGCAGGTCCGGAAATAGGAGTTGCTTCAACAAAAGCCTTTACCACACAAATTTCAGTACTTTTCATGCTTATGCTTTATATAAGTGAAAAACTGGGGATAATGAACAGTGATGTTATAAGAGAAAAAATGAATGAAATCAGAAAAATACCCCATAAAGTTCAAATGATACTTGATAAATCAAAAACCCTGGAGGAGCTTGCCAGAAAATATATGGGTTTTAAAGATTTTCTTTATGTCGGGAGGGGTATAAATTATCCGGCAGCCATGGAAGGAGCTTTAAAACTCAAAGAGATTTCCTACATTCATGCTGAAGCTTATGCAGCAGGCGAAATGAAACATGGCCCCATTGCTCTGATTGATGAGAATCTACCTGTTGCCGTCATATCGCCTTATGATTCTACTTATCATAAAACATGTGGCAATATAGAAGAAGTGCTGGCAAGAGGAGGAAAGGCTGTACTTTTTACGGACAAAGATACTCATGAAATGTCTGAAAGAGTGGATGATGTGTTTGTTTTTCCTTCGACAATTTATGAACTGCAACCGATTTTATCTGTTTTACCATTACAACTTCTTGCCTATAATATTGCCAACCTTCTTGGTACAGATGTCGATCAGCCCCGTAACCTGGCAAAGAGTGTTACTGTAGAGTAAACACCTTCACAACTTCTTGATTTTTCAGTCTGTGAATGTTACTGTTATTATTATTAATACTATTATTTCATTAACTGAAGGTGGTTCTACATATGAATAAGTTTAAGGTTCTTGTCACAGACAATATTTCAAAAAAAGGTATCAATATACTGGAGCGTGACGGCAATGTTGAAATTGATATAAAAGCCGGCATTAAAACAGATGATCTGAAAAAAATTATTGGTGAATACGACGCAATCATTACCAGGAGTGGTACAAATGTTACTGAAAGTCTGCTGGAAAATCCTGGAAAATTACGGGTTATAGGTCGTGCAGGTGTTGGTGTGGATAATATTGACATTGAGGCTGCCAGTAAAAAAGGAATTGTTGTCATCAATGCTCCTACCGGCAATACCCTTGCAGCAACAGAATTAACCATGGGTCACATTCTTTCTGCTGCGAGGAAAATACCTCTTGCAAATGCTTCTCTCAAGTCCGGTAAATGGGACAGAAAAGGTCTCGGTGTTGAACTTTACAATAAAGTTCTTGGTATTGTGGGACTTGGAAGGATAGGAAGTAACGTTGCTGTAAGAGCAAAAAGTTTTGGTATGAAAGTAATCGCTTATGATCCCTATATAAAGCGGAGCAAGGCTGATGATCTTGGCGTTGTTCTCTATGACAGTCTGGAGGACTTATTAAAGGAAGTTGATGTGATTACATTCCACACTCCGCTGACGCCTGTGACTAAAAACATGATTACATCCAAAGAAATTGCATTAATGAAAGATGGTGCAATCCTTGTTAACTGTGCGAGGGGTGGTATAGTAAATGAGAATGATCTTTATAATGCTGTAAAATCTGGTAAGTTTTTCAGTGCCGGGATAGATGTTTATGAAAAAGAGCCCCCGGTCAACAGCGAGCTTATACAGCTTGAAAATTTGTTTACAACACCTCATATTGGCGCCAATACAACAGAAGGACAGGAGGCAGTATCTGAAATTGTAGCAGAACAGGTTCTTAATGTCCTTGGTAGCAGGCCATCTCTTAATGCTATCAATATACCTTTTATGAAGTCACAGCTTCCGGAAACCATGCAGTTATATTTCAATCTTACTGAAAAGATGGGAAAGTTTGCAGCTCAAATCTCTGAGGGAAGACCGGAAATGATAAAAATCATAATGGTCGGTAAAAGATTTGAAGAAGATCTCTGTGAAAGAAGGTTCGATGTTCCTTTCAGCTACCAGCCCTTAACTATTGCAGGAATTAAAGGATTTTTCGAAGTGCACCATGAAGGATCAGCTACTTATATTAATGCGCCCTATCTTGCAAAAGACGGGGGTATTGCGATCGAGGAAACAAAAACAGCACAATTCGATAAATTTAATGATCTTGTCATTTTTGTAATCAAAACTGACAAGGGTGAAACATCAATTGCCGGAACAGTGTTTCCTGATAAATTGGGAAGAATTGTCCTGCTTGACCGGTTTCATCTTGATATGGTTCCTGAAGGTAATTTTATACATTTCAGAATTTTTGATAAACCCGGTATTGTTGGAAAAGTGGGAACAATCCTTGGAAACAACAATATTAATATTGCAGGTTTTGGCATGTCCCGTCAAAAAAATGGTGAAGAAGTTGCTTTTGTATCGATTGATGATCCGATCAGCAATAAGGTACTTGATGAGATATTGCAGATAAACGGGATGATCGAAGCTAAACTTATATATCTATAAACCTCAGCTCTGATGGTTGTGTTGTCGGAGTTTCTCCTTTTTTGCTGTCTGAACCACAGGAAATGCCGGAAGTGATAGAGGCATTTCCTGTTTACGCAATGGTTTTTTCAAGTTTGGCACTGTTCTTTTTGTTTATCTCCATGAGATTATTTATTTCTTTTTGCTGCTACAGAGAATACTTCTATGGCTGAGTTTCCTTCAAGAGGACATTTATTTTCGCAAATACCACATCCAATGCACAGTTCATCAATTACATAAGGTTTTTTCAGGACGACAGTTTTTCCTTCATAATCCTTTTCTTTTGATAACTCGAATCTTATAGCTTTGGCAGGAACAGGGCAATGTTCTTCGCAGACAATACAATTGATTTTTTTTGCATAGGGGAGACAGCGGTTTTTATCTATAACAGCAGTTCCTATTACACTCTTTTTCTTTTCTTGAAGTGAAAGGTTGGGAATTGCTCCTGTAGGGCAAACCTGACCACAGAGGTTGCAGTTATATTCACAATATCCGAGGCGGGGCATAAAAACCGGCATAAAGATTCCGTACGGGCCGGCTTGAAAGAGGGCAGGGTAAAGAGCGCTTCGGAGACAAACTTTTATGCATTCACCGCATCTCACACATTTTTTTAGAAAATCATCTTCATTGATTACACCAGGGGGTCGAAGTTTTTTATCTTTCATAGAGGGGAAGTGAAATGAAAAAATGTTTGAAAGGAAAAAACCGGAAACCAATCCTGAAAGAACAACTCTTCTTTCAATGGAAACCGTCATGTTCTTTGATTTTATTGCCGCTGTTCTTACTGAAAGTTTTGGTTTTCCCGGGATTTGAAATGCAAATGTTACCCTTTTGTGTTTGCATTTAAGATAGCAGTCCATACAGAGAATGCAATCCTGCTTCTGTATAGTGTTCTCATCAAAACCTGTAGGGCAAACTTTTTTGCAGAGATTACAATCACTACATATTATTTGTGGTTTTCTTTTAAAAATGGATAGTCTTCCGACCAAACCGAGAAGTGTTCCAAGGGGGCATAGATTTTTACACCAGTTTCTTTTTTCGTATCTTTCTAGAAAAATAATGAACAGTAGAAATAAAAAAGAGAAAAAAGCAAGAGGGTAAAATGTCTCTCTGAAGGGCAAAATATATTCTTTTAAAAAAGCATAGATAAATTTTATATAATCTCTATTCTCACCAGCTATATTGTACAATCCGGCCCATCCGGCTTTTACCACATGACCGGAAAGGGGATAAAGAAAGAAAGCCAGCGCCCTCATTAATATGGCTATTGGATCGAAAATACCTGTAATGGAAACATTAAAAAGAGCGGAAGATAAAAGGGTAAAGAGAAAAAAATATTTGAATCTTGTTTTTAATAATTTTAAAGGAACAGTTTTTTTAATTTTATCTGTGATTAGATCTAAAATTGTACCAAGGGGGCATATCCATCCGCAAAAGAATCTGCCAAGTAATGCAGAAAAAATCAGCATTAACAGACCTGGAAAAAGAAGCATGGTAAATGTCCATGTTGCCAGAAGATAGCTTACAACAACGAGAGGGTTTGCTCTGAAAAAGCTGTTTGCAGCGATTGATATTTCATTACTGCCCCTGTATTCGGTATTTATGAAGAGAATCAGAAAAATTACAAGGAACGTAAGTCTGGAAATAAAGGAAGCATTTATTCTCATATATTGAAATGCTCTTTTAGTTATTGCTGCTGATCAGGATTTATGCTTTTATTATTTTCACTTTTTTAAGGTTCATTTCTCCCAGGCCTCTTTTATATGCTGTGACTGTTGTTGTTATGTCCTGTGGTTTAAGCCCGAACAGCGTTGTGGCAAAGGCATCAGCAGCCACAATATCCGACGAGGCTATAACAGTGTTCAATGTCTTTACGTCTTTAAGATTCCCTCCTTGTGGACCGTGATCCAAAAGGATTCTCGTTGCATCTATTATCGTCAGGTGGCTTTTTACATAAGAATTCAAATCAGAAAGTGCAGTGTCGATATTTCTGTGAATGTATCCCCGATTGCCTCCCATTATACCCATAATGTTTTTTAAGCCAAGTGTAAGATCTGTGAGACCATGATGTTTTGCAACAGGTACGTTGATAAAGACATCAGCAGTAAGAGCTTCGTCATACAATTCCCACTCTTTAAGAAAAAAGCCGTTAAGTTTTACATTTTTAAAACGATCGTTTTCAACGTATTTTAGTTCAACATTTTTCAATCCTTTCAGGATTGAGTTAATGCCGCTGTTTTCGTAGGACCGTCTTGTATCATTACAGGGGATATCGAAAACCTTGACCTTCCTTGCGCCTGCTTTAAGGCATTCTTCAACAATTGCTTTTATGACAAGAGGATGTGTTGTGGCCGCATATTCCGGTTGCCTGTCCCATCCGATATTAGGTTTTACAACAACAATATTACCTTTTTTTACAAATTTACTCATTCCACCAATCGTGGCAATAGCATTTGCTGTAGTGGCTGTATAATCTCTGCCTTCTGATATTCCAAGGATTGAAGGACCTTTTGCAAATATTTTTTTGTGGAACATACTTAAAATCAATGAAGATGCAGCAAGCTTCAGGAATTCCCTTCTTTTCATAAAGTTAATTTTAATTATTCTACACGGTTTGTCAATGTCATAGTATGCTTACAATATTTTCTTCATGATGCGGTCCATTCGGTAGCGGATGAGCAAATTGATAAACTCCTTTGAATGTACAGGATTATTTTTCATATAAAAAAGGTGTGAATAACAGTTGCAGTCCGAAGAACCGAATCCCATGATAAGCCCATCTGAAATATCACTTACAGAGGATGCAATATTGCATTCAAGCTTTGATGAGGAACGGATTGGAAGAGTATAAACAATGTTTGTATGTTCTCGTAAATAATCAATGTGCCAGAAGAGATTCTTTCTTTTTCTTTTATGCCTTTCTATTCTTGCAGTCAGGTCTTTCATTGCCGAACCTACATAAATATAATAACCTTTTCTGAAAAATAGCTTGCCTGCCCTACCTATCTCGATATCCTTATCTTCGTCAAGGTTAAGAATGAGCATATAACTTCCACAATCACCGCCTTCAGTTTCATATATATCCCATGGAATTACAAGTTCTGTTGCCTTGTCATTTATGGAAAGATCATTTTTCCATTCAACAGATACAGCTTTTACGAATATGCTTTTTCGGGATTCATAAAGAGCCTTTGAAAATTCAGGATCAATATGATATTCAGGGAGAAAATATTCAGCCGAAGGGGAATGAACGACAAAGAGTATACCGCCGATAAAAGAGGAAGAAGCAATTTCCTTGATGTGCTTCAGGCCTCTTGCTGTTGGTGCATCCGGGAACATGGCAATACCGTCATGGAAGAGAGTACATGATTTTACCTCAAGGAGCATTTTTTCCTGTCTTTTTTTAAGCAAAAAATCAAACCTGCTTCTACCAAGGGTAAATTCAGGCTTTTTAATGGAGTATTCCTCAAGACCAGATATTGCCTGTTTTTCAATAAGCCATTTTACAACAGTGTTTGTGTGGTGTGTATGGAGAAAAACAGGCACTCCGTTTTTTTCAACAGCAATAACCGTATAATCGGTATGCTTCCCCGGTCTGTCCATTGTTTTTGTAATATAAAGAGTTGTATTTTCATACAGAATTTCCCAGAGCCTGCCCGGATTAGGCAGATACGCTGTAATTAACCTGTTATTATGCAGACATTTTACAATAAACCTGTTTGGTCTGGAAACAAAACAGGCTTTTTCGATGTTATTAAAAATACTTAATGTTGCGATATTTTCCCCGGCTGCACTGTATAATTGCCTCAGTTCGAGTTCAGCAGTCTTTCGGCATAATATAATGCTTCTTCTTTTGTGCTGATCTCTCCTGAAATCTGTTTCTCTCTAATGTTGTTCAGAGTCTTTCCCATTTCAGGACCCTTTTCGAATCCTATACTCATAAGATCGTAACCGTTGACAAGCTTCGGGAGGGGTTCTTTAATCCATTCATTATATTCGTTCATAATTTCGTTGCATTTGATTCTGACACGCTTTGTTGAAGCATTGTGTTTTCCTCCTGAACTTCCGTACATATCACATAGGGTGTGTAATATCAGCGCAGGCGTCAACTCGCCCATTTTGTAGACAAGTCTTCTTGTTGCTTTTTCAGTGGACTTATTGCTGCTTATAAGGAATATCCTCATATGATTTTCTATAAGCTTTTGAATTGTTTTTGTTCCATTGAAGCTGAAACGGAACCTTTCCATAATTCCGGATGAGATTTTGCAGGAAAACCTTTCATGGTAGAAAAAGTGAACAATATTTTTTTGTTCGTCAAAAGAGAAGGTACAAGCTTTACCAAGATCATGGAAGAGCAGGGCATAACCGGTCTCTGTCAGCTTTTTTTCATTGAGATTGTAAATTTTGTTGTATTTCCTCAGATATTTGAATCCTTCGATTGTATGTCCGTATGTTTCAAGGATAAAACCCTTTTCAATGTCCATCTTCCTCAGGGCATACAATTCGGGAAATATTTGAAACATCAGGCCTGTGGATGTCATAATGCTCAATCCAGCCAAAACATTTTCCGATGTTATTATTCGATCCATTTCATACTTGATTCTTTCCGGTGCTGTCTGATTTATTAAAATCCCCAACCCGGCTATGGCATTTTCCAGGTCATCGTGAAGGGCAAAGCCACTTAAAACTGAAAGATGGCGAATTGCCTTCAGCATTCTTAAGGGGTCATCCTTTAATGCATCTATTGAAGAATATCGGATTATTTTTTGTTTAATGTCGTTAATGCCGTTTAGGGAATCAATAAGGTTATCTCCACATATATCGTAAGCAATTGCATTCATAGTGAAGTCTCTTCTTTTGAGATCATCTTCTATTGTGGTATTGATTATTGTAATGTCGAGAGAAATCCGCCTATTGACAATCCTGTAAGTCTGGATAGGTTTTTTCCCGAGGACAAAGGCACCTCTGCCGAATAATGATTCTATAATTGACAGATCGTTCTTGTCGGAAAGAACAAAATCATAATCGTCGGGTTTTTTCCTGAGATATAATTCCCTTATTGCTCCGCCGACAAGATAAATCTTACCCTTAAAACATCGATTACTGATTTTTTTAATAACTTCTTCTTTTTTTATCCTGTTTTTAAGTTTTTGAATTTCAAGATTATTGTCAATTTTTACGATAAAAATTCCTCTTAAAAGATAAACAGAAAATCAGTTTTTTCCATATTTTGTGTTGATGGCTTTACAGGAAAGTTATGAAATGTGTTCTGTA
>CAYSBW010000058.1:0-13306 GCA_964429485.1 uncultured Syntrophorhabdaceae bacterium
TTAATGCTACCAAATACAGGAGGGGATTTTCACGCAGGTTTACCGGAAGGACACGAATAATGCGAATTATGATAATCACCAGTTCAGGTTGATTATGTTGTTTTTCAGGATATCGTCATTCTAAGCAAGAATTGAGAGTTTTTCTTTAATGGAGGATTTGCTAAAAGCTGCCAGAATTCTTTGGTGCACCAGCCTTATTAGGTACAGCAGACCATGTTCCAAGTTGTGGCGAGTCAGCATCGCCTCCTTGTACTGGTGTCCAGTATCTTTTGTTGGCATACACATCTGCTGAAATGGCACCGGTATTCACATGTACGCCGGTGTTTACCTGTACCTTGTCTGCACTCATAAGAACGCCCGGAGATATGAGATTAACTGTACCGCTTCCTCCAAATACAATGGCGCCACCAGATAATTCGCCTCCAAAAAGCTTGATCTGGGTATTTGCATCCATCCTGCTTCCTGCATAGATGTTGAGAACTCCCTGAGTTCCGAGAGCCCCTATTTTTATTATGTCAGCCTGGAGTCCTGCCCCGCTCAAAATATCTATGGTCCCGCGTGCACCATTGTTTATAATATGTAAATCACCGTAATCGGCAACAATATTTTTACCATAATTCACGCCATTATCCTTTAATCCGTCTATCCGGATTTTTCCTCCTGCAGAAATAAGCTCGACTCTTGCACGTCCTGCAGCAGGAACGGCTGCGCTGAGCAGGGCAAGTATCTGTCCGCTGCTTGTTACATCTATTGCGATTGAGGCAGTATCTGCTTTTAGGCTCTCAATATCGATGCTTCCAGGCTGTTCGCCTGAGGAGCCTGAAATCCAGGGTGAATTGCCTGCCTGTGCCCTTCCTGAAATGCTTATAGCGTTATTGCCGGTTATCCCGATCGATCCGCCTCCTGTTAAACGGTTGTCATTAAATACCTCTATAAGTGCTTCATGCACAAGAGAGAAATTACCGCCTGCAGCGGCGGTAAAAGTGTCTGCACCCCATATTCTCCCGCTTATCGTGGCATTTCTGTCCGCTGCAAACGAAACCTTTGCAAAACCATCAATCGTTGCATCTGAACCAAGCGTAATATCACCGTTTGCTCCTCTGGCGTTTGCGATAAATTCCTGAGATGACCGGGATTTGTTGTTGCGGATTGCGATAGCTTCCAGACGGAGTCTCTCAGCTTCGGCAAGACTATCCGGTGTAAATGTGTTGAAATATGTATAATAATCGTTCTGTGCAAGGGTGTTCAGCTCATCCTGGGTTGTAGTCCTCGTTGAAAGGGCAACATATCGGGGAATATCTGTAACAGTGTTTATACAAGGTATTGATTCAACAGGTTTTATATATCCAAGTCTTATGAGGTCTTGCCTCCGAAATGGTGTATAATACTGATCATGGCCGCCTTCACCACCTGTTGTATTATGCTGAGGATTGTTGCTAACAAGGGCATATGTCACAGGAAGCGGTCTCAGAACCTCATATGTGATAATATGGGGCCTATATTCAAAGTTCCCTATAGCAGAAGGATTTCGATATGGGCCCACCTGAACAAATCCGTTATACAAACGGGCATCTGCATTTAACCCAACCATGGCATCCTGTTTTGCCTGTTCCGTTGCGAAGTAGTTTGAATAGGCAACGGTGGTGCTTGCAGCGTCGCTGCTTGCACCGTGAACAAGTTTTGTTCCTGCGGGTATAGATGCATGTTCCTGCCAGTTGTCGGTACCGTAATATTCACCCCATGCCTGGGTAATTTTTGCCCTGTCTGCAACAGACAATGCAGGGATAGAAGCAGATACTGTTTTGTCAATATTGATGTAACCGTTTAAGGCTGCCAGTTTAAGGGTTGAAAGTGCAGAATTTACAGAAACGCTTCCGGAGACATTTACATTACTTTGTGAATCCAGCTCAAGCTTATCCGGTGTGCCTGAATCTTTTTTTAAACCGAAAGTTCCTGCAATGTTAAGCCCATCGAAATTAAATACAGTGAATGCCGGGTTGCCTGTTATCTCGCCTGTTGCAACTGGCATACTGTTCCTTGTAATAGTCCCTTCCATATCCACTACATCACCTGGACCAAGATTAAAAATCCCCTGTTTTGAGGTATTGAGCAGGACATCGGATCTGCTTTCAAGAGTTTTTAAAAGATTGTCTGACGCGATGATTAAACTTATACCTGAGAGCATTACAAGATTGGTGTCTGTTAGTATGCCATCGGAAATATCCTTTTGTTGCTTTGAAACAGCGCTGTTAATATTGTCAGGTTGTAAAGTTACACGCCCTCTTGATGTTCTATCATCTCCCTTTAGATTGATTAATGTTGATGTCTGGATTAAACGATTTAAATCAACATCAACAGGGTCAGATAAATTTTCTGACCCAGGTTGTATAATGAGCATTTTACCAGAATCAACAACCATTTTTTCGCCGAACCTGCCTTTAATTGAAGCATTGGCAGTGCCTCCGACAACAATAAATTTTGAATATCCCTCAGGTGCATGTTCAACCATAACAGTTGAACCTTTAACTGCATAAGAAACTTTTTCAGTTGTGATACTTACCGGAGGACTGGCCTGTTCCGGTGCCTGCACAAGCAGAGTGCCTTGCTCCAGGGTAAAGCCTCTGTCCTTATTATCTATTTTTAATATTGTATCTGAGCCGAGCCTTGCAAGAATTCCGTCAGAAAGAATAATCTCTATCCTCGAATCTTTGCCGGTAAAAATCTTTTCCCCTGACCGGACAGTGCTGTCAAGTGCTACCGGTTCAGAAGATGTGTTGTTTTTTGATATCCGAGCTGTTCCGTTCAAAAATGTTATTACAGCATTATTAGATTCCTGACTGTAGAGTAAACATGAAGTACCTGTGAAAAAAACGAGAAACAACGCATATAGGAGAATGAAAAAGAGATTTATTTTATCGGTTTTTCCGATAGAAGCCGACATTGGGTATTCCCCCTAAAATTTTATCTTTATCCCGATATTTGGGGCCAGATTTACTACATTATATTCAAAGACGCTGTTTTTTGATTGATTGGATGCTGCAAAACCTGAAAATGTCAACATTAGCCATGATTGGGGTTTATACGTTAAATTGAAAGAAAAAGACTCGTTGTAATCTTCACGGCCATCTTCCTGATAAGGGATATATGAAACACGTATATTTAAATCAAGAGACAATTGTGGCGTAATATCGAGATTGTATCCCCCGATTACTGAGTGATAATCCCTCTGATACATTCTGGGGTCTGAGAACCCGAACTGACTTGAATATCCTCCGTACAGATAATGTGCTCGTGCCAGGGGAAAAGTTTTAAAAAAACCGAGTGTTACGCTATTATTCCTGTAATATTCTCCCTTTCCACCTGCATCTGTAAGTCTGTTATAGTTGTATCTGCCGAATGTTACAAGATTAGATAATTCCGGAATAACGTATGAAAGTCCTGCCCCTATGTTCATACTGTCAAAATCCATATCTCCGAATCTGTCGTATTTAAAGAATTGTTGAGAAAATGTAATCTCGCCAAGGAGATTATGGCGAATTATTGGTTGATATGAAATACCGGCGGTTGTAACAAAATAGTTATCATCCTCTGGGTTGTTTTTTGTTAGTGCAACATTGTCTGTCCAGTTTAATGCAATACTGCTGAATACGGAAAAAGGTTCATATTCTGTTTTGCGTTTTAGAAGATACTGCTGCCCCAGTGCATCATCTCCAGGAGAAGCAGGGGCGGTTAAATCTTCCTTTCCAGGCCTGAATACCTCAGCGGTTTTCCTGCCCAGCCGGGAAAGCTCATCAATGTCTGTCTGTCTTTCAACTTCAATCCTTGCGTCTGGTATTGCTTGCTGAGCATGTACAGAAGATGTAAAAAATATAAATATTAAAATTCCAGTAATTAAAGGAAATAATGAAAATGTTTTTGAAAATGCTATCTCATGATGATTTGTTTTCATATAAATTATCAATGCTAAGTATAAACCATTATCAAAACTAAATAAAACATAAAAAACCGGCATGTTTTTTCTAAACCTGTTTAATTTGCCATGGCATATTCCGGGCAGATGGTTTGTACGTTGCCTGTTTGTTTATGTTAATTCTTCATGGATTTTTACGGCGCATAAACCGACCTTGAACATACTCAGTATCTTCTCCTTATAAAGATCGAGGATGTTTTTTCTTTATTTGATATGGGGGCATTGATATATCTCGAAGCATATCTCCTTATACCACGATTAATTGTTTAAAAGACCTGTTGTTCCGGCTGTTTTGTTTTTATTATACCGATTTCCATACATATGCTCCCAACTTAGGTTTATGCCAGCAAAGCTTTTTATCCTAAATAGCTTTTAAACTGATGTTTTGCGGGGTTTTGTTGATAATATTCTGGGTTACAGAAAAAATACCATTTACAGAAAAAAACTATTGACAATTTATTTAGTTTAAAAGTATATACTTAGGATAGACTAACTTTATTTGGAACCATGAGGTGAATATGACATTTTCTGACACATTAAGTGCAAGCCTTGAAGATTACTTGGAGGCAATTTACCATATAATTTCGGATAAAAGTGCGGCAAAGCCCAGTGCAATAGCTAAAAAATTAAAGGTAAGTCGTGCCTCTGTAACAGGAGCGCTCCATTCCCTTGCTGAGAGAAAATTGATAAATTATGCACCCTATGATCTTGTAACACTGACTCATGAAGGAGAAACAGTTGCCAGAGATGTAATTAGACGGCATGAAGTTCTTCACGACTTTTTTGTAGATGTACTTGCAGTTGAAGAAGCAGAGTCAACTGCGGCTGCATGTCAGATGGAGCATTCAATGCCGAAAGCCATCACTGACAGATTCATACAATTTATTGAATTTATCCAGACCTGCCCTCGTGGAGGGAATAAATGGATTAAGGGGTTCAGTTATCAGTGCGATCATGATGGAGCACAGACAAATTGTGAAGCCTGCATATCTTCCTGCCTTGAGGAAGTAAGGAAAAAAACTAAACAGGGAGGTGAAGGAATGATGATAAATAAACTGAAAGATTTGAGACAGGGCCAGAAGTGCAAGATTTTAAAAGTTCGCGGACGTGGTGAAACAAATAAGCGACTTATTGAAATGGGCATTACACCGGGCTCTGTAGTTGAGCTTGAGAGTATTGCGCCATTGGGTGATCCATTGAATATAAAGGTTAAGGGATACCATCTGTCTTTAAGAAAAAACGAAGCCGACAGTATTGATGTTGAGATAATGTGAAAGAATAACCGGGAGGTATGTAATTGTGCTTTTAGCTATAGTTGAAGCTGGAAAACGAGTATATGTTATCAATGTAGATGCCGGTGATGGTCTCAGAGGGCGACTGGCTGCAATGGGTCTTGTTCCTGGAGTACAAATAGAAGTAATAAGAAACTCTTTCCGTGGGCCTGTTATAGTGGGAGTCAAAGGCAGCCGTATCGTTCTTGGACATGGAATGGCAAGGAAAATCATAGTAACATAATTTTTTTTGTTTTAATAGTTAGGAGCACCTAATGATATTATATATTGCTAATAGTTGAAGAGAAAAACAGGAGGATTGACAAATAAATGAAATCAGACATTATAGCAGCCCTTGCAGGGAATCCCAACTCCGGCAAGACAACAATATTCAACAATCTTACCGGTGCCAGGCAGCATGTAGGTAATTATCCCGGTGTTACCGTTGAAAAGAAAAAAGGTTACTGTCAGCATGGCAATAATAGAATTGAAATAATAGATTTGCCCGGGACATACAGCCTGACTGCATATTCTGCAGAAGAACTTGTAGCAAGAAATTTTATTGTAGATGAAAAGCCGGATGTGGTTGTCAATATCATTGATTCGTCAAATCTTGAAAGAAACCTTTATCTTACAGTCCAACTTATGGAAATGGGAGTGCCTCTGATTCTTGTTTTTAATATGAGCGATGAAGCAATGACAAGAGGATATGAATTTGACACAGAAATACTTTCTCGTTTTTTCGGTGCTCCGATTGTAAGAACAACAGGACATAAGGCTGAAGGAATGGAGGATATTCTTGATGCAATTGTTCTCGTTGCAGAAAGTAAAATCAGTTTTAACGGCCAGGGAGTTAAGTACGGACCGGAAATAGAGAATGAAATTAAAGTAATAGAGGATTTGCTGCAAAAAAACAGCCGGATTCCGGGCAAATACGGAACTCGCTGGCTGGCAGTGAAGCTTCTTGAAAATGACAAAGATATACATGCCACGGTTAATTCTCCGGAAATTGATAATCAGATTGAAAAAAGTGTTGCCCATGTTGAAAAAATGACTGGTGAATCTCCTGAGACTTCTATTGCGGCCGGCAGATATGGATTTATTTCCGGTGCATGCCAGGAAGCGGTACGTTCCACTATTGAAATCAGACATAATGTTTCGGACAGGATAGATGCGGTTCTCACAAATCGTGTTCTGGGACTGCCTGTTTTTCTCGGCCTCATGTATCTTGTTTTTTTCTTGACCTTTACCTTCGGGGATCCTCCTATGGGATGGATAGAAGATGTTTTTGCCTGGTTGAGCGTAACTGTTGCAGGTTTTTGGCCTGAAGGGTCTGACAGTCTTATCAAATCTCTTATAACAGAGGGCATCATAGGTGGTGCAGGGGGAGTAATTGTATTTTTGCCGAACATCCTTCTTCTCTTTCTGGCAATTGCCATACTTGAGGATACCGGTTATATGGCCAGGGCGGCATTCATCATGGACAGGCTAATGCATAAAATAGGCCTCCACGGGAAAAGTTTTATTCCTATGCTGATCGGTTTCGGATGTTCTGTCCCGGCAATCATGGCTACCCGGACTCTGGAAAACAGACAGGACAGGCTAACGACAATGCTTGTGATACCTCTTATGAGTTGTGGCGCCAGGCTGCCGATCTATGCTCTTATAATACCGGCGTTTTTTCCTCAGGCATTGCATGGCACGATGATGTGGATCGTATACATTATCGGCATCCTGCTGGCAATATTATCTGCAAAATTGCTTCGAAAGACAATTTTTAGCGGGGAATCGGTTCCGTTTGTTATGGAGTTGCCGCCATACAGAATGCCGACAGTTAAAAGCGTATTTATTCATATGTGGGATCGCGGAAAGCTTTATCTTAAAAAAGCAGGAACCATTATTCTTGGTATTTCGATTCTATTGTGGGTCATATCGACTTTTCCTAAATTACCTGATAGTGAAATTAAAAGATTTGAGAGTGCAAAACAGACGATACAGGAAAAGATAACCGATAATGAAGACAAAAATATACATTTAGCATCCATTGTAAGTAAATTTGCCGAGGAATCTCTTCGATACAGTATAGCGGGCCGCATAGGAAGCTTTATTGAGCCTGTTTTAAAACCCATTGGATTTGATTGGAAAATAGGCACTGCGTTGATAGGGGCTTTTGCAGCCAAAGAGGTTTTTGTTGCCCAGTTGGGAATTGTCCATTCTGTGGGCAAGGTTGAAGAAGATTCGGAAACCTTGAGGGAAAAACTGAAGAGCACATATAATCCATTGACAGGATTCTGCATAATGCTGTTTTGTCTTATAAGCACTCCCTGCATGGCTACTACAGCTATTGTAGCAAGAGAAAGCGGTTCCTGGAAATGGGCCATGCTGCAGCTTGGAGGGCTTACAATAATGGCTTACATTTTTACCTTTATTGTTTTCCAGACCGGCAAAGTTTTCAGTATAGGAATTTAAGAGGAGATTCAATACTTTTGGAAATAATTGCCATAGGTGTCATTGTATCTATCGGTGCGATAAGACCAGTTTATCAGATAATTGCGGGCAAGGGTAAAGCCAGATGCTTCGAGCGCAGTTTCTGTAATTCTAAAGATATTGACGGAATTTTATAAATAATTATTGCTGACAGGAGGAAATCATGTGCGTTGCGTTGATAGGCGGTATGGACAGACTTGAGAGAGACTATAAAAAAGAAGCTGTAAAATATGGTGTATTTCTTAAGGTATATACAAAAGGAAAAATTAATCTGGATGCGAAGTTGAAAGCAGTTGATGCAATAGTTGTGTTTACCGGAAAAACATCTCATCGTATCAAAAATCAGGCGGTTGGTAGAGCAAGGATGGAACAGATACCGGTAGTTATGAGTCATTCTTGCGGGATATGCAGCCTGCGGCATTGCCTGGGATGCATTATATCAGGAAATAATCCAAAACTGCCTGACAGCAGCAATACAATTGACAAATTATAAAACAACAAGGAAAGGAAGGATGGATGGAAAATATCTTGATCAATAATAATAAACAATTGTGCAGTATAAAAAAGATTTTGGCTGTCTTTGTTGCAACAGGGATATTTATGGCGCCATCATTGTCATTTGCAGCAAGACCTCTTGTGACGGATGACGCTGGTACTGTTGGAAAAGGCAAAATACAGATAGAGCTTGGTACGGAGTCCTCAACAAGAAAAATTACCAGGGATGATATTGAAATTAAGGAAACTGGAACAGAACTATCGGGTACTTTGACTTATGGTCTTACCGAATCCCTCGATATGGTAATAGGTTTACCTTATTCCTGGAACAGGATAAGGGAGGATGACAATACTGTATCCAATGCAAATGGATTTTCCGATATTTCACTTGAAGCCAAATGGCGCTTCTTTGAAAAGAATGATTATGGTTTTGCTTTTAAGCCATGTATAACTCTTCCTTCAGGAAATGAAGAAAAGGGATTTGGTACAGGTCGTCCAATATACGGCCTCCTTTTTATTGCTACCAAAAAAATGGGGGTTTTATCCTTTCACTATAATGCAGGCTATATAAGAAAGGAAAACAAGATTGATCAGCGTTATGATATCTGGAAAACATCTTTTGCCTCAACCTATGAAGTGATACAAGGGTTAAATCTGGTTGGTGATATTGGAATTGAGTGCAATTGCGACTCTCAAATCCAGACTGACCCTGCATTTGGTTTGTTTGGTATAAATTATGCTGTTGGCAAACATCTGACTATAGATGCAGGCTTTAAATTTGGACTTAATAAGCAGCAGGTCGATAATTCAATTATAGCCGGAATAACATTTGTATTCTAAGGAGTTGCAGGAGAGATATATCCTGTGTTCCATATAATGCAATTTGTGAATACTTTTGTAATAAATTATCTGTCCTGTAAAATATAGTTAACGGTTATGTTATTAATAGAACAATAGCCGTCTAACAGAAATAAATAAACCTGATTTGTCATTTAATAATATAATTTCAGGTGTCAGGGATACCCGCCCTGACACCTTTCTGATGACAAATACTGGCTTATATTTATCCCCCTATATATATAAGACCGAGAAATTCATTTCCTTCTTTAGCAACTGTTTTAAGCAGATCAGCCAAACTTGTTTTTACAAGGCGCTTTTCATGGGATATTCCAGCTTTGTAAGCAATAATTACTTCGGTGGTTACCGGGTAGTATTTTTTTAACAGCAATTCAATTTTCTTGAGTTCCTTAAGCGCCATAAAAATTGCCATTGTATCACCTGTTCTTGCCACTGTTTTAAGAGTTTCTTCATTTTTAGCTAAAGCCCAGGGAGTTGTAAGTATTATTGAATTATTATTTTTGGCGATATTTTTGCCGATCATTGCGTTGGAAGAGCTGAAAGAGTTTATCCCTGTTACGATCTCTACCTGTCCTGCGAATTCCGGCAATAGCCAGTTTTGCCATCCGCCATAAATTGTCGGGTCGCCTGCTTCAAGAATAGCAACGTTCTTTCCTGTCTTAAGAGTGTTCCAGATACTTTTAATTTCAGCAGCGCGCAATTCAGTGGTTTTCTTTTTAACCTCTTTGTCTGACAGGTCGGGATGGGCTTTTTTGTAAACAGGTTCCCAACTTGTGAAAGGATCAAAAAGGACTGGTTTGTTGCCTATATATTTTGAAAAACGTTCTGTGAAGCTTTTACCCCCCACAAATGCTCCTGCCTTACCCATATAAGAAATTGCTTCAAGAGTGATAAGGCTTGTATCTCCGCATCCGACCCCAATAACGAATACCTTTGGTCTTTCCTTGAGACTTATTATTTCTACAGTTTTGATAGTCTGAACCATCCTGTCAGCCATAAAGTCGTCAGGAATGACAAGTGAAAATCCCTTACCGTTATTACTTGATGATTCTTTATTTTTTTCCGCAATAATAATTCGTTCACCCTTGATTCCTTTGAAAATCTCACCGTAAGAGAGCAGTGACCTGTAACCGTCGGCAGAGGTAAATATAAAAACATTATTAGGATCATCTGTTGCCTTTATTTTTTTCAATATGTCCCTTAAAGGAACACCTTCAAATTTTTTTACTCCATGATATCCTCTGTGAGGTCCGACCTGCTTAAACGAAATCCCGGAAGGACGATATCCTGTGAGGTTATCTATTTTAAATATTTTGCCCGAATCTGTTGTTATTGTAAAAAAAGGTGATTTTGCCTTTTCATTTGCTTTCCAGTCCATTTTCCCCTTGATATCCACGACTTCTATATGTTCAATATCTTCAAGGCAGCGATCTGTATAGAAATCATCTGCTATAACAAGTTTCGGGAATCCGATTTTACGTTTCAGTTGATTAAGGGCGGGCTCATAAACAGATGATGAATGGCACTTGGCGCAACTTTCGGCTGGACCTGGCATAACAGGTGTTGCAGTGAGTGCAATAATTATGTCTGAAGGTTTACCGTAGAATATTTCACCCCATGAAAGTATTGTTTTTTTGCCGTTTTTATTGGTTATAACTACTGCAAGATCAATAAGCTTTGAATAATTTTCTATCTCTTTTGATATTGTTGCTGTTTGAAGCAGGTTCCTAAGAGATACTCCACGATAGATAAAGACCCCTCTGAATGTATTGTTATGTTCAACCTCACTCAATCTTGCCTCAGATTGAACTGCATTTGAAAGGTCTTCCATGGTCAGGTTCATCGGTTGCCGGACAGCCCCGCCAATGCTTAATGCCATAGCAGGAATGGTAAATACCACCATAATGACTGTAAAAAAAACAATCATCAAATAAAAGAACTTAATTTTTTTCATCTTACTCTCCTTTTGTATATGTGGGTATTGGTTGCTTAATTTTTTGAAATACCCTGTTTCTTGTAATATCTGTGATTAATGAAAATAGTTTTTATCGGACACAGGGTAAGGTATATGAAAAAGTATCAGGAATTATCCATGAATGTCCAGATTCTTCATTTACCAGAGCTTTCCACATTATTGTTGTCTGTTGTCCGTCAACAACAACGATGATATATCCGTGATGATCCGAATTATTATATTCTCCCTTTACCCTTGAGTGTTCAGTGTAAGTGCCTGACCATTTTGTATGACGTCCTCCTCCAGTTCCTGCAACTATCTGTCTTATCTGATTTCCTGCTGAATCTTTTATGGCAGCACGGTTATAAAGGTGATCATGGCCACAAAAAAATACACGACCACCAGCTTTGCCAAGTGTATCCCAGAAAAGATCTCTTTCTTCCTTGTAGTAGGCAAGGCAATCCTTGTGTCTTACTTGAAATGCAGGTTCATGGGCAAAAACAAAAATATGGGGTTTTCTGTTTCCGGAGATTTGTTTATTCAGCCAGTCCTGATCTACTTTATGCTGATGTTTTCCACATACGTCAAGACCGACTATAAATGCATTTTTATGACTGAAGCTAAAATTGAACTTTTCTCTGTCCTCAGTTCCGCTCCATGGAATATAGGAATCATTGAAGGCATCTTTAAAGGCCTGTTCAAGCATATCCAATGCTCCTGGTTGTGGTTCCATGCGGGCAGGGAGAGGAGGCAATGCAACTCTTTCAGGACCGACATCGTGATTACCTCTTATAGGAAAAACAGGGATATTTGAACGATATACTGGTTCCATGACAGATCTCCATTTTTTATATTGTGCGACATAGTCTGTACCGGTTCCGTTGCTCCAGCCACTTATTAGATCGCCTGCCACAAGAACAAAATCAGGTTTTTCCTTTACAACATCAAGTGCAATAGCCTGTACTATTGGTTCATTAATGTATGCGCGATGTTCTGTTCCTGGCCGGTTTGCACCCTGAGTGTCGCTTATCAAAGCGAATTTCCAGGGAGTATGGCTGTTTTTTAGTGCTGAGTGGTTAGGAGCACAGCCTGTAAACAAAAAAAGAATGATCAGAAATATGAATACCATTAAATTGTTTTGTCTCAGTTGCATGGTCTGTTCCTTGTAGGTGGAAGAAAATATTAAACCTTTATTCTGAAAAAATATTTTGGATGTTTTAAGGTGTATTATTTTCTTTTCCATTTTTTTAAGCCTCATGGCAAGCTTTGTTATAGTTTGTGATTCTCCTGAAAAGAAATATGACCAGAGTTCACTTTTTTTATATGTATTGTAAAAAGATAAAAGGGTATACCGGATAATGTAATAGCAATACCTGCTATAGACATCTTAGGACTGGACATGAAAATCTGTATTGCTATAAACAGATAGGCAATGATGAAAATAACAGGTGTAAAGGGATAACCGGGAGTTTTAAAAGGTCTTTTCAGCATGGGGCTTTTCATGCGCAGAATGATATGTGCCATGGCAGAACCGGCAGATGAAATCAGCATTACAAAAACAACTGTGCTCAGCAGGCTTTCGAATGTATTAAATATAATATAAAAGCATGCAAGAATAGCCTGGATTAAAAAAGCTATGTGAGGTGTTCTGTAGTGTGCATGAAGTTTATCAATATGTGACCAGAAATATCCATCTTTTGCTATTGCATAAGACAGATGCGCACCAGCAAGAATTGTAGCATTAATACTTGCACCGATAGCCAGTATTACGGCAAAAGTGATTATATGGACAATGCCGCTGCTCATGAGTTGTTTTCCGGCAGCCTGACCGACATTGACAACACCCTTCAGATCTTCAACCGGAATGGCATAGAGATATACTGTATTGATTGCCACGTATAACGCCATAACAATAGTGGTTCCTAAAATAAGTGAAAGAGGAATATTCCGTTCCGGTTTTTTTATTTCATTTCCGATGTATGATGTTACAAACCAGCCGCTATATGAAAAAATTACTGCCACCATTGCAGGACCGAAAACTTTTACAATGGAAAAATTATTTACTTCATTAACGGAAAAGTGTCCCCAGCTTCCTTTGCCCGAAGAAAATCCGCCTATAATAAAGAAAATGAGCAAGGCAAGACTTCCTATAGTCCAGAAATTCTGATTTATTCCACTTAAACGAATTCCACGTAAATTGACAGTTGAAAAAAAAAGAACAATTATCAATGAAATAAATTTTTCATTGATCCCAATACAATCTGACATATA
>CAYSBW010000059.1:0-12619 GCA_964429485.1 uncultured Syntrophorhabdaceae bacterium
TACCATAACACCATCCATTGTAGATCTAAGTTTATTAGCATAATTTCTTGATTCTTCGTTGGATATCCACTTGGAATCACAGGTTTTAGTTGCTATTTTACCATCAAGACTTGCTGCTGCCTTCATTACAAAAAAAGGTCTCTTTTTTTCCATATAAACAATAAAGGCTTCATTCAGTTTTCTTGCTTCTTCTTCCAAAAGACCAACCTTTACGTTTATATTAGCTTTTTTCAGCGCTTCAATGCCCTTCCCGTTCATATCCGGATTTGGATCAAGCATGGAAGCAACTACTTTTTTTATACCGGCTTTTTTTATTGCATCCACGCAGGGAGGTGTTCTTCCAAAATGAACACAGGGTTCGAGATTGACATAAAGAGTTGAACCTGAAACGTTTTCTTTTGCATCATTGATAGCCATTATTTCCGCATGGGGAAGACCAGGTTTTTTATGATACCCCTTTCCCACAATATGTGTGCCTTTAACAAGAACTGCACCAACCATGGGATTAGGAGATGTTGTTCCAATTCCTCTCCTTGCAAGTGAAATTGCCATCTTCATATAATCTTCTTCTTTCATTCATCCACCCCTAATATTAACTCTTCCCATCCTAACCATTAGTCCATTCCTCTTTTTTCATCAACAGCCCCTTGAGTTCATCCATAAACTCATTAATGTCCCTAAACTGCCGATAAACAGACGCAAACCGAACATAGGCAACTTCATCAAGCCTTTTCAGCTCATCCATTACCATTTCCCCTATTTCCGCTCCTCTTATCTCTCTTTCGCCTCCTTCCAGAAGGTTGTGTTCTATTCTCGAAACAATCTTTTCAATGTTTGTAATGCTTATAGGTCTTTTTTCACAGGCTTTTTTTAAACCGTTTAATATTTTTATTCTGTCAAAAATCTCCCTTCTTCCATCCTTTTTTATGACCAGAGGCAAGCCTTCTTCGGGTCTCTCTGCTGTATTAAACCTTTTCCCGCAACTAAGACATTCCCTGCGCCTTCTGATAGCATCCATGTCCTTACTAACTCTTGAATCAAGGACCTTGCTTTCCAATGAATCACAAAAGGGACATTTCATAATTTTTTTAGAGAATTATATTTCAAGTTTTAATTTCCAGACTTTAATTACAGTGATCTGTAATTTCCTTGTTTAATCCCGGAATCGTTTCCTTTATATCAACATTCACCAGAGCAATGCCTGATTCCTCTATCATCTCCATGGAAAGACTGTCCGGATAACCGTTGAGATACAACACTCTTACAATTCCTGCATTTATTATCATTTTAATACATATTGAACAGGGCAAGTGGGTTGAATATATATCAGCTCCATTTATAGAAACGCCATCGTGTGCGGCCTGGATAATAGCGTTCTGTTCTGCATGAAGTCCCCTGCACAATTCATGTCTTTCACCTGAAGCAATATTTAATTTTTCACGGAGACAACCGGTTTCAATACAATGTTTCAAACCTGTCGGTGCACCATTATATCCTGTGGACAATATTCTTTTTTCTTTTACAATTACGGCCCCGACACTCCTTCTTTTGCATGTAGATCGCTTGGATACAATGTGTGCAATCTCCATAAAATAGGAATCCCAATCAGGGCGGTTATTTATCATATCTTATATAAATTCGAATAAAAGGGGAATTTCTTACACAATTCCTTAACATTATCTTTTACTTTGTTTTGGAGCAATTCATTCTCAAGATCTTTGAGAACGCTATCCATAAAATCACAGATAATTTCCATTTCATGTTCTTTCATGCCACGAGTAGTAACAGCCGGTGTTCCTATTCTGATACCACTGGCAATATTCGGGCTTTTTGAATCAAAGGGAATGAGATTTTTGTTTACCATGATTCCACTCTTTTCAAGGGCTTCCTGGGCTTGTTTACCTGTTATACCCTTAACTGACAAATCAACAAGGAAAAGATGATTATCGGTCCCTCCCGAGACAATCCTGTAACCGCATTTTTCCATAGATAGGGCGAGGTGCTTTGCGTTTTTGATAATTTGTTTCTGATATTCCTTGAATTCATCGCTCATGGCATTTTTCAAAGCCACTGCCTTTGCTGCAATAACGTGCATGAGAGGACCACCCTGAATACCCGGGAATACCGCAGAGTCAATCATCTTCGCCAGATCCTTCTTGCAAAGTATCAAACCTCCTCTCGGACCACGCAGTGTCTTATGTGTCGTTGTAGTTACAAAATGCGAATATTCAACAGGACTCGGATGAAGTCCGGCTGCTACTAAACCTGCAATATGAGCTATATCCGACATCAGATAGGCTCCTACCTCATCAGCTATTTCCCTGAATTTTTTAAAATCAATAAATCTTGAATATGCACTGGCACCTGCAACTATTATCTTAGGTTTTTCCTCAAGGGCAATCTTTCTGATTTCATCATAATCAAGTTCTTCATTTACGCTTGAAACTTTATAACCTACAGAACGGTATAATTTTCCGGAAAAACTTACACGTGCTCCATGAGTAAGATGCCCACCATGATCTATATCCATTCCGAGAATAGTATCTCCTGGTTTGAGAGCTCCATAAAAAACAGCCATATTCGCTGCTGAACCGGAATGAGGCTGTACATTGGCATGTTCGGCATTAAAAAGAGTTTTTGCTCTCTCTATGGCCAGTGTTTCAATATCGTCAAGATATTTACATCCGCTATAATATCTTTTTGAAGGATAACCTTCGGCATATTTATTCGTGAGAGGAGAACCCTGAGCCTCAAGAATTTCCTCATCAACATAATTTTCTGATGCTATCAGTATAAGGCTGTATTCCTCTCTTTCCACTTCACGCTTTACAAGTTCGTAAACCTCTTTATCTTTCTCTACCAGCTTCATATTTATTTCACCAACCCGTATTAATATGAAAAAAATACAAAAGAAAAGTTAAAAATTTCATGTTTTTCAACTTTTCATTCATATCATTTCAAGTGGTTTTCCTCCCACTCTTTTATCTTTTCAACCCTTCGGGCATGCCTTCCACCTTCAAAGGCTGTTTCCATCCAAGTTTTTACAATTTCCTCAGCCATGCCCTTACCGATTACTCTTGCTCCAAGAACAAGGACATTAGCATCAATATGCTTTCTGCTCTGAATAGCGGTATATAAATCCTGTACAAGAGCAGCGCGTACCCCCTTTACCTTGTTCGCGACAATATTCATTCCCATGCCAGTTCCACAGATAAGGATGCCTCTGTCCGATTTTCCATTTGAAACAAATTCGGCAGCTTTAAAGCCAAAATCAGAATAGTCGACAGACTCTTCTGTGTGAGTTCCAACATCAACGAAGGAATGTCCTTCCTTTTCAATAATACCCTTTATATATTCCTTTAATTCAAAACCTGCATGATCTGAAGCAAGAACAATCTTCATAAATTAAATTCTCCGGAATATAAGAGTCGCATTTGTGCCACCAAACCCGAATGAATTTGACATAGCAACATCTATCTTGCAATTCCTCGATTCATTTGGCACATAATCAAGGTCACACTGCGGATCGGGTGTCTCATAGTTAATAGTAGGAGGACAAACATTGTCTCTTATACTCAACAGAGAAAATACCGCCTCTACAGCTCCGGCTGCACCCAGCAAATGACCTGTCATAGATTTGGTGGAACTGACGGGAATTCTATATGCATTTTCCTTAAAAACATCTTTTATTGCAAGTGTTTCCGTATAATCATTTAATTCAGTTGATGTTCCATGGGCATTGATATAATTCACATCGTCAGGCAATATTCCAGCATCTTTCAAGGCCATTTTTATACATCGGATAAAACCTTCTCCATCAGGACATGGAGCAGTGATGTGGTATGCATCACCATTGTATCCGTAGCCAGCTATTTCACCATATATTTTTGCTCCTCTTTTTAATGCATGCTCAAGCTCTTCAAGCACAACTATCCCCGAACCTTCAGCAACAACAAAACCATCTCTGTCCTTGTCAAAAGGTCGTGAAGCCTTGTGAGGAGCATCATTCCTGATAGAAAGAGCCTTCATTGCATTGAATCCGCCAATAGTCAGTGGGGTAAGATTGGCTTCAGTCCCTCCTGCTACCATAACATCAGCGTCACCATACTGAATTATTCTGGATGCCTCTCCGATAGAGTGAGAACCAGTTGCACATGCTGTAACAATGGATAGATTAGGACCTTTCAGACCATACTTTATTGCGATATGTCCCGGGGCCTCATTTGCTATCAGCATGGGTATAAAGAAAGGCGTTATTCTTCCCGGACCACGTTCAAGAAATACGCTGTGGTATTTCTCAATAGTTGGCAAGCCTCCGAGACCGGTACCTACTACCACGCCCATTCTTTCTGCATCCTCTTTATCCATATCAAGGCCTGCATCATCCATCGCTATTTTTGATGCTGCAAGAGCATACTGGATGAAAAGATCCATTCTTTTTGTTTCTTTTGGATGTATATAATCTTCAGGCTTGAATCCTTTGATTTCACCGGCAAATCTTGTATCGTGCAAATTAGCATCAAAACGGGTGATCGGGGATATCCCCGATTCACCGTTTAAAATTCGCTGCCATACATTATCTATCCCGATACCGAGAGGCGTTGCAAGACCTAAACCAGTGGCAACAACCCTTCTTTTCAATGTATTCACCTCTTTGTTATTTTTCTGCCATGCGCTGTTCTATATATTTGATTGCATCACCCACGGTCTCCATTTTCTCTGCATCTTCATCAGGAATTTCAATTCCGTAAGCATCTTCCAATGCCATGATTAGCTCAACAATGTCAAGAGAGTCAGCTCCAAGGTCATCAATAAATTTTGCTTCAGGGATTACTTCGGACTCATTCACACCGAGCTGTTCAACAATCATCTCTTTTACTTTTTCTGTTACTGTCATCTAAGAATCACCTCCTCGATTTATTAGCACTGATAGAATATTTTTATTTTATCAGCGGTTACCAATTTAAGATACTGTTTCTAAAAACCCTACATATACAAACCACCATTAACATTTACTACTTCTCCTGTGATATATCCACTATATTCAGAAAGGAGAAAATAGACAACCTTCGCCACTTCAAGGGGTTCACCATATCTCTTCAATGGAACTGCCTTGAGCATTTCTTTCTTGTATTCATCGTTTAGAATATCTGTCATTTTCGTATTGATAAAACCGGGAGCAACAGCATTCACCCGAATATTCCTTTCTCCGTATTCCTTTGCCGCACTCTTGGTAAAGCCTATGATACCTGCCTTGCTTGCAGCATAATTTGTCTGGCCTGCATTACCCATTACTCCTGCAATTGATGAGATATTGACAATAGAGCCCCCTGTTTTCAGCATATGTCTGATAACTGCTTTCGTACAGTTAAAAATACTTTTTAGATTTACCTGAATCACCCTGTCCCAATCTTCTTCCTTCATTCTCAGCAAAAGCCTATCCGCAGTAATTCCTGCATTATTTACAAGACCACTGATATGACCCATTTTTTTTACAATGTCACCAACAGCATCTTCAACGGCCTTGCAGTCTGTAACATCAACGCGACAAAATTCGGCATTTCTTCCTTTTTCCCTGATAGAATTCAGTGCCTCAATTCCATCAATAATATCAAATATTGCTATATCCCCACCTTTATCGGATAAAAATTCAGCTATTGCCCGGCCTATTCCTTGCGAACCGCCAGTGACTATCGTTACAGTATCTTTCATAAAAGTTTTTCCTTTATTGCTTCAATATCTTCGAACTCTTCAATATTATAACAGGGGGTCTCCGGCTTAATTCTCTTTATAAGATTTGAAAGCACTTTCTGTGGTCCCACTTCAAGGAAAAGCTCGACCCCTTCCTTTTCCATTCTTTTTACACAGTCTTCCCATAAAACAGGAAAAAACATCTGTTTATAAAGCTTCTCCGGAACTTTGTTTTTATCTTTCTCCGGAACCGCATCAAAATTACAGACAACTGGCACTTCAATATCACGACCCTGTATTTTTTTCAGTTCATCATAAAGTCTCTCTGCTGCATTCTTCATCAGAGGGCTGTGAAATGGTCCTGAAACATTAAGAAAGACCGCTTTTTTGTAACCTCTACCCTTGAGTTTTTCAACAGCTTCCTTTAATGCTTCCAAATTACCGGACAGAACTACCTGTTCTCTGGAATTAAGATTCGCAGCAACAGCCACATAATCATCATGGGAGATCTCTTTTAATAGAGGATCTATTATTGACATATCAGCTCCAATCAGAGCCACCATGCCACCCTTGCCTTCTGGGCAGGCTTCCTCCATGAACATCCCTCTTTTTCTTGTAATCATGAGGGCATCTTCAAATCTAAAAAAATCTGATGCAAGTAATGCAGCATACTCACCTATGCTGTGCCCTGCAACAAGGTAAGGTACTATTCCTGTTTCTGCTTTCAATACCCTGTATGCAGCATAACTCACCAAAAGCAAAGCAGGTTGTGTATTGTATGTCTGCCTTAATTCATCTTCAGGTCCTTCAAAGCAGAGCTTCGTTATAGAATAACCTAGTATTTCATCTGCTCTTTTATAGAATTCTCTAACATATTCAAAACTGTCGTATAGCCCCTTTCCCATACCAACACGTTGAGAACCCTGACCGGGAAAAACAATGCCAACC
This sequence comes from uncultured Syntrophorhabdaceae bacterium, assembly GCA_964429485.1. Lineage (GTDB taxonomy): Bacteria > Desulfobacterota > Syntrophorhabdia > Syntrophorhabdales > Syntrophorhabdaceae > JAPLKB01. The sequence continues at coordinate 6,640 of CAYSBW010000059.1, forward strand.
TTCTTCATTCCATGCTCCGCTTATTTAAAATTTGAAATTTCAAATTTTTATCTCTTCTTTTTTGATGCAGCTTCCTTTACGAGCTCGAGGGCAATAACATTCCTCTGTATCTGGTTTGAACCTTCATATATCTGAAGTATCTTTGCATCTCTCATCATTTTTTCAACAGGATACTCTTTCATGTAACCGTATCCTCCAAAAACCTGTATTGCATCAACAGTCACCTTCATAGCCACATCACTCGGAAAAACTTTTGCCATTGCCGAAACCTTGGAAAAATCTTTAGGACCGCTATCTATGTAGCGTGCTACAGAATAAATAAGGGCACGTGCAGCCTCTACCTGTATTGCCATGTCTGCAAGCATGTGCTGAAGTGCCTGAAAGGTAATAATTTTCTTTCCGAACTGTTCTCTCTCTCTTGCGTAATTAACCGCTTCATCAAGAGCGCTCTGCGCAACACCGACTGCCTGAGCACCAATACCAGGCCTTGTTCTGTCGAATGTCCTCATGGCAAGAATGAAACCCATACCCTCTTTACCTATAACATTTTCTTTTGGAATTTTGCAATCCTGAAATACGAGCTCTCTTGTCGCTGAAGCTCTAATTCCCAGTTTGTTTTCCTTTTTACCAAAAGTAAACCCTTCCATTCCCTTTTCTACAATAAAACCTGTAGCGCCTCTGCCACCCTTCTTTCTGTCAGTCATTGCAATAACACTGTATATGTCGGCTTCGCCACCATTTGTAATCCATTGTTTAGTACCATTTAATATATATTCATCACCAACTTTTTTTGCTTCTGTCCTGATCCCCTGGGCATCACTGCCTGCATTGGCTTCTGTCAAAGCAAAGGCCCCGAGCTTGTTTCCACTTGCTATTTCCGATAAATATTTCTTCTTTTGAGCTTCAGTTCCACCGATCAGGATAGGATAGGCGCCAAGAAGGCTTGCTGCATAACTTACCGAAATACCAAGGCAACCTCTACTCAATTCTTCAACAACAAGGCAATTCTCAAGGACTCCTCCACCGGACCCTCCGTATTCCTCTGGAATATTAACACCAAAAAGGCCGGTGTCCGCACAGGACTTCATAACAGCCCACGGGAATTCTCCTGTTTCATCAAGTTCTGCCCGTATGGGTAATATTTTATCCTCCATTATTCTTCGAGCCAATGCTTGAATCTGCCTCTGCTCTTCTGTTAAAAAATAATCCATTTCTTCTTCTCCTTTTTCTTCTGAAGTGATTGGTGGCTCTGCATTGTCTCTTTTATTACTTCATTCAGATTCTTTTCAACAAAACCCTTTGCCAGACCAATGGCATTTTTTATAGCTTTGCCGTTTGATTTTCCATGGCATATGATAGAAACACCGTCAACACCCAGAAGAGGCGCGCCGCCTGTTTCCGAATAATCTATTTTTTTTGCAATTTCCTTAAATACATCTTTCATGAAAAGATAGCCTATTTTACGTCTGATTTTTTTTTCAATACCCTCTTTAAGTAAAATCATTAAAGATTCTGCTATCCCCTCGCTTACCTTCAATGCTACATTTCCCACAAAACCGTCGCTTACCACAACATCAGTACTACCATTATGTATATCAGAGCCTTCCACATATCCGACATAATTAAGTCCAAGATTCTTTACCATGGAATGAGCTTCTCTTGTTAATTCATTACCCTTTGTCTCTTCTTCAGCATTACTGAGAATGCCAATTCTAGGAGATTCTATCCCCATGGCACACCTTGCAAAAATATCTCCCATGAGGGCAAACTGAACAAGGTTAACAGGTTTACAGTCAACATTACCACCTGAATCCAGGAGGAGTGACAACCCTCCTTTTACATTAGGATTAAGTGTCAGTATAGCCGGTCTATCTACAAATTCCAGCCTCCCCAGTGTAAAAATAGCAAAGGCCATTGCCGCACCAGAATTTCCTGCTGTGACAACAGCCTGGACTTCTCCCTTTTTCAGTAACTCGAAGGCTTTATTAACAGAAGAATCCTTCTTCTTTCTCAAAGCATTTGAAGGAGATTCATCCATTTCAACATAGGTAGACGTATGGAATATATCAATACCATCAGGATTTTTTATAAGTGGTTTTATGGTACATTCATCGCCTACAATAACTATATCGGCTATCTTTTCATCTCGCGCCAGCTCCGCTCCTTCAACTACGGTACGGGGCGCGAAATCTCCCCCCATTCCGTCAACCGCTATTTTTATCATATTATTTATGCTTCTGCGACCTTCAGAAACTGTTTGCCCTTGTAAAATCCACATTTAGGACAAATAATATGGGGCAATTTTGGTTCCTTGCAGTTAGGACAGAGCACTACATTAACTGCTGTCAGTTTATAATGGGTTCTTCTTTTGTCCCTTTTTGATTGGGAAGTTTTTCTTTTTGGAACTGCCATAATTATCTCCTTGAGGCGCTAAAAAAGCGTTTAATTTTGCTCCCAGCATTGTATTTGAAACTTTTTTGCAATCGCAATCTTCAATATTATTATTTTTTCCACATATTGAACATAAACCTTTGCAATTCTCAGTGCAAAGAGGCTTCATCGGTATGCTCAAAAGTATCTCTTCACATACAAGAGGGGTTATATCCATCTCATCATCATCATAATAATAAACATCAGGGTCTTCTTCAACAAATTCAAGTTCTGCTTCATAATCAGCACTTTTTTTTGCAAGATCAACATCAAGAACGGCCTGTACAGTACAAGCAAAGGATTCGAGGCATCTGGAACACATCATAGAAAGGGTGCATCTGATGGAACCTTCCAGCCTTGCACTATCTTCACACTTCCTCACAACAATCTCATAATTAACAGGGGTAAGAAATGAAAAATCATTACATTCCATTCCTTTCAACTGCAAACCATCTATGCTTCCTTTTAATACACTCCCATCTTCTATCTCTGAAAGCCTTACAATCATATTCCCCTTCTTTTGAGTGTGATAATATAATTGGTTTATCCTTTAATTGTCAAGGAAATTAACCTGTTGTAACTGTTGTGGTTTTATTGGTAATTGATCGTCTCTTTCAAGGGGCTCTTTTTTTTCCTGATATTTTTTCCAGAATTATTCCTTCATCAATCGGTATTGAAACAAGCTTTCTCTTATCTTTATCTCCCTTTAAAATCTTTACTTCAGATCTTTTAATATTAAAAATATCAGAAAGATATCTTAGAAGTTCATCATTTGCCCTGCCTTCGACTGGCAACGATGTCAACTTGACTCTCAGACCATTGCCTTCTCTGATAATATCCCTTTTTTTTGCATTTGTTACTACCTTTACCTCTATATTCAAAATTGTTTTGCCTCACATATTTTCTGTAAGTTGCCTTGTCAAAACTGAACAGTTTTTTATCTTAATTTTATCTAATTTTACCCCACTTAAAAATATCTGGTTATTCCTTTTGAATCTATAATATTACAAAATTACCTTTGCCTTCTTCCACACCATAATCTATTAACTTTGTTCCATCTAAATCCCCGTAAATTGTCAGTTTCTCTTTTTTACAGCACCTGTTATCTCATTGTCATACCCATATCAAATAAAGTTCTGACAATAAATTTTTGAGCAAAAATAACAGCCAGCATGAGGATGAAAGGCGCTAGATCAAACATACCTATTCTTGTTGGAATAATTCTGGAAATTCTGTAAGTAACAGGATCTACAAGCTTGCAGATAATTCTTACAATCTGGTTGGAAGGATCAGGTCTTATCCATGAAAGAAATGCACGTATAAAAATTATCCAAAAATATAAATTAAGCAACATATTTAAAACATAAGCAATACCTGAAAACAGGTTTCCAAAAACAAACATGAATATCCTCCATAATTAATAATAAGCAATATTAATTCAAGTATTTACCTTTCTATTTCTCCTATTGGCAAGCCTTTTTCAATTCCCTTAATTTTAACTATTACCATTTTATTTTCAAGGTTTTTCTCAAATGGAACATAAACAGGCATATAGCTGTCAGTATATCCTCTCATGAAAAAACCTCTGTACAACTTTCCTTCAGGTATAATAATTTGGTCAGTATTAATAAATTTCTGATAGAAGGACAGCCTTTTTTCATTGTCAATAGTTTTTAGCTTTTTTACCCTCTGTTTCTTTACAGATCCGGGAATTTTTTCTGGCATCGAAAATGCTGCTGTCCCTTGTCGAGGGGAAAAGGGGAAAACATGGAGATAATAGATAGGCAAAGATTTAATAAAACAACAGGTTTCCTCAAACAATGCTTCGTCTTCTCCGGGAAAGCCGGTTATTACATCCATGCCGACACCGGCGTTTTTTATCTTATCATTTATGTTTTTTACTATACCCATTACAAAGGCACAATCATAGCGGCGTTTCATTTTTCCCAAGATTTTATCAGAACCACTCTGGAGCGGAATATGAAAACTGCGTGCAATCTTTCGAGATTCGGCAACAATTTGAATAAATTTCTCATCAATGTAAAGAGGGTCAATAGAGCTTATCCTTATGCGTTCCGGCGTCACTGATTTTTCAAGGACTGCAAGCAGTTCCTTCAGGTCCATACCCGACTGAGGGTCTTTGTAAGAAGCTATCTCTATGCCGGTAAGAACAACTTCTCTTATCCCCATTTTTTTTAAGTCAGCAAAAGCTTCCAGAATTTCCGATAAAGGCCTGCTTCTCGGAATCCCTCTTGCATAGGGAACCACACAATAACTGCAGAAATTGTTGCAGCCGTCCTGAATCTTCAGGAAAAATCTGGTCTTACCAACAGGCAATCTTTTAATATTGCAGGGTTCCAGAAAAAGGGAGTTTCTTTCCGATACAAAAACACCTGTTTTATCCAAATAATCCATTATGTTGAATTTCTCAGCCTGACCAAGCATCAGATCTGCTCCAAAAGACTTATCAGGGTAAACCTGTCCGTGACAACCTGCAATGACAACCTTTGCTTTATCATTTTCACGGCGGCTTTGATTGACAAATTTCCTGATATCCTTTTCTGCTCCATCGGTCAAAGTGCAGGCATTAATTATAATAATATCAGCTTTGGCAATAGAAGATTCAGTGAGCCCTTCTTTTTGAAGATTACTGGAAATTATATAAGAATCCCATTGGTTTGCTCTACAGCCGGTTGTATGGATAAAAAAATTCATTTATACTGCCATCCTTTTTGGTTTGTTGCCCTGATAAATTTCTCGTTGTAATATTGTTTAACTCTCAAAAATATTTAATGGTTATTCAGGCAGCGGGCTGTTTTAATGCTTTCTGCATAAAATAATAATCAGGCGTGACTATAGACTATAATATCATCCTACTTGACTAAAGGTCAAATGGAAGGCATATCCTTTGCTGCCAAACAGATATATCAAAGCAGATCAAGAGGACTCTTCGGAGCATTTGTCATATCTCTTATAACGTGCGTATAGATCATCGTTGTCTGAACATTCTTATGACCGAGAAACTCCTGTACCTCCCGTATATTAACCCCGTTCATAAGAAGATGGGTTGCAAAGCTGTGTCTTAGCGTATGAACCGTAGCATGTTTCGGGATAGCGGTCTTTTTAAGCGCCACACCGATTGCGGATTGGATTGCCTTATCACTTATATGGTGCCGCCGTATCTTCCCTGTCCGTGGATCAACAGAAAGCTGATTGGCAGGAAAAACATACTGCCAGCCCCATTCCTTACCTGCATTAGGATATTTTCTGAAAAGTACATCGGGCAGATGCACTTCGCCATAACCTTCTGCCAGGTCTTTTTCATGTATGACCTTGATCTCTTCAAGGTGTTTTTTGAGGGATTCTCTTGCTGCCTTCGGAAGAATAGTGGTTCTATCATTATCTCCCTTGCCGCTTCTCACATAAAGCAAATTCCCATCGAAGTCTATATCCTTTACCCGCAGGCAGGCGCATTCCATAAGTCTCAGGCCCGATCCGTAAAGAAGCTGGGCTATAAGGAGATTTCTGCCGGAGAGTTGGGAAAGGATGG
>CAYSBW010000060.1:0-12583 GCA_964429485.1 uncultured Syntrophorhabdaceae bacterium
CATACAGGCATCTTGGATACAGTAAGGGAGATTTTCCTGATTCTGAAAAAGCAGCGGAAGAAATTATTTCACTGCCCATGTATCCATCCCTTAAGGAAGATGAGGTTGTATATATATCTAAAACTATAAGGGAATTTTACGGTTTATAAAGAGGGATAAAATGAAAATTCTTCAATTATTCAGTGACTGGAAATGGACAGGCCCTGCAGAGCCTACTGTGTCCCTCTGTGAAGCTCTTACAGCTGAAGGGGTGGATGTGACCCTTGCGTACAGGTCTGCGCCCCTGGATTTTAAGGAAAGAACAGTTGAGAAACAGGCAATAAGCAGAAATATAAAAGTTTTTGACGGATTCAGGATGAACAGGTATTTTTCTCCAGGAGACTGGCTTTATGACATAAGAGCTATCAAATCATATGTTGTTGAAAACAATATAGATATAGTGCATACAAATCTTTCACATGATCATTTTACAACAATATTTGCCTTTCTCTGTTCAGGAAAAGTTCCACTTATTATACGAACAGATCATAAAAGGGATGGGCTGCCTTCAGACAGATTCATGTTCCGGGCAATGAAACGTACTGACGGACTTGTGAGCTATAGCAGCAGGATTATTCAACAGGATATGGAGAATTTCAAGTTTCCCATGGAAAGAACATGTGTAATCCCCCCGGGAGTTCGCCCTTACGATGGTCCTGTCAGGGATATGCGAGAAGAATTCGGAATAAAAAAAGATGAAAAAGTTATAGGTATCATAGGCAGGCTGAAACCTGACAGGGGATATGATGTTGTACTGGAGGCGTTCAGGCTTTTGAGAAACAGAATGGATAAGGTAAAGCTTCTTATTATGGGAAGAAGTTCCCAGATAGAGCAGAGCATCAAACAGCCCCTTGTCAAACTGGGACTTCAAAATGATGTAATTCTTGCCGGTTACCATATTGAAGACTATTTTTCCGTTATTTCAATTTTTGATATCTTTGTAATGATGAGGGCGGGAAGCGATGGAACAGCAAGAGCGCTCCGGGAAGTAATGGCTATGGGAAAACCTGCCATAGTATCGGATATGGGAATGTTGCCTGAACTTGTAGATGATGGGATAACAGGTTATGTTGTAAGGCTTGATGGGAATGAACTTGCTGCAAAGATGGAAGTGCTGATCTCTGATGAAGAAAAAAGGAATGTTTTTGGTATAAAAGCAAGAGAAACTGCTGTGAAAAAGTGGGATTTTGCTTTTCAGGCTCAGGTTATGAAGGCTTTTTATGAGAAAATGCTGGAAAAAAAGAAGAGATAGTTTAAACAGGAAAGTCAATATTTAAAATAGATATTAGTTAAAAAAGCTTTAAAAAGGAGGTTTTTGTTTATGCTTGCCGGATGCGCGGATGTGTTTCTCTAACCATGAAACACATAAGACCTTGCAGGTTTTTATAAAACCGGAATGAATTGGAAATTGCTGTTCCTGTGATGATCTCTGCTGCGAACAGCAATAAAGCTTACAAGTTATATCCCTCCACCACTATTACTGAATTTCAGTGTTAGCGATGACAGCATAGACCACTAAAAGAAATTGAAAACAAACAAAAAACAAAGCTCCGCGGCAGATTCTTCATTATCCACAGGAGAAGCAGCGCCCTGCAATCGGACAGCAGTTCTCATCGGGTTGTTTATAACCGGCTTTGGAGCCTTTCTTAACCTTTATGTTACCCAGCCTCTTTTACCTCAATTTCGACAGTATTTTCAGGCATCGGAATTACTGGTGAGTCTTACCATAAGCGCACCGGTTCTGGCAGTAGCTTTTACCGCACCCTTTATCGGTTTGCTGGCTGATGCTGTCGGGCGAAAAGCAGTCATTGTTACTGCCATGATATCCCTTGCTTTTCCAACAGCTCTGGCAGGAATGGCCACAAGTCTGAGTCAGCTGGTTGTCTGGAGATTTCTTCAAGGTCTCTTTGTTGCAGGAGTTCCTGTTGTTGCCATAGCTTACATTGTTGAGGAATCTCCCCGCAGTTTAGTTGGATTAACAATGGCAACTTATGTTACTGGTACTGTTGTAGGTGGTTTTGCAGGGCGTCTTATTGCAGGCCTGTCTTCATCTGTGTATGGCTGGCGCGGTTCCTTTGTTGTTCTCGGTATAATCACCTTTGTTGTTGCCCTAACATCCTGGTGGCTTCTGCCGCGTTCTACAAAATTTGTCAGTCAGAGAAATTTTACTGCTGCCATCAGATCCATGTATAAGCATCTACGGAATCCGAAACTATTAGCTACCTATGCAGTTGGATTCAATGTTCTTTTTTGTCTTGTAGGAGCTTTTACGTATGTCAATTTTTATCTTGCTGACAAGCCGTTTTTTCTGGGCCCCACAGCGCTGGCTTCGATTTTTGCCGTATACCTGATCGGAGCGGTAATCACGCCTCCTGCAGGATACATCATGGACCGTATCGGTTCGCGAAAAATGCTGATGCTGGCCGTAGGAACATCTGTAACAGGAATGATGTTGACTTTAATTCAATCTGTTCCTGTAATCATTGCAGGGCTTACACTTGAAGCTACAGGAGTTTTTGCATGCCAGGCAGCATCGTCGAGTCATGTGGGAAAAGCAGCCAATGAGGCAAGATCGTCTGCTGCAGGCCTGTATATTGCCTTTTATTACATGGGTGGTTTTGCAGGTTCTGTATTTCCCGGTCTGCTCTGGAAACATGCCGGTTGGTTCGGTTGTGTTCTGATAATACTTTGTATGCAGATTGCAGCAATACTGATAGCTAACAGATGGTGGCATCACTGATTGCAAATTACAGTAATATCGATTATAATACCTCAATTATTACAATCCTATCCGGGTTTTATGCTGCTGCTTGAGCCTTCATGAAACAGCCGCCTTACAACAGAAAAATTTAAAAGACAAAAGGAGCAACAGCAATGAATATAAAGGGTCCTCTTTACTTTATGACAAAAAAGGCAGGCAAGGCTATCTGGGATTATCAGATGCTCAAAGAAGGGGATAAGGTGCTGATCGGTGTATCCGGTGGAAAGGACAGTCTTGCTCTTCTCAGGATACTGAAAGAACGGATAAAGTTTGTTCCTATAAAATTTGAAATAATGGCCTGTTTTGTTGATATGGGTTTTGAGTGGACAAATAAGGAAATATTGATCGAACATTTTGAAAAGGAGGATGTCCCCTATACTATTGTACCTCACCCTCCTGAATGGAATGAAAAGGAAAAATTTGACTGTTTCTGGTGTAGCTGGAATAGAAGGAAGGCATTATTCGATCTTGCCCATGAAACAGGATATACCAAAATTGCCTTTGCCCACCACATGGATGATATAGTGGAAACAATGCTTCTGAATCTTTTGTTTCAGGGAGAAATAGGTACTATGCGTCCCTATCAGGAGATGTTTGATGGAGAGCTTGCAATCATCAGACCCTTAGCCTATGTGGAGGAAAAAGATATAGTCAGACTTGCAAAGATCCTTGAATTGCCTGTTGTTGCTTCACAATGCCCTAACAGCAAAACATCCAAAAGAACTCTTGTAAAAGGTATCATTGCAGATGTTAAAAAGCATAACAGGAATGTGAAAAAAAATATATTCCGAAGCCTGCAAAAAGTAAGGGAAGATTATCTCCTGGAAGTCAATTCTCTTTCGCGTGATTAAATAATTATTTTTTCCACAATGAAATTAAGCAATTTCTCTGTTCCCTCTTTAACCTCCTTTGTGTGAAAACCAGGTGTCCATCCACTCTCATTCAATAAATCCGAGACAACCAGAAAGGCTATTCCCTTAACCCCTCTGTATCTGCACACTGCATAGAATGACGCCACCTCCATTTCAACAGCAGAAATCCCCATCTTTTTGTATCTGATAATCTTGTTTTCTGTTTCCCTGTATAATGCATCGCAGGTCCAGATCAGACCTTTCCGGAAACCCTCTTCAGCTATTGATTCTTCCCATTCATCAAACCAGTCTGTATAGATAAATTCTTCCTTTTCCTTACTGTCTGAACTTTTAATATAATGCCAGGATGTCCCTTCTTCTCTTAAAGCCCCATTGGCTACGACAACATCACCTGAATGTATTTCTTTGCTTATGCCACCGCAATAGCCCCATATAATAAATTCCTTCACTCCGAAGGATGAAAGTTCTTCCACAAGAGCAGCTATATTTGGTCCGCTGAAAAAGGATTTCAGTATAATAGTGCCTGTGTTTTCAACATGATACATTTGCCTTAATCTTGCCCAGGCCTTGATGGATCTATGATCTTTCCTTGCAAGTATGTTTTTTAAGTCGCCGGGTAAAAACACGATAATTGCCCTGGCCGGCAGGGCAAGTTCACCAATTGTTTTTTTTGTGAAAGCGCGTACCAGATCAATTGGATTCAAAAGAACAGGGCTGCTGTCGTAGAATTCTTTCAAAATATCCTCATGTTTGATCTACGAATCACTGATTTTGCTGTGCTGTTTTTTTATTAAATTGTTTTTTCAGTTTCAGATAAGTATCATGGATATGTTCTGAAATAACCCTTGTTTCACCGACAACAGCCATAAAATTGGAGTCACCGAACCATCTTGGAACAACGTGAATATGAATATGTTCCTCAAGTCCTGCTCCTGCAGCGCGTCCGACATTGATGCCAACATTCAGTCCGTCAACATTGAATTCCTCTTTATAGATTGTTGTCATTATCTTTACAAGAGACATCATGTCCCGGAGTTCTTCATCTGACAGTTCTTCAAGAAGTCCTGTATGCCTTATTGGCACAATCAAAACATGACCGTTTGAATAGGGGAATTTGTTCATAATCACAAAGGCTTTTCCTTTTCTGCCCACTACGAGAAGTTCATCATCGTCTTTGTTGTTGAGACAGAGGAAGCACTTCTTATCCCCCTTTACTGTCGTACTGCTGATATACTCAATTCTCCATGGCGCCCATATTCTGTCCATATCAAAACCTCATTAAATGTCCGTGTTCCTTGAACCACTGCCTGTGCTCCCTGTAGTCCGGCATGGCAGCTTCTACCTGCGCCCAGAATTTCCTGGAATGATTTTTTTCCTTTATGTGCATAAGCTCATGGATAATAACATAATCTATTGCAGCAGGAGGAGACATTATAAGCCTCCATGTAAAGGAAAGCCTGTTTTCAGATGAACATGAACCATAGCGGAACTTTGCACTTGTAATCCCTATGCTTGCTGGAAAAAGGGCAAATTTCCGGCTGTAGAAATAAACTCTTTCCATAATCAATTTTTTTGCCTGATCCTTATACCAATTTATAAAAGCTTTCCTTGCCTCTGAAGCCATGTCATTATTAAGGATGAATGTTCCTCCTGACAGGGAGAGGGCTGTTTTTTTATTGCCATTATTATTAAATTCCAGTGGATATGATTCGCCGAGATAGAGAAATTTATTGCCTCTTTCAATGGCTGCAGGCTGGCCGTTATTTTTTAGATTCCTCTCTGCCTGCTCTGCAAGCTTCCTCTTTGCCCATGAAATTTTGGATATGAAAAATTTTTCTATATCTTTTTCATTCATCCTGTAAGGCGCTCTCACCACTATCTTCCCTTCCTGAAGCACCTGCAGGGAGATTGTTTTCTTTCTCTTCCTGCTCCTGAATAAAGTATAACTGATGTTTCCGGAAGAACATACAGTTATCCCGGATATTTCATTTTTCCGATTCATGCATTATAACCTGCTGTTATTATATCTCAAATTCCTCGCCCAAATGGGGTACCTGTGTGTCAAGCCTCAATCTTTTCAACACAATTCCTTCAAATTCAAGGGAAACATTTTCCTCGCCATGGACAATAAAAATCTTCGGCTCATTTGTAAAACTTTCCAGCCATTGAAGGAGTTCATTCTGGTCAGCATGTGCGGAAAAGCCTCCGATTGTGTGTACTTTTGCCCGTATTGCCATTTCTTCACCGAGTATACGTGCCTTTTTTGCCCCGTCTATGATAAAACGTCCCAGCGTTCCTCTTACCTGAAAACCGGTAAAAACTATGCTGCATTCAGGTCGCCATATATTGTGCTTGAAATGATGCCGGATGCGTCCACCTTCACACATCCCGCTTCCGGCAATAATGATTGCTCCTGACTTTACCCTGTTTATTGCCTGGGATTCCTCCATGGCTGTCGTGTAATTAAGTGACATGTTTTCGTTTCCTTTAAACCATGATGAATGAGCCGCATCTTTATCAAAAAGTTCTGCATGTGCTATGTAGACTTTTGTGGCCTTGTCGGCAAGAGGGCTGTCCACATATACATTAAGATGGGGAAGGACCTTCTCTTTCGAGAGTTTGTCAAGTATGTAAAGGATATCCTGTGTTCTTCCCACAGCAAAGGAAGGTATAAGGACATTTCCTCCTCTTTTGAAGGTTTTTTTAATTGCTTCAGCAAATTCATCTATGCTTTTTTCCAGATCTTTATGGAGTCTGTTTCCGTAGGTTGATTCAACAACAACATAATCAGCTTCTTCTATGTGTTGCGGATCATTGATAATAGGGTTTCCACTTTTTCCAATATCCCCGGAGAATACAATCTTTTTTTCTTCATCATTATTTTTGTACCAGATTTCGAGAGATGAGGAGCCCAATATGTGGCCGGCATCAAGAAATCTGTATTTTATCCCGTTATCCAGCTTATTTATTTTTCCATATTGCTGTTTGCTGACAAAGGGCATTACTCGCTCCACATCTTCCTTTGTGTAAAGAGGTTCGAAAATTTCATCCTTACCTGCTCTTGAAGATTTTTTTGTCAGCCATTCAGCATCTTTCTCCTGAATATGAGCAGAATCAAAAAGCAGGATTTCCAATAGCTCCGCTGTTGCAGCAGTGGCAAGTATTTTCCCCTTGAACCCTTCTGCAATAAGTTTTGGTATAAGTCCTGAGTGATCCAGATGGGTGTGGGTAAGAAACAGATAATCTATCTTGTCAGGCTCAAAGACAAAGGGCATTCTGTTCATTTCATCTGATTTTCTGCCCTGATTCATTCCACAATCAACAAGCATCTGTGAACCATCTACAGACAGGTGAAAACATGATCCTGTAACCTGACGTGCTGCGCCAAGAAAACGTATTTTCATTTTATCTCCCTTTAATGTTTTGGTTTTGACAACATTTCAGCTCTACAGAAGTCTCTGAAATTGTTAACGCTGATAAAAAATTCTCGCATCATAAGCACCCAGTAATACTGTCCTTTTCCGGTGAGGTAAAGAATATTGCCTGATTTTTTCAATCCCCCGATTAATCTGAAAAAGAGAATTTCAGGCCATAAATATCTGTAGGCATTTACTTTATTTTTTTCACTTAATTTATCCATATCAAGGCTCAGGCCAAAAAGCTTCATAAGAAAATCGTAGCACAGCCTTTCCTTAATGGAGAATGCTTTTTTTCCTGTAACAGGGAACATCCCATTGTTTATCTGGTCAATATAGGTTTTTATGTCAAAGGTGTTGGCATAGGCGCTTCCATTGAGATAGCCTATTGATCCGCTGCCGACACCGGCGTATTCTTCGTAGGTTACGACGTACTCGTCAATTACCGGGGCTTGCGTCGCCCCCTCCACGAACAAAGTCCGCGGAGCCTCCCCCTCTCGCTCCCCTTGTGAGCTATTAATCTCCCTGTTGCCATTCACCGGGGCTTGCGTCGCCCCCTCCACGAACAAAGTCCGCGGAGCCTCCCCCTCTCGCTCCCCTTGTGAGCTATTAATCTCCCTGTTGCCATTCACCGGGGCTTGCGGAGTCCGCTCCTTTCCCCGTTCTTTTTTTGAAAAACACCATGCTGTACTGGCCTTGTAATCTGTTGAAAGCATTTCAGTAATTTTAAAATAGAGTTCATTTCCCTTTTCATAATTTACAACACCCAGTTTTCTCTTCATTGTGTCTCTTGTATAGGAAGAGACCATCAGGGGATAATAAGTTATCTGGTCTACCCCGAGGTTGATGAGGCTGGAAAGGTCTTTTTCCAGTATTTCCATTGTCTGTGTCGGAAAATTGAATATCATATCCACATTAAGAGTATCGAATATCCCCTGTGTGTGTTTCAGTCTTTCAGCTATTTCTTTACCACTGCCGTATTTGTGATATCGCTCAAGTTTTTTCAGGATATTGTCATCAAAGGTCTGAACACCAACAGAAAGCCTGTTAACCCCCATGTTTTTCAGATGTTCTATATTATAATCTGTAAGGTGGTTAGGATTTGTCTCAACGGAAATTTCAGAAATATTATAATTTTCCTTTATTAAGCTGATTGTTTCTTCCAGCTCATCAATAAGGACAGTAGGGGTGCCTCCTCCCACATATAGCGCCTGAAAATCATAGCCGAGATTTTTATACATGAGGATTTCCCTGCGTAATGCATGGTAATATTCCCGTGCGAGATTTTCCTTGAAGACAACTCTGTTGAAAGAACAGTAAGGACAGAGCTCTTCACAGAAAGGTACATGCATGTACAGCATGGTTGGAGTGTCTGTTTTCCCGGCTGGTATGTCCGGAGAGGCTGAGGGTATGAATTGAAGAGAATTATTATTTTTTTTTCTGGAGATGAAAGTTATGAATTTTTCGATTACCATGAAATAATAGTTTATTTTACAAAGGATCGCATTGTCAAAGGATTAAGCGATAGTCAAGTAAAAACAAGCTATTACAGACAGAGAAAAACATGCACATATTTGCAGAAAAAGTTATATTAAAGCTTTTTTGTATATTCGTCAAAATGAAAAATAATGAAACTATGTATCTCAGAAAAAACATACCTTAATTCTTTAGAACGGAATATTATTTACAAATTAATGAAAAATATTGATTTTTAATTTTTCTTGTTTTAAAGTATTTTTTAGTTATAATTGCTTTGGTATTGAAATTTATTATTAATATTAATGAGTTATAGCAAATATCAAAGACGGTAGTTTACTTTGTTTTTTTGAAATTAACTTCAGAAAGGTTATTGAAATGAAAAAGGCGCTTATTACCGGTATTACAGGTCAGGACGGATCTTATCTGGCCGAGTTTCTTTTGAAAAAGGGATATGAAGTCCACGGCATCAAACGCCGTACATCATTATTCAATACGGACAGGATAGATCATCTTTACCAGGATCCCCATGAAGAGAATCGCTGTTTTATTCTCCACCATGGTGATATGACGGATTCCTCCAGTCTTATCAGGATCATACAACTGGTCAAACCCGATGAGATTTACAACCTGGCAGCCCAGTCCCATGTCGCAGTATCCTTTGAAGAACCGGAGTATACTGCTAATTCTGATGCATTGGGCACGCTTCGCATACTCGAGGCAATAAGAATTCTTGGAATGGAGAAATCCACCCGTTTTTATCAGGCATCCACATCTGAACTTTTCGGCAAGGTTCAGGAAATCCCGCAGAAGGAAACAACACCTTTTTATCCGCGCAGTCCCTATGCTGTTGCAAAACTCTATGCGTACTGGATTACCGTGAACTACCGTGAGGCTTACGGGATTTATGCCTGCAACGGCATTCTTTTCAACCACGAGTCGCCTGTCAGAGGTGAGACCTTTGTTACACGCAAAATAACCCGCGCACTTGCACGGATTAAACTGGGGCTCCAGAATGATCTTTACCTGGGGAATCTTGATGCCAAACGGGACTGGGGTCATGCAAAGGATTATGTGGAAATGCAATGGCTAATGCTCCAGCAGGATGAACCTGATGATTTTGTCATAGCCACTGGTTTGCAGTACAGCGTCCGTGATTTCATAAATGCTGCCGCAGTTGAGCTTGACATGAAAATACGCTGGGAAGGCAAAGGGCTGGAAGAAGTCGGCTATTGGACAGACCCCGATGGAGGGGGCGAGAAGCCTGTTGTACGTGTTGATCCCCGTTATTTTCGTCCCACTGAAGTTGAAACTCTCCTTGGCGATCCAGCAAAGGCGAGGGAAAAACTTGGCTGGACTACTAAAATCTCCTTTCAGGAGCTTGTATCAGAAATGGTAAGAGAGGATTTTAAAGCTGCTGAAAGGGATGAGCTTGTCAAAAAACACGGTTACACAATTTATTGCCATAATGAGTAAGAGGAAATTATGAACCCAACAGCCAGCACTCAGAACTCAGCGCTTTCCACAAAGCGAATTACCGTCACCGGAGGGAAGGGCTTTCTCGGAAAACATCTGATAGGCAATTTGCAGAACAGAGGATGCAAATATATTTCCACTGCAGATCTGCCTGAATATAATCTGGTTAATCCTGTGGATATCAGGCGCATGTATGAGGATCAGAAGCCTGATATTGTTTTCCACCTTGCCGCAAAAGTCGGAGGAATAGGGTTTAATCAGGAAAATCCTGCCTCTCTTTTTTACGAGAATGCCATGATGGGTATCCAGCTGATACACGAAGGATGGCTTCGCAAAATAGAAAAAATTGTTGCCCTTGGAACAATCTGTGCATATCCGAAATTTACGCCTGTTCCCTTCAAAGAGAATGATATCTGGAATGGTTATCCTGAGGAGACAAATGCGCCCTATGGCCTGGCCAAGAAGATGATGCTTGTGCAGTCACAATCATACCGTGAGCAGTATGGATTTAATTCTATTTTTCTGCTTCCTGTCAATCTCTATGGGCCCGGAGATAATTTCAGCTTTAAATCATCCCATGTAATTCCTGCCCTGATTCGCAAATTTTACCTTGCCCGGCTTTTGTCCGCCAATAATTTCGACGCCATCAGGAAAGATTTCTTATACAACAAAGATGGGATGATAGAAGTTGGTGGCAAGAGTCTCGAACTGAGTGAAAATTCCCCGGACGAAGATATTCTAAAAGTCCTTAGCTTTTATGGTGTTTTATCTGACTCTGACAACACAAAACCAAAAACTCAAAACTCGAAATTTTCCACGACAGTGGAAATCTGGGGAACAGGAAATGCTACCCGTGAGTTTTTCTATGTGGAAGATGCTGCTGAATCAATAGCCCTTGCAGCTGAAAAATACAACAAAAGTGAGCCTGTCAATATCGGCGCCGGTTTTGAGATTTCCATCAGGGATCTTGTTCAGTTGATTGTGGAATTGACTGATTTCAAAGGCAAAATTAAATGGGATACATCCAAACCTGACGGCCAGCCCCGAAGGATGCTTGATACAACAAGGGCTGAAACAGAATTTGGCTTTAAATCCAGGACATCCTTTGCAGAAGGATTGAAAAAAACAATTGAGTGGTATTTTTCCCGAAACTGTCTGAAATAAAAGGCAGAATGTAAATCGCAAAGAACAACACCTGACAGAGCTTACTACAGGATTAAAAACCATGTCCTTTACCTGCCCTGAATCACCATATATCATCCCCCTCAAAGAGGGCTCCAGATTCATAGTTATGTCTGACTGCCACAGGGGCAACGGCACAGCAGGCGATGAATTTGCCCATAATTCATTGATCTACAAATGTGCCCTGGAATATTATCTGGAAGAGGGCTTTACCTACATAGAACTCGGTGATGCCGAAGAACTCTGGGAGAACGAATCCTTTGAACAGATATATATTACCCATACTTCAGTTTACGATCTTCTCGGGCTTTTCCATAATTCTGACCCTGCAAGAACCAGATATCTCAAAGTCTGGGGAAATCATGACCTGGACTGGCATGATGATATCAAACCTCTGCGTGCCCTTTTCCCTGATATAGAGGTTCATGAAGCGATTATTCTGCAGTACGGCAGCAATGACAAGGGCAGGATACTTCTGCTTCATGGTCATCAGGCTGATCCTGTGTGCTCAGGATTCAGGGCCAGGATCAGCAGATTTCTTGTTCGTAAATTGTGGTCTCCATTACAGCTATTTGGGATTGGCGATCCAACAAGAGCTGCTGAAAATCCCGGAAGAAGCAATGATGTTGATAAGATTCTTTACGATTTTGCGAAGAAAGAATTCGGGGATGTGGCATATTCAATAATAGCGGGACACACCCACCGTCCGGTTTTTGAAAACCTTTCCCTCACAGAGCGGCGCTGTATGGAGTCTGGAACAAAAATGTCAGGTATAAGCAGGAAGGCCACGGCTGATTCTTTATATTACAACACAGGCTCCTGTGTCCACCCGCGCTGTATTACCGGGATTGAGATTACAATGGAAAAACCTGATATACCACAGTACAGGCTTGTGAAATGGGGATATCGGGCAGGCCATGAAGTGTTTGATGCAAAGGGCTGCCGGAGCTATCCCCTTGCGATTACCCGTACTGTTCTCGAAGAGTAATCTGAGTGGTTGGATGGCAAATTTGGGGTTCAGAATGCAAGCAATATGTTATTATAATCAGGTGAAGTTGATAAAAATCACAACAATTTACTCTCTTGATATGTTATATATGATAAATTCCCTGTACACAAAACATACATTTCCAATCGATACAGCCATGCGGGAAGAGATAACGACTGAAAATTTCAAAGAAAATCAGAAGGTGTTAGCAATAACGCTATGGCGGTAGCCTGTCCGTATCAAATGATTTTAGAAGAAATAAATAACTATTTACAGGAGATAACCCTATGAAAGGTATCATCCTTGCAGGTGGCAGCGGTACAAGACTGCATCCCATAACCAGGGTGGTATGCAAGCAATTACTTGCCATATA
>CAYSBW010000061.1:0-12278 GCA_964429485.1 uncultured Syntrophorhabdaceae bacterium
TTGAGGGGTAATTCACACATTATTTTGTTCTGGAATTAACACATAAATATAAAATACTTCATGGGGATGAAGAATGTTATTGTATTGATATCTTTGGTTTTGTCATGCTTTATAACGTCTGATTGACTGGAAAAGGAACTGCGGTTCCATATTCTTCATTAAGTGTAATAACCTGAGAAAATGATCCATCCCCGGGATTAATAATAAGTGGCGACCTCAAATTTATAAACATATTATTCTCTTCACAACGAACAATGCAAAGCACCACAGCATCATTGTGCTTTTCATTACAGAGACCTATCTGCTCAAATATATAGTTGCCGACATCCACATTATAGTCATCCACAAAAACAAAGGGATTAACCACTATAAAAGATACCGGTGTATTTTCACAGGTCAGAAGCCTGAAAGGTGAATCATCTCCAAAATAATCCTCAAGGATATAATCTCTGTATTCCTCAAATCCAAAAATTTTGCCTTTCATCAGAATTTTACCCATGTTTTCTCCCTTTTTTTATTATTAACATATGTTTCTTTTATTTTTTCTATTGTGTCCATAGCTCCTTTCGCTGCAACCATGTTTTCGTTTTTGATATTTTCTACAATTTCCGCACGTACAATAGAATATGCGTCCGGGGCATCTATGCCGATTCGCACTTTGTTTGATCCAATAATTTCTACTACTTTTATCTGGATTGTTTCGTCACCGTTCTGGACAATGATTATTTCCCCTACTCTCCTTGACAGCATCAACATGACCCTCTCCCCTGGTGTTTGCAAAAATAATATGACTGCTACAGATAATTCATAATTGACAGGTTCTGTATTTTCGCTATTGTGTATGAAAAAGCCTGATAACTTGTAATTAGATTGTTATAATCTGTAATTGCGCTGACAATATCGACATCTGCAATTTCTGATTCTACCAGGGAGAGGCTTGTATTCCTCTCGTCTATGTTTGTAATCACAGCATCTACGCGGTTCATAAATACGCCTGCTTTTGTCAACGCAGTGGTTGTCCCATTCAGACAATTATCAATATCTGTTATGGCCTGTTTGATATCTTCTGTTTTGTTAGTTTCAAGACCAACCTTAAATTTAACCAATGCTTCAAAAACATTTTTGGAATCATTATTAAAAACAAATTCCCCTGATATACCGACATCCATTTTTATTCCTTTATCTATCAAAACAGAAGGAACATCTGCTGTCCCATTAAACGTAACTGAATAATCATCTTCAAGTGTATAAGGAGGGATATTTGATTTTTTTCCACCAAAGATATAAACGTCTCCTACCTTTGTATTTCCCAATGCTGAAAGGCTTTCAATTATACCCATAACCTCTTCTGCAGCAGCCGCTCTGGTATCAGAGTTTGTATTGCTTGACGCCTGTGATATGGCGATTTCTTTTGCCCTTGTTAAAAGTTCGTTTATTGAGGATATTGATGTATTGTAAAATTCCGCATTTATTTTAAGTTTTTCAGATATGCTTCTGTATTGTTCGTTTATTTTAGTGCCCAACTCTATGCTTGTAACAGTCGCTGCGCCAATAGGATCATCACTTGCTGAAAGTATCTTTTTTCCTGATGAAATTTGCTGTTGCAAATGATCAAGCATGGATTTCATCCCACCCATTGATTTTGTATATGCATTAAACCTTGAATAATCTGCTATTCTCATCTTACCATCTCCATAAGTTCATCTAACATCTGATTACTTATTGAAAATAATCTTGACGCTGCCTGATACGCATACTGATATTTCATAAGGCTGGTGATTTCCTCATCAAGAGAGACCCCTGATATGCTTTCTCGCTGTGTACTCATCATATCTACAGCATCGGTATAATAATCACTCATACTGTCTGCGGAAGCTTTCATTTGCCCCACCTGGTTTGTCAATGAAGAAGAGAATTCCACATACGTTTGCGTTCCACCTTTGAACAATCTGGCATCTCCTAATTCAGCGATGGCTACCGCCACATCGTTATCGGTCGTTTTGTCAGCAGATGTGTAGGGTGATATGCGTCTGGAATCGGTGAGGATAAGTTCTGATATCTGCATATTTTTAGCATAATCAGATAATATATCCTTGAAAAACACGGTACCTGTTGTCCCGGTTATCTGGTCATATCCAGTTTTGTGGATATTATTCACTTCTGTCACTATTGTTTTTGCATAATCCTCTATGTCATCTATAAAACCTTTTATGATTTCATCCCTTGTTGTAATAAGCCCTTTAATTTCCCCGTTTCCTATTTTACCTGTAATATCAATGGAATTTCCTGATTTATCATTCCACATGATGCTGTTCATGCCATTAATATCACTATCTATCCCCAATTCCCACGACTGGAGATTTTCAACGAGAATATTCCCGCTTTTTGTTATAACTGTAGTTCTTCCAAATTGATCATCAAAAGTGCTGATATCTATTTTGCTCGACAGTTCTTTGATAAGTTGTGCCTTTTGACTCATATAATCATTAGCTTCGCCCCCGGTTTGGTTGGCTCCAAATATTATATCATTCAGTTTGGCGATTCTGCTTGTCAGACTGTTTATTTCTATCACGCTTTCTTCTATTTTACTGTTTACTTCAAGTCTTAATGAAGATAAAGATGAATATGTAGCGTTTATCCCTGATGATAATGTCTGTCCTTTTTGTATAAGCGATTCTTTTAAACCCGTACTCTGGGGATCAAGAGCAAGGTCTGACCATCCTGCAAGAAACTCCTGAGTTTTCTCACCTAAATGAGCTTTATTCTCGTCAAGAATTAATTCTATTCTGGCCATATAACTGCTGTAGGTTTTTTGTTCTCCTGTCTTAGTATTTGCTTCACAAATCTGTTTTTCAAGATACTGGTCAACATGCCTGATCACTGTCTTAACCTGAACACCATTCCCCATATATCCATATCCTGTCAGTACAGGTTTTGATTCCTGCAAAAGAACCTCCTGTCTTGCATATCCCTCGGTGTTTGCATTTGCTATATTGTGGGATATGGTCTGGATTGCTGTCCTGGCTGCATAAATTCCGCTATTGGCAATATTAAGGATGCTGCTGATGCTCATATTACACTTCCTTCATTAACATCAGGGGGGTGCTTGTTTTTTCTTTCCCCGGGTAAACATGGAGATTCATTTTATTGATGATTTCATCAATAATATACTTTTTTTGTTTTATGGCAAAAGTCATGAGTTTCATATTCCTGTCCATGAGAAAACGTATTTTTTTAACAATTTCAACAATGTTTTCAGGGAATTCTTCAATCATGTCATCAGTCATGTCTTTTCTTTCCTTATCAAGATTATTAATTTGCCTTAGGATTTCTTCTTTTTTAATTCCGCACATATTAATCTCCTCCAAGGAAGAGGAAATTATGCCTTTTCTTTCCTGTATCAGTGTTTTGTAAAGTTCAGCAAGAATCTTCTCCTCTTTTTCGATTATTTCCTTATATGGGCTTTTTTCCATCCTCATCTCCCGTTAATTAATCCTCTCTATTATAATCGGCTTTTGTATTATTTTTATAAATGTTCGACATATTCTTGACAATCATCTCTTTTATCCCGATCCCTTTTCCGTTTTTAGAAAGCATGTCAGCCATTTTTTCATACCCGGCTGATATGAGAGGATTATCCGTTTCTTTTTGTTTTCCTCCGATATTTGTTGTTTTTTCCATTGCTTTGAACATTGAAAAAAGGAAGTAAGATTCAAACTCCTGTGCCACCCTTTCTATATCACCATTTCTGTGGTTGGCATTGGCTTTAATTTCTGGCAATACAGGAGGAACTGCAATGTCAAATTTTAAGCTCATACTATCCCCTTGTGTGTGTTTACGGTTGTTTTTAAAGCGGAAATTCTGTTAGCCCATCCTTTTTCATATTTTGCAAATCTTACTGGATTTTTAGCTACAAGCCTGTCGTATCTTTGTGAGCGGATCTCAAGATATTTGTCTGTATCGCCTTTACTCATTGCCAGCATTTTATTTGCAGCAGAGGGGCTGTTTACGTATGTATCAAAATGAACAATTGCAAGAGGCAGGGAAAGCTTGCCGGCACCTGATTTGTCCCATAATTTTTTGTATATCTGTTTTGCCTCGGTTATTGTCATATTTTCTATTTTTCCTGTAAAACAGAATTTTTTCGCCGTTGACTCAAGGATACCAAATTTTGAACTTTCAGATTTCCCTCCGTCCCTCCTCACCACCTTTGATCCTTCATTCTTAAGAACTATATCTATGGCAGTTTTAAATGACTCATCATCGGTTGAAATAGATGCAGGTACTGTCTCCTGCACTGCCGAAAAAGGAACTGAAAATTCCCTGACAGGGAGAGTAAAAGATGGACTATAGGGAAGTCCGCTGCTTCCAGCTTTCATGGCTTTCTGGAGTTCGGAAAGAAATGGGATTCCCTTTTTTACGCCTCCCTTCTGGCTGACAGAAGCTCGTGCTATTGCTTTTGCAAGCATAATCTCTGATGTGTCTGATAATGTTATCATATTACCTCCAGTTCCGCGTGCAGGGCGCCTGCCACTTTTATGGTCTGTAGAATCACAATAACGTCTCTTGTAGAAACACCGATTGCGTTAAGTAAATCCACAAGTTCTTTCACTGTTCTTTCTCCGGGCATTAAAATAAAATGTCCCTTATCTTCTTCAACCCTTATATCTGTTTCAGGAGTAGCCACTGTTCTTCCCTTTGCAAATGGCATAGGCTGGCTTACCTTTTCACTTTCTTTTATCTGCACACTGACATTGCCGTGTGAAACAGCTACAGTACTTAATTTTACTGATTCCCCGATAACTATAGTGCCTGTTTTTTCATCTATAACTATTTTTGCCATCATATCCGGCCTTATTTCTATATTTTCGATCATTGAGATATATCGCACCGGGTCTGTTTGTAAATGAGGAGGAATTGCAACATCAACTGTCCCTCCATCCTGTGCTTGTGCCATACCAGGGAATTTTGCATTTATGCCATCAACAACTTTTCTTGTATTTGTAAAATCTGCTGTTTTCAAAGATATTGAAAAATTATCCATTGTTTTGAAGGCATCATAATTGATTTCACGCTCTATTGTAACTCCGTTTGGGATGCGACCTACTGTAGGATGGTTTTTTTGCGCCGTAGCGCCCTGGCCGCCAACACTGAATCCACCAACAATAAGAGCTCCCTGGGCCATGCCGAATATCTGACCGTTTGTAGCCTTGAGAGGTGTTATTAAAAGAATTCCTCCTCCAATACTCTTGGCATCTCCTATTGAAGATACTGTAGCATCAATTTTTGAACCAGCCTTTGCAAATGGAGGCAGGTCTGCGGTAACCATCACTGCAGCCACATTATTTATTTTTACCTGTGCGGGATCTGCTCTGACACCCATCCTTTCCAGCATGTTTGTAAGTGCTTGACGTGTAAAATGTGTATTGCTCTTGTCTCCTGTACCATTTAACCCGATTACAAGACCATATCCCACGAGCTGGTTTGTCCTTACTCCATTGATAGTTCCCATCTCTTTTATTCTTGCCGGGTAGGCAGGCTGCACAATAAAAAGAAAGAGAACAAAACCTGAAAACCATTTGTATAGATAAAATTTTCCCATAAAGAGCTCCTTAAAAAGGCCAGACAAGATCAAAGACCCTGGAGAGCCATCCGGGGTTTTGTTTCTCGCTAAGAATTCCAAGTCCTGTAATAATGACCCTCGCATCGGCGATTTGTGTTGAATATACAGAGTTATCGGCAGCAATATCTTTTTGCCTTACAACTCCCTGAACAAGCATTTCTTTTTTTTCACCATTCAGAATAACCTCCCTGGCTCCTTCTATGGCCAAATTGCCATTGGGAAGCGCTTCGACAACTCTGGCAGACATGGTTGCCACAATCATTCCATTTCTCGTGGTTTCACCTGACCCCTTAAAATCATTTTTCGAATCAGCCTTTACCATATTGGCCGGTGATATGCTTGAAGGATATTTGTTTGTTTCAAGCCCCATAAAGTTTGGGATACCGGCCTGTACACCAGATGTTCTGCCAAGATCAGTGGTTGCTTTTTCAGTTGCAGATGTAATTTCCTGTATTTTTATTGTAATTACATCCCCAGCCATTCCTGCTCTTTGATCAGTGAAAAGATTATTTGCGAATCCCTGGTTTTTCCAGATAGCTCCTGCTTTTGCCGGAGGCTCCTTGTTTGCTGCTGACCTGAATGTTTCATTAACTTCAAGAGGCTTATCTTTGATGCGAGATATGTTATCTATATAATTTATGGAATTACATCCTGATAGACATAAAACAATTAATGACATATAAATACAATATATACAACGATACATGAAACACTCTCCTTAGATATCTATTTTAGATATCTATTTTTACTGTTCCAGACGCAACAATTCGTCCTGCAATATTTCTACCTGACTGTTCATTCCTAATTCTGATTATGTCATTCATTCTGCCCTTATCAAGAGCTTTCCCTTTAGTCTGGACATAAATTCCTTTATTTTCTGCAATAACAGTGACAATTTCTCCTCTTTGCACTACAATTTTCTCCTCTATTGTTTGCAGGTTAATTATTGTACCTGCCCGAACATGTCCTTTTGCGACCTTTCCTATTATTTCTTCCTTTGTACCAAGAGCATACCTCATATCATGTCTGGAATATGTTTCTTTCCTTTCAATGTCTTCCGAGCTTATAGTATCCCCTTTGTTTATATTATGACGCGCCACAAAAAATGATTTTTTTTCTATAACCCTGAAAGATACCAGAAAGGTTTTCTCCCTTTTTTTAGCCGTAGTGATCTTTACCATGCAAACACCTCTACCGGTGTTATCGGGTATGGAAGTAAAACTTATTTCATGCAAAATATTCCCTTCTTTTACGTCTCTGGGAAAATTATTCAGCATAACAAGGATATCCTTACCCTTGTAATACCCTTTTATGTAATTTTCTAAAGTCATTTTTATTTCAGTGGGTCCGAAAGTAAAACCTTTTGCTGATTTTTGCCCATATAGGGTGCTATTAAACAGAAAAAGAAAAACAATTAAAGAAATAGTATATGCGATATTTTTCTTCATTATAGCCTCCATAGTATACTTTTTTATGCAAAATATGTGCCAACTGCAAAAACAAAAAGTAATATCATTTTATATAATGATAACAAGCAATTAAATCATGCAATATAAATATCATCAAAAAATAATATATGTCATCTTATTGACAGCCAAGAAAATATTTCTTATATGGGAAAGTTTTTCCGTTTTTACTTCACACATTTTTAAAAAAATATGAGTGACATCAAAGGAACAATTACAAAAATAAGAAATGTATGGTCCATATATCTGTTCTACAGGAGAATAAATCTTCTATAAAAAAGAATTTGTTAATTTATTTTCTCAATAGCCGATAAAAATATCTATATAATCAAGAATTATGGCAAAACATTAAATGGGATAAAGAGATGTTATCAACATATTAGCGATAATGATGTAGTAAAAATAGAGTTGGCATAATCAAGTATAACGTTACATATAAACAATACATCAAGTAAATATGGATTGGTTTTTGATGTTACGAACATAAAAATACAAAATCCTTCTGAGGGAAGTAAAAATCTTTTATGTTACATAATGCACAACGAGGAGAATGATATGAGGGATGGTAAATTGCTACAGGTAGTAACTTTCAAAATTGAAAATGAGGAGTTTGGGGTCAATATTTTGCACGTTCAGGAGATTAATAAGATAATGAATATTACAAAAATTCCCAATGCCCCTTTTTTCATAGAAGGTGTGATTAATTTGCGAGGAAAAATTATCCCCATTGTAAATCTTAGAAAAAAACTGGGATTTGAAACCAAACCTCATGATAAAGCAACAAGAATTATTATCATAAACCTTGATGCTTTGACGCTTGGATTTGTAGTCGATTCTGTTTCAGAAGTTTTGACTGTACCAGACAATATAATAGATCAGGCTCCTTCAATGGCAGGAGGAATAGAATCTGAATACATAGAAGGTGTAGGGAAATTTGATGACAGATTGCTTATCCTTCTTGAATTAAGAAAAGTTTTTGTAGGTAATGAAAAGGAAGAAATTGAACAGATAATTTGATACTTTTGATGCAACCTACAATTTTTCCTCGAATAATTACCGGTGCAAGCATCATAGCCTTTGGCTGAAAATCGCCAAACTTATTGTTGACTACTTTTGAAAACATCAGCTTTATTTCTTTTCCAGAACATATATTAAAGGTAGTTCAGAAATTGCTTAGCCCGTGCTTATATCCCGGTTGATCAATCAACATGAAATTAATTGTAATAATTTAATATTATTAATTTTATACAGCTCAACCCTATGCCCCGGCATTTCCATATATGCCAACAAATACTCAAAATCAAATCAATACCCTGTCATTTTTATACACAGTAATAAAAACAATGCAGGATAAAGTTATTGAAATATCCGGAATGCTATCATATATTAAAGGCACATACGAGCAGCCGATTTTCAATGGAAGGAAGTGAGAATCTTCCGCTGTCCCGCAACTGTGATGGTTTAAGCTACAGACAATTGGTGTCGTAACCGGTCACTGCCTGTTGAAAGGCGGGAAGACATGTCTGTAGTAAATGCCGGAGCCAGGAAACTTTGGATCGGATTAACTGCACGCAAATCCTTACGAGGCATAAGGAGGTGCACCATGAAGTCCGGAATAACCTGATCATTTTTTCCATCA
The DNA here is from genome assembly GCA_964429485.1 of uncultured Syntrophorhabdaceae bacterium. Lineage (GTDB taxonomy): Bacteria > Desulfobacterota > Syntrophorhabdia > Syntrophorhabdales > Syntrophorhabdaceae > JAPLKB01. The sequence continues at coordinate 8,729 of CAYSBW010000061.1, forward strand.
TTACATTCAGAAAAATCAATTCATACAAAAAAAGGAGAAGAAATGCGCTTGAATGTCAAAGTGTTAATAATCTTATATATATTGCTCTTCCTGATCTGCCCGGTGTTTGCTCAACAGGGACCTTACAGGCTTGATGATATAGTTATTACAGCTTCAAGAATATCAACCCCTGTTGCAGAAGTTTCCGCAAATATTTCTATAATAAGCAAGGAAGATATTGAGGAGATGGGGGCAACAACTGTAGCGGATATTTTTAAAAGAGAACCTGGTATTATCATAACTAATATACTGAATAATCCCAAGATGTCTCAGGTAGATTTGAGAGGTTCAGGCGAAACAGCACCATCAAATGTATTATTCCTTATTGACGGAAGAAGAGTTAATGGAATAGACATGTCCGGTACCGATTTGTCACAGATACCGGTTCATATGATAGAAAGGGTTGAAATATACAGAGGGCCTGCAACGGTGCTTTTCGGGGATAATGCTATAACAGGAGCAATAAACTTTATAATGAAAAAAGGTGAAGGCAAACCTGTAATAAAAGCAAGTGTAATGGCTGGCAGTGACGGTCTTTTTACACCAAAACTTAGCGCATCGGGAAAACAGGACAATTTTTCCTATTATATCCTTAGTTCATCCTATGATACCGATGGATACCGCCGCAACAATTCACTGAACATGAAGGATCTTTTCGGTAACCTTGCCTTTGATGCTTTTAAAAACCTTTCCCTTTCCCTGCAGGCAGGCCATCATCGAGATACATACGGAATGCCGGGGCCTTTATCTTTTTCTGATCTCACAACAGGACGTTACGACAGAAATGATTCAAAGACACCTGATGATTCGGCAAATACAGAAGACAATTTTGTGAATCTCGGCGCTGATATAAAATTCAGCGATGATATTATTTTTTCTTTAAATGGTTCATACAGACTGAGACACAACAGTTTTGCCTATACATCATCGGACTGGTATTCAATGAGGACGTTTGAGACATATGGATTCACACCAAAAATATCAGTTAAAACACCCCTTTTCGGATTGAAAAATACTCTCGTAACAGGTTTTGATTATTACAAATCCCCTACAAACAGTTCCGACTATTCTCCTAACATCTGGTTTCCCACTGATTCAACAACAAAGATAGATAAAAGTGATTATGCATTTTATATTAATGATGAAATAAGTCTGTTCAATAATGTTTTAGCTGGTTTCGGCTACAGGACCCAAAAATCCTTCTGGGATATAGATTACAAGGATAATCTCGGTGTTACCTCACCTGTGGGCAGCACGGTAAGCGATAAAAACGATGCCTTCAGAGCTTCTGTCAACTACCTTTTTGGTAAAAAAGGAAATATTTTTGTAACCTATGCAAAGGGGTTCAGAACACCGGCTACTGATGAACTTTTCAGTATTTATACTAACCCGCCCATAAACAGAGATCTTAAAACCCAGACAGCAAGAGAAATCGATGCAGGAATAAGATACAACATTACTGAATGGATAGGTGGAAGTCTTACATATTTTAAATCAAAAACCAGCAATGAGATTTATTATAATCCGCTTACCTATTTAAACAGTAATTATGATAAAACAGCACGGAAAGGTCTGGAGGCCGCACTTTACTTGAATCCATTAAAAAAGTTAAACCTGAACATTCTTTACTCTTATACAGAGGCAAAGTTTGATGGAGGCCCATTCGATGGGAATGCAATACCCCTTGTCCCGGAAAACAAAATTTCCGGAAAATTAACATACATCTGGAATAATTTAACCACAAACATTGTTATTACTTATATTGGCAACCGTTATATGATAAGCGATCAGCAGAATCAACTCCCCGAACTTCCGGGAGTTACCACCCTTGATATTAGCTTCAAATATGATTTCAAAGGATGGGAAACAATATTTGGAATAAAAAATCTGACAGGAAAAAAATACAGTGAGTACGGAGTAGCAAGCTATCCCTTTGGTCAACCTCCTGTAGGCAATTATTATCCATCACCTGAAAGACAGTTTTATGCCGGATTTTCCTATACATACTGATTTATTTGAATTAATCGGCTGGCCGGGATTGACAGAAAAAAGCTGTCGATCCCGGCCTTATCTGGTCACATGCTGGGAATACATATTTACTGTTCCAGCTATAACTTCCATTCCTTTTCATCTGCACAACCATAATATACAAATATTACAGAAAGACTGTAAATCCACAAATAGTGTTACCTTCTTACATTGTTAGCCATTTGCAACATTTCATCAGCCGCCTGAATCACTTTTGTATTTACTTCATAGGCTCTCTGTCCGGAGATTAAATTAATCATTTCATTCATGATACTTACGTTGGACATTTCGAGAAAACCCTGCAAAATTGTACCTGCTCCATTCTGCCCCGGGTCTCCTGTTACAGGAGTACTGCTTGCCTCAGTTTCCATAAAAAGATTTTTACCCATTGCTTTCAGTCCACCAGTATTGGGAAAAACAGCAAGCTCAATTTTTCCAAGAACCTGCGGATCGCTCTGACCCTGAACCTTTGCTGCAACAATACCGTCAGATTCTATCGAAATCTTTTCTGTTTTAGCTGGAATCGTAATGTTGGGTTCAAGGAGATATCCATCGCTTGTAACAATTCTTGATTGGGAGTCTATTTTGAAAGCTCCTGTTCTGGTATATGCCTTTTCACCTGATGGCATTATTACCTGAAAGAACCCGGCTCCTTCTATGGAAAGATCAAGATCATTACCTGTTTGTTGAAAATCCCCTTGCGTAAAAACTTTCTGCACCGAAGACAACATGACTCCATGCCCTATCTGAATCCCTGTTGGCACCTGATTCCCACTTTCTGTTTTTGCTCCCTGCAGTCTAATGGTTTGATACATGAGATCCTGAAAATCAGCTCTACTTTTTTTAAACCCCGCAGTATTTGCATTTGATATATTGTTTGCTATGACATCAAGATTTGATTGCTGCGCATTCATGCCAGTGCCTGCTGTCCATAAAGCACGTATCATTTTTTTAATACCTCCCCATATTTATAAGCTTTGAATTTAATTCGCTGAATTGCTGTTCCACTTTAATGCATGCCTCATATGCTCTAAGCACGGAAATCATATCAACCATCTCGCTCATGACATTAACGTTGGACATTTCAAGATGACCCTGCACAACAGAAAATTTATCTGCAGAAGCTTCGGCGCTTTCATTTTCGTCTGCTAATAGCAGGCTTTTTCCTTCATTTTTCAAGACGGTCTTGTCTTCAAAGTCAACTATTCTTATTTTGTCTATAAATTCCTTATCCACAAAAATCGAACCGTCTTTTTCTATTTTTATATCATTTCCCTGATCTCCCTTAATAGTTATATTCCCCCCGGTTCCCTGAACAGGGTATCCGTCAGAAGTAACGAGATTGTTCTCTTTGTCAAGCAACAATTTTCCATTTCTTGTAAAGCGCGTTCCATTTGGTGAACTTACCACAAAAAACCCCTCTCCACGAATCGCCAGATCAAGTGATGATCCTGTTTCAGCAAGGGAACCATTTGAATAATCA
>CAYSBW010000062.1:0-12122 GCA_964429485.1 uncultured Syntrophorhabdaceae bacterium
TTCCATTATTCTGTGTCTTCGATAAACTCAAAATATAAATCAGCCGGTGTAATATTATGCCAGCGAGGAAACCATAAGCCATATTTGTCAGCAAAGAACCAACCACTGTTACTACCATTGGGATCAAATCCATATTCCATCTGATGTCTCTGGAAAACTTCGCAAGTTCCACCCCCACCAAAAACATCATTGCCCCGATTATTGCTTTGGGAAAAACTGTAAACAGACCTGCAATGGAACCAGCCAGAAAGAGTCCGGCAGCAATTTCTATTAACCCCTCAATAATATTCGCACCACCTGTTCGAGCCCCGAAGTAGTACTGCCCGGCCAAACCTCCGGCGCCATGGCATAGGGGCATCCCGCCAAAAAAAGGAAGAACTGTGTTCATAACACCCATATTTATGGAAAGACTTTTTTCACTTACTGGATTGTCCGGCCAATATACTTTGATCAATGCCGATGTAGCGATTACAGCATTGGCAGCAGTAAGAGGAATTTGAGCAAAACCGGCCAACAAAAGAGTCTCCCATATTTCTTTAACAGAAAAAATTGTAATAACCGGAAATACAAATCCTGGTAATGTAATTTCCTTGAACTGTCCCTTGATAAACATTATTGCTACACCAAAAATCATTAGCGCCAAAGCAGCAGGCATATAGCGATTCTGTCGCAATACCAGGACTGCTATTACAGAGATAATGCCAATCACCCACCATGTTGAAATCATCTTTAAGGCCTCAAGAATAAGTAAAATACCTAGAGAAACTTGTATGCCCTTTATAACAGAATCAGGTGTAATCTTTGCAACCCATTTCATTATGCCGGTAAAACCGAACAAGAGCCAAACCATACCCATCGCAAATCCCGATGCATAAACCATGGAAGGAGACCAGTGCTGGGCAATAGCAGTTACAGCAAGAACTTTCATAGGTTCTATGGGCATGGGAAGTTTATAAACAAGACCTGTTACAATGTTTGCCAGTCCCATCATAACAAGAAAACCGGCAGGATTGAGACCACATACAGCAATATATCCGATTGCAAAGGGGAAAAGGGTTCCAAAATCCCCCATTGATCCTGCCATTTCTCTAAGATTGAAATCAAAGGATTTTATTCTCATAAAAATTATTTTCCAATTCTCTTAAATGAAGAAAAAAATTTATGCACAATAATAAATCATCGAGCAATAATGGTCAATGATGAATGTATTTGTCTTATTGATTGCTTTTTTTGATTAGAAAGCTAACCAAAATATATATATAATAACAGATTCGAAACATGGCATATTTTTAATTTATTTTTTTATTGACAGGATTATTTATTTAATTTATTTTTTCCGCATAATGAAGTCTGTATTTTTTAATTTTTAACAGCAAGGACTCCGTGACTCAAAAAAGCAGATGTGCATTATTTTTATTATTTTATTTTACTATAATCCCTGCTGCATTAACCATATCAAATGATCGACTAACGATCTCTGCACCCTTGGAATCTGCATATGCTACCTTTGATGGTAAAATCCCACCACAAATGGAGATAAAGGGTTGGGTCTGCGGTACTGCCGGATCGAAGATTCATCTCAAGACTGTCGATTATGTATACCGATTAAAGCTTGCAGAAGAAGGTTTTAAGGCTGCCGCAGCCGCGGTCCAAACTCAATATGATACTCGAAAGAAAATGACCGTACCACCTGCTATTTTTGAGGGGTTTACAACGGATGAAGTGAAGACTTTTGTCGATGCTGTTTTCCAGCGTTTCACCGTAAACGCCTCAACCATGAACACCCGTCTCGACGGTCTCCAGAAGGAGCTGATTCCGGCGATAAAAGGAGACCCTGAAAACTTCTTTGGTGTCAGTGTGAAGGCTCGAGTACTTGCTGAAAACCACCTCGACGACAACTTTCATATCGAAACATGGCAGGATGATGGGGCCTATCAGGTATGGACTACAACGGATTGTTATTCGGCAAGTGAGCTATCATCAATGCAGCATGCTATCGAGCAGTCTCTTACTGCTGCCCTGGCTGCCCGTGACAAATTGCTAAGAATTGCCACTCTGGTCCACAACAACCGTGGTACCCCCTATGGGATCAGGTAGGATGCTAACGGTCTCCCTCTTTCTGAGATCTTTCCTGTTCGTCTTGATCTTCTTCATTCTGTCCATATTCCCAGCACAGGGAGTGGATAACCCGGATCTGGAGGAAATTCGCCGTATCGAGACCCTACTCCTCGTTCCATGCAACGAACCACTCAACTATATGAATGAGTTGGTAAGGCTTGGTCGGGAATATCAGGAACAGGAGCGCCGCCGCCTTTCCCTTTATCGAAGTGCCCTCGATGCTCACCGACTGGCCTTGTCTGCCTTCATAGTAACAACAGATGCCAAAGCTGGTACAGAAACAGGTCCCTTCCGTGCCAAGTACGATCAGTTGTACCGTCAAGCCCGTGAAGAAGGATTAATCAGGGAGGCAAGTTACAGTGATATCCAGGACGGATATTCCATGGCCGATGTTGCTGCAAACGTTCAACAGTATAATGCCCAATCTGATAGAGATTTGAGAGGACCCATAGCCAATGTAGGCAGTTGGTCAAAGGAACAGAAAGGACTTGGCAATCAACTCTTTTTTGTTGAGGCACAGCGACAATCGGTAGAGAGGATGCGCACCGAAATGGCCCAGCTAAAGGCAGATTGGCAGGCAGCTCGTACTGAATATTTAAAGAAGATGACCACGGACCCATTCAGAGATGTTTTTGTTGAACTGGATAAAAGGGCCGCTATAATGACAAAAGACATTGCTCCCATATACGGAAAGCACCGCCAGGATCTGGGCATTCTTTTTCAGAGCGGCCGTTTTGAACACTGTCTTGGCGCCATGGTGGAAACACAAGCTTATTTAATCAAGGGCGGTTACAGAGATTTGGCGCCATATCTTCCAGGGAGTCCCGGAACTTTCGAAGCTTTGCCAGGCGTCGGGTTCCGTATGGAACCCCCTGCTCACCTGGAGAGGATACAGGTTTCACCGAATTCTATCCCCGAAGACTTCCCCCTCGATCTTCCACTGAAATATGACCCTCAGCTCTATATAAAGGCCGAGATCGAAAGGTTCCAGATACAAGTCAAGGCCGAACAGGATGCCATTATCGCAATTGGCAAACACCTGACCGGCCTCGACGGATGGGTAGGACAGGTTGTTGGCGAAGGGTTCAATGTCTTTCACGGCTTCTGTGAAGGTTTTGGCGGTATTGGTAACATCCTGATCGGCGTGGGCACGGCCCCGTTCCATCCCATCGAAACCTACCAGAAGATCCAGGGAATAAAGGACGGCATGGTCAAACTCTTGATTGATTCGGACCTACAGAGGGAGCTCGTTGATCGCAGTCTCGTGGCAACGGCAGATTTTTTTCGGGGCATAGGAGCATCGTTTGAACTTATGACCGGTCCTAGCGATCCGCCTGCAGAGCAATACGACACCGACACGTTGTCTCACTGGAAGGCAAAGGCTGAAAATACCTATCTGGCTAGAAACACCCTCACGGCTGTGGAAAATCTTGCCGGCCAAATACTGTCAGACCTGATGACAGGGGCAATCCTTTCTAAGGGCGCCAAGGCGGCACAGCTTGCCGACGATGCCGTTGATACGGCCTCTGACCTTTCCAGGGCAGGCGCCAAAGCCAAGAAGATCGAAGATGCTTCGGACAGATTTGGCAAGGTGGCCGATGATGTACCAGACGTAAAGACCATCGACCGCCTCGGTGAAGAACTCCGGAAATGTCAGGACAACGTACATAAGATCATCGAGGACATAACAACTCCTAAACCGAAGGATATCCACTATGCCCAAAGCATGGTGCCCAAACCGGAGGATGTCCTGGCAAAGGCAGCAGCCTCGACCGACAGGGGAGGGATGAACGCCTACTTCCGCCTGAACGATGACCTCGGCGTAAAAGTTGGGAACAAAGAAATTTTCAAAAGCTCCACAAAGGTCGACGATGCCTTGGCCAGCCGTGCCTCTCGTGACCTCGATGATGCCGGTCGCCGTTTTCTCGAAGACGTCACGAGAGATTCTCCCCTGGGACGTCTTCCCCAGGTAAAAGATCGATATTACATTGTTGATGACCTTTTTGAAGGCCCGAAAACCTACCGGAGTCTCGATGCTATACCAGATAATACCCGCTACCGCGTCGTTGAGGTTATGGAAAATATCAACCCTTCGAGTCACGCAGGTAAACTTGCAGAGGCGGGCAAGCTTACCCCTGACCATGTCAGGGCCTACGAAGCATTCATGCGGGATATGAACGCCAAAGGCTACATCTGGACGGATAACAAACTGGATAACTTTGCCTTCGAAACCATTGATGCTTCTAAGGGGCTCTATCGCGTAGTTCCCCTCGATACGGGCGGAATCTACAAGGTGAGTAATTTACCTGTGGGAACACCACCCGGTGAAATGGCCCGTAAACTTCAGGTCATGTATGACAGAGGGTTTGAAGCTCCCGGAGGTTCCCAGGCCAACATGCTCTTCGCACAGCTCCAGGAAGCTGACAAATTAGGAATTCCCCCGGAGATAATCGATGACCTCCCCAGATATCTGGGCGTTCAGGCAATAAATCCAACTGCCCAAGATGTGGCAGCTACCTGGGCAGGAGGTATGCGCATTAGTTCACCCGGTAAATCTTACAGTACTATATATGCCCAGGTAGCAGACAAAAGTACTGGCTCTCTCAATAAGGAAATCGGTGAAGCATTTGATGCATGTCTTGACAGTGACCCGAGATTCCAATCAGCATGGAAAACTCTCAATGATAAAAAAACCCAGCTTTCTCAAGTGGAAAAAAAGATAGATGAGGCAATAGAGAAGGTGGACAAAGCTGATGAAGCTGCCCGAGATTTCAAGTTCACTGGTTCACCAGACAGGCCCGTAGATTCCCTTGCAGCTGCCACTATTCAGCATGCAGCTACCGAGGCAGAACAGGCACAAGAAAAAGCTCAGTGCCTTGCAGTCATGGAAAAAATGCTCACTGGCATAAAGGCTGATTGGATTACTGAGACATGGAAAAAATGCCAGGATTTGGGATTTATTTTTCAAGTTGCCCAATGAGGAGTTACAACGGATGAACATGAAAATATTTATTTCCTTTGTTTTTATGGCGGTATTTTTGTTTTCATCCATCCCAGCCATGTCACAGCAAAACCAGCCCATACTCATGAATGATAAAAAAGAAGAGACGCCAGCCGAGTTTGTAGAACGAAACCTTGCCCAGACCCGAAAACGTCTTGCCAATGCCAAAGATCGTTATCAGAAATGCTGTGGCTCTGTAGACCTTTACCTTCAGTCCCTTGATCCAGAAACTATTAGAAATGTCTTGCCAAAACCACACAGACTCAGATTCACAATTCGTGCACCAGAAAAAAAGATTATCGAGGTAAAATCGGCGGAACGTGACTGGCCTATGTCCCTTCAGTTCTATCCTGGATGGCTTGCTCTTTATCTTGAAGACGTTGGTATGGATTTTCAGGGAAATTATATGGCAACTATGGCTGCTGACGACCTTACCTCGGCCATTCTAAAGTTGAGAAGAACGGTTCCTATAAGTGTTCTCTCTGGTGTTACTATTTTGAGTTCCACCAGCGAAGTAAAGGAGTGCTGCCTTGAATTCAACATCAGGAAAAACAGTGATGGTAGTTATGCTGGTGCCAGCTGTAGCCGAACCGCAAAGGAAAAGGTATTTTCCTTTCATGAGATTGATCCACGGACTCTCCAGGAAAGGCTTGGTTTTTCACTTGATGTATCAGAAGGCGGCAATATCCTTGGCAAAGGTTCCGCTATACAGTTCAATAGTCCAGGTTGGGCTTCAATAACATCTTTTTTTCGCAGTAATTACAAACCCAACGATTTTAAACCGCTGGACGAACAAATTTGTCAAACCATGGATTATACAACAGAACAACTTCCAGGTGACGGGCCTCCCAGGTATCGTTTGAATGTGAAGTATATACCTGCTGACGAGCGATGGGGAAGCCTTTATCGTGGCAAGGTTATAGGTGATTGGGTTATCCCGTCTAATCTGGGAAAACTAGAGAAAAAAGTAAAAGTCGATGTTATCGGTTTTTCCGGTGTCAGAATTAATGGCCTTGACTATCGTGAATCAGGTAAAGAAGGAGACAGCTATGATCTTTTTGCCAGAGATAAAGCAGAATTTAAGAATTTTGCCTTCACTGAAAAAGAACCATACCTTATTCTTCGCCGTGGAGATGGTGAAAGCATCGAGCCGGCATCAAAGTGGATGGTTAACGTAAGCTATCACGTCATAGATGGAGGTCCATTTGCAATCAGTCAGCAGGGTGAAGTTCGTCATCTGGGTGGAGTTGGTGAGGCACGCATCAGGATGGATCTGGGCAGACATTGGTCTTTAATACGAAAATTAACAGCGAACCGATGGACCGTTGATATGGACAGATCATTGGCCGATGGAAATATTGCTCCTGGCGTCAAATATCGTCTTGCGATTATTATCCAGGGACCAGCAGACATGACAAAATATCGATTGAAATGGTCCGGAGGCAACTGGCAAAGCTCTCAGACCGGCTTTGTCCGTCAGGGCCAAGGGTGGGTAGCGGAAAACTTTGTTACAATACCATTCAACATAAAACTGGACGGCTCAGTAGAACTTGCCGTAACAGCATACACAGATGAACAAGGGGAAACATCAAACCCCATATCTTGGAAAAGATTTTTCCGGATAGTTCCGGCCATTGCCTCTATCGATCTACGACTTGCCGCAAAAGGACAAGAACCAACAAAAGACACTATAGATCTCTTTTTCCCCAATTATCTACCTGATGGAAACCGTTTTATGGTGGTACCTATATATAAAAGTACTGCTGGTGATTTACTGGAACCTGACGCGGTCAGGCGTTTCCTCACCTTTGCAAATCTTCGTCTAAACAGCGACAGTTCAGCCGTTGCCCAGGTTGACAGCGGTGGTGGTCAGGTTGGTCATGCCGTGGGTGAAGCATGGATTACGGCAGAACTGGGGGGCGTGGAACTCGATGACAGGGGGCAGCTTGAAACATTGGAAAATAAGATGGTAGTCTCCAACCCGGTAAAGGTATCAGCAAACCAGTTAATACTGAGTCGCAGTGAACCCCAGGGGGGATTTACTTCCTACACACTCCGGGTGATCGGTCCGGCCTCCATGGAAAAATACCAAGCTCTTTTCCATTTTGTCAACGGAAGCACGGGAACCTCTTTTGTAAGGAGTGATGATGGTGGCCAGCTGGCAGGTTTCTCAGCTGATACTCCGGTTCAGCGAGTAGAGATTCTCAAAGCCGGTAAGGTAGTAGCCATGTTGCCGGTAAACGATACAGTTGTTCTACCTCAGGCCGGCATCCGTCTACTACCAATAAAGCTTCCCGGTACAATAGTTGACCGGATTGATCCGGTAAACATGGGGGACCTAACCACAACTGCTGACTGTCGCAAAAAGCTCAGGGCACAGTATCCTTATTATTATGGCACAACCTCTGATGATGTCCTCAATGACGTGTGCTCTGGTTTGCGGAAGGAAGAGAAAAAGGATGTAAAAGAGCAGAGAATAACTCAAAAGGCCCAGAAGGAAATTCTAAGAGATCTGAAAAAACAAGGTCGTCAGCTCATGGTATTCAGTGATTCGACCCAATTGGGTGCTGTTGTTTCCGGAAATTTTGAACCACAGCGCATGCACTGTCGTTGGAAGATTGAAATGGGAGGCTCCCTCAGATTTGAACAAGCCCAGACCCAAATTGTAAGGGTAGGCAGTGATGGAGCATGTTTCAATAACTTGACTGGTTTTCAGGGAAACTTTGACACCAATGCCACAGCAACTGTGGAGCTTGTTTACGCATACCCCGCTGCGGCTCCAGGCCAGTTTCTCGAAGGGGGACGTGAAATATCAAGGGCAGACGTAAACTATAAATCAATAGAAGAGTGGGTAAACAGGTGATAAAAACATTCAAGACAGCACTTCTTATAGTAATTATGGGGATCATTCCGTGGCTGTGTGTGTATGGTGCACCACTTGGATCGGAGACATCACTGGACAGAGATACACAACCTGTTTTTCCAACGGATATGAAACAGCAGCTTGAAGGAAGGCAAAAGCCAACAGAAAAGATGGTCACAGAAGGGAAATTAAGTCCAGGAACCTGGACTGTAAAGATCCTCGATAACAGAGTTATCAATGGGCACAATCCGGTCAACACAACACAACCGCTTTACAACTTTACGATGAACGGAGTGACCTATATTTTTGATCCTACCAAGGTAGCTGATCCGGCCCTGCTCCTAAAAACAGCTGTAACAATCCAAACTCAGGGTTCTGGAGGCCTAAATCTGAGCGATCCCGCCACTCTTGCTGCCGTAAAACAGTTGGAGCAGATGAGCAACGGAACACTCCGAATTACTCAGAGTTCACAGAAACAAGATCCTGCACCTGTTCCTCCCTCTCCCCCTGTTTCCTGTACACCTACCACTTTTATCTTGAATGGAAATACCGGGACTTGGATCTTTATAAACCTCTCAGCAATGCCTGGTAGCTGTTCTGTAGGTGTGGCTCCCGGTACCGTTATTATAGGTGTTCAGAACCCCCATACATCATGCACTGACAGCGGTACTAAACTTTTTTTTGATATTCTTCCAGCAGGAGCTCTCGTTTCGACCAGCATTGGTTTTTCAAAATATACCGGCATGTGCGGGTTAAACATCAATTCCATTAATGCCTCTTCCATTAACAATCAGGTTGTGGTTCAATCTGGAGGTAAAAAATATGTCCTTAAATTTTCTGTAAGCAATGGAGGATTGCAACCAATCCCCTATTCCCATTTTGGTCGCTATAATTCTATTACAATTTATAATGTTTCAGCTACGGAGCAACCATGAAGGCGCTGTTCATTTTTATAATGTCATTATTCATTACTTTTACAACTATGGGGCAGGAGCTACGTCAATTTACCCCCATCAGGACCAAAGTCTCCGTGGCCAGAAAGCTGCCACCAGGTGGTCGTATTGTCGAACCAGTACAACCTCTACCGGAAGGAACCTTCGGTCGTTCTGCCGAAGCTATTGCCAATAAGTGGAATTTAGAAGGGTTTCATAAACTCCTTTCAGAATCCTTCTATAATAAATCGCGTTTAGATGATGCTATGAGAACTCAAACAGCCAAGGATGCCCGTCTCAGGATCCTGAACAGGCATGACGCAAACATTATCTCTCAAGTCATAGTACCAGATTCAGATGGAGGGCATTTGAGGATAAGCACTGTTTCGGTGGTTCTCGATACAAGGGCAGAATTTAACGATCCCCGTAATGGTTTTATCTCCGTTCCAGGGACTAATGAAATGATCATGGAGATTGCGGAAAAAATAGAATAGCAAACAGATATGAAAACAACAAAGTGTGCAATCTCAACTTGGTTACTCCTTTTTTTCTTAATAATTTATGCTGTCCCTGTACACTGCAATGACAATATAGCCTCAGACTGGAAAATTTCCGGACAAAACAGCATCCACTTCGATTACTATAATTCGAGTGGACCAAACGGTGCTTATTTGCAGGAAGGGTGGCAGTCCTATAATGATTTCAATCTGCAGTTCCAGAATACGGCAAATCCTTACAATACGATGAAGGGATATTTTTCTGGAACTATCAATGAATCACCTTACCGAGCTGCCAATTATGGTCTTCTTATAGAACGATTCAACTTCAACCAGGAAAACGGGAACAATTTTGTCCCCTACCGCCTCGACGTGGGAGATTTTTATGCTTTCCAGACCCCCCGTATTCTTCAGCGCTCCCTCAAAGGTGGACAGATCGAGTTGCAGCCGGGAACAATGCTCGGAGCAAATCAGTCTATACTTTTTCAACTCGGAGGTATTGCCCAGGATTATCTCGACAACAAGAAGTGGGACAATATGTTTGGTGGCGCATCGTGGATGATGAACTGGGAGGATACAAGATTAGCTTTTAATTACACGGCAAACCGCCAGGCCGCCCAGACTGAGATTCCATCACTAAAACAGTATGTATGGGGCATGGCCTTGAATCATAACTTTTCACTTTTGAGACAGAAACTCATTTTTGATGCCGAATGGGATTTCCTCAGAGGTGACAGCTATGCTAACGGGTCTGTTAACCACAACAAAGGGCAAGGGCGTTTTATCCAGCTCCAGGGACGCAGCCAGATTCCAATTACTTACAGTTCCCGGTACGAAGAATATGACTCGGAGTATCTTCCCAATGGTAGCGTTGTTAATGGAGGTAGAAGAGTATTTGACAATAGGGCTGGATGGCAATTGGCTGCAGGATATTCGATCAATGGTAGAGCACAGTTCTATCGGGATGGTATGGGCACTACAACAGTAACCGACACTGATGTCTTTGGCATAGGGATGAGTGGAATTATTCCCAACCCTCTCTTAAGAGGGGTTAACGGAAATATAGACGCATACCGGCAGCATGCAAATTCTGATTCCAGCGAAACAGTGATTGATTCTCTGAACATGAATTTTAGCGCTCCTCTATCAGACGGCTGGAGCACCAGAATCTCGGCAAGCCTGCAAGACCAAACCGTCCAGAAGGGTGTTGCAGCCAATAATACAACACAACAATATGGGTTCGATATAGGACGTTCTGTCGAAATTGTAGGTTTTAAAGGAACTGCTAATTTGGGACTTACCTATTATATAGTTAGACAGATAGGATTTGGTTCTGATAACCCAGGCTTGAACTTTGCCTCTTCTCTTAACAGAGATCCATTCCGGGTCAATATCAGTTACCGGTATCTTATGCAAAACCAATTAACAAGTCTGGCCGATAACAGGAACCAGGGCTTCAACACAGCTGTTGAATATACTCAAGGGAAACATCTGCTTCGGGTGGAAGCTGATTTTGCCATGCGCCAGCCAGTTACTGGAACTGAAAGCCGGGATACCCGTGTTGCCCTTACATGGACCTACAGTTTCGAGCAACCAACTTCGGTCAAGAAAATCACCTTTGAAACCAACCGTTTAGAGCCAGGTGAAATCGCCGTTCCTGACAAATCCATTAAGGTACAAACTCTGGCTGATTTGAGCCCTGGCATGCCGATAAAAAAAGTTCTGGCTTCCCTTTCAGATCGAAACATCAAAGATGGGGTAGAAGAAGGGAACAACATAATCTACGAAACCACATGGTTTACTGATATCTCCCAAAGGCAGAGATTGGTCCTTACAAAAAAGATAAACTACCTCGAGAAAGCGACAGTAATCATAGATTTAAACCAGACAGGAGATCTGGATACAGTCAACCAACTGTATGACCATATCCAGGCACATCTTACACGAACATTTGGTGCACCAACAGCTCAGGAAAAGGGTAATTTTGGCCCTAATATTGCCGGAGATCTTAGAAGAGGCACATTTGTTCGCATTAGCGACTGGAAGACTCCTGCAGGTATACTAAGACTTGGTATACCACGACGAGTAGATGGCCTTGTCCGAATTGAGATATTACATGCCGAATCGTTCCCTCTTTCCAGTCTTGTTTCTTGGGGGCTTGATGATGTCCAATAAAAATACACAATCCCTGAGTTTTATCAGAATCATACTAATATCAAGTTATTTTTCATATACCCTCAAAGCTAAAATAAATTCCATGGCCAGTGTCAGAGAAAATTCCATATCAGTAATTTAACAGATAGGATCATTAACCTGATACAATCCTTCTTTGATTGTTGAATCAGGGAGAGGAAATGTTGGAGGAAGTAATGTACAAAACAATAGAGCATAATTTAAGACTTGGTTTATTCCTGTCAATATAATATTCTATAGCATAATGTATTTTTTTGATGCTGCCCTGTCTCATCCTGGTTTTGAGAGTCTCCTTTTGAGCTCTAAACCTGTTTAATTCAGACTGAAGCAGTGCAAAAACCCCTCGAGCCATAATCAAATCTTGTGTATGACAACAAAAAAGACATATCCTTTTTTATCAACAATATCATTAGAACCCACCTTGTCAAAGGGGTGAAGGGGAGGATATGTCTTATGAAGAATGGTGTCCTTCCGGTGAGCCTGCGTGAATTTATCCCCCAGCATAAGGTAATATTGAC
>CAYSBW010000063.1:0-11993 GCA_964429485.1 uncultured Syntrophorhabdaceae bacterium
TTGAAAAGGCTTTACCTCTAGTGTCATGGCCGTCAATAATTTTGAGTATCTCATCTGTCTCTGCTTTATCATAGTCAATTTTACTTAGAATATGTCGGGCTATCCTTACGCTTTCTTCTTCATGGATTCTGACAAAGTTTTTATCAGGGTCAGGGAGACAGACCTTTCTGATAATTTCTTCTTTAACAAGGCTCCAGCCTACATCATGTAGAATCATGGCAGGTATCACCAGGCGCCTTTCTGCTTTTTTGTATATATTTAGGAGTCTGAAAGCAAAATCTATTGCATTCAGAGTATGTATTTCATTGTTTCTGATTTGAAGATAGGGTTTTGCAAGATTGATAATCTTTGATTCTGTTTTATTAAGGTGTGATGTTTTCTGATCTTTATTAATCATGTTAATCCTTTAAATCCTGTTTTTTTTAGGAAAAAAATATCATTTCATTGTATTAAAGGGATAAAATCCATTGCACATTTATACATTTAAAATAAAAATATTTTTTAAGGACAAAAAACAATAGCATGAAGTACGTGTCTTATTTACTTTCATCTTGCAATTTCTATTACTCAGGGTTTATCATTTCTCAAGAGGTATTTGTTATGAAAAAAAAGATCAGATTTTCCTATATCCAGGAACCCCTTTTCGAAGAGTTTAAAAAAGATATTTGTTATGTATGCCATAAGTGGATTAAAAATGAAGAAGGGTTGAACGTTGGTAAGGGGTTATGGAGACATTTGAAGTGCAACCCCATTGATCCTGAATTTTTAAAGAAATATCAGATTTGATAAACTCCATAACAATCAACAGCAATAGTCTACTCCTTAACAATTTATCCCGAAGGGAGAGCCCATAGGGTTAAACAATCTGTTCTTTCAATGTAGTTGCAGCTTCTTCGGGTGTAATGGAAGTAACATAAAATTCGTCTTCCCTTTTATATTTGGAGGATTTCTGGTCCATGGGGAGGATTTCTATGTGCCAATGGAAATAATCATTTAACAAACGGTCATCCTTTTGAAAATCTGTTCTGTTAAGGTTTGGCGATGTGTGTATTACCAGGGTGTAGGAGTTTGTTATTTTTTCAATTCTTTTCATGATATCCAGCACGAGATTCACGAGTCGAAGTTTTATTTCAGTTCCCTGCATTTTTTCAAAACTCTCACTGTGAATTTTTGGAAGAACCCATACTTCAAAGGGAAATCTGGAGGCAAAAGGGCATAATGCAATAAAATCTGAATTCATGCTGACCACCCTTTTATTTTGTTTAATCTCCTGATTGATTATATCGCAGAGAAGGCACCTCTCTTTTTGCTGATAATAATTTTTTGAATTTATGAGCTCAAGCTCAAGCCTTGCAGCCATCATTGGAGTTGCAAGAAGATGAGAATGTGGATGAAACAGGTGAGAACCGGCGAGCTCTCCATGATTTTTAAATACCTGAACGCTTTTAAATCTTTTGTCTTTCTTGAGATCCGAAATCCTTTCCATAAAGACTTCCACAAGCAATAAAAGTTCTTTATCTGTGAAATTTGAAATGGTCTTAGTGTGAGATCTGTTTTCTACAACAATTTCATGTGCTCCAACATTGCCCATTTTATCATATAGACCTTCAGCTTTCTTATCTTCAGCAGATTCTATAATAAAAACAGGGTTTGACGCAGGAAAGCAGCGTATAAGCCATGAACCGTCAGCATCTTTGTATTCTCTTATTATTTTGGGGGTGAGGTGTTCGTTTCCCGGGCAGAAAGGGCACAAGCCTACAGAGTTACTTTCCAATGTTTTATGTCCTGTGACCACCCAGTTACCGGCGACAGGGTCTTTTCTCAATTCTGCCATATTAGTATATTATATATAGAATATGTTCTAAAATTTGTCAAAGAAGTATTATTCAATATTTTAAAGCTCAGATTTTGTATCATGGTTTAATTTCCTGAAAGAGCTTTTATCCTCGGATCATCTTCCCTGATGTTAATGAAAAGTTCTTTTTCAGTATTTTTACCGAAACTTTCAGATATACCAGCCAACAGATAATTCATTATGTATCTGAGATCCGGGCTTTCCCCTGTAACAGAGGCTTCCCCTATCCATAGATCTGTTATTTTACCTGAATCTCTATAATCTTTTCCGTCAATGATTTTTAAAGAAAACCACTTATCTGTTATTGTAGTTGTACGTGGTACATATGTTGTTGATCCTGGCAGTTGTATTGTTGAATAGGATGTTCCTGACGGAGAGGTCTTTGTAACTGTAGCTGTTCCTCCTGGCTGATATACAGGTAGTGTACTGGTTACTGTTCTTTCATGGCCCATGCCGTATCCGTGCAAAGCATAATACCGGGACCCTTCTAATCCTGATATAGAATAACCCTTTAATTTTAATATTTTTTCAAGTTTATTACTGACTTCCTTGTCGAGGAGTGGATTTTCTGTCCTGTTATCATCCATAATATGAATGGTTGTCCCGGCAGCCATTGTCAAAGGTTTCGCCGGGTCAAGAAAACCGTTCACTTTGACTGTATAGGATGTTGTGCATCCCTGCAGGATGATGATTAAGATAAGCAGAACGCTTTTTGTAAATAATCTTAAAATATACGGTTTCTGTGTCAAAATTTGTAACCTCCTTTATCTTCTGAATATTGAGAAGATTATTGTTAATATGATACTTATTATAATACTTGTAGTTATTGGAAAATAGAGGTTGAAACGTTCTTTTTTTATTAATATATCTCCGGGGAGCTTACCAATGAAAGGTATTCTGTCCCAGAATGTGAATGCCAGTCCAATGAGAATGAGCATTACACCCAGGACAATAAATATTTTTCCTATGTCAGGCAAGTTCCCTCCCATTGATATGCTTGCGGGAAAGCTTTATTACTGACGTATACTTTCGGCAAATCCATATTTATCGACCTGCCAGCCCTCCACAGGCATTTGTACGCCATCTATATAGAGTGTTCTGCCGTCAATAGAAACTCTTCCCTTTGCGATAAGTTCATGTACGGCAAAGGGGTATATCTGCCAATCTCCTTCAACTTTGAGGGTGTTCTGTATGCCAATAGAAATTTTCTGAAGAGATTCGTATAGATTGTTTTTCTCTCTTTCAGCTGCTTCTTTGAATTTTTTCAATGTTCGTGCATCTGTTTTTTCTGCGAATTTTCTTATATTATACAATTCTCCATCCCAACGGGAGAGAGGTAAAGATGCTGATTGGATCAGTATTGGACCGCCATCGTCGCTATCATCTACGATGAAGACAGTTGCTTTTACGCTGATTTCTTCTGCCAGTATTGCCTTTGCGGTAGGTATCCAGCCAAGTCCGGTGTATTTTCTTGCATCGCCCGGATGGACATTCAGAATTTTTGGATAGTACCTTTTAACCATCCAGTTTCCTATCCACAAGTCATATCCTGCGAGACAAATTATGTCGGGTTGTCCTTTCAATGCCTGTTCTACAAGAGTCATGAGGGCCACATCATAGTTATTTCTTTCCGGACCGTACCTGGGAATTTTTTCGATTCCGCACATTTCATGGAAATATTTATCAGAATCTAATAAAATCACACTGACATTGCGCTCCATTGCTTTTTTTATGCCTTTGCAGTCCGATGTATTGCTAAAAACTACATGGTATTTACCTGGATCTTTTTCGTAAATTTTGTCGTAATTACTTCCGGAACCGGAAATTCCGCAGGCATATTTCATTGGTCCTGAAGATGGATTATAAATCAATTTCATTCGAACAATGCCTCTGCTTATCTATTTCAGATTCAAGAGATTCCAATAACACCCTGTACGGTATTTTTTTTTCTTCTGCAATTTTCCTGACATCGTCAAACTCGATATGTTTTTTTATAATGCTTCCATTGTCAGTGAAACCGTATTTTACTCTTACAGATCCATAGGATGTCTGTATAAGCCTTTCCTCTCTTTTTAAAACATTCCTTTGTTCTGTTCTGAACCGTATCCCGAATGTAGTGGTTTCGGCAAAGATCATATCTGTTATGTCTCGCAACAATTCTTTTCTAGTAACAACCGAGAGTCTTATTCCTAACCTGCTTTTTTTCATGTATACAGGGAAGTAAAGAGCGTCAAGAGCCCCCGCTTTTCTGATCTTTTCTGCTATTATTCCTGCATATTCCATATTCATATCATCAATATCTGTTTCAATGACCAGGATGTCATCTTCTTCATATACCTGTTCTTCAGATTGACTGATAAAGATTCTCAGGACATCAGGTCTGTCTGTTTTATATGTGCCAACACCATAACCAGTTTTGTCAATTTTAAAAACTGGTGTTGGAATATACCCGTTTTTTGCATAATGCCTGACGATGGTTGCGCCTGTAGGAGTGGTAAGCTCCAGTGGTTCTTCAAGAAAAAAAGTCTTAAAATCAGAGAGAATTTCAAGGGTTACAGGTGGAGGGTTGGGTATGATGCCATGCGATGTTTTTATTGTACCGCAACCGTGGGGAAGCGGACCACAGAATACCCTGTTTATTCCGAAGTAATCCATTCCTTTTGCAACACCGAAGAGATCGATAATCGTATCGATGTGAGATAATTCATGGAGATGGACATCATCTCTTAATACTCCATGAACTTTTGCTTCTGCATTGAGAATAATGGTCAGCATGGCTTTTACATCTTCTTTGATTTTTGTTCCAGCATCCACTTTTTCTATTATATCTTCCATTTCCCTGATTGAGAGATGAATCTGGGAATGTTCAATATTCAGGTGTACACCCTCTATAATACTATGAGATTTTTTTTCAGGTTTAATTTCAGGCAATGCCAGAGGTATTTTCTTCAGTAATCCTTCCAATTCAACAAAGGGAAGTCCGGCATCAATAAAGGCGGCTATCATCATGTCGCCGCTTATACCAAAAATAGGATCTATATAAAGTATGTTACCCATATTTATAACCTGTTTATAAGAGTTGCAAAATATGCCGCACCAAAACCGTTATCTATGTTAAATACTGAAACCGTGGAACAGGAATTTAACATTGCCAGGAGAGCTGTCAAGCCGCCAAAACTTGCTCCATATCCTATGCTTGTTGGTACTCCTATGACAGGAACACCAACAATGCCGGCGACTATGGACGGCAGAGCGCCCTCCATTCCTGCAGCTACTATAACCACACGTGCCTTTTTGAGTGTATCAAGATTCTGAAACAACCTGTGTATCCCCGCCACCCCGACATCGCAGAGTTTTTCAGCCTGATTTCCGAAAAATATTGATGTTATATAGGCTTCTTCGGCTACCCTGCTGTCGCTTGTACCTGCTGATACAACCAGAATAGTTCCTTTACCTTTTATTGTATTATCCTTTTTGATGTAGAAGCACTGTGCACCTTCGTTGTATATGCCGTCAGGGAATTGATTTAATATCCTTAATCCTGTTCTCTTATCAATCCGTGTGGCAAGGACATCAAGATTTTTTGCCTGCATTGCATTAACAATATCCGTTATTTGCACCAGAGATTTGCCTTCACCGAATATTACTTCTTCCATTCCTTTTCTTACTGACCTGTGGTGGTCAATCTTGGTATGACTCAAATCTTCAAAGGGTATATCCTTTAAGGATTCATATGCTTTTTTTACGGATATCTTATTATCTTTTACGCTATTAAGCAAATCTACGAGTTTTTTGTTTATCCCCTTCACGCCTTCCCCGGGATGTGTTCTGTTTCTTTTATTATATAACTCTTTGCTCATAGTATGTATCGATCACAACTGCCGGCTTATGTCAACTTCTTTAATGTGTTTATTGTTCCGTAATTTATCTCTGTATCTCCTCATCATCGTATTTTCCCATTTTTCCGTGCTTTTAGTCTGTCTATTCCAGCATGAATGCATGTTTTACTATCTTTATGTTTTTGCTGTCAATACCTACCACGTCAAACCTGACTTTTCTGTCAAGGTAATTGTGAGTTTTCATGTAAAACATGGCTGTTTTAATTATGTGTTTCTTCTTCAGGATATTGATTGCTTCGAGGGGATCACCGAATGTCCGGGTATTTCTTTTTTTTACTTCAACAAAGACAAGATAACCGCCTTCTTCAGCTATGATATCAAGCTCACCAAAAGGACTGCGAAAATTTTTCTCTATTATCCTGTAACCTCTGTCCTTTAAGGTTTTTGTTGCTTGTTCTTCACCTTCTATTCCTTCCTGTCTTCTACCGGGCAAGATGTTCTTTTACACCTCTGAATGTTTTTCTGTGAATCGGGGATATTCCGTATTTTTCTATTGCCCTTTGGTGATCTTTTGTTGGATATCCCTTATTTTTTTTGAAGTTATACTCGGGATATAATATATCGTACTCTTCCATTATACTGTCTCGTACGACTTTTGCAATAATGGAAGCACAGGCAATAAAAAAACATTTTTTGTCTCCCTTGATTATTGGTTTGCACTGCGGGAATGTTTTTATGCCGTAATTACCGTCAATGAGCAGAAGATCAGGTTGAATGTCAGCATCTTTCAACGCTCTTTCCATTGAAAGCAGGCTTGCCTCAAGGATATTTATTTTTTCTATTTCCTCATGGCTTGATTTGCCAATGCCTACCTTGTATGCATTGGCAAAAATCCATTTGGAAAGTTCAATCCTTTTTTTTTCACTGAGAAGTTTAGAGTCATTGATGCCTATTTTTTCACAGGGTAATTCTTTCCATATAACACAGGAGGATAAAACAGGGCCAGCAATGGGGCCTCTCCCTGCTTCATCAATTCCTCCAACGAAGCCTGTGATGCAACAACTCATTAATATCTTTTTTCTTTTAGTTTTGCCGCTTTTCCTCTGAGATTCCTCAAATAGAAAAGCCTTGCCCTTCTGATCTTGCTCTTGCTCATTATTTCGATTGTATCTATAAGAGGTGAATGGACGGGGAATGTCTTTTCTATTCCAACACTGTATGATACTTTTCTGACAGTGAAGGTTGCCCTAGTGTTGCCCCCCCTTCTCCTTATTACAATACCTTCAAAAATCTGGATACGTTCCTTGTCTCCTTCCAGGATTTTTGTATAGACTTTTACATTGTCACCGATATTTATTTCCGGTAAATCAAGCCTCATTTGTTCTTTTTCAATTAAATCAATCATATCATTCATCTTTGTCTCCTCTTTCACCAAAAATTCTGTCAAGAATAATGCCAACTGCTACTCTTAAAGACAGGTGATTATATTCGCCTGCACCCTTTACCGGTACAAGCATTTTTTCACACAAATCTGTTGTTTCATCAGTCAAACCCCAGCCAGTTCCGAACAAAAGGAGAAAAGGTCTTTTTTCCCTCTTCGTCCATTTACCAAAAGCCTGATAACCCATTGCCTTGTGTGCTTTTTCATGGGAAGATGTCCCAATAATTATGGGAGTGCCGTTAACTTTAATTTCTTCGAGCATTCCTTCGAGATCGTTTATTATACGCACTTTCTTCAGGGCCACACTCCTTTTGGGATTGTAAATTGCTCCGTACCCGTGTTCCCAATGATGTATGAGCCTTTCGGCTATTTCCTTTTGTCTGGCAAGGGGCGTAACAATATAGCACAACTCGATGCCAAATGTCATGCAACTTCTTGCAATATCATGTAATTCCAGATTGGTCAAACTTGTCGCAATAATCTCTTTGTTTTTATCATATACAGGGTAATGTATAATAGCCAGATAGACTTTACTCAGGGATTTCCTCCAATATCTCTCTCAGGAATTTTCTGTCTTCTTTATCAGGCTCAAATAATTCCATAAGATCAGGTCTTTTAAATACGGTTTTTTTAATTGACTCCTTCCTCCTCCATCTTTTGATCTCGTCGTGATTTCCCGACATAAGCACGGAAGGTACTTCCATGTCCATAAATACAGCAGGTCTTGTATACTGAGGATATTCAAGAAGCATGTCAGTATGACTTTCATGAAGCGTTGACAGATCATTGCCCAATACTCCAGGAATATGCCTTGCAACAGAATCGATGAGAACAAGTGCCGCAATTTCTCCGCCTGAAAGAATATAATCGCCTATTGATATTTCTTCGTCAACAAGTTCAAGAATTCTTTCATCAATACCCTCATATCTTCCACAGATAAGATTTATATGTGGAAGATATGACAGACTCACAGCTTTTTCTTCATTGAAAACCTTCCCTTGCGGTGTAAGAAGAATATGTCTGGGTTTTATTTTATGAGTTTCAACATGTTGCATTGCCCTATGTATAGGTTCTATTTTCATAATCATGCCAGGACCTCCACCATAGGGGGAATCATCGCATGTTTTGTGCGGATCTTCAGCGAAATCTCTAATGTTTACAACATTAAAGGCAATAAGCCCTTTATCCGTTGCTTTTTTGATGATACTCTCCTTCAACGGTGATGTAAATATATTGGGAAAGAGTGTGAGAACGCTGATTAACATGAGTATTATTTATTTAATTCCAGCTTTATGAAATTTGAAAAAATAATAATATAGCATATTTCTTTTTTGATATCACCTTACTTTGTAATAATTTAGATAATTTATAATAAACTTGCATATTTAATGCGGAACAATGAAAAAGAGAGAGATGATTTTTTTTAATGAGTTTATTAATATTTATTTTTACGAAAAAACAGGCAGGGTATTTTTATATAAACAGCTGAGAGAGAAAGGGTGGCAGAATGATGTGCAAGAAGTAAATTGATTCTAACCACTTACAAATTCACAAATTCAGTAAACAAATCTGTTAATTTTACAAAGGAACCTTTGATATTTATTTCCTCGATACAACTTTCAATCATAGGAATAAGCATCTCTATTTCTCCTCTCACAAACATTACATCATTTGCGCCTGTATGGATAATCCTATCCAATATACCCAACGATTCCCCGGCCTGATTGTATACGGTAAGCCCGAGGAGTTGATATTCATAAAATTCATTTTCTCCCAGCTGCGGGAGATCTTCTTCTTTGACAAAGATTTCCTTGTTTATCAAAAAAGATGTATCTTCAAGCCTATCCAAACCCTCAAAATTTATACTGAAAAAATGTTTACGAAATTTTATACTTTTTGGCTTAAGTGTATTCCATCCTATTTTATCATGAATGAAAAAAGAGGTGTATCCATACAGCACCTCTTTTTCTTCATTGTAATATTGGAATTTAACTTCCCCTTTAATACCGTAAGTGGATATTATTTTCCCAATCGGGACATATTTCATTACTCTATTATTTCGAGTACCGCCCGTTTTCTGACCTTGGTGGAAGCTGCGCTTAAGATGGTTCTCATGGCACGTGCAGTTCTCCCTTGCTTACCTATCACCTTACCAAGGTCTTCCTTGGAAACACTCAGCTCAATAACGGATGTTTTTTCACCTTCAATCTCTGAAACCTTTACCTGATCAGGGTTATCTACCAAAGCCTTTGCGATAAATTCGATCAATTCTTTCAACACTGATTCCCTCCATCAATTATTGAATTACTTCCTTCAGTATCCCTTCTTTTTTAAATATGCTATGAACAGTTTTCGTGGGCTTTGCCCCTTTATCATACCATGCCTTAATTTTTTCCTTGTCAATTATTACACTGGCGGGATCGGTCAACGGGTTATAGGTACCCACATTTTCTATGAACCTGCCATCACTTGCATACCGGCTATCAGCCACAACAATTCTGTAAAAAGGTTTCTTCTTTTTACCATACCGTGATAATCTGAATTTTACTGACAAACTGTCACCTCCTATCGCATAAGTAGTTGTTTGGGTAAACCTTTCATGCCACCCTTTGTTAATTTCTTAATCATTTTTTTTGTTTCTGTATATTTTTTTAAAAGTTCGTTAACATCCTGTACTTTTGTACCGCTTCCTTTTGATATTCTTATTCTTCTGCTGCCATCAATAATATTTGGATAGAGCCTTTCCTTTTTTGTCATTGAACTTATTATTGCATCAACCTTTTTAATATCATTTTCAGCCTCAGAAAAGTTAATTGCACCTTTGAATTTGCTAAATCCAGGGAACATACCTATTATTGATTCCAGCGAACCGAGTTTTTTCATCTGTCTTATCTGATCCCTGAAGTCTTCCAGAGTAAATTCATCCTTCCTCAGTTTTTTCTCAAGCTCATCAGCCTTTTTATCATCAAAAACTTCCTGAGCTTTTTCTACAAGTGATACAACATCTCCCATACCGAGGATACGTGACGCCATTCTTTCCGGATGAAACAATTCCAGTGCATCAAGCTTTTCCCCGGTTCCGATAAATCTTATTGGTTTGCCGGTAACAGCCTTAATGGAAATGGCGGCTCCACCTCTTGTATCGCCATCAAGTTTTGTCAGAATAATTCCATCTATTTCCAGTTTCTCATTGAATGTTTTTGCTATATTTACTGCATCCTGACCTGTCATGGCATCAAGAACAAGAATTGTTTCTCTTGGATTGAGAAATTTTTTCTGTTTTATCAGCTCTTCAACCATTGTTTCATCTATATGAAGTCTGCCTGCAGTATCAACTATCAGTGTATCAAGACCGTTCTTCATGGCATAACCTTTAGCATCAACACATATTTGAACAGGGTCTGACATGCCTTTTGAAGGGAAGACAGGTGTATCTGTCTGTCTGCCGATTTTTATGAGTTGATCTATAGCAGCAGGTCTATATACATCTGAAGGTACAAGAAGTGGTTTTCTACCTTTTTTCTTTAAAAAGATTGCAAGTTTGCCAGCAGTTGTTGTCTTGCCGGACCCCTGAAGTCCTGAAAGCATGACTGTAACTGGCGGAGGACCGGACACGTCAATAGGTTTATTGACACTGCCAAGGAGTTCACACAACTCATCATGAACGATTCTTATGAATAATTGTCCTGGAGTTATGCTCGTTAATACTTCACCACCCAGAGCCTTATCCTTGACTCTTTCGAGAAAATCCCTGGCAACCTTGTAGTTGACGTCGGCTTCCAGAAGCGCAACTCTTACTTCTCTTAGAGAATCTTTGATATTCTCTTCAGTAAGTTTGCCGTAGCCCCTCAATTTTTTGAAGGTTACTTCTAATCTTTCCTGTAATTTTTCAAACATGCAGACAATAAGATAACAAATAACTCATTTAATAGTCAATGTTAATTAAGCCAAATTTCTTGTTACAACTTTTGTATGTGATCTTAAGCTGTCCTTAAAGGAGGCGCTTTTTTAAAAAGCAAAGTTATAATCTGTAGATTACAGAGTAAGGAAGCTAACAAAAAGATTTAAGCGATTCTTTTTATAATCAAAGACAGAAGAGAGTCATCTTTTTCAGCAGTATTTTTATTAAAAGCAGCTTAATAGTCCAAAACTATTATTCAAGCGTCTTTTTTGTTTTTGATTTAACTCTGGTTTTGGCTGCTGTTTTTGGTTTGGTTTCACTTTTATTTGTTGTTGTCCTTGTTGCTACAACTCTTTTTTTCGGTTTTGCCTCTTCACACTCTTTTTGTTTTGCCTCTTCAGTACCATTTGTCTGATGGTGTCTGTTTACCACAATAAGTTCAGCTTCAAGCCAATGCTCGTAATGCTTTCCGTGCACCCTTCCTTCCCTTTCAAAAATATCATAGGCGATTTTTGCTATTTCATTATGATAGTCCATATATATTCCTCTCAAAAAAAGTAATTGTTTGAGACTCTTACAAGCTTAGAACTATTTTGAATCTATACATACTTATATTACAGCATACTTTTCAGTCTTGTCTACAATATTATAGATATAGATAAAATCAAATTTCCTGTCATATATAATTATCAAGCAGCATAGAAAGAGTTTTTTCAATGCATCCAGGTTCTTTTGCTTCCATTTCACGGATTTGTTTTTTTATTTTAAAGTAGGTAAGCTCATCATTTAAATCATTTAATTTCCGGTAAATACCGGCTCTTCTTCCGAATCTGAATACCAGTTTCTGTTCTTCGGTAAGGGAAAGAAATCTGTCCATAACTGATAGGATCTGCTCTTTGTCATCAGGTAGTTTACCATCCACTTCTTCCAGTAGATTAAGGATGTGATCGCTTTTTA
>CAYSBW010000064.1:0-11747 GCA_964429485.1 uncultured Syntrophorhabdaceae bacterium
AAGTTTCTATTATCACAGAGAAAGGCAGACGCCTTTAGGACGGTTTTTTAGAAATTTGAGAGTTTAATAAGTAATCCTGTTCTTATTTACAAAATAAACTTGCAAGTTCAATTAAAGATGTTATAATGGTAGTAATATGAAAAAAGTTATTTCTGTTTTCATCATATGCACATTACTTGTTCTGTCTACTGCAGCTAATTCATGGTCGAGGAGATATCATCATTACCACGGATGTGGCAGGTGCAATAATGGATGGACTGCTGGTGCAGCGATTGCCGGTAGCCTTCTTATAGGTACGGTTGTAGGAAGCATGATAACTCAGAGTGTTGCTTATGCGCCTTATGGCCCGCCACCTCGAAGAGTATATGTATACCCGCAACCTAATTTAGCATATGCTTCTCCTGACCCAGAATTTGTTACAAGATACAGTCAAAAATCTTCAGGAGAATGGATTATTGTTCCAGGTCAGTCAGTAAACGGAAAATGGGTTCCTGAACATAAAGTCTGGGTTCCGGTCAGTCCTTAATTTACATATCATGAATTAAGCGTTCTTTTATCAAATATCAGAGAAATTATTTATTTACAAAACTGCCACCTTGAAGGTGCAACCTGCATAAATAATACAGCAGGGCTTCTGATAGAACCTTTTTTTTTGAAAAGTTCTATGAAGTATGGGAAATTTATTGAATGATAAAGTCATTTTTCTTATTCATTATTGTAATAACAGTTATGATGTCTTGTTGAATGCAATAAAGACCTGGTTGTAACCAGGGTTCAGAACAATAGGGATTTGGGTGTTCAATTCAATAATACGCTTAAAGGCAACGCACCAGACATCAATAATTTTTATGGTTTTGTTATATGCCACAATCTCTTTGTCAAACCATTATTTGCGATGGAGAGGTTGGCGGTTTCCCCTTAGAGTGTGTTGTGCATTAGGATATACTTGAGGCTGATAATGTGGTCGAGTGTAAGACGGGCGGTTATAGTTATTATATATTTTGCTCCCGCGTATATGACCTGGGGACACAATCACACACCCTGTTGATATAACCAAAACAAAGACTAAAATTATTTTTTTCATAATTACCTCCGGATGGATTTTTTATATACCTGTTTTAACTTAAGCAATATCCATACCTAATTGATAATATATTGTAACTGATTGTATTTACACGATTAATAAATTAGAGGATACGATGTCTGGTGACAATTATGTCGATATCTGAATGCTATTTTTTTTAAAAATGTCGAATATACAAGAGCATTTCAGGAATTGAGATAGACTTGTTGCGATGGATGTGATAAAAGTAGTCTTTAAAGATATTGCGGATACTACCATGTGAAATCACCGGGTTATTATCTTTGTAAATGCAATGATCTTTGACTTATTTTTTAATAGTGGTAATAAGCTTTTCTGCTAATAAAATCAGTAAAATATTGACAAAATGTCTTTTCATATAATTCCAATGGATAAACTAACACCGGAAGCTTTGACTGGTGTAATCAAAGAATTCATTTTCAGGGAGGGAACTGATTATGGAGAAAAGGAAATTTCGTCTGAAATGAAAATCAATCAGGTAAAAGATAAACTTATAAAAAAGCTGGCAGTTATTGTATTTGATGAAGCGACAGAAACAACCAATATTTTACTGAGAGATAATCCTCTATTGAAAAATATTGAGAAAAAATAATGAATTTGATCGTAATGTCAAACTAAATAAAAGAGGAAAGAGGATAATCCGAAAAGCTTGTTCAAGTCTTCCCGGAGCGTTTTATTGATGTGTTTTTTTTAGACTATTTAATCTGATGTAATATAGTTTTTCTGCTGACTTTAATGCTGCCTTTTGTTCCATCTACTCTTACAAAATCTCCATCTTTGATTATTTCTGTTAGCCCCGGTATTCCTAACACAGCTGGAATGCCGTATATTCTTGCAAATGCCATTGAATTTGCAGATAGACCTCCATTTTCCGTAATAATTGCCTTTGCCTTGTCCATTATTGTAACAAGTTTGGGTGTGGCTGTTCTGGAAACCACTATTGAGCCATCCTTTACTCTTAGAAAATCCTCATCCTTTGTTATTACTATTGCTTCGCCTATTGCGAACCCGGATGATGCTGCAATTCCATATCTTGTTTCTCCATTAAAATCTGTTACTGATACATTTGTCCCTTGATAGCCGCAACAGTACTGGAATTGTTAGTCATATCGCCTCCATCTCTTGTATTTGTAAGCATTCATACCAGAACTGAGAAAAAAAGTCAGGAAACTTCATCTG
The DNA here is from genome assembly GCA_964429485.1 of uncultured Syntrophorhabdaceae bacterium. Classification (GTDB taxonomy): domain Bacteria; phylum Desulfobacterota; class Syntrophorhabdia; order Syntrophorhabdales; family Syntrophorhabdaceae; genus JAPLKB01. Next base: position 2,282 of record CAYSBW010000064.1, read on the forward strand.
AAAGAGAGCTGCTCGAGATGACAAAACAGCTATTAATCAATTATTACCGATTGTTAGCGATATTTATGAGAAAATATTGAGGAAACTCCAGTATAATTTAATATGAAAAAATGTCTGTCTAATCACTGAATACTTAATCAATAATTAACTGAAACTTAATCAATAATTAACAAAGAAAATGAATAATATTAAAAAAAATTAACAAAGGAGGAATCATGATCAACAATACCAGGATTTATAAAAGGAGGCGGATATGAAAAGATCAATTGCTGTGTTAATTGCATTTTTTTTGTTGCTGCCTGCAATAAGTTATGCAGGCAGTGTAACAAGCAAGTACGATGTAACTATCGGTGGATTTGTAAAGTTTGATATGGGTTATGCTACCCAGGGTGTTGGAGCTGATTACAAGTATGCCCTCAGATCAAGCTATCGGGGGAACCAGAACCAGGGTGATGAATATGGCAATTTTTACTCAGCGGCTGGTGAGTCAAGGCTAAACATCAAGATCAAAGGTCCTGACGGATGGGGAGCAAAAACATCTGCTTTTATTGAAGGTGATTTCAGAGGCTCCCAGGGTGGAGCAAATTACGGTGTATTTGCACTCAGACACGCTTATATAAAATTTGACTGGAAAAATACATCCCTTATTATGGGCCAGACCTGGCAGAGGTGGGGATATGTAGGATCACACAGCGGAATCAACCTTGGGGTGGATGATGTGAGCCCATTTCTTAGAGGTTCAAGACAGCCACAGATCACGGTAGAGCAGCGTTTTAATAGAAACTGGTCAGCTTCACTGGGGTTGTATTCACCGACTAATTCTCTGGGAACAACAAGCGGGGCAACACAGGTTGATAGTTTTACCAATAGTGGTCTTCCTTTTGCAGAAGGTGAAATAGTTTTTAAATCCGATGCCTGTGGCAAAATAGGTCCGAGAAATCTTCTTTTCGGTCTTGGCGGATATATTGGACAGGACAATCGAACATGGATTTCTCAGGCTGCAGCAACAGGAACTCCTCAAAGGTATAGCAATGACAAAGTTACATCATGGGGTATTGCCTTCAAGGGTTACATTCCTATTATTCCTGAAAAGCAAGGAAATAAAACAGGTGCGTTTTCTCTTGCAGGGAATATTTTCATGGGCCAGGACTTAAGCTGGTTTGCAACTGCCTACCCGGGAGCCTATCCAGTAGGTACTGCTGATAGCAGACATTATTCATCTCCTCTCATATTTGGAGGGTTCGGGCAGCTTCAGTACTATTTTACAGACAAACTTTTTATTACAGGGTGGTATGGATATGGAAGCGCAAAACTCAGCACGCCCTATACACAGGTTGCTGGCAATGTAAATTCACGTAGTGTAGTTCAACACATCGTGGCAAACCTGTCTTATGATGTAAATCCTGCTGTCAGGTTTGGTATTGAATATGCAAACATATACACAAGTTTTGCAAATTATCAGCCGGTTGTGGCAGGCAGTCAGTACTATGATTCCAAGGGTTCTTTTAATACAGTCAGAATTGGTGCTTGGTATTTCTTTTGAAAAAGATTAATAAAATAAAAAAAAGGGGGGGCTCAAGCCCCCTCCAAAGGCAATGGTCAAAATTAACAGAAAATTAACAATTAATTAACACTCAATTAATAATCTTTTATTAAAATGAAATTGCAAATATTCTACAAAGGAGGATTTAAATTATTATGAAAACAGTTTTCAAATTGCTAATGGTTCTTATATCTATTTCCATGTTATTTTCAAATTCCTTGATTGCTAAGGAAAAAGAACTTTCAGGAGCAGGGGCAACTTTTCCTCAACCGCTTTATTCAAAGATGTTTGACGCTTACAATCAACAGTACAAAGTTAAGGTTAATTATCAGGGCATAGGTTCAGGCGGTGGCATTAATCAGATTATCAAAAAAACAGTGGATTTTGGTGGTACAGATGCGTTCATGACAGAGAAAGAGATGAAGTCTGCTGGTGCTACTGTAATGCATATTCCCACATGCCTTGGAGCGGTTGTTGTCACATATAACCTGCCCGGGAATCCAAAACTTAATTTTACTCCAGATCTTGTGGCTGATATATTTCTGAATAAAATTAACAAATGGAATGATAGGAGAATAGCCGCTGTAAATCCTGGCATAAAGTTTCCCGATCTTGCAATAAGTGTTGTGAGGAGGGCTGATGGCAGCGGTACAACATATATATTTAGTGAATATTTAACAAAGGTAAGCGAAGAATGGAAAGAAAAGATAGGTTTTGGAAAATCCCTGAACTGGCCTCGCGGACATATCGGTCAGAAAGGAAATCCTGGTGTGGCAGGTTATGTAAAGCAGACACCGGGTTCAATAGGTTACGTTGAGCTTTTATATGCATTACAGAATAAAATGGCTTTCGGCAATATCAAAAACAAATCCGGCAAATTTATAGAACCGACTATTAAATCTGTCAGTGCAGCAGCTTCTGTAAACATGCCTGATGATACAAATATTTCTTTGACAGATACTGATGCAAAAGAAGGATATCCCATAAGTGGTTTTACATGGCTTATATTCTACAAAGAACAAAATTATAGTAACAGGACAAAAGAAAAAGCAGAAACGCTTGCAAACCTTCTGATGTGGATGGTGAAGGATGGTCAGAAGTTTGTTGAACCTCTCCAGTACGCTCCTTTGCCAGCAGAAGCTGTAGGAAAATCTGTGAAAATAATAAAGTCTCTTACCTACGATGGATTGAAGATAATTAAATAATAACAACGAGAGCAGACTTGTTAACCTAAAGGAACTGCCCTGTTCAGAAATTCATCAGGGCTGTTCCTGCTATGAAAAAGATGAAAAAAGGAAAATCTGAAATTATATTTAATTATTCCATCAAATTATCTGCAATAACAATTGTAGTGTTGTTACTCGCTGTTTTTTTCACATTGGTTTTTTCATCTTTACCATCTGTTAGAGAATTTGGCCTTAAGTTCTTTTTCGGGGAAGTCTGGGATATTTCTGCAGAGAAGTTCGGTGCCCTTCCTTTCCTTGTTGGAACTTTACTTACGGCATTCTTATCACTTTTGATATCCATTCCCTTTTCGATTTCAATTTCTCTTTTTCTTGGAGAATATTGTAAAGAGTGTACGTTTTCAGTGTTTTTGAGAAGCTCCATAGAAGTGCTGGCAGGTATACCTTCCGTTATATATGGACTTTGGGGCTTGTTTTTTCTTATTCCCTTTGTCAGATATCTGGAAAGTGTTGTAGGAGTGACACCCCATGGTGTGGGGATATTTGCATCTTCCCTAATACTTGCTATTATGATAATTCCTTTTTCAGCATCTATGGGTCGTGAAGTAATAGCACTTGTTCCATCTGAACTAAAGGAGGCTGCTTATTCTCTTGGTGCCACAAAATTCGAGGTTATAAAAAACATTGTTATACCCTATGCCCGTTCAGGAATATTTGCAGGAATCATGTTATCTATGGGCAGGGCAATAGGAGAAACCATGGCTGTTACCATGCTTATCGGCAACAGTAATTTTCTCCCCACCGGCATATTCAGTCCGGCAAATACAATGGCAAGTGTTATAGCCAACGAATTTGCAGAAGCAACCGGTATAACAGCATCTTCACTCATATACATAGGACTCGTTCTATTTCTTGTTACGATGTTTCTCAATATCATAGGGATTTATGTAATAAGGAAGATTAGTCTTGAATCATCAAAAGAGGTAACTTAATGGAAGGACAGCTTAAAAAAAGAATCCTCAAAGATAGATTTTTCAAATTCCTTGTTGTGTTTTTTGCTTTTGCTTCAATTATCCCACTCCTTCTGATACTTTATTTTATTGCAAAAAACGGTATTGCAGTTATTAACTGGGAATTTCTTACTCAACTGCCCAGACCTTTTGGTGAATCAGGGGGAGGTATTTATAATGCCATTATAGGTACTTTTTTTCTCATTATCCTTTCCAGCATACTCTCGATACCTCTTGGCATTTCAGCTGGAATATATCTGTCAGAGAAAGGCGAAGGTAGAATAGCCCATATTGTTAGACTCTGTGTTGTTGTTTTGCAGGGAACGCCGTCAATTGTAATAGGAATTGTTACCTACATGTGGTTTGTTGTGCCTTTCAGAGGATTCTCAGCTTTGTCAGGTGGAATTGCCCTTTCCATTATGATGCTTCCTGTTATAATTAAAACAACTGAGGAAACTCTTAAACTGATGCCTTACTCTCTAAAAGAAGCATCGCTTGCCCTTGGTGTACCCTACTATAAAACAATTCTGAAAGTCATTCTGCCTACTGGTTTAAGCGGCATATTGACAGGCATATTGCTGAGCGTAGCAAGAATTACCGGTGAAACAGCACCTCTCCTATTTACAGCTTTCGGGAATCAGTTTATGAATTACAATATTTTCAAGCCCATGGATTCTCTGCCATTCCGTATTTTCTATTATGCCATGAGCCCTTACCCTGAGTGGCATACTTTCGCCTGGGGAGCTTCATTTATTCTTGTGTCAATTGTGCTCGGTTTTAATGTTATTGCAAGGGGGATAGCCATTAGATGGAAAGTCAGGTTTTAACTGTTAAAGATTTCAACGCCTTTTTTGGAGACAACAGGATATTGAAAGATATAAATATTTCCATATCCGATAATCTTGTTACTGCATTAATGGGACCTTCAGGTTGTGGTAAAACCACACTGATAAGATGCGTCAACCGAATGCATGAGCTTATACCCGATGCAAAAGTTTCAGGAAAGATGTGTTTGAGAGGCGATGATATTTATTCTATGGAACCTATTCAGTTGAGAAGGAAAATAGGTATGGTTTTTCAAAAACCGAATCCTTTTCCTATGATGAGCATTTACGACAATGTTATAGCAGGTTATAAATTGAATGGCATAAAACTTGGAAAAAACGAATTTGATAAGATAGTTGAAGAGTCATTAAAAGGATCAGCTCTCTGGGATGAAGTGAAGGATGTTCTTCATAGAAAGGGCACATTTTTATCAGGGGGGCAGCAGCAAAGGCTTTGTATTGCCCGTGCCCTTGCCATGAAGCCGGAAATCCTTCTCCTTGATGAACCCACTTCAGCTCTGGACCCGAAATCAACTTCCCACATTGAGGAGCTTATTGTTGAATTGAAGAAGAATGTGACAATGCTTCTTGTTACTCACAACATAGCTCAGGCAGCGCGGGTATCAGATTTTACGGCTTTTATTTATTTGGGAGAACTCGTGGAATTCGGGACAACGGAAAAGATGTTTACTGTACCGAAGGATAAAAGGACTGAAGAATATCTTACAGGAAAATTCGGATAGGAGAGATATAAAATGCTGGGTGAAAAAATTAAAGAATTACGAAGAGATCTGATAGAATATGCTACTTTTGTAGAAAATATGATTGATAAAAGTGTTAATGGCCTTCTCAGGAGAGACAAATCATGGCTTAATGAGGTCATAGAAAAGGACGAACCGAAGGCGAACTATATGGAGATTGTCCTTGATGAACTTTGTACCGGAATGATTGCCCAGTATCAGCCAAAAGCAAAAGATTTAAGGACAATACTTATGGTTTTAAAAATAAATAATGATCTGGAAAGAGTCGCAGATTATGCAGTCAATATTTCAAAGAGCGCCCTTTTTCTTATAGAGCGCCCGCAGGTCAAGCCATTGATAGATATTCCAAAAATGGCTGAAGAATCAGTAAAAATGTTAAAAGATAGTATAAATTCATACATAAATGAAAATCCTGTGCTTGCCCATAATGTCTGCCAGAGAGATAGTATTGTAGATGAATTTGGAAACAGGATATTGAAGGAGCTTATTGCTTTTATGTCAGCCGAGCCTACCACGGTTGAGCGCTCTCTCCATCTATTGAAGATAGCAAGAAGCCTTGAACGTATTGCAGATCTTTCCACTAATATTTGTGAAGATGTAATTTTTATGGTTGAAGGTGAAATTATAAAACACAGAATAACGGAAAGGGATGTTGTTTTTTAGGAAAAGGCAATTGGAAAGGTGTCTAATATTGAGGAAGTAGTGGTACACGACTTCTTTTCATATGAGGCCACCCCCCTATTAATAAAAATATGCTTTATTTATTCAGGAAGGTGAAGGATATGTTTCGATAGGCGTAAAACATAATTAGATATGTCACCTGGGTTCAATGAGTCCAGTGGGTTGAATAAAAAGACAGAAAGATAGAATATTGCCTTTCTATCTTTTTCATAAGCTATAATAGAAAAAATTACTTTACCTGTGGCGAGAACCTCCAAGAATGGAACCCAGCACACCGCGGATAATTTCACGTCCCACGGCAGAACCTATACTGCGTGCTACGCTTTTAGCGGCTGCCTGAACCATTCCTTCCCTTTGACCTCCTCGGGGACCTCTGCTGCCGAAAATAATTTTACTCAAATTATCCCCAATGCCGTTCAGTAATCCTTCTCCTCCCCGGGTACGATCATCAGTAACAGGATCTCTTTTTAAGGGCTGGCTGTCCTGAATATCCGACATCTTGCCGCGCAATTTTTCGTAGGCTGATTCGCGGTCAAGGGTTTTTTCATAATGTCCATAAATTATGGAAGACCTGATTATTGCAGTCCGTTCCTCATTAGTTAGTGCACCTATCCGTGAACCTGGAGCAATCACAAAAGCCCGTTCCACTACAGATGGACGTCCTTTTTCATCAAGGAAAGAAATCAGCGCCTCGCCAACTCCCAGTTCAGTAATGGCTTGTACGGAATCAAAGGACGGATTCTGCCGCATTGTTGAGGCCGCTGTTTTGACCGCTTGCTGGTCGCGTGGCGTAAAAGCTCTTAGTGCGTGCTGAACGCGGTTGCCCAGTTGAGCCAGAACAGTTTCCGGAACGTCGAGCGGATTCTGGGTTATAAAATAAATACCTATGCCTTTGGAACGGATCAGACGGACAACCTGCTCGATTTTTTCCAGAAGCGCTTTAGGGGCATCGTTAAACAGAAGATGGGCTTCGTCGAAGAAAAACACCAGTTTGGGTTTTTCCGGATCTCCAATCTCAGGTAACTGCTCGAAAAGTTCAGCCAGTATCCATAGCAGGAAAGTCGAATAAAGTTTTGGATTATGTAGGAGTTGGTCGGCAGCAAGTACATTTATAACGCCGCGCCCTTCACTGTCGGTTTGAATTAAATCCGCTATATCCAACATCGGTTCGCCGAAAAACATATCGCCGCCCTGTTCTTCAATGGTCAGCAAACCCCGCTGAATGGCACCGATAGATGCTGTTGAAATATTTCCGTATTCTGTTTTAAATTGTCTGGCATTGTCTCCCACAAACTGCACCATCGCCCGGAGATCCTTTAAATCAAGAAGCAAAAGACCGTTATCATCGGCGATCTTAAAAACAATTTGTAAAACTCCAGATTGTGTATCATTCAAGTTGAGCAAACGTGCGAGAAGCAGTGGGCCCATATCCGATACAGTTGACCGTACTGGATGACCTGATTTACCGAAAATATCCCAAGATACTGTCGTATTGGAGCATGGCTTGAATTCATTGATACCGATACTTTTCAGGCGTTTGAGGAGTTTTTCCGAAGCAGCGCCTTCCGCAGCAATGCCGGAAAGATCCCCCTTCACATCAGCCATGAAAACCGGAACTCCTATCGAAGCAAAGGATTCCGCAATTTTCTGTAATGTGACTGTTTTTCCGGTCCCGGTTGCACCGGTAATCAATCCATGGCGATTGGCCATTTGTGGTAAAAGAGTAATTTCCTTCCCGTGAGACAGGGCTATAACAAGTGGAATGGTCATGTTGACTCCCTTTTTGAAAGCTTTTTTTATTAACAACTTTTGAACTATATAAAATAATGCAAAGCTATGTCAATAAACAAATAGTGATTTTTTTCAAGGGTTTATCTTCGTGATGTACTATACAAAATAATTTTTATCAAGCTATACATATTTTTATGTGTTGATTCATCTTGAGATTATCAACGACATTTTTCCTTTTCACGAAGCATCGAATAGTAATCGAATAGTAATTGTAAATAACCTTATATGTCTATAAATTTTATGTTTCCCGGTGATTTGGCAATTGAGTCGGAAATATATCTCAAATATTCCATCATGTTTTGTGCCTCTTTTGATCTGATTAAAAAAGCCGGTATTTCTCCTGATTTATTATAAGCATCAAGGACATCTTTTGTTGTAATATTTTCTATTGACCTGGAAGGTTGAAAAGCATCTGCCCCTTTATTTTCATCAATGACTTTAATTACAAGTCCGGAATCAACAAGTTCAGAAAGGATCTGCTGTACAAGTTTGACAGGTATTTCGAGTTCATAAGATATTTCTTCAGGACTGAAGGGCTTTTTTCCAAGATGAAATCTTCTTGCAGCAAGATGGAAAATCCTGAGCATCAGAATTTTTTTTGAAGTGCCATTAATTCTGGAAAAATCAGGATGGAAACCGAATGTCTCGTAATGATTGTTCGCATAGGCGATTTCTGCTCCGAAAAGAACAATCATCCAGCTTAGTTGAAGCCATATTAGAAAGAGAGGAAGTGCGGCAAAACTTCCGTATATTGCATCATAACCAGCTACACCTATCTGAAACTTTATATATATCAGCTGAACAATTTGAAAGCATGTTCCAGCAACAATACCGGCCAGAATTCCTGAACTCATGGGCACTCTGGTATTTGGCATTACTATGTATAGCACCACAAGAAGGGTCCAGACAGAAATATAGGGTAGTAAATTCAAAAGAAAAAATATGATGCTACTGAAGGTACCCAGAAGAGAAATTTTATCAACTATTAGCTTAATATGACTTGTAATTAATACAGTTGTTGTTGTCGAGACCGCCAGAAGCAGAGGAACAATAACCAGTATTGCAATATAATCAGTAAATTTCCTTATATGTGTACGTGAGTTTTTTACCTCCCATACAATGTTAAAACTATCCTCAATTTTACCGAGAGTCGTAATTACTGCCCAGAGCATTAAAATTGTGCCAGCGCCGGCAATTATTCCGCCCTTTGCGTGTGCGAGAAGTGAATTGGAAAAAGCAAGAATATGGTTTGTTACATCAGGTTGCAGATTTATTTTATCTGCTATCTGGACAATGTAGCTTTCAACTATTTTTTTAAGGCCGAACCCCTTTGCGATTGCAAAAACAAGTGCTACGAGGGGCACGATTTTGAGTAATGTATAGTATGTTAATACTGCTGAAGTTTTTATGCAGTCATGTTTCATGAAACCCTGTAATGCAAGGATTATTACCCTTATATATCTGATGTAAAAGGCCTTAAACGATGAAAGGTCTTTTAGCCTTATTTCCCAGATATCTTTATCAAGAAAAGTTATGAATTGTTGAATCCTTTCCATTGTTATAATGGTTTCACATCTTTTATAAACAGTCAAACCATTTTTGTAATTTTTGAAAAAATAAAAATATCCTGATTTTTTTTGTTTTGTATTTCTATTAAGGTAAAATGTAGTTA
>CAYSBW010000065.1:0-11662 GCA_964429485.1 uncultured Syntrophorhabdaceae bacterium
GGTTTGTTTCTTTCAAACTTTTTCTTAGCCATAAAGGACCTCCGTTACATTTTTTATGGAGCCCACGACCGGAATTGAACCGGTGACCACTTCCTTACCAAGGAAGTGCTCTTCCGACTGAGCTACGCGGGCAAATAGAGCGGACTGTATTATGCCCACTCTGTTATTTTTGGAGCGGGAAACGGGATTCGAACCCGCGACCCTCAGCTTGGAAGGCTAATGCTCTAGCCAACTGAGCTATTCCCGCAATATCATCTTTAATTTTAAGCCATAATTATTATGCTAATTATATAAGTATCTTTAATATATATAAAAAACTCATAACTATAAAATCTTAAAACAGCAAATTTTGTATATCAAAATTTGCAAAAAATGGTGGAGAGGGGAGGAATCGAACCTCCGAAGGCTGAGCCAACAGATTTACAGTCTGCCCCCTTTGGCCTCTCGGGAACCTCTCCATGGAGCTGGTGATGGGACTCGAACCCGCAACCTGCTGATTACAAATCAGCTGCTCTGCCGATTGAGCTACACCAGCGAAATGTTTATTATATTACAAGATGAGTGCAAATAGCAATATTTGTTATATAATTTTTTATTAAAAGTCAAATTTATTATACTATAATCGTGGCTATATTGAAAGAACTTTTGTTTTTGTATAGAAAACATTTTTTGTAGCCTGACGATTAATTCCTTTATATCCTTATAAAACTTCCGTATAATCATATATGATTGTTGAGAAATATTCAATAAACATCTACTCACAAATAGTATATATTTATAAATACTTCATAGAAAACTATATAAAAAAAACAGTTGCAAACTGTTTATGATTCCACAACTTTTATTTCGTGTCATTAATATTTGGAAATATTTGAGACTCTTTAATAGAGTGCAGACAATATAAAAACCGGGATTCAATAAAATATATTGATTTACCAATACAAATCTTCTAATATTATAGCTGTGCGGGCATAACTCAGCTGGCAGAGTGCAAGCTTCCCAAGCTTGATGCCGCGGGTTCGATCCCCGTTGCCCGCTCCATTTAAGTTTAATTTAACTATTAAATTTAAAATATAAAAATTATTCCTGACATTTCTAAGTTATTGGTTTAAATAGTGCTATCTCTATGTAGCAATACATTCTCAGTTGAAAAAACGGGAGATATTCTGTTATGCTGAATTTAGTCATGAAACCTGTTACTTATTACAATACGAATGATCATAATGAAAGAGTAACTTTTGAGGAAGCACTCTTAAGGGGAATGGCTTCAAATTATGGTTTATACATGATTCCCCGTAAGGAAATTCCTCGTATATCTCCTGAAACAATAGAAGCTATGAAGAACATGTCCTATGCTGAAACAGCATTTGAAGTACTGAATCCCTATCTTGCTTTAGAGATACCTGCAGATATATTAAAAACAATCCTTAAAGATGCATATAAAGATGACGTAATACCTACAAAAATACAGCACATTATTGGTGGAACACATATTATATGGCTAACTCAGGGTCCAACATATTCTTTTAAGGACTATGCTGCTCGCTTTTTCGGAAGAATGCTCAATTACTTCCTGCATAAAAATAATTTGAAGAAGGTTGTTGTAGTTGCAACAAGTGGAGATACCGGAGGCGCTGTTGCAGATGCCCTATATGGACTTGAAAATATTGATAATATCATATTTTATCCCAAAGGATCAATTAGTGATGGCCAGAGAAGACAGATGACTACACTGGGCAGAAATATTTATGCCTTTGAAGTTAACGGAGATTTCGATGTCTGTCAGGCATTGGCAAAACACATACTCGATAACAAGGATTTTGCACGTAAAACATTCGGTAATTCCGAAAGGTTTACCTCGGCAAATTCCATAAGTCTTGGGAGACTGCTGCCGCAAGCTGTGTATCCTTTTTTTGCATTTTCAAGGATTCTACAACAAGGTGAAGGTTTTATAGCAAGTATCCCATCAGGAAATTTCGGCAACATGATGGGAACAGTAATAGCAAAAGAGATGGGTCTTCCTATAATAAAAATCCTTTGTGGAGTGAACGAAAATACCGTATTCCCCGATTTTCTCGAAAATGGTCGATATGCAGTAAAACAGTCGGTAAAATCACCTTCTTCTGCAATGATAGTATCACATCCCAGTAATCTTGCAAGATTAATAGATTTTTATAATGGTCACATGTATGATGAAAGAGACCCTGAAACATTAAAGGTAACAAGACCTGGTAACATTGATAAAATGCCCGATATTGATCAAATGAGAGAAGATATTTTTTCTACAGGCATAACAAATTCTCAACACTACATAACAATGAAGGATGTTTACAGTGCATATGGCGTTATACTTGACCCTCACGGATCAGTTGGTTGGCGTACTCTTGAAATATTCCTTCAGGGTAGGCATGAAACACCTTCTGTAATTTACGAAACAGCAGATCCAGGTAAATTTCCTGATGATGTAAAAATTGCAATAGGCGTAAACCCTGAACTACCTCAAAGGATGAAAGTTCAGGCAGGATTAGCTGAAAGAATTTACAGAATTGAAAATCAACCTGATTTAACTTCACAGGGAATGACTTTAAGCAACAGACAAGCAGAAGAAGCAAAACAGAAGATAATGGAAATATTTCAATAGGCATTATCATGAAGAACCATCATATTCACAAATGTTCACAGTTCAAAGTTCAAGAATCAGGATTATTATGCTGGGAAATAAAAACCATACTACCAGAACGCATAAGAATGTATGCATACTTTGTCACAATTGCAATTATGGCATTCCTTGCCTGCTCCTGTAATTTTACTGATAATCTTAAGGAAATAAAAGCCGATGAATTGAAAAATATTATAGATGAAAAAAGCCGGGTGTTAATTGTAGATAACAGAAGCAGTAATGAATACAAGAACATGCGAATACCAAGAGCAATAAACATACCACAGGAACAATTCCAAATCCTTGATACGCTGCTGCCTGGAGACAAAAGTTTCCCAATAGTATTCTATTGCAGGGGGATTGGATGATCTCCAAGTATAAAGGCTGCGGTTGCAGCCAGACAACTGGGATATATAAATATTTCTGTATACCTCGCCGGAATGCCTGACTGGATAAGAAAGGGTTATCCTGTTGAAAAATAAATCTATATTCAAATACCCGGAAAAATATAAGATATTATGACTTTATCATGACCAGTGTAGTTCTCCTTAAGCATGTTCGGGAAAAGGTCGAAAGTATCTTCACATTATATTCAAAATGCAAAATTAATAGAATTAAAAAATCTATCCAGAGTTTTACTGTCCAGAGATACTTCATTTAATATATTCTCAACAGTTGATGCATTAAGAATATGGAAATCCTTTTCAAGAGGAGCAACAAAGACACCTCCCATCTCAACTACTGCAGGGCTGATCATAAGCCTGGCATCACCTTCATTGAAAAAAACATCTGGTCTATGTTTTGCACGGGGAAAAATCAAAATACATATTTTGTTTTCTTTATAAAAACCTGCGATATTTATCATTGGTTCCTCTATAATCAGTTCTTCCTTCATGCAAAGGAATTTTTTCAAAAAAAATAAAAGTTTTCTGAAAGTTGCTGCAATAGCAGTAAAATTATCACCTTCCAGTATTATTACCTCACGACCGATATCGCTCGCCCTTAAAAGTGATGTATCTCCGACTTGTTTTAGATGGATATATTTTTCTTCCTTTACTATCTCCGTTTCTATCGGCATATATGCCGAGGGAATTGTCTGAAAATGGAGGTGATCGGGCGCAGATGCACCGCATTGCGGACCATTATAAAGAACAGTCCATTTACTGCCAAGATCAACCATGAGATGTAGAAAAATATCAATATTTTCTGCAATATATTGCGGCTTGTGATCTCTGTGACAGATAGTGAAATGATATGGAAAAACAGGAGCAGGGTTGCAAAGTATCATATATTCATTACTGTAAAGAATGGCTTTTTGCCCTTCAGGCAGATTATCCTGGCATAAAAAACAACTTCTTTTTCTTATGTTTTTTTCTCCTACATCAGCTGTGGTGCTTTTTATTCTCCCTGGATTATGCTGGACTTTGATATTAAAACCATTACATGATATTTCTCTGACCATAACATGGTCCAACATAGTAATACTTTGAAGATATTCCGGCCATGACATTTTCTGATTTGAAGAAAGTTCAAAAAAAAGTTCCGGGAGAGTCTTGCGGTTTGCTTTTCCATCAAAACAAGCAAAAATCCGGTTCAACGTGTATTTTCTCTGTTCATTTTCTGTCGGGCAGTAATTTCTTCTGTTCTTATCATATCCTTAAAGGCATCATTACAATTTCTATCGTCAATTTCAAGGACAGCATCGGTATTACCCGACCAACGCCTGCAAAGGTAAAGATTTTCAAAAATCCTGCCTATTCGGTATTCTCTGCATATTCTTAAGGCAGCAGCATAATCTTCACCATAACTTACGTTGAGAAATCCTATCTTCCTGATAACAGAGGTGTTAAATGCCCTGGGAGCACCAAGACCATTGATACGCAAAGCATTATTATAACCATTTTCTTCAGTCCATTCACGATGCTCTATCAAGCCCGGCGGAATTGTTTCAAGATCAAAATTCACGATAGTGTAAGAACCCACTACCATGGCATAATTATATTCACGCAACATATGGACAATTTTTGCAAGAGTATGAGGACTGCTGTAAAGATCGTCCGAATCAAGCTGAACAGCATATTTCCCGCAAATTTTACTGTATATTGCTTCGTTCCAGCAACCTCCTATGCCAAGATCGGTTTTTGAAGGACTTATATATTTGAGGGAAGAATGTTTCTTGGCAAAATTCTCCAGCACAGCCGTTGTTCCATCTGTTGAATGGTTATCAACAACTATTACATTAAATTTAAATCCTGTTTCCTGTGATAGTGCGCTTTCTAAAGCATCCCCAATAGTTGCCCTCCGATTTTTCACAGGTATTACAACTGAGGCTTCCACAGGAAAAATCTCCGGACTTTCCATGGCTCCTTTCAAATTATGGGGTGGAAGATATGCGTTTATCTTTTTCAGATAATCAGTAAAAACTGTTTCCATCTCCTTCTGGACAAAAATATTTTCCGGATCAACATAGGCAAAGATATTTTCATGACCACACTGCATTTCTTCCTTCATAAAAACAGAATAAATTGGACTGTTTTTATGATATATGGAATGATCAATAGAGACTTTCAAGCGGAGATCATATAAACCAGCGTATTTAACATCAGATATTGGACCATATTTATCCAGGACGTCCATAACAGCAAAGACTGAAAAAAGCATCATGGAGCCAAAATCAAAATCATCACGGACACTTCCCGGTTGATAATTATTTAGTGGATGTATGTATCTACCCTCTTGTTTTTCATCATAAAAATCAGGGTAAATTATGCCAGCTTTTGTTGATATGGCAGTTTCAACTAATTTTCCTAAGGCATCGAATTCCAGTACAACATGTTTATACTTGGGCAATATTAGCAGATAATCTGTTTTAACATTTTTGAGAACATTATCAATAACTTCCTTTGATAAAATCGAAGCACCTGTAAGAACACGACAACCGGACACGGGTACATCAACCCTTTCCTGACTGATAATAAAAATTTCTTCAGTCATTTCAGACTTGAGAAACTCAAACAAGGTCTTATAAAAAGAATTGTCCTGACTGTAAGGTATTACAACAGTAATAGGTTTCATTTAAAAAAACCTGACATAATTAATTAACAAAAAACGATTTAGGTCCATAAATCCTCAACACCTGTTACCCGTATCTTGCTAACCCCTTTCCTGAGCTACAACCTTACTCCAGGAATCGCGGAGCTGAACAGTTCTGTTAAACACGGGTCTTCCAGGCAGGGAATCTTTCAAATCAACACAAAAATATCCAATTCTTTCAAACTGATACATACTTCCGGGCATGGGGTTGACAATACTTTTTTCTACATAACAAAGAGGAATAACCTCCAACGAAGACGGATTAAGATAATTCTTATAATCATCATCCATGGCTGATGGATCTTGAATCCGGAAAAGACGGTCATAAAGGCGGACTTCAGCTGAAACAGCATGTTGCACTGACACCCAGTGTATTACCCCTTCCACTTTACGTCCATCTGAGGGAGGATTATTCCTTGTCTCAGGGTCATAAATACAGTGAATTTCAATAATTTCACCAGTCTTTTCATCCTTCACCATGCTTTCAAATTTAATCACATAGGAGTTTCTAAGACGCACCTCACGTCCCGGACCGAGTCTCTTATATTTCTTTGGAGGATCTTCATTGAAATCATCACACTCAATATAAAGCTCCCTTGAAAATGGTATTAATCTTGTTCCCATAGAAGGATTCTGAGGATGATTGGCACATTCAAATTCTTCAGTTTGTCCCTCAGGATAATTATCGATAATAACACGGAGAGGTTTCAGAACACCCATTACTCTTGGTGCCTTTTCATTCAAATCATCACGAACACAATGTTCAAGAAGAGAAACATCAACAAGATTATCGTTTTTTGCTACTCCTATTTTGGCACAAAAATTCCTTATTGCTTCCGGTGTATAGCCTCTCCTCCTCATACCCGCTATAGTTGGCATACGGGGATCATCCCATCCTGATACACGACCTGTTTCAACTAATTCGATAAGTTTGCGCTTGCTTAGAACATTGTAGCTGATATTCAGCCGGGCAAATTCTATCTGGTTTGGCCGATCTCCTTCTATAAGCTGTTCAACAATCCAATCGTATAAAGGACGGTTATTTTCAAATTCAAGGGTGCATATTGAATGGGTAATTCTCTCGATAGAGTCCGAAAGACAATGAGCAAAATCGTACATTGGATATATAACCCATTTCGTACCCATACGATAGTGTGGTGATCTTTTAATGCGGTAAATTATCGGGTCTCTCATAACAACATTAGGAGAAGACATATCTATCTTGGCACGCAATACATGAGCACTATCATCAAATTCTCCTGCCCGCATGCGGGAAAAAAGATCAAGATTTTCTTCAACTGAACGGTTCCGATAGGGGCTCTCCCTACCAGGTTCAAGTAGTGTGCCACGATATTCTCGAATCTGGTCCGGCGATAGACTGCAAATATAGGCTTTACCGCGTTTGATAAGCTGTATTGCAAAGTCATATAGCTGTTCAAAATAATCCGAAGCATAAAACAAACGATCACCCCAATCAAATCCTAACCAATGAATATCGTCTATTATTGATTGCACGTATTCCAATGATTCCCCACTCGGGTCAGTATCGTCCAGCCGGAGATTACATGTGCCTCCATACTGAATTGCAATCCCGAAATTAAGACAGACAGATTTGGCATGTCCTATATGCAAATAACCATTCGGTTCTGGTGGAAAGCGCACAGCAACACGTCCGGAATGTTTGTTTACTCTAAAATCATTCTCAATAATTTCACGAATAAAATCTGTTTGTGAAGAAATTTCACTATGTGTCATGTTTTTTTAAACTCCTTGTACATTTTTAAATTTTTAACACATACAGAGCGCTCTTTCAAGAAAACGATAGCTTAATACTTCTATTACAAAATTAACTGCAAAAAAACATCCACAAATTATTTCTGACAGTATACGGAAAAAATATTTCCAGGTCTGGGATTACAGAATGATTAAAAATGGAACTGAGATCCCTCTGAACATTTTTTATCAGGGAAAATTTTTCTGATTTCCCAAACCTCTGAATCCCATCATTTTTCTTTACTTAAGGTCTTGCTTTAGATAATATTTTTTTAATGAAAAATTATTTATTTTTTTTACATAAAACATATACAGGTATTCTACTGTTTTTATTGATTGAAATAGTGTTGGCTTGCAATATTTGTGTTGCCGGATGCTCAGATGATGCAGCCAATTCGATAACTTCATTTGGTAGAGGTAAAATAAAGGTGAGGCTTTACTCAGATTATTTCTGCGGACCCTGTGGAGCCACTGAACCTATAATAGAACCGGTTATAAAAACACTGGTACAGGATAACGTTATCAACATCACTTTTATTGACGTACCTTTTCATCCGCCCAAATCAGTTATATATGCAAAATATTTTCTTTATGTTTTGAATGAGAAAAGAGATTTCAATCATGTCCTGTTTGCAAGAAATATTCTTTTTAAAGCTGCCAGAGAAAAGGTTATTGAAAAAAATAAAATAGAAGAGTATTTGTGTAAAAATAATATAAAATTTAAGGTTTTTGATACAAGTCCCGTGTTTAAAATATTTGAAGGATATCTTAATAAAGAGGATAAAATCAATTCCACACCTACCTGTGTCATTGAACGTAACAATAAAAAAGAGGTGCACAAGGGTGGAATGAATATACTTAAGTCCCTTGAAAGTCTTAAACCTCGGAAAATAAATAATCAGGGAGAAAACAATGCAAGATGAAGATGCAGTAAAAAAAGAACTATTATCATCATCTAAAAATATAGCCATAATCGGGCTTTCACCGAAAGAAGACAAACCCAGTAATGGCGTTGCAAAATATCTGAAAAACGCCGGGTACAGGATTATACCTGTCAATCCGGCATATGATGAAATATTGGAAGAGAAGTGTTATCACACTCTTTCAGAAATTCCTGACAAAATTGATATTGTCGATATTTTCATGCGACCGGATAAAATAATTCCCTTTGTTCAGGAAGCAGTTAAAATAAAACCGGGCTGTATTTGGCTTCAGCTGGAAATAGTCAATGAAGAAGCAAAAAAAACAGCAGAAGAATGCGGTATTACGTTCTTTATGGATTGTTGTATAAAAAGGGAACATGAAAGGTTATTCAAAAAAAACAAAGATTGCCAGTTCAATCCTTAAGAACTGATAATACCGGTTGATATTTTTGTAACTTTTTGTTTTTATTGGCTCACTGCGCGACCGGTTTGTCACCTATTCTATCATTACCACTGCCTTTTTCAGATTAAATACCAAAGAATTTAGCTTAAATTCCATGTTTCCTTTCTCCAGTCCAATGTACCGCATAGGGGAAAAATCGTATCCCTGTTTCAGTGTCCCTATGGTTCTTTCAATTTTATACCTTACAGAAATAATGCGCTTGTTGAAAGCAAGCATGTTGTCTGAGCGAACCGTTTTATTGATTACAGGAAGGCAGCCCAATACACGATTGTTTTTTTATACACCAATTCTTGCTATGATAACAGACACAAGTTTTTTAAAGTCTTCTTCATCCAACCGGAGAAAAAAATTGAGATCCTCGTCTGTATGGAAAAGGGTTTCAATGATTTTGATAAGCTTGCTCTTAGTATCATGAATAGCTGTATTCATATCTTCGCCATTATAAATACTTATTTTATTTCTCTGTAGGAAACTACTATCCAGTTATTATCAAAAAATTGGATTGTTTTCCACACAGCCTGTTTTTTGATAATCTTGTCTGTGCCACGGATTAAAAATGTGTAGTATCCTCTTCCATTTTTTTCTCTGACCATCCTTTTGCCAAGTGAGACCAACTCAGGGTAGTCCTTGTAAAGCTGGTCGCTAAAAATATTCGATCCTATCTGAGACGGGTCTGTATCATAGATGAGGGTACCGTCTTTCTGCATTACAAAACAATTCACATTTAACTCCTTTTCAATGGGAGCGGCAATCTTGCGTATGAGTTTGTCCTGCTCAACAAGGAGACTTAAAGAACCCAAGAACTTTCTGTCGGCAGAAAAAACAGGGTATTCTATATCGATTGATTTGATGCCTTCGACAGAATCAAACAAATTGCTCATGAAGGGCTTTTTGCTTGTCTGCATCAAGATAACAGCCCCCTGGTTTGATATGTCTGATCCTTCGTGCTTTCTGTACTTGCCAGGCTCAATTATAGTGATTATGCCTTTTGAGTTAATGAAGGCAGCGTCAACAACGTAAGGTCTATTTGTACATAATCCTACAAGAAGCTTTCTTATTTCTGATTCTTTTAATTTGCCTGCATCTTTTGCAGCAGATTTGAGATCAGCATCTATTGTTTTCAAATTATTTGAGATATCTGATTCAAGTCTGGAAACAGCAATGCTCAGTGCATCTCCGGCAATAACATAATTGAAAGCTGTGAAAAACAATAATATCGTTAATAATAATGATATAAAACGCTTCATCTATTAGCTCCTTGATTTTAATATATGAAAAAGCATACGAAAACCGATTTTATATGTCAATTAACAGATATAAAAAATATAAAAAAATTGAAATCCTGATAGTTATGTAACTTGATTTCCATTGTTTCCAGCATGTTGCAGAATCATACAACCCTAAACTTAAGTGGATGTACATGCTGAAGAGTGGTAAGAAAAGCCGAAGCATCCCGACAAGAATTGAGAGAAATAAGACAATATATGGCTATTTCTTTTTTGCATGGTAAATAGGCCTTGACCGTTTTTCTGATAGGTCTATGTCCTTATTGTTCCAGCTAAATTATACGTTTTTACCGGAATCGGGGAAAGTAGACGTTTTTTTATAGGACTAATTCATAGTGCCTCGCACCTACTTAATGCATTGAAATAAATGGATTATCGAAAAATACCACATGACAGGGAGTACAATTATCAAAATCAGAAGGAGCGTAATCAATTGGCTGGATAGCCTGGTTTAGCTTTGAACACTCTCTGATGTTTCAGATTATTTTGTGTTATCAACAGGAGAATAATCCTCCTTTGTTACCATTAACTCTGCCTTTGTCCAAATACCTCAGCCCTCGCAAACCAGTTACCATCCTTACAAACAGCGTCAAAACTTGACGGGACATGCCCTGACGGGCGAATATGTTTTTTCCTTTCACATGCAAAAACAACACTTTAAGCCCTGAAATTGGCCATTTTCCACGTATAAAACGCCTTATTTCAATATGTTAGCTTGGTCCAACCCACCCCGATGAATCACTTTTGTTCGTTGAATTACCCGTAACATGCATCGGATTGACCTGAAGCAGTTTCACGGGTTTCTTTGAAAGAAAATGAAGTAGCGGCTCTGCGTAAGAGCCTGTTGATTCAAATCCCACAACAATTTATTCGAGATACTGTTTTTGTCTGAATATAAGAACTTCTTCACAAAGCTTCTGAAAACCTTTTATGGAGTTATGGAAGGGGAAAGGTTTTATATCCTGATTATTGGAACCCCTGAGGTAACCATGTCCTGCGCTATATCAAGAATTTCACTCATTAGGCTTCAACATTCTTTTTAACAAAGAGTATGCAATTAATGGATATGTAAAATGGTTACAAAGTTTTGAGTTATGAGGTTTCTTAAAGGGAGATTACACAAAGAAATGCTTACTTTCGGGATATTCTGTGATGATTTTTATTTCACGTATAACTGTTCATCAATGGATGGTTTTTATAATTGATGATTATTGTTTGAAGTTCAGTATCGTAGCTCTTAGCTGACTAGAATGCACTTTATTGCCTGTGCAGTTTCCAGGGCAATAGACTGTGCCCTCTGGAATATTGATTTAAGATCAAAGAGATAATCAGCAAGTCCCCTTTTTGCGCCTTCCGTAAATGTTCCTGTCAATTGTTTTTCTGTGTCTTTCAGTTCCACCAGCCTGTCTTTTGTTGCAATAATAGCCTGCTCTTGAGCGTTCCACCCGGCAGGGTCCTTCAACCT
>CAYSBW010000066.1:0-11211 GCA_964429485.1 uncultured Syntrophorhabdaceae bacterium
TCTGCCTGAACCTCCTGATAAAATCGAGGATGTTTTCCCTGGTATGGTGTTGTTTTGTCATTTATATTCTCTTAGATTGACACTCCCCATGGATAAATCCAGGGGTCTTACGGTGGGTAAGGATAAATGTACTACATTATAAAAAATATTCAAGAAAAAACACTGATAAATAGATTGTTTTGAGAAAAAAACTTGCTAAAGTAGAACAAGTGTACTAATCTGCTGATATGAGAGCAGCATGTATTCACATCCCTCACTTCTATGTTCAGGCGGCTATACAGAAGAATCCTCAATTACATAAAAAATCTATTATTATGGGGACACCCGGAGATAAAGGGTGTGTAATCGACTGTTCTGAAGAACTTTTAAAAAAAGGGTTATCTCTATCCATGTCATTAGAACATGCCCGGCGTCTCTGTCCCGATGCGGTATGTATTCCCTTCACAAAAGAGTATGCGGTTATCTGGGATAAGTTTCTTTTAAACCTCACCAGTGTAATTCTGCGAATTGAATCCGGTGATACGGGCACGGCCTATCTCGATATCACAAAACTCCCGGGAATATATAAAAATGAAGAGCAGCTTGCATATGCTGTAGTCAATCTTGCACGCACGGAACTTCAAATGGAGGCACAGGTGGGCATGGGCAATTCACGTTTCATTGCACGTGTAGCTGCAATGTTTGCCTCACCGGTCTTTATTGTCTCTCCGGGCACAGAAAAAAAGTTTCTCTCTCCCCTGTCTGTTGAGCAACTCCCGGTCCCGGCAGAAACAAAAGAAAGGCTGAACCTGCTTGGTCTGCACACATTGAAACAGATCAGGCCGTTTACAAAACCAGCATTGATGTCCCAGTTCGGCACCATAGGAAAAACAATATGGGAGATAGTAAATGGCGTTGAAGAAGAAAACAGGATACCCTGCGCTTTTGCTGTTACAGATATCGATCAGGAGATTGTCTGTGATTCAGAAGTCCATACAAAAGAACAGATCAGGGTAGTCCTTGCTATTCTATTAGAAAAACTCTGCCGGGAGCTTGAGGACGCTGGAATGGCGTGCCGCAAACTTGATCTTGTATTTGATCTCCAGAACAGGGGCTTTTTAAAATGGCAGTATGTTTTTCGATTACATACTACATGTCATGAAGAAATGCATAGAAGGATTATGAATGGCCTTGGACAGTCCCATCTTCCAAGCCCGATACACAGCATGAGTGTCCGCGCCTCTGATCTTGCACCTTATAGAGGCAGGCAAGAGAATCTCTTCAGAATGCACTCCGAGGGTACCCAGAGTATCAGCAATGCAAGCAGCTTTCTAAAAACAAAATACGGCTATGCACCTGTTGTCAAAATAGCCCAAAATAATGCCAACTCACTTATCCCGGATGACAGGTTCATTTTTGTCGAGCCATGAAACAATTACCCTTTGAACCGGAACCGATAGAAGTAATGTCTGTTGACGGACAACCTGCACGCATAATATTCCGGAAGAAATGGCTTAGGGTATATAAAATTACAAATCTCTGGAGAATAGACGATACCTGGTGGCAAAAACCGGTGACACGTATTTATTACGCCCTTGAGCTTGAAGGTGGTACAAGAATTACCGTGTTTCATGATCTTATTGGAGGCAGGTGGTACAGGCAGAACTGGACAGCCTGAGTATTGTATGTATTGTGAACTTCATGCACATTCCAACTTTTCATTTCTTGACGGCGCTTCACGTACCGAGGATCTTGTAGAACGCTGCGCCTCCATGGGAATGCCTGCACTTGCTATAACTGACCATAACGGGCTTTATAGTGCCTGCCTGTTTTCAACAAAAGCCAGGGAAGCCGGAATAAAACCTATACTGGGAGCTGAAGTCACCCTTACAGGCGGATACCACCTTACTCTCCTTACAGAGAACGCAAAGGGATATGCAAACCTCTCCTGCCTTATTACAAAGGCTCAGCTATCAGGAACAAAAGGTAATCCGGTCCTTCCCTATTCCGCACTGGAAGGACACACTGAAGGTATTATATGCCTTTCAGGCTGTAAAAAGGGAGAAATAGCAGGGCTTCTTATAAAAGATGAAAAAGATAAGGCCCTTTTTGTTGCAGAACAGTGCATTTCACTTTTTGGTAAAAGCTCTTTCTATATAGAAATACAAAGCCACCTTACCCCGGAAGACAAGGGACTAACTGCCCTGCTTATCAATCTTGCCAGGCATCTGGGGCTTCGGACCGTTGCAACAAATAATGTTCACTATGCCACGCGTGATGATCACGTCCTCCATGATGTACTTCTGTGCATAAGAAACAGGACTACAATAGATTGCTCTGCCGCTTTCCGAAAACTTAATTCAGAATATTATCTTAAAGGATATGACGAGATGCTAAAACTTCCCTGGATTCCCGGTGAGGCAATTCTGCAAAGTTGTGAGATAGCTGACAGATGCACCTTTGAGCTCAATTTCTCATCTGTCTCCTATCCCGAATATCCATTACCTGAAAATATCACGGCGGCAGAATATTTACGGGAAATATCTATAACAAAGGCACGGGAGCGATACGGGGATATCACAGAAGATATCCGCAAGAGACTCAACCATGAACTAACCCTTATTGAGACAAAGGGACTTTCAGGTTATTTTTTGATTGTCAGGGACATCATTGAATTTGCAAAGAAGAGTGGCATCTCAGCTCAAGGCAGGGGATCGGCAGCAAGTTCTGTAGTAGCTTATATACTTGACATTACCCCTGTTGATCCATTAAAGCACAACCTCTTTGTTGGCCGTTTTCTCAACGAATTGAACACGCCTGATATAGATATTGACATTGCAACCCACAGGAGAGAGGAAATCATCCGTTATGTTTACGAAACCTATGGCATAGAACATGCCGCCATGGTCTGCACTTATGTTACCTTCCAGGCAAGAAACGCCATCAGGGAGGTGGGGAAGGTTCTGGGATTTCCTCCTCATGTGCTCGATAGAATGGCAAAGGCAGTTTCTTCATATGGAGGGGTAGAAGCAATAGAGGCACTGAAGGATGTGCCTGAATTCAGATCATACCTCGATTCTTATGCATGGAGGCACTTCAGTACAATTTGTTCAAAGATAGCCCGCTTTCCAAGACATTTGTCCATCCATGTAGGTGGCATGATCATTACTCCGAAACCTATCTCCGAGATTGTACCATTGGAGCACGCAAGAGCAGAAGGGAGAATTGTCTGCCAGTGGGACAAGGACTCACTTGATGATGCAGGTCTCATTAAATTTGATCTCCTTGGTCTTCGCATGCTTTCCCTTATTGATGAAGCAAGGCAGCTTATCAGGGAACACAAGGGGATTGAGGTCGATTTTGAGCATTTATCTCCTGATGACCAGGAAGTATACCGGCTTATCAGTGAGGCAGATACCATAGGTGTTTTCCAGGTGGAAAGTAGGGCACAGATGCAGACCCTTCCCAAAATTAAACCCTGCTCTATCGAGGATCTAACCCTTGAAGTTGCGATCGTAAGACCCGGGCCCCTACAGGGTAATATGGTTCATCCCTTTATACGAAGAAGGCAGGGGAAGGAGCAGGTTGTCCATCTCCACCCCAAGCTTGCTCCCATACTGGGTGAGACTCTCGGTGTGATCCTTTTTCAGGAACAGATCCTTCAGGTGGCAATGGAAATTGCCGGATTCACCGCAGGCGAGGCTAATCTGCTCAGAAAAACAATGGGGCGCAAGAATGCCAGGGAAGAGCTCGTGAAGTGGCATACCCGTTTTGTGGATGGTGCAAAAAAGCAGGGTATCAATGAAAACATATCAGGAAAAATATTCAACCATATAAACAACTTTGCCGATTTCGGATTCTGCAAAAGCCATGCGGCAAGTTTTGCCATCCTTTGCTACCGTTCTGCCTGGCTGAAAAGGTATTATCCTGCTGAATTTTATTGTGCATTGCTTAATAACCAGCCCATGGGCTTTTATGATCCGGAGGTGATAATAAATGATGCAATGAGGCATAACGTTGCTATTCTACCTTTAGATATAAACAAAAGTCTATGGAGGTGCTCTCTGGAGGAAGGTTCATTGAGGATCGGCTTCAGGTACGTAAAGGCAATAGGCAAGGAAAAAGGTTCCCGGATCTTGACGGCAAGGGAAATAAATCATTTTATATCAATACAGGACTTTTTAGGACGAACACAAATGGATCGTGAATCTTTGCAGAATCTCATTGCTGTTGGAGCATTTGACAAAATTTGCAGGTCAAGGAGGAAGCTGATATGGGAGGCAGGAATCATCGGTAAAGTAGAACTTCCTGGAGTTGACCTAGTGGAAAAAGAATATCTTCCTATCCCTGAGATGGGTGCCATCGAGGAGATGATCATCGATTATACATATCAGGGTTTTTCAGCATCACACCATATAATGCACCTTTACAGAAAGGCGCTTGATTTACTGAAAGCTGCAAAGAGCAAGGACCTTGTCAAATACCGATCTGGAGACCTGGTACGTATCGGCGGCTACAGGGTGTGTCTCCAGATGCCTCCCACAGCAAAGGGTTTTGCATTTATTACTTTGGAAGATGAAGAAGGACTTATCAATGTTGTGCTGACACCGGACTGTTACTGGACCAACAGGATACTCATACGTACTGAACCCCTTCTGCTGGTAGAAGGGGTTGTGGAAAACAGGGATAACATTATCAATGTAATGGCAAAAACCTTTACACGCCTCAGTTGACACCCCCATGGCTAAAGCCAGGGGTCTTACGGCAGGGAAGGACATAATATCCTGACAATGTGAATTATTAATCCAGCAATTAAAAAGGTCAACATCACGCTGCACAGGCAACCTTCGGATGTTTAAAATAGCTCCTCACATGGTGTGGTCTTTTTACCAGTCTTCTCATGAATGATGTTGCTTTATGCTTCAGATCTTTTGCGGAATGGGCCTGGGTACCGGAATGGACTCTTTTCCTTTCAGATCACCATTAAGATATTCATCAGGGTTCATTTCAGGAGAATACGAAGGAAGATAAAAGACCTCTATCTTTTCTCTATTGGACTCAATCCATTCGGTAACCTTTCTGCTACGGTGCGCCTTTAGATTATCCAGGATGAGATACACCTTTCTCTCTGCGTCTTTGATGAGTCTTTTCATAAAAGTGATTAGCATATCTGAAGTCATGGATTCCCTATACATCATAAACCGTACTTTTCCTTCGTTGTTGGTTGCAGAGATCATGTTGATCAGTTCCTTTTTGGAGTTTATCCTGATGAGCGGTGTTTTTCCGCTCGAAGAATACCCTTGCATACGGTTTGCTTCGTTCTGTATGCCACTCTCATCGCCCCAGTAGACTTCTGCCTTTTCCTGCCTTGCCTTTGCGACAATCTTTGGGTATTCCATTGTAAGCCATTGCCCTACTGCCTTTGAATTCTGTTCACGGGCCTTCTTTATGGGTTTCTGGGGAGTAAAACCCCACCGGCTTAAATATTCACCGACTGTCCGTATAGGCATGGTCATTCCGTACCACTGGCACATCAGTTCCTGTACTGCCTTTCGTGTCCACAAGGCAAAAGGGAATTTTAACTGGTCGGGGGTTTTATCAACCAAGGCTTTCTGAATTTCTGTCTCCTGATCAAAGGAGAGCGTACGCTGTTCTCCCTTTCGTCGGCCTCGCTTACCTGGAGAGATTGCTTTTAAACCCCCTTTTATGTAAGCCTGCCATATTTTACTGGCCCGACCTACACTGATGCCTACGCCCTCTGCTGTCGCTGTGTTTGTAAGTCCCTGCTTTCGAAGACGGACAACCTGTTTTCTGATCTCACATTGTGTCTCTGGACTATGTTTTCGTGCATCTATCTTTTCCATGCAGATATACTATCATAAAATGCTCTATATGGCTATGTTTAATTGCCGTGGTAATAGCATTTGACAGTTGCCTTTTGAATCCATAGATTATCAATGTTATGTGTGGCAGATTTGTCAGAATTAGTCCTATACAGGTTATTAAAAAAAGATTCAGGGTGAAACATGTGCTTCCTCCCTCCGTACCGCCGAGCTATAACGTTGCCCCTAATCAGGTGGTTATAATCATCACCGATCTCGGTCAAAGGAATATTGTTCCATCTCGATGGGGGTTTCTCCCTTCATGGGCAAAAAACATGTCTATCGGTAACAAAATGATCAATGCCCGCGCAGAAACAGTTACAGAAAAGCCCGCATTCCGGTATGCCTTTAAGAAACAACGCTGTCTAATTGTTGCCGATGGATTCTACGAGTGGGAAAACAGAAACTATAAAAAATATCCTGTATATATTAAGCTTAAACACGGCGAGCCCTTTGGTTTTGCCGGTCTCTATAATCTCTGGGAATCACCAGATCGAAGCATGATCTGCACATGCACAATCATCACCACAGTATCTAATGATCTTATCAGCCCTATCCACCAGAGAATGCCGGTTATTATGCCTCAAGATAAAGAGGATTTGTGGCTCAATTCTGCCATCGAGGATGATCAGAAACTTTTACCCCTGTTGATGCCCTACCCGCCTGAGGATATGGAACTATATCATGTAACTCCAAGAATGAATTTGCCAATATATAACCATCCCGAAAATATTGCCCCGATTTAAACTGAACCAAAGCGTGTTGGTATCTTTATTATTATTTATTTATAAAATATAACAACAACAACATAAAAATATAGAATTTTGTAATTGTATGTTATTAATGTGTAACCATCCGTTATTAATGACAATATAATACAATTGTATTGGTAAAACCATTAAAAGAGGACACAAATCATGTAAATAAAAATACAGATTGTTAAATTATCATACCGGATTGTTAAATTAATTGTAACCATGGTTAAATTATAATCTAATAAATGTGTAATTATTGTTGTCAAACGGGTATAAACTTAAGTAAGTATAATACTATAATATTAAGTAAACTTGAAAACCGCATTATAACAGGTATATAAAACAATTATTTAATAAATAGTGACAAATAAATAGTTAAATTAAAACACAATTGAGTTAAATTAAGGAACCTTAGTGTTAAATAAAGAGTCAATTGTTTTAAATTACAAGAAATAGACTATATAAGTAATATTTAGAACACTTTAAATAAAGCAATAATGGGTTGACATTTATTAAATTAACAAGTATTACTAAAGTAATTAAATAATTATGATTAATAAGATAAAAGAATATTTAATAGAATTATTAAGTAAAGCGAAGGAGAACAAAGAAACCATATTTCCAGGAATGGACGAGGTATTTCTTTACCTTATATCAGCTTGTGATATTGAGGTTAAAGAATTATTAATAGAAAACAGGAAAACATACGAAATATTAATATTATCAGATAACTCAATAACGACAAATAAATTAAATAAAGAAGCAAAAAGCCTTGTCATAATAATTAATTTAATTAAAAGGAAGTATCCTGATATTCAATTGAATTATATTGTAAGAGAAGTAAAAAATAAAAATGATAAATTAATAAAGACCGATTTTATTGTAAAAGAGAAAAAAAGAAATTCTGGAGAGGAAAGAGATGATCAACAAGAGAGTTTACCAGGCTTTATCAACACCAAAGTAATTGGTAAATATCTTGACAGGTCTTTTTCTTTTGATAATTTTATACAAGGCGAGTCGAACAAAGAAGTATATAACTTTTGTAGATATATTGCAGAAAAATATAAGAACCTCGGGGTAACATTGTTGATACATTCTTTGCCAGCATTAGGTAAAACTCACATTGCAAGTGCTATAGCTAATTACATTGAAAGGAACAATTATCCGGCAACGCTTTACTTCTACAAGAAAAATGACTTTATTGATGATATTTTGAATGAAAGAAAAGTTAATAGAGTGTCTGCATATTTAGACGAGATATGTACTGCGGATATTGTTATCTTTGATGACGTGCAAATGATGTTTGATAGAACAATACCATTTGCTCTTGATTCTTTTTACACTATATTAGATACCAGGACCTCTCCAGGCAAGAAATTAATTACTATTTTTACAGCCGATAAGCCACTGTCTTTTTTTAGGGTACAAGTACCTAAAAATACTCTCGAAAAAGAAAAAGAGATAGGTCTTCATTTCGAGTACGTCGAAGAGAAGGATAAAATATTTAAAAAGCTTGCCGGTAGAATAACGACAAGAATTGAATCAGGAACAACGATTGAGATAAAAAAGCCAACGCAAAAAATGAAGGAATTATATATTTTGAGTTTTTTTGATTCAGAAAGCCTTCCTATCGAACAATCTTTTATGGATAAAATATATTATCTGTCAGTTCAGGCACCAGACAATTTTCGAGAGCTTAAAAACATGTGTGGAAAAATTAAGGATAAGTTTCATACTGGTGAGCCCATGGAAAATATACTTAATGATGTTGTCGGTGCAATTTTGGAAAATAGCCAGGATGGTAAGGAAGAAAAGGTCCTGGCAGACGACAAAGAAATTAGGCTGGCGTATTCGGAAAATATTATAGATAAAATACTGGAGTTTACATCAATTCCAAGGGAAGGTATTTTCGGAAAAAAAAGAATAAGAGACACTAATGTGCTTTTAGTAAGAAATATAATAATGTACGTGCTGTATAATAAGTTGAAATTGAATTATAAAACCATAGGAATAATATTTAGCTGTACAAGTGCCCTTATATCAACAGCAATAAGTCAGATTGATCAACAGCTAAAAGATGAAAAAATAAATGATTATTACAATAATATTTTAAATATACTGAAAATGGAAAAAACGAATGCCTGATGAGAAGAAAAAAACCAGTATAGCCATTACTTCAATGAAAGGCGGGACTGGCAAAACAACAATAGCATTAAATACTGCCGAGTATTTTTCACGAAAAGTTGATAGAGTGTTGGTTATTGATGTAGATGCTCAGTTAAATTCATGCCAATATTTTACATCTGAGGATACTCTTCTTAATAAGGATCAAGTAAGCCTCCATGACATCTTTGTATTTATAATGAAAAATGCATTAGATATTTATAACAGAGAAGGTAGTGTAATGCAGGAGCTTGAACAAATATTCTTAAGTTCATTAATACATCGAGACAATATGTCGGTAATAGCCAGCAATCCAGACATACCTGATGTTGAGGCTGCAATCCAGGCAAACTCGGCTTCTAATTATTTGATGTCAGTATTGTATGGGGTTGCTTATAATTATTATGATGTAATTATTATTGATTGTCCTCCTACAATCAATTTGGAAGTAGTAAAATCTGTTTATATGTGTTCTCAAAACATTGTTATTCCTACAGAAGCAACGATGCTTTCCTACCGTAACCTTATTAAAGCTTTTAATTGGTACTTGACAGCGAAACGAATTTTTAATCCTAAGCTTAATTTTGCGGGCATTATTGTTAACAAATATGACAAAAGAAAAAAACTCCAAAAGCTGGTATATGATACTATGCACCAGAATGAAACAATAAAAGACCATATATTATTCCCGCCGATGTCTTTTTTAACAGATTATGAGAAATCTATGCATATCAGCCAATATGTCGGTGAATATAATCCTAATTACCAGGCTGCAAAGAATTTTGTTGAAGTAATGAAAAGTCTAGAAGTGAGGCTCACATATGAGTCAACTGCCCAGGGTTAAAACCCCAGGTAATATAAATGCCTTGGTTGACAAGGAGGCATAAGTAATTATGCAGCAGTTATCACAGAAAAGGCTAACCAACACACCTACGGATATTCTCAGTTCATACAGACTTCCCCGTTACAGCGGGGCCGTGCACATTTATAGCAACTGTGGCCTGTCATTAAACAGTCCTGAGGATAGGAACGGTGCTGCCGGCCCGACAAGCCTTTGCAACAACTCCGATGCGGCACTTAATCCAAAAGGAGAGAACATGCAGATCTATGTTCTAAATCACAAGTGTAAACCCCTCATGCCCTGCTCGAACGGGCACACACATTATTAACAGAAAGGAGGAAGGCGATTCCTCACGGCGATAAATCACCGTGTCTCCTCGCCAAGAATTCATGAAAAGAAAAAGACCTACCGATGATATGTTCAAGAAAGCTCTTGATCAATCGATTCCGACGACAAAAGACAAATTGAGATTCGGGGTAGACGAAACCCAATCGATTCTTGCTGAATTACCTATTGAAAGTATTATAGTAGATAAACAGGTGAGGTCGCATTTCGACGAAGCTGAAATAGAATCCCTTGCAAAATCCATTGAGCAGGTCGGTTTGCAGCAGCCAGTTAAGGTATCATTGGTAGACCCGGTGTTCAAAAAATACAAACTCATAGTCGGCGAACGAAGGCTCAGGGCATTCATCTATCTTGGGAAATCCACTATTCCGGCGTTTATTGGAAAAGACGATGCACAAAACAAATATATTGTGCAGTTATATGAAAACATACACCGTAAAGATTTACATCCTATTGAAAAAGCATCTGGTATTGTAGACTATATGGCCAGAGAGCTTGAGCTAAGAAAAATTAAAATAGACTTGGATTTACATACTTTTATAAGAAACGTTATTAACAAAAAAGCTTTTAAGAAAATGCTAAACGAAAAGGAAGAAATATTTGCTGAAATCCTGCACGAACTCAAAATCCCTTACGGGACATTAAAAAGATGGTTTGTAACTTCAGTATTTTCAAAAGAGGCACAGGAATATTTCATCAAAACAGATACATCTTTAAGAATAATTGAAAAATTATCATCAAAAGCCTATTTACCACTTCCTGAACTGATACAGGCCATAAAACAAGAAAGTAAGGAGACTTCCAACAATAAAGTATCCGTTTCGTTTGTGTCGTCAGGCTTTAAAGTTGTATGTAAAAAATTGAACGATATTTCGAGGACAGTTTTGCAAACTAATATGATTAAGCACAACCCAAAATCGAAAGCCGATATATTGGCAAGTGCGGATGAGGTTATTAAACTTGCTCAAGAAATAAAAAACAGTCTGAATTAAGCCCTACCGAAAACAGTCTGGGTGTCCACTGCGGACACCTATCTAACTAACAGAGATAATTAAGTAAAATTAGGACATAATATTGGAATCCATTCTCTTCCTTGCTTCACTTGTCATCCCTCCGGGTTCCTCCCATGCGTTCATCATCCCTTTCGGGTTCCTCCCATACGTTCATCATCCCTTTCGGGTTCCTCCCATACGTTCGTCATCCCTTTCGGGTTTTATCCCTCGTTCCTCGGGGAATTAATACATAA
>CAYSBW010000067.1:0-11150 GCA_964429485.1 uncultured Syntrophorhabdaceae bacterium
TATCTGTTAAATGATTAATGTTCAATGTTAAATGCTCCATGACTCTTCTTATGCGCTCCTTTCCAATTTCCGCAATGGTTTTATACCCGGCTTTATAAGCTTCCGAATTTTCATCACACTTTTCAGGAAGCTGAACGCAGATGAATTTGCGGTTACCGCCGCCTGCATGGGCGCTGCCCGAAGACCGGTCTTCTTTGTTTAGGGCAAGGACTGCGTGAGCGGTAGTACATGAACCGGCAAAGAAATCGAGGATGATAAATTCATTTGATATGTCTGTATTGATAAAATGCCTTATCAAAGATGAAGGTTTGGGGAAAGGGAAAACTTTTTGATCAAAAAGTGAATCTATTTCTTTAGTTCCATCTTCGGTTCTACCTATATTAGGAGGCAATAAAGTTGATATTGGACTTATAGATTCTTCGGAACCAAATTTATCATGATTCTTTTTCTTATCTTCTGATACAAAAATTCTATACGCTGGGTTTTTTATGTTTAGAAAATCATAATCTCCAGGGAATACGATTTTCTTACGACTCAAGTAGTCGCCAACCGTATCTTTTGTGATACCCCAAATTCTTTTAGGATTTGCTGGATATCTCTTATTGTCTCTTGGATTGATTAAATCAAAAAAAGAATTTGGTCTTTCTTCTTTACTACGTTGAGTTGTTAAATCAGACAACCTCCACCCTTCAGAAAAATCATCCGATTTATAATATTTCCTCTCTATTCTTTTTCCGGCTTCAAAATTATCTCTCGAATAGGATAAAACCCACTCATAATCCTGAGAAATACCAAACGGTACATCGCTTTTTGCAGTACGTTTTCTCCATGGAAAAACTGCTATGAAATTCTCCTCCCCGAATACCTCGTTCATAATTAATCTCAGATTGTGTACTTCATTATCGTCTATACTGACAAAAATCACCCCGTCATCGCGCAGCAAATTTCTTGCCAGAAACAACCGGGGATACATCATGGAAAGCCAGTTGCTGTGATAATGGCCGCTATCCTTGCTGTTTTTTCTGAACAGACCTTCGCGGGTCATAAAACCGGTTTCGTCTTTGTCACCGATTCTGCTTAAATATTCTTCTCTGGTTTCGGAAAACTTGTCGGGATAGATAAAACTGTCATTGCCTGTGTTATACGGCGGGTCTATGTAGATCATTTTGATTTTGCCGAAGTAGGATTTCTGCAAAACCTTTAAAACTTCAAGGTTTTCACCTTCAATGAATACATTTGGACATTTATCATTTATCATTGACCATTGAGCAGGAGAAAATTGTTTCTTATCTTCGGCATTGACTGTTTCAACTTTGCCTTTGTCGTTGATAAATGTTAACTGATCAATGCTCAATGTAGCGCTTGTCGGCGACTGTAAAGCTCTGAAGGCGTCGGATTTTCCGGCCCAGTTTAATACATAGCGCTCATTTTTAAATTCAATATCGTCGCCCAGAGCAGCTTTCAGTTTTTCCCAGTCGATTTTATTTTCCGTGAATGCTTCGGGGATAATTTCCTTAAGACTATTAATTTTTTCTTCGGTTATATTCAGAGATTTCCCGTCCATTTTCTATTTATCCTATTTTTTTGCAACTTTCTTCTATTTTTATATTATCCCTGCAAAATGTCAATAACATTACAGAAAGCCTGTACTTCTTTGATAAATGTTCAATTTCCATTTCTACACTTGCGCGCCAGGTCTTTTTACCGGTTTTGTTGGCACAACCTCCGGGATAGTTTCAACTTTTTTTTCTATGAAAGAAGTAAAAGCCCTGAGTTTTTTCAAGAATTATATTTGCAACAGGTATCTCCATTATTTCATCAAAAATGGTAAAAAAAAGAAGAACTTCCAATGGAAATCACATCCTGAATTTTGCTGATATTACGGCTTAAAAGGAAGGTCTCTCAGATCATCTTTTATATATCGTTCAGGGAAGGATGTATCTAACTGATTGATTCTGACCTTAGGCTCTTTCCCAAAGGGAGGCGCTCCTTGCTCAAGGCGGCGGCGTTGATTAAAAGAAGGTATAGTTTATATTCCCAACCACAGAGCCAACCTATAGGCCACTATTCCACCAAAGTAAGAAATCAAGAACATAAATACAAAGGATGTAGCAAACCACTTCCAGCTTCCCATTTCCCTTTTCATCACAACAAATGTCGGAGCGCAGGGTATGAAAAGCATAAAAGTCACAAGAAAAGAAATGGATGAAGCGTGACTCATCACATTCGGCAGAACCTTCATCAATCCCTGATCACCAGCACCGTATAAAACACCGAGTGTTGCAATAGCATTTTCTTTGGCAACTACACTTGAAAGAAGTGCGACAATCATCTTCCAATCAAGTCCAAGAGGAATACCCAAGGGTTCAATGAAGCGCCCTACCCGGCCGAGCATGCTGTATTCAACATTGTTTCCGGGGAAATTTGATATTATCCATATAACAACTGAAAAACCAAGTATAACTGTACCCGCCTTTTTAATAAAGGACATTGTTCTGCTCCAGACAACCTTTGCTATTGTTCTTATATCAGGCTTATGATAAAGGGGAAGCTCCATAATAAAAGGCACAGGCACATCTTTTAAGAACCTTTTTATAATAGTGCCGCTAAAACCAAGGGCAAGAAGATTCAAAGCAATAAGAGACCAGGAAATAGCAAGGGCTTTTTCACCGAAAACAGCGGCTGCTATGAATGTCATAGCAGCAAGTCTTGCAGTACAGGGCACAAAGGGGGTAAGGAATATGGTAATCAGCCTTGCCTTTTTTGATTCAATAATTCTTGCTCCCATTATGGAAGGAACATTGCATCCAAAACCAAGACACATCGGCAGAAAGCTTTTTCCATGCAGACCTATAATATGCATAAACCTGTCCATAACAAAGGCTGCCCTTGCCATGTATCCGATATCTTCGAGAAATGCCATGGAAATAAAAAACACAACAAGAAGCGGAACAAAAGTAAGAACCGACCCTGCTCCCCCTATTACACCTTCTATTAACAGTCCTCTTATCCAGAAAGGTATATCTTTTAAAATCCCTTCAACAAATCTGCCAAAAGAGCTTATAACCACTTCAAGTCCCTCTTGAAGAGGAAATCCTACTTTAAAGGTAAGTGCAAAAATTATGGCAAGTATTCCAAGCAGCACAGGTATCCCTATTACAGGTCGAGTAAGAGCATGGTCTATACGGTCGGTTATCAGAACCTGCCCCATCTTGAATCGTGAAACCGCAGCCCGCGTTACATCTTCAATCCAGTCATATCTTCCTCCGACAACAGCGCGCAGTGCATCTTCATGTTTAAGAAGGAGAAGTTCTATTTTATTCCAGGTCTCAGGGGGTAGATGCTCCTTCATTTCTCCCAATGCTTCAGGATCACCTTCCATGAGTTTTGTCGCAATCCAAACGTCAGGATGGGGCGGCAAAGCATGTTCACCGATAAGATCATTAATCTCATTAAAAATATCCCGATGGTCTTCAGATACATCAGGAATGTTAGGATTATATTCTAATTCACCCTTTGCAAGTTTTACAGCTGTGGAAACGAGTTCCTTGATGCCATGGTTTTTCTTGGCAACCATAGGTATAACAGGTATACGGAGAGCTTTTTGGAGCATATCGGCATCTACACGAATTCCCTGTTCCTCAGCCACATCAATCATATTTATTCCAACAACAACAGGGGGGCCAAGTATGAGGATCTCGGAAAGCAGATAAAGACTTCTGTCAAGGGCAGAAGCATTTGCAATCAGTACGATCACATCAGGGTGAGAATGGATAATAAAATCCCTGGCAACTATTTCTTCTTCTGAAAGGGCGCTAAGGCTGTAGGTACCGGGAAGATCAACAATCCTTATATCATAGTCTCCGGTTTCATGTACACCTTCACTCTTTTCGACTGTTTTGCCCGGCCAGTTTCCCACATGTTGTGACAAACCGGTAAGGATATTGAAAACTGTTGATTTTCCTACATTGGGTTGTCCTGCAAGAGCAAAAAGAAGGGATTTTCTTTCTTTAACAGGTTCACCGGAATTTACATCCTGGTTTTGCAATTTAACTACAAGAATCTTTTTTGCCTGTCCCTTGCCAAGTGCAATTCTTGTATCAGAGGCAAGGACAATAATCAAACCTCCGATATTTCTTAAGATCTTTATTCTTATACCAGGCACGATTCCCATTCCGGCGAGCCTGCCAACAAGATTCTTGCCCCCTGCCAGAGAATAAACTATTCCTTCTTCACCTTCTTCAAGGGACGTAATAGACAGCAGATTTTCATTCATTTATTGTTCACTTAATTTAATTCCTTAAACATATAATTGTTTATTTTAGTGGTTCAGGAGAAACAGAAAGTGAACGGCACCACTGAAAGATATCCTTTCTTTCCCCGTACTGTATTCCTGTTATTTCATCGTACAGTCTTTGTGACAAATCCCCTATCTTTCCATTATTCACGATGATCTTTTCATCTTCATGTTGTATTTCACCAACCGGAGATATTACGGCTGCGGTTCCTGTACCGAAAACTTCCTTTAAAGACCCGTCTTTTGATGCTGCCATGACTTCATCTATGGATATACGGCGTTTTTCCACCTGTATACCCCATTCCCTGGCAAGCGCTATCACAGAATCTCTCGTAACTCCCGGCAGAATTGTGCCCTCCAGAGAAGGTGTTATCAATACATCATTAATTACAAAAAAGATATTCATAGTACCGACTTCTTCAATAAATCTGTCTTCAACACCATCAAGCCAGAGGACCTGCGTAAATCCTTTATCCTGAGCCATCTGTGCAGGCAACAGGCTTGCAGCATAATTAGCCGGTGTTTTTACTTCGCCAAGACCTCCCCGTGCAGCTCTTGTATATCCACCGGAAGTAATTAATCTGACAGGATTAATGCCTTCCTTATAATATGCACCCACAGGAGAAGTAATGATTAGAAAACGATATGTTTCAGAAGCTCTCACTCCAAGAAAATCATCGGTGGCAAAAATAAAAGGGCGGATATACAAAGAGGTTCCTCTTCTTTTGGGAACCCAGTGCCCGTCCAGTATAATCAGTTCCTCCATTCCATGCAAAAAAAGCTCATATTCAACAGGAGGTATGCAAAGCCTCAGGCAGGACCTTTTCAATCTTTCATGATATTTTTCCGGACGGAAAATATTAATTTTTTTGTGATCTGCATAGAAGGCTTTCAGGCCTTCGAAAACAATCTGTCCATAGTGCAGGGAACATATTGATGGGGATATGTTCAGACTCCCATATGGAACTATCTGCGGGGTATCCCATTTATTGTTTTTATACTCACAACTGAACATGTGGTCTGAAAAGTGCTTTCCAAAACCTAAGTCATCATAATTTACCTCATGCTTTCTGCTTTTTGAAGTCTTCGTAATTCTCATTTTATCAAATCCTCTCCTTCTGTTTTATGAGCCTTTCTCCAGCGCTGCAAGCATCCGCCAGAGCTGTCGGATGTTCCATAATAGCACCTTTATGATCAATACCAAGATAACCCAGCGTTTCATGTACCGGAACACTGATCGTCCTGAAAAATGCTTTGGCAGTAGCTTCTCCGCATTGAATACCAATATCTTTTTTCATACCGCCTACAAGCAAAAGCAGCCCTTTTCTTCCCTGGGCACCCTCTGGTATGGGCTTTGCCAGAAGATACTTTTCAAACCAGAAGCACTGAAACCGGTCAATCAGAATTTTTGACTGTGCAGAAAGGGCAAAGAAAAAAATAGGAGATGAAAGAATAATTCTATCAGCTTCTCTGACTGCATCATAGATTTCATCCATGTCGTCCTTTATAATACAAACCCCTGTATCATCACATCCGCCACAATTCTGACATGGTTTTATATTCATAAGATTAGGCCTGAAAAGTTTGATTTCATGGCCGTCTCTATCTATTGGTTTCAAAACCTCCTTAAGCAGGATATCCGAGTTACCACCAATCCTCGGGCTACCGTAAAATCCCACGACTTTCAAATATTCTATTCCTCAAATTTCTTATGGTACTCCTTTACTTTCATGGCAAATTCTCTTCCGAATTCATAACATTTTTCTTCATCCTCTGAAGATGGCCTGTATTGAATCTGAATACCTGGTTCCATTACCTCAACACCAATACGCTTAAACATTTCATAAGCTTCCCTCACTGCCCCGCCACCCCATCCGTAACTTCCAAAGGCAGCCATAATCCTGTTCTTCGGTTTTAATCCGCCCAAATGATATAAAAACTGAGCCATTGAAGGGAACATAACATTATTAATGGTGGGAGCGCCTATCAAGCAACCTCTGGCCTTCCAGATTTCCTTTACTGCAAAACTCATTGGTGATTCTCTCAGCTTTATTGCCTTGCAATCAACATCTTCATCCCTGATTCCCTGAATTATGGGAGCCATCATATGTTCTGTGCTGTGCCACATGGTATCATAGACAACAGCTACACGCAAATCAGCCTTGCCATTTGCCATATCAAGATATTTCTGAATAATACCGCCGGGATCTGCTCTCCATATCAGACCATGATCAGGCGCTATCATATCAAATTCAAGGCCAAGCTTAACAATATCCGCTATTTTTGTCTTTATTAACTGGCTGAAAGGCATAAGAATATTTGCATAATAATCTGCCACTGCATCATCAAGTTCAACCTGTGAATTATTTTTCAGAAATTCATCATCAAACCTTGCTGAAGTTGCAATATGCTGTCCAAAAGCATCCTGCGATATCAGGAGCTTTGCTTCCTTAACATAGGTAACCATTGAATCAGGCCAGTGAAGCATTGGTGTTTCTAAAAACAAGAGGGTATATTTCCCTGTATTTAAAACATCGCCACTTTTTACAATTTTAAAATTCCATTTCGATGTATCGAAATATCTTTCAATTCCTTTTTTTCCTCGCTCAGTTATGTAAATCAAAGCATCGGGTACCAGCTTCATAATCATATCAATACTGCCTGCATGATCAGGCTCTATGTGATTTACAACAATATTGACAACCTTGGATATATCCACAATTTTATTTATATTTTCAATTGTAGAGGAACAATATTCACATTTGACTGCATCAATCAGAGTAACCTTCTGATCATTGATCAGATAATTATTATATGTTGTGCCATTGGGAGTATTGTAACCATGAAAATCTCTTATGGCCCAGTCAACTGCCCCAACCCAATAAATATCAGGTTTAATCTCGATGTTTTTCATAAAACCTCCTTGTAATAATAGATTTTCATTATTGATAGGGCAGTATGACACAACAAAAACAAATCATGCAGGGCTTGATCAGGTCTTCAGTTTTGTGGTAGAGCCCGGCTCTTCCGGAAAATACAATTACTGCAATGTCCTGCTGCCTTAATGTAAATAATAATATAAATTAAAAGAATATGGATATAATATCAAGACAAAATAAGCCTTGACATGATTCATTATATTTTTTAAAACTTCTTCAAACAACATAATCCAATCATACCAATGATCCAATGACAAAAGACAATATAGATTTAAAAGGTTTTGCCGTAATTGTTGTTCTCGCTATCCTGTGGGGAATAAACTATCCGGCCATAAAAATCTCGAATACAGGGCTTTCACCTGTTTTTACAACTTTTCTTCGTTCGCTGATAGCATCATTTCTTGGAATAATATATTGCATAATAATTAAACAACCTCTATTTCACAAAGGGATCCTTCTTTTTCACGGCTTTGTTATAGGTATGCTCTTCGGCCTTGAATTCGCCTGTCTTTATCTCGGAATGCTTTATACTGATGCAGCCAGGGCAGCTGTATTTGTTTATTTTGCTCCATTTGTCGTTGCTCTGGGTGCACATTTTTTTTTAAGAGAAAGACTCAATTCACTAAAAATATTCGGTCTTTTCCTTGCTTTCACAGGAGTATTCCTTGTTTTTAAAGACAAACCATCACAGAAATCAGGTAATTTAATGCTCCTCGGGGATATCCTTGAGATCTCTGCAGCCGTATTCTGGGGAGCGACAACTTTATATATAAAGAAATATCTTGCACGTTCAGTTCATCCGATCAATACATTTTTATACCAGCTTGTTTTTTCAATTCCGATAATATTAATCTGTGCATATATTATTGAAGATAAATGGATTTTTAACATAAACATAAATGTACTGGCATCAGTTGCATACCAGTCAATAATAATCGCCTTTGCAACTTATCTTATCTGGTTTATGTTAATTCACAAATATCCGGTAGCCAGACTCTCGGTCTTTACATTTCTTACTCCTGTTTTTGGTGTGCTTTTTGGTATAATTGTATTGGGAGAAAAAACAACTGCAGGATTGATTCTTGGGCTTATATGCGTCAGCATCGGTATTTTTTGTAATAATTATACGATAAATGAAAAAGCATAAACTTTTAACCATAGCAGGCTTCATTATAAGTATCGTTTTACTGTATTTTTCATTAAAAGATATTAAATTTACTGAAATAATTGATGTTTTAAAAAAAGCAGACATAAAACTAATATTAATACCAACTGTGTTCATTTTTTTTTCTGCAACACTGAGCGCTTTCAAATGGTCGAAAATATCAGGAAATAACACAAAGTTCAGGGATACATTCATTGCTCTCATTATAGGGCTCTTTATTAATAATGTTCTGCCTGCAAGGATAGGTGAAATTGTGAGGGGCTATGTCCTGTCCAAAAAAACCGGTCTTTCTTTAACCTTCAGCCTTTCCACTGTATTGATTGACAGATTTTTCGATCTGGCAGGTCTTCTGCTGATTGTGTTTATATTTTTCCCCAAACAGAATCTACCGCCAAAGGTTTCTCAAAGTTTATTCATACTTGTTATACTTCTCATTATCTGCATGTTGACATTGATCATAATGAGCAGGAAGAAATTCACTGATACTCTTGCGGGCATCGTTGACAGGATAAAAAAACCTTTTTTATTAAAGCTTGCTCACAGACTTATTGAGGTGGGAGAAAATATAAAAAGGATAAATTCACCTCTTAACATGCTTTTTTACGTGACAATATCTTTTTTACAATGGCTTGGAATGAGTTTAGCACTTTATTTTGTAACATTAACCCTCGGGGTTTCTATAAAATTTATCCACATCCCTTTTATCTGTGCTCTACTCAACATGGGTCTTACCATCCCTTCTTCACCGGGTTATGTTGGTGTCTATCAGTTCCTCCTTGTATATATACTTTCTATTTTTGATGTTCCAAAATATGAAGGTTTTGCAATCTCAATCCTGTTTCATACATCATGGTACATTCCATATAATGTTCTCGGATTCATATTCCTGCTTAAAGAACATTTAAAAATCAAGGATATGAAGGAATTAGACAAAGACAATGTATAAAAACTGTTTTTTTCTGAGCAGCAATATACATTGGGATTACTCAGTCAATAATATATAATCCCAATTGCCAGAGTTTGATAAAAAAATACCCTCTTCTCACTACATGGGCTTAAGTGAAATGCCTTTATGGCACAACCTGTCATCTTTAGCTATTGATTTTCTTCTTAGCTTCCTCGAGGAATTTTATCATATCATCAAGGTTCTCAGGCATAAGGGAAATCCCTTTCTTCGTCGGGATCCATTCCCCTTCCTGATTTTCAAAATATGTTCTGATATCAACATACTGTCTTCCCTTAAACTCAGTTAATGAAACAATTATCCTGTCCTTGCCTTTCTCCAGTTCTCCTATCTGCATGCTTCCTCCTATATCTATCTATTCAAAATTGCAATAAAAAATATACATAATCGATTATTTTATTCAAGGCAAACCTGAATTAAATTTTTTGTATTGACAAATATTTAATTTCATTGAATTACTATACCCAAAATTATGTATTCCTCTTTTTCATCTGACACCTTAAAACAGAAGTTACAAAAAGTGCTTATAATGGCATATTCAAATTCAATAACCTGAAAATATCCGATCGATGAAGAAGCTTAGTGCTGTTACAATTAAGAATTTCTTATCAAGGCATATAACATCTACAAGAACTTTTGCGCTGAGCTTTGCAACAGTTATACTGATCGGAGCATTCTTGCTTTATTGCCCTTTTTCCGCATCCAAACATCAGCTTTCATTTGTTAACGCGCTTTTTACATCAGCATCTGCGGTATGCGTAACAGGACTTGCTGTAATTGATATAGGAAAAGATCTCTCAATAACAGGCCAGATTATAACAATGTTTCTTTTTCAAATAGGCGGGTTGGGCATAATAACATTTTCGTTATTTTTTTTCGGTCTTATGGGAAGAAATATTTCCTTTAAAGGAAGATATATTGTTCAGAGTACATTTTTACATACACCGCGAAGAAATTTTTATTTTATCCTCAAATCTGTTCTGCTGACAACTGTCATAATTGAATCCATTGGAACACTACTATTATTTATAAGATTTTCAAAAGATTTCCCGTTGGGCAAAGCCTTTTACCATGCTCTCTACAATGCTGTTTCAGCTTTCAATAACTGTGGCTATTCCCTGTTTTCAGACAGCCTCACAGGATATCAGACCGACCTTATGGTCAACCTAACTGTAATGGGATTAATCGTCCTTGGAGGTATCGGTTTTATAGTTCATCATGAAATTATATTAAAATTAACGGATCACCGGAAAAAATTGTCAATTCACACAAAAATTGTAATTTTAACAACTTTAATTCTTATTCTTGCAGGAGCTGTTTTATTTTATTTCTTCGAATATCATAATATTATCAAAGACTTTCCGCTGGAAACAAAGATTCTTGTATCTTTATTTCAATCTATCACATCAAGAACTGCAGGATTCAACACAGTTGATACAGGACATCTTACAAACAACACGATTCTTATATTTTCCATTCTGATGTTCATAGGCGCATCTCCCGGATCTACCGGCGGAGGAATCAAGACAACAAGCGCTGCTCTGCTTTTTCTTATTATATGGAACCGATTTAAGGGGAATGAAGAAGTAAATATTTTTAACAGGACTGTACCACGGGAAATTCTGACCAGAACAATATCCATAATTTTCGCATCAGCTTTTTCAATAGTTCTGTTTACCACAATGCTTCTCTTTGCAGGGGAAGGTGACAAAATCGCCATGGAAAGTCGCCATTTTTTTATTGAATATCTTTTTGAAGCTATTTCCGCCTTTGGAACTGTAGGAT
>CAYSBW010000068.1:0-3060 GCA_964429485.1 uncultured Syntrophorhabdaceae bacterium
CTATTGCAAGAAGATCAATTCGTCGTTGACTGCCAGACCATTCTGCAAATTCCTCGGATATAACAAGACAGTTTGGTGAAACAACGTCAATTTGTCGCTTTAGTGCTGACTGTAAGTGCTGACGTTCCAATATACCTTCACTATTGAAAGTAGTGGAATTAACTTTCTGCAATTCATTGTCATTGAGGCTGTAAATCGCCATGTAACGCAAATCTCCTTTTCAAGCTAACGGAGAGCTAACCGGGAGCCCGCTTTATGGGCGATCCGGTTCAGCGTCTTGTTCGACATTTTTCATCCAACATGAATTGCTCCGTAGTTTACAAACATTTTGAGGAAATTGTTCTGGAGTGCTGCATCGGTGTTCAGGTCAGCGGAATATTTCCCCAGCGAGTCCTCAAACTTCTGGTGAAGCGTTCGGAGGTCGATCTGGTAAGTGTCTGAGCCATACAACTGAACTAACGGTGATTCATTTGCCGACAATACAAAATGATAAGAGTTTGTTTTGGTTTGAGAGTAGAGACCAAATGAGTGAAGTAGGGCGTTTCTTAACTGATAAATCGTGGCTTCGTCCCCTGAAGAAATGGGCTGGAAATACTTCACAACGTAGTCTCTAAATCTT
Source organism: uncultured Syntrophorhabdaceae bacterium (assembly GCA_964429485.1). Taxonomy (GTDB): domain Bacteria; phylum Desulfobacterota; class Syntrophorhabdia; order Syntrophorhabdales; family Syntrophorhabdaceae; genus JAPLKB01. Next base: position 620 of record CAYSBW010000068.1, read on the forward strand.
TGGCCAACTTGGCCAATTGTGTCGTCCCCCTTGAGATACTTCGCGACAAGGTCAATCCCCGCAAGGATTGCCATGCCGCCAGGCCACAACGTGGGATGGCTTGTCTGTGTTTGAGTTACAGGGTCCCAGCCGAGACAAAGGCAGATATCGCGTCGGAGTAAGTGTAGTACGCCATAGTCAGTGGGAGGAGTGCGACTGATTTTGGGACTTTCAAAGAAAAGATCAGCTTTTGGGTCAAACATCTTCATGTCTCCTTATGCTGTCGAACATACAATATACGAATATCGTTTTTTCCGGCTTTGTTATTATGGTATTCCTTGTTTATAAAAAAGGCAAATAATATTTCATTAGTATATTAGAATATTTATAACAAATCATTTTGTATGAATGTCGCTTTTGATGGACAACAATATCAGGAAAATCGATATTTGTTTTTTGTGGCATTTTATCCGCTACACTATTTTCCAGTTGGGAAAAACGATACAGTGCTTCTTTTAATCAAATAACAATTGCCGTATGAAAGTGCGGATAAACCATCAAATATGGTTGCTATTTGGTACAGGAAATACTGGTTAATAATAATCATTTGTATCTTGAATCAAAACAATGTCAATGGTCATCATGCTAACCCGGTACAAACATTTGCCATGAATCAGTTCCCATCATACTTGTCGTATACAGCGGTATAGCGCGGGAATGGGGGCGCTGAGATTTTTTGCCGCATCTTTTATGGCATGTCTGCAACTTCTTTGCCTATATTAATCTCGTTGAGATAGTAAATTAAACGTGGGTTTTCTTTACTGTTCCCGACAGCTCGTTCAGAACCACAAAATCTTCTTGAATAGAGTAAATATATTTGGTAAATAATTCTATGTTAATATTGATCTTCAATCAACGGATATATTAACTTCGGGAGATTTCATATGCTGATCGGCTATGCACGTGTTTCAACTGATGATCAAAACCTGGATCTTCAGAAAGATGCCCTGACCACCGCCGGATGCGATCGCATCCTCGAAGACCGGTTGAGCGGCGCCAAAGCGGAACGTCCCGGGTTGAAGGCAGCGCTTGATTACGCCCGGCAAGGAGATGTCCTTGTGGTCTGGCGTTTGGACCGTCTCAGCCGATCACTTAAAGACCTGATAGAGATGGTTGCCTTATTCGAAGCAAAGGGTATCGGATTAAAAAGCTTGCAGGAATCCATAGACACATCATCAAGTTCGGGAAAGCTGATCTTTCATATTTTCGGTGCCCTGGCCGAATTCGAACGCAACCTGATCCGGGAACGGACCCATGCCGGGCTTCTGGCTGCCAGAGCAAGGGGAAGAAAAGGGGGGAGGCCTAAATCCCTTGATTTCGATAAAAGAATACTTGCTGTCAGACTATATGACGAGAAACAGCATACGGTCATTCAAATTTGCAAGATGATGGGTATTTCCAAACCTACACTCTATAAATATATTGATGCAGAACGGGAGGCTATATCAAAACCGTAGGTTTCTGTACACTCGCTCCCGCTGGTCCATACTACATGAAAACGCAGCTATGTTACAGTTGGCCCTTAACGACAATTCAGGTAAGTATCCATCTGCTATACTTTATGAAAATTTAACACAGCAAAACCCTGAACGTAAGCCATTGTCTGGCTCATCTGTCGTCATTTGATGTTTTCGGCCAGCGACAATTCAACGCACCCGCATCATATCATATAAATCCCTCTGTTAACACCTTTTTACCTTTTATCAAGACCGCTAAATTACGGCATTGACTTTTTCCCCTATTATGATATTCTTAATTTAAGAATTTCATAAATTAATAATATTTAATATGTCACATGTGCAGGAGGTAAATAATATGTCTTTAGTCAAAGTAAAAAGGCATTCGCAAATAACAATCCCTAATGACATTAGGAGAAAGTTTAAAATTGTCGAAGGCGACTACTTGGAGATCCAGGAGCATAACAGCGAGTTAGTGCTTAAACTGGTCAAAATGGTCCATCCGGACGAAGCCTACTTCCACAGCCAGGAATGGCAGCAGGGCGAAAAACAGGCTGACAAAGATATTGTCGAAGGCAACGTCATTGGTCCTTTTGGTGATATCAAGGGTGCTCTGAAAGCTTTAAAGACTACCAAGATATGAAATTACTTTTCACCAAAACCTTTGTCCGGGATTACCGAAAACTGCCCCAAGATATCCAAGAATTAACGGATAAACAATTGGGGCTTTTATTGTCCAATCCGAAGCATCGATCTTTAAATATGAAAAAGATGAAGGATCCGCGCGACATTTGGGAAGCACGGATAACTATGTTTTACCGTTTCACTTTTCAAGTGGCCGATGACACCTATATTTTACGGAAAGTAGGCACTCATGATATTTTGAGAAATCCTTGAGAAATCCCGGCACACTGAACCTTTTCCTTTTGGGTGACCTATGCCATC
>CAYSBW010000068.1:3070-7330 GCA_964429485.1 uncultured Syntrophorhabdaceae bacterium
ACGATTCGGGGGAAAATGGGCCATTTGGTTGTAACTTGTTGTTAATGTATGGGAGATAAAAGGAGCCATCCGGCTCCTGGAAGCCGTAGCGTTCTGCACCGGAACTTCAGGAACCCAGGCCCGCTCCGGTGGATTAATAATAAGTATAGCATGTCAAGGGTAAGTGTCAAGTGGCGACAAGAGGTAGTTTGAAAAAGGGCAGAAGCTATAAATAAATTGTTTTGAATATGAAAGGCCTCTCCGGAAGGACCTCCATTTCCCTTCAACTCCAACCCCATTTTGCGGGACGGTACGGCTGGTGGTTTCACCGTGTCGGAAAAGCTTTTAATTATTTTAGCACGAACGATGATTTTGTCAATGTTGCCTGGGAGTAAAGCTATTATGTTTGAAGGATTGATTAAAGTGTCGGGCACAAAACGAACGCAATTTCTTTTGTCAGAATATTGTCAGAAATCATCGAGCAAGATAATGCTCCGTAATATCCGCCCTCTCGTGACCCATTTCCCAGGAAACTTCCTGCAATCTCTCTTCGTAAGTCATGCTCGTATGCTCTTGCAATTCCTCCATGCGTTCTTGTGCAAAATTCCATCGCAAACCATGCGACCCAGTATAATCTTGTCCTGAAACTTCGGCGGCCTCCTTCAGAATCTCTCTATACTCATTTTTATCGAAGTGCATATTACCACCGTTTTCCTGAAGAACTCTTTCTACCGCATGGTAAGTTTCAACTGAAACCGATATTTCTCTTACTTTACCGCCCTTACCTTCGGCTTCTAACCACCCCCGGAATTCTTCTGTATGTGGATCCATACGAATGCCACGGAGATCGTTGGTCTCAACGCGCCACACCTCGTTAAGACGCGCGCCGCCTTCGTACTGCACTGATGCAGCCGTTTTGAAATTATCATTTTCGATGTGAGAAATTAGCTCTTTCGGATTTTCGTATGCCCGCGTCCCAACAGTTTTGTCCAACACCTGGGAGGCCTCATATCTAACATCCTGAATTGCTTCCCGGAAATTATATTCACCCTCTTTTTCCGTTTGGGTAGCATACATGTTCAGCGCATTTTCAAATTTGCTCAGGGCGGCAGCTTCCCGCTGAAACGTTGAATATTTGACACCATCGGCTATCCGGCTTTCGAGATATGATTTTATGTGTTCCCCACTTACTCTTTCCATATCCTTAACGCCTATATTTTCTTTTATCCAGTGCCCCGCCTGGTGCCAGGTGTCCTTGTATACCTCCGCGGTTCTATAGCTATAAATTTTTAGTTGACGGCCAAGATCGCTCCAGGTCCTCGCCCCACTTTCACGAGCATTATTTTTTTCGGCATGTTTGGAAGTGCCTGGGACAAATATTCCAGATTCAACGAAAATCTTGTTTACCTGAAAATTTATACTGCCTCTTATTGTTTTCACCTTTCTGTATTATTAGTCTTTATCTTTAGTAAACCCGCGTTTTAATCCTGACGCTACAGGTGCATTTTTGTTAAACCATAATGCTTAAAAGGTAATACGCTTTTTTGTGCACTGCGTATTATGTGCCGTTCGCCAACCCATTGCGGTTCGACAAGGGGAAACCCTGATTAGAGCTTTGACCCCACCCCAGTTTTGTGCCTTGGAGGGCCTGATGCCTAGCAACACTTTGCTAAGCGATACTTACCGCGGTCACGGTTATTGTGATGCGGCAAGTCTACAACGAGATGAAAGAGCAGTAACAATGCTTTATATTATACACAAATATTTCTACTTGTCAACACCGCTTTTGGTAACAAAAGCGGTGTGTTTTATTTCGTGTGTTATATCATATATTTGTATATTATTATTCATATTATTATTATAAATAATTGTATAATAATTATAAATTTGATATATAAATAATATGCTACTATCCGAAAGCATGAAAAAGAAAATCCTCAACTGGTTTGCAAGGCAACCGGATCGGGTTAAGCTCGAAATACTAAAAAGACAAAGAGACTTGTACTTTACACTCCGAGAACAAAACAAAAACAGAATACCGGAGGAGATCACCCTCGAAAGCCTCTATGCGGTTCTATATACAGCCTGGAAAAGCGAATATATCGGGACAATAAAAGAATCAGATCACAACCTTGAGAAAATTAGAGAGAAAATTGTTGAACGGTTAAAAAGACACAAGTTGAGAAAAAAACAAAATAGAAAAACAAAATTACAGCAGTTAGAAAAATACGACAGCGATATAAAATTTATGAGACAACAGGGTTTATCATACCAAAAAATAGCAGACTACCTGGAAGATAAATACAAATTCAAAGTGCATTTAACTTACGTAAAAAAATACCTTGAGGAGCATCCTTAAATTGACAGAAATTATCGTGTTGGCAGCAGCATCTATTGTTGCGTTTGTTTTTATTTTCAAGGCATGGACCTACTACGACAACAAGAAAGAGCAAGCCGGCCTCGAAGCGGATAAAATCTTGAATAACGCACAGACAGAAGCGGATAAAATAATTAAAACAGCTACACAGCAAAATAACGCCAGGTTGCAGGAAATAAAAATAAGTGAGGAAAATTTAAAGAAAAAACGTACAGAATTATTTCAATACGAACTTGAGCTTGACCAGAAAAGAGCAAATTTAATTAAAGACCGAGAAGCAATAGAAAAAAAGATCGCAAGGCAAAACGAATTTATAAACAAGATTAAGCTAATTATTATGAGCGATAAAAAGTATAAATATGATTTACAAAAATGGCTTAGAAAGATATTTATGGAGAATGAACTATGAGTATTAATGATTTAAACTATGATGTAATTATTATTCAACAACACAGCCTGTCTCTTAATAGATTCAGGGTGGATTTTGATGAAATTATTATTAATGTCAAGGTTTCATATAACTCTTATTCCTCTACGGCAAAATCAACCCAACATGGATATGTCCTGAAGGGTGTATATATTTTTGAAGAGCCGATTATTAACAACCTGATTGATTTTTCTAAATTCCTTTCAATAATGCAATTATTTCTAAAAAACCAATTGTCTGCTGAACCACATAAGGTTAATGTTAGGTTAACACTAAAAAGAGGCAGACTTAATGATGAGGAAATTATTAGTCTTTCTTTTGATAAAAAGAAATTATCAGATCTTAGCAAAACAGAAATACAGCACTATGTAAATATATTAAATAAATTTTTCAATAAATTAATTCTAACCCCTTTACCCGCAGACAAGATTATTCGTTCCTAAAAAAACTGAACAACCTTATATTAAATTTTTCAATTTATAAAAAAACAACAACGGGTGTGTCTTTATTGCGTTGTTGAGTTTGTATAGTTTTTAGCAGGTGTAAGTTGCTGAAATAGATATGGTATCTGGGCGAAAGGTCATACTTTACGGGATGAAAGGTCATAACAAATGCTTTACAAATATGTCCAAGCTGATATAATAATGATATTATTAATATTTTGAAAAGGGAGCCTGTTTTTGTCCACCAAAGAAGTTATTAAACACAGCGGTGCCGTACAGGTATCAGCCAATCAGATATCTCTTTTGCAAAGGAAAATATGGAATGTTTTGCTCGCAAACGCCTTCGACGATCTGCTGACCAAAGATGAATATTCAATTAAAATAAAGGATCTCGCAGAAATACTAAAATTTGATAGCAATGACATTGAAACAGTAAAAGAAGCCGTAACAAAAATGCAGACAGTGTTGGTTCAATGGAATGTTCTTGAAAAAGACGACGAAGCATGGATAAGTTCACAATTTTTAGGTGAAGTGAAATTAACGAAACAAAGCGGGGTAATTTATTATACTTGGGGGAAACATCTTAGAGAAAAACTGCACAATCCAACAATGTACGCTAAAATCAATTTAGCAATTCAAAGCCGGTTTAAAAGTAAGTATTCCTTGGTGCTTTATGAGTTGTGCGTTGATTTCTTCATAAGAAAGCAAGGCAAGGGTGAAACACCTTGGATCAGTATTGAGGATTTCAAAAAGCTAATGGGCCTTGAAAACGATAAGTATTGCCAAGAATATAAACGGTTAAATGATTTTGTAATAAAAAAGGCAGTGAAAGAGGTTAATGAAAAATCTGATGTTTTTGTAGCCATAGATACAAAAAAAGAAAGCCGGAAAGTGGTGGCCCTGAAGTTCCACATATCTCCTACCCCTCGCTCCAATAATCTATTAACCAGATTAATAAAAGCCCCGGAGCAGGGTGAACTACCTTTTAAACCAGAAGATGAAGAGAGAAAAAAACTATATGAGAGGATGACGGA
>CAYSBW010000068.1:7430-10936 GCA_964429485.1 uncultured Syntrophorhabdaceae bacterium
GGAAAACGGCTTAGAAAGCCCCATAGTAAACGCATCCTATATAAAATTTCTGTCAGCAAAATATTTAAAAGACGAAATGCTGGATTTCCCTTCTTTCGCCCAAGAACAAGGTTATATTTTGGAAAAGGACGATAACGGCTGGAGAATGGTCAACATCAAGGATTTATTAGAAACAAAACAAAACTCAACAGTTACTAAGTAAGTAACTTACTAAGTAAGTTAACGGTGTTTGAATTTAAAGGGGCATAACAGCTCCTTTTTTATCTCTGAATTTTTTCTTTAATGGCAACAAGTATATAATTATGAAGGCTAAGCCCGGAGGCCTTAGCCTTTTCAGCAGCAGCAGTCCGTAGTGTGAGAGGTAACTTAATTGGAAGGGTCTTATAGCTTTTTGTGAACAACTCATCATCGGTAGGAATTGAAACATCGCCGGGCCGATCCGCCTTTGCACCTTTTATAAATTCATCCGGGTCTACGCCAGGCTTTGTTGTTTTTAAAGTCATAATTTCTACCTCAAAGATAAAATTTCGTTATAAAGGCTTGTGATTTCTTCCTTTGCTTTCGGGTCTGACCATTCCAGGACGCTTTTCCCTTCACCGAATGACTTTTTATAGGCTATCCTGGCATTTATAATGGTTTCAAGCGGCCTTACGTCGGCATCGAATCCGTCGATCACTTCCTTGGCCTCTTTTGAAAGCGTGGTGTTAGGCTGCATCTGGTTTAAGAGAAAACACGCCCGAATGTCTTTATAAACACGGGCCTCTTTCAGGAGCTCCAGCACATCGTTGACCGCCCAGAAGTCAACCTGGGACGGCATTGAAGGTATAACAAGCAGATCGGAAGCAAGTATGGCGGACCGGAAAACAGCGCTGTCGCGCCCGCCGGCATCGACGATGATAAGGTCAATGTTGTCGAAACCGTTTAAGTCTTTATGTAGCGTCGGCGTGGTTATGGACATGGCTTTGATATCCGTGCTCTCACGGCTTGCCCTGAAAGCCATTGAAGACCCCTGCGTGTCGGCATCGATCAGCAAAACCTTTTTTCCGTCCAGGGCAGCACACACGGCGAGGTTACAGGCTATTGTTGTTTTGCCTACGCCGCCTTTAGTATTTCCGATGGTGATTATCATATAAGTTAGTTAGTAAGTAACCTACTTAGTTACTAACTTATCTATAATATATTAAGTAATATTTTGCAATATATTTTCATACAGTTTGTGTTCTTTGTGCTTCCGGCTCCACGGCAAGACGCAGCCCCACCGCATGCAACAAAGCATATACGCTCTCGATTTCCGGGTTGCCCTTTTTTGAGAGCATACGACAAAGACTTTCTCTGTTTAACCCGGTTTTTTCTGCAATCGAGGTCATACCGCCCCGCGCTTTTGCTACGTTGCGAAGCGCCAGGAGAAAAACGGCGCGGTCCCCTTCTTCAATGGCAGCATTCAGGTAAGCAGCGGCTTCCTCGGGATCTTTTAATGATTCTATCAAATCTTCTTGGTAAGAAGATATTTTACCCATATTCACCTCTGTTTGTATTCAGTCAAATATTTTCTTGCCTGCTCAATGTCTTCTGCCTGCCTTGACTTGTCTCCTCCGAGCAGAAGTAAAATAATTCTGGTGCCTTCTTCGGCATAGTAAACGGTATAAAGACCTTTTATCTGAACGTTTCTTCTTTGCTGTGTCGGACCCCTACAATATATACGATATCGCCTTCAATTCTATATCGGGTAATATAGCTTCCTGCACCGAATGGAATAAACAGATCATGGAAATCCGGGAGGTCTTCAACGGGATGGATAATATCCGGGTAGTTTTGCAGCACGTTGACCGTGCCTTTAATTGTTGTCACTGCCCTTTTCGCAGCTTCTTTGTTTTTCTCACCAATAAAATCCCTCAGCCTTACAAGATCATCAATAGCCTGGTTAAGCCAGATTATTTTCCGCACGGAGGCCTCTTCGTCTCGTTTCCAGTGCCCCAAGTGTCAAGCCAGGCCATTACTGCTTCATTGCTCACACACTCTCCGCTGGCTTTGTATGCCTCCCAGCGTTCAATAGCTTCTTGGCGCAGTTTCTCCGCACCCTCTTCTTTTTCCACATATTCCCTAAGCGCCTCTTTCATGAGCCAATGGGGTGAACGCCTTTTTATCTCTGCAAGTTTTTTCAGACGTTCTCTTATCTCCGGGTCCAGTTTTACTGCTATCGGGTTAATACTCATAGCGCACCTCCAAGGTATTACCTGGTAATAATATATACACCTTAAGCTGATTTGTGCAATAGGGGGGTTACTATAAATGCCTGCAAAGCAGAGTGTTTCTTCTCAACTCGAAGAACAAGGTCAAAAATGTTGAGCTTGTCAGCGTAGGCACCCTGACCGCCAGCCTGGTACACTCGAGAGAAATTATTCAGGCGGTGCCATACACAGGGGAGCCGGCTCGATCGTAGTGGTACATACCACCCGTCGGGATATCCGGAACCGAGCACCGGAGACCTTGAAGTTACTCACTGGCTTGTCGAAGCAGGCAAACTGATCGGTATCGAGGTCGTAGACCACATCATTATCGGCAAAAACAGTTTTCGCTCAGCAATAGGCAACAACTGAGCAAGACGCATGGAGAATGCCTTAAGCAAGTGAATAGAACAGGGATACTCCTGTATTTTCATTGACTCGTTTACAGTAAGCAGGTAATTTGATAAGAAAAGCAAATACTATAGGGGGCAGTCAATGGCCATGAAAGTTGAAATCAGGGACAACAAGCTTTGCATTGAAATTGATCTGGAAACACCAACACCGTCATCATCAGGCAAAACGCTCGTAGTTGCCAGCACCAGAGGGAATACCGTCACAGATATCGAGATAGACGGCAAACCGGTTACCATCGGGCTAAACGCATACATCAAACGCTAACCGAACAAAGAAACAATGAAGAAGCGGTTCTTATAGGAGATCATATGGCGCGGAAGAAAATCATTGAACAAAATCAAAAACCCCTTGAGCAGTACGAACACAAAGACAAGCAGCGACTCAACAACCCTCCTGTGGGACTTGTAGATGCCCATACCGATAACGGTGGCCAGAGAAAAAAGACGTATCAGTATGATCCTCACCTGGACCCGCAGCTTCAATGGGCGGGCAAGGCAGAACATACGAGTTTTGATGTCCCCACTGTGAGTCTCCATGTCCATGAGCGCATTGACCCGCGCCGGATTATGGAAAGTGTGAGAAAGGAAAAAACTGGGCCGCAGCAGATGTCTTTGTTTGAGGAAGACAAGAAACCGCTCCGTGAAGCAATAGAGTTCTACAAACACAAGGAAAACTGGTCTAACCGGCTTATTGCAGGTGACAGCCTCTTGATAATGAACTCTCTGCTTGAAAAAGAAGGCATGGGCGGCAAGGTGCAGATGATCTACATCGACCCGCCATACGGGATCAAATACGGCTCAAACTTCCAACCTTTTGTGAACAAACGGGATGTTAAAGATGGTAGAGATGAGGATCTTACGGCGGAGC
>CAYSBW010000069.1:0-10671 GCA_964429485.1 uncultured Syntrophorhabdaceae bacterium
AAGATAATCAGACCATTCCTTAATGTATACCGCTATGAAATAGATGGATATGCTGAAAATCGTTCAATAGAATATGTTAAAGATTCTTCTAATGACAAAATAGTTTACGAGAGAAATTACATAAGGAAAAAGATGGTTCCCTTATTGGAAAAGATGAATCCTACCTTTAAGGAAAAGGTTATTTTCCTGCTTCAGGATCTTACTGCAGTGAACATGTTTTATGACAACAATGCCTTGGAGTTTATAAACAAACAGAAAAAGATCGAGAATAATGACATATCATACGAAATAGAAGCTTTAAAAAGCATAGATGAAGAGACAAGATTCAGGGTTATTGTTTATACATTTGCAAAGATTGAGCCCGACTTTAACCCGTTGCGAGAGCACTCCCGCCTGATAGAAAATATTTTGACAAGTGAAAAACCAAATCTCATGCTTGCCATGCCTCACGGGATAAGAGTGAAAAAAATCTATAAAAACATAATATTTACGAAAAAACAGATTTTGTCTGATATTATTGATGTTTTTCCCCTGAATACTGGAAAGAATTTCCTGGAACCCTTATCGCTTGAGATAGATGTTTCTCTGGTTTCAGGTAATATTAAAATCAATTACCCTACAGATAATAGGTGTATTGCATATTTTGACGCTGATAAAATGGGCAATATGGCTGTAAGGACCTTTTTAAATGGTGACAGGTTTGTTCCGCTCGGTATGAACAATACTGTAAAATTAAAAGATTTTTTTATATCACAAAAAATACCCGCAGAAGAAAGGAGACGTATTCCTTTGCTTGTGTCAGGAGAGGACATCATCTGGGTTATTGGTTACAGGATTGATCAACGATACAGAATATCTGAAAATACAAAAAATATCCTAAAGGTTTCAATAAAAAAAAGTACATAAAATAAAAGGATTATAGATGTTTCTAAAACATTCAGACAAAAAGCCATGGTTGATTCTTATACACGGATTAGGTGTTTCAGAAAACATCTGGTCCAAGCCTGATAAAGAAAAAATGAAATTTATTTCTTTTAAAACTTTGCTGAAAGAGGAAAAAGAAATAATTTCTTTTGTTGCCAGATGCGGTGATCGCTATAATATTGCAAGCTGGTCACAGGATCCTTTCGGTTCCATTAATGAAGCAGCAGAGGAATTAAAAGATCTTGCTAATAATATTGGAGGCCCTGATTTTATATTTATTGCACATTCAAGGGGTGGACTTGTGGCAAGACTTGCTATTCAGAGGTATGGTCTTAAACCGGGGGCATTGATTTGTCTTGCAACTCCACATTATGGCAGCAATCTTGCCAACTGTGTTATGAAATACATGCCATTAATCAGGTTAATGGCCCCTAATGTAGTACAGAATCGGGCTTCTATCAACGAACTTCGCACAGATTCAACTTTAATAAAGGAAATAAACATGCCTGAGAATTATGAATATGAAAAAAATGTACCTCATTTTGATTTGTGCGGCCATTCGCCGAAATATTTTAATTGGGGACCTCTGAATATAATTGGTTCTGCAAAGTCTTTTTTTGGCAATCGTGTAATAGATGAATGGAAAGAAGGCACAGGAGATGGTTTTGTATCTGTTCAATCTGCAAGATCCCCTTTAACACCAGAAAAATATTGTTATCTTTTGCCTGTAAACCATGCAAATATTCTTATTAACGTTAAAGTATTTAATATTGTGTCCGATATTTTGAAACAGTATTAAATAGAAGAAATTAAATTCCTCCGTGCTTATATGCCTTAATGATAGGTTTGCTCAAGGCAAAGCCTATTAGCGCGCCTGTACCAGAACCTATAACGCCCTGTAAAGTCTGAATAAAAATATACCATGGTGCATAATGTATATGCCAGATGTAGGGCGCTGATACATAATAAAAATAGAGATACATTATAAGACCTCTCAGACACCCTGCAAAAAGAGAATTCAATTTTGTTCCAAGATAACTTTTTGTAGCAAAAAAATATAATTCAAGAACCAGACCGGCAAGAAATGCATATGGCCACCATAGGGGATTGATTCCCCGTGATATGAGTTGGGATAAAAGGCTGTGTCCTAAGATTATCAGCATTGCCGTTCCTGTTTTTGGAACAATCCTTATTCCAATAAACAGGACTGCAGTAAAGGGGATAGAAAACACAAAGGCGTGGATAAAGGGTATCCGGCTCAGCCCCAATTTAAATGGAAGGCCGGCCACGTAAAGTAGGCTACAAAATAATGCAATTACAATGAGATCTTGAGTATTAATGTTGCGGATCATATCTTTTTTGATTGTCACGTAAAAAAAGAATATGCCGGGAATAAATATTATGAAAATTGAAATTAAGAAAATATTCATTGACAATAACGATAAATAATCGTTGCTCCTGTTGCTGTTATAAATAGAATTCCTCCATCAAGCCATGTGAATTTCAGAATTTTTATCTCTGTTCTTTTTCCTCTGAAGCCTCTTACTTCTGCAGCAAGGGCAGTTTTCCTTCCCTGGCGGAGGCTGTCAATTATCAGTGGAACAACAAGATAATGAAATCTTTTGAAATTTCCTTTTATTCCATTCATTTTCAGTCCCCGCAGTCTTTGCGCAATCATAATCCTTTTTGCTTCTTCAATCAGCATCGGGAGAAACCGTATGCTTATAGTAAGAGCAAATCCTATTTTTTCAGATATACCAAATTTTTTCAAACCGAGTAATAAATGGGAAGGATGAGTACTCATTACAATTATCATGCTGATTAATGTTGCTGAAAAAAGTCTCATTGACTGGATTATGCCATATTCCATGCCTTCTATATAAAATGCTATACCACCGGTTATTTTCCCTAATAAACCTGAATTTTTTTCAACAAGTACAATCAGAGGTGTTTTAGGTTCAAAGTAATAAAAAAAGCCCTGAGAAATTATTGTTGCAAAGCAGGCTATTGCCATAATCCGTATTGTGTTTTTAATATATGATACAGGTGGTTTCATGCTGAGAAAGCATAAAAGCAGTATTATAAATAACAGAAACAAACTAAAAGGAGTTTTAAGGATTATTATCAGGGCAGCACATCCAATACTTAAAAGGATTTTTGTTCGGGGGTCAAGACAGTGGAACATTGTTTTTCTATCAAGGTATTTCATTACTTTCAACTCCGCCCTGGTTTATCGTTATTATTCTGTCTGCCAATTCCATGGCTCCGGGATGGTGTGATGAAAAGATAATACTTCTTCCTTCATTTGCAATTTCCCTAAGAAATTTGAAGATATTTTGCCAGTTCTCACTATCAAGGCCTGTTGTGGGCTCATCAAGAAGAAGCACCTGGGGTTCTATTGCCAGAACTGATAAGAGGGCAAGAAGTTGCCTTTGCCCTCTTGAAAGAGTCTGGGGGTGCTTTTTTGCCATTGATTTTAGACCTGTTTTGCTGAGATGTTTTTCTATATTCAGCTTTTTTCCGAGTTGCCTCGGACCAAACATCACTTCATCTTCAACAGAATCGGTAAAAAGTTGTTCATCAGGATTTTGAAACAGGAAGCCAACCTTGCCGATAACATCTTCCATGGAGGGATTTTTGATCCCTGCGATCGTAATTGTTCCGGCATCAGGTCTGAGAATTCCTGCCATAATTTTTAAAAGTGTAGTTTTTCCGGAACCGTTGTTTCCGGATATTGCAACAAGCTCACCCTTATTAATCCTGATATTGATGTTTTTAAGAATATCTGTTTTTTTGTTGTAACCGAAGTAGATGTCTTTGATCTCAATATCAATATCATCTTTATTGTAGCAGGCCCTTACCTGATTTGTGAAAGAATGTTTTTCTGTTGCGTTTTTTGATCCTTCAATAATTTTACCTTTTTTAAAGGTAAATATTCTGTCAGCATAGGGTAAAATATCATCATATCGATGTTCGGCAATCAGCATGGTATTGCCTCTTTTTTTAAGCTTTTTGATAATGTCTATAAAATCCTTTCTGCCTTTTCCGTCAAGGTCAGCTGTAGGTTCATCAAAAAGGTATACCTTCGGATCCATGGCATAGATTGAACTTATGGCAAGTCGCTGTTTCATACCCCCTGAGAGAGTGCCTGTATTTGCAAACCTTATGTCCTGGAGACCCATATCCTTCAAAGCCTTTTCTCTCCGTATCATTATGTCTTCTCTTGTCATCATGAGGTTTTCACAACCAAAACTCACATCATCTTCTACTGTGAGCATGAATATCTGATTTTCAGGATTCTGGAAGACGGTCCCCACTATTTCTGATAATTCTGCAATTGATTTTTTTTCAGGTGTTATGCCGTTTATCCTTATGTGTCCGCTCATACGGCCATTAAAAAAATGGGGTATAAGTCCATTATTGCAGTATAAAAATGTTGATTTGCCTGAACCGGTTGGTCCTGCAAGAAGAACCAACTCTCCTTTACTGATGTGGAGACTGATATCATCGAGAGCAGGATGGTCTTCACCCTGGTAAGTATAACTTAGGTTTTTTATTTCTATCATCGTCTGAGATTGTTGGTAAAAAGATCTATGATTCCCGAATAATCCTGTTCCACTGGGTCAGAAAACACTACATTTTCAAGTGTTCCACTTAATGATTCGGCTACCTCCTTAATTTCATCATAGACAGGTTTACGGAAGGGGACTCCATTTACAGGCATATAGCCGATTATCCTGTAAGGAATGTTTCTGTCTACATTGCCGATAAATTGTCCGATCTTTTTTATTTCATCCTTGTCTATAAGGTCAGGAATCAATACACTTGATGATGAAAGTTCTATGCCTTTTTCATAGAGGGTTCTGAAATTTTTTAAAGGTATTTTGTTGGATTTACCTGTATATTTTTTATGCAGGCAATCGTCAAAGGCCTTGATCGAAAGGGTAACATGTTTCAATCCTTTTATAGAAGGAAGTATCCGGCCATTTGTCATAAGGCGAACCTCGCAGCTGAATTCATTGTATAACCTTTCAGGAAGTGATGAAAATTCATTATTTTCAACAGGATCACCACTAATTATAATAACCTTTTCTGGTGAAACAGGTTTGAGTATCTTTATGACTTCTTCCAGGTTCAAAAGTTTTAAATGTCCAAGGTGAACATCGGGATAGATCTTTTTCCAGTAACATCCTGTACATCGAAAATTGCACCCGATAAAATAGAGACTGCATGAATTGGTTACAGGATTATATGTGATACGGTGAATATTCATATTTTTTTCTCCTTGGTTTTACGCTTAAAACTTTAATTTTAATGCTCCGAACCATTTTCTCCCAGGCGCTTGATAGGAGCTAAAATAGTTTTTATCAAAAATATTGTCAACAGACATGGAAATTGTTGCTATGGATGTAATTTTGCAGGATAGTTCGGCATCGGCTGTAAAAAATGGATCATAGGATGAATAGACTCCATTTGTCCTGTCACTGTTATTATCATCCTGATATCTTTTGCCTATATAACGCCCGACGAGACTTGCCGCCCATGATTTGTAAACAAAAACTCCGCCTATGTTAAACATTCTGGAAGGCATATGTGTAAGTCTTTTGTCTTCAATCCCCGGCTTGATCCTGCATTTTTCAACCCTTGCATCATTCCATGTGTAATTCCCGAACAGTCTTAGGCCTGTGTCAAAATTCTGTTCAAATTCGAATTCCACGCCTTTAATTTTTGCTTCGCCAACATTTATTTTGTCTGTAAGCGTTGTTGAAATGTTTCTGCTATAAATTAGATCATCTATATAGTTCTGAAAATAACTTGTTTTTATTATGCCGCCTTTCCACAGGTTTTGTTCAGCGCCAATATCCCATGACAGGACTTTTTCCGGCTTGAGGTGCGGATTTCCGGCATATGTTATCCCTGTTGCAGTTGTGTATGATCCATAAAGTTCATACAATGTGGGTGCTCTGAAGGCTCTGCCAATTGATGTGCGAATTACAGTGTTCCTGAAGGGCCTATAGACCAGAGCCCCCTTGGGATTAAAGGAAGAAACAGAATTATGAGAGTAATATTGAGAATTTATCCCGATTGAGTTTGAATAGCCGTCAAAGCCTTTCCACCAGTCTTCTCTAAAGCCGATATAAAAGGTTAATTTATCTACAGGATTGATTTCTGCCTGTGCAAAAAAAGCATAGGTCACATCCTTCCCTCCTGCATCCCTGGTAAAACCGTTCAATGAACTGTTGTCTTTCCAGTAGGTGAGGTTATATAGCTTGCTGTAAGCCTGATTGTACCTCCAGGCTCCCCCAATAGTCAGAAGATGCTTTTTAAATACCGGTTTTGTAACCTGGAGGTCTAGATCCCATGATTCCGAGGGATTAACACTTTCAGAGCCTGGACCCCCGTTAATTCTTGATAAGGCTGCATTGCTGTAGAACGAATTATACCAACTGTATCCTTTGTTGTATGCAGCCATGAATTTAATTTTTGTATCAGATAATTCTGTGTCGTATCCTATCTTGTAAATGTCCTGACTCTTACCACCTGGAAAACCCAGGAATGTATTTTCATTTACCCCAAACCCGCTAAAAGAGGGTTGTCCATTTTTATAAACATAAGTATTAGGCGAGCCATAATTATACTCATACAAATTTCTTATAAAGGTTGCCGATATATGTGAGGATGATGTAATGTCGAATACTGCTTTAATTGTAATGTTTTCATCATTCCATTGATTTTTTCCTTTATCGCCTACAAGATAGGCTCTTTTACCGTATCTGTTTGTTGTGTAGCTCCACCCTGAATAACTGTCAGCAGGCTTTGTTGTTGTGACGTTGTAATCAGTTATACTGCCGTTTGTGCTTCGATACCCGTAGCTTAAAAATGTACTTATTTTTTTTGCAAACCTGTCACCGTATGATCCGTAGACAGTCCAGAGATCATCGGATCCATAACCTCCCTTCAAAATTATTTCCTGTTTATCAGGCCTTTTTGTTATAAAATTAACAACCCCTCCCATTGCATAACCTCCATAAAGACTTGATGAAGGTCCACGCACCAGCTCCACCCTTTCAATGTTTTCTGATGATAATCCACCAAAGACAACATTACCGTCGTATGCTCTGTTAAGTGATAGGCCATCAAGCAAGATCAGGGTTCGTTGTTGCCCGGGTATACCCCTGAGAGATATGGCTGCCTGAGTGTCCATAACCCCCTTTCCCCTTCTGTCAAAAACTCCAGCCAGAACATTAGTTGTCTGATCAATTGCCTGGATGTTCCTTTCTTCAATCTGATCTTTTGTAACTATGCTGGTAGATGCAGGAGATTCAAAAATATCCTTGTCAGTTCTTGTTGCTGTAACAACAATTTCATCAAGCACCATCGGTTTTCTATCTCCGGATATTGCTGCAGTGACAGAAAGAAAAAATATGACAATGCAGAGTAAAAAGTTTTTTAACACTCCCCCCTCCTGAATTATGAGCAAAAATCAGTGTCTTTGATTTTACATAAAATTACAATAAATATATGTGTAGCACTAATATAATTATCGTGCTATTACAGAATAAAAAAATATTCAAGAAATATCCTTTCCAACGCTGGACATACTTAAAGTACAGTGCTTCACTCCTTTGACTGCTCTTATGTAATCAGCCAGTTTTTGCAAATTTTCCGGATTTCCTCTTGCAGCGATTATTTCGAGACAATTATCATGATCCAGATGAATATGTTGTGTTGAAATTATCAGTTTTTGGTAATTATGTTGGATATCGGTGATTTTGTTTATCAAGTCTCTTTTATGGTGACTGTAGACGAGTGTAATCGTACCTGCCACATCTTCACCTTCAACCCACTCCTTCTTAATCAGTTCCTGCCTTATCAGATCACGGATTGATTCTGAGCGATTGGTATAGTTTCGATCTTTGATATACCTATCGAATTTTTCAAGGAGAGTGCTTTCCAATGATACGCCAAATCTGACCAGTTCAGACATTTAACCACCAGTAATACTTTTTTTTATTTAGTAGCATAACATGTTTATTAATTCAACAAATAATTCCGCATTGTCTATCAGGTGTGGTGAATAAAATATGATTATTGTAATCAAACAATGAATTACTGCAAAAAGCACGAAAAAGAATCAACAATTTTATTAATCAATTGATTAATTTATCTCCCGAATATCATGACAAGAACAGATAAAATATCACCGTCTTTTACTGGATACATCAGTTCTTCAGGAAACGTGCTTTCTCCATTGACAAGGATTTCTATGTAGTATTTCAGCTTACCTTCAGCTGCATAAATTTTTTCCTCCATATGGGGGTAGTTATTTACTATACATTTTACACATTCCCCCACAGTACTTCCTTCAACATCAAGAGTAATTTCAGCGCCATCAGTCAGAACTGGATGGAGATTTGCCTTAATAGCCATAATGCCTCCTTTGCGTATTTTCTATGAATCAGGAAGAACCATTATAAATGTTTTATGGTTAATCAGTCTATAATGATTCTATGATGCTATTTATACAATAACCGACCCAGTTTATCATCATTTATTCCAGCAGAGTTTTTATATTTTTATTTTCAACACGGCCCATTCGAAAAAATGATAAATTTATTTTTTTACTTTCGAAAGCTAATGCTCGGAAGTTGTTAAAAACACTGGATGTTGTTTTTCAGATGAAAATATCCTAAAATGTTCAGGTAATTATAAAAACTATAAAATAAGATTTTATCAAATTTTTTTATATTTGGTCATACAAAAAAAACACTGATTTTGCTATAAAAAGATTGATATATCATAAAGTTTTATAGTATAAAGAGGAGCTTTTAAAATTAATCGAGCCTGAATGCACTGTTTTAAATCATATACAGGCTATGACTTAATTTTAAAAAAAAGGGGTGTGTGAAATGATTAAGCGAATTCCTGAACCGGCATATTTATCAATTCATAAGGTTGCTCGAGATCGTTACTATTGTGTACAATTTCACATTAAAAATACCTAAATTGTTTGACAAGGAAAATTGATTAAGTTATAAGTTAAAAATTGATGGAAAAACTTTATTTCAAAGAAATATTTTAATGATTATAAAGAGGTAAGAGAATATTAAACAGTTTGTTGGTTTGGTATAAAAACGCTTCCGCATTATTCAATAGCGTTCATTAAATAAATCTTTAGTTTAATATAATTCAGGGGGATTTATGTTATGAGTTCTTCAGAAAATTTGTTTACACGATTTTCAAAATCATCACAATGCAATTCTATAATTGCATGGATGATTTTCTTTGAAGCAACCTGTACATTTTCTTCTTATACTTCCTTAAAACATGTTGAAGCTGTTGCAGAGCATGAATCAATTTCCAATGTATTAGTTCTTTTTACTACAGATATCCCTTTTAAACATTTTGAATTTTATGGACTTATTGCTGCACTTTTAGTCTCAATCACCGGGCTGCTGTATGCTGCCAAGTTTGTTAAACTAGTCGGGAAGGCAGTCCCGGAGATTAAAAACTATAATGTATTATGCAGTTGGTTCATGTTTATATATATGGTTTCAGATTTAAAAAAGGTGGATTAAATTTATATTGTGAGGTGTGATTTATGAAAAAAAGTTTTTTATTTTCCCTATCGATGTTTGTTGCTGCAATGTCGAATGCTTTCGGCTCTGAAACAATGGATTTTACATCAGTAAACATACCTGGAATATGGTATGTTGCGCCAATAGGTTCTATTATTGCCCTTCTTTTTGCTTATATATTCTATAAGTCAATGATAAAAGCCGATGAGGGCACGGATATCATGAAAGAAATTTCGAATGCTGTCAGAATAGGTGCCTATGCTTACCTGAAAAGACAATACAAAGTTGTAACAATTGTGTTTGCTGCTTTGTTCCTGTTTTTCTGCTACCTGTCCTTTGGATTGGGACTTCAATCAAAGGTTGTTCCCTTTGCCTTCCTCACAGGCGGGTTTTTCTCAGGCCTATGCGGATTTTTAGGAATGAAAACAGCAACGGCAGCATCGCATAGAACAGCCTGGGGCGCCAAACAATCTTTAAACAGAGGACTTCAGATAGCCTTTCGTTCAGGCGCTGTTATGGGTCTTGTTGTTGTCGGCCTTGGCCTTATAGATATTTGTATATGGTTTTATCTTCTTTTTGAAGTCATGCTCAAGAATTATCCTGAACTGGCCCATTCAATGGGTATAAATAACCTGAACGATATAACAGTTATTATGCTTTGCTTCGGTATGGGCGCCTCAACACAGGCTCTGTTTGCAAGGGTCGGCGGCGGTATCTTTACAAAGGCTGCTGATGTGGGCGCAGACCTTGTTGGAAAGGTGGAAAGTGGCATACCTGAGGATGATCCGAGAAACCCTGCTACAATAGCTGACAATGTTGGGGATAATGTAGGCGATGTTGCAGGTATGGGCGCTGATTTATATGAATCATATTGTGGTTCAATTCTTGCTACAGCAGCCTTGGGTGTTTCAGCAGTAAGTCAGTTATGGCATACCACAAATATACCGATAAAGGAAGCTGCTATGCTGCAGTTGGATTTTATACTTGCTCCCATGGTGATTGCAGGCATCGGTATTATGCTTTCTGTTTTATCAATTTATTTTGTTCGCTCCGGTGAAAAAGCTGAGCAGAAAATTCTCCTGGCAGCCTTAAGAAAAGGTGTTTACGGATCTTCGTTGCTTATATGGCTCGCATCTCTCGGTATTCTTTATATAATTCTTCCGAAAGA
>CAYSBW010000070.1:0-10666 GCA_964429485.1 uncultured Syntrophorhabdaceae bacterium
AGTAAAATATCCGCCCATAATCAAATCCAGATTTCTTATTTTGAATATTCCATCTGTAGCGCCTGTAATACTGACTGTAAGTGTTTTATCTTCATAGCGGGCCGGATAATTTACGTCAAAAAAAGGAACTGCCTCTTGAATTCCTGAAACAGACTCCTTGATCCTTTTCACTTCATTGAGTTTGAGTGTTTTTGATTCGCCAAACTGATGCACCCCTCGGCCTCCGATATGTACAATTCCTGAACGTATAATAATAAGATTTTTTCCAAATTTTCCTATTTCATTATCAATTTGTTTTTTTAAACCATCACTGATATTACCAAAGGCAACAAGGCTCATAACAGCAAAAAGAATGCCCAGCAACGCAAGGCCCATCCTTCCTTTGTGTATGATAAGGTTTTGAAAAGCTATTTTTAAATAAAAGATGAATGAGTAAATCATCCTCTAATTGCCTCTATAGGTTCAATCCTGCTAGCACGCAGTGCTGGTTTGAGTCCTGACAGCAAACCTGTAATGAAACTGAAAAACAAAGCAAAAAAAACAATCTTGAAAGAAAATAACATTGGAATATCAAAAAGCTTTTCAAAGGTTCCTCCAAGTATTACACTAAGCAGTATACCGGCAAAACCTCCTATCAATGTAATAATAATAGATTCAAAAAGAAACGATAGTAGTATGCTTCTTTTTGTCGCACCATAGGCTCTTCTAATACCTATATCTTTACGTCTCTCTTGTATTGTCAGATAAAAGAGATTGGCAAGCACAAATCCGCTGACAACAAGGGCAACTATTGCTGCCAAACCCAAAAAAAGAAATAACTGGCCTGAAATAACTGTAACGAACTTCATGATATCCTTGGAACTCCTTATGGTAAAATCATCCTCCGCTGTTTCATGAAGACCGTGGTTATTTCTCAGTACTGTAGTAATATCTTCGACAGTTTTATCTATATCTCTGTTGGTTTTAAGTCTGACCATACCCAGATATTTTTTTTCATTGGCAATTCTGCTCATTACTGTAGTTAAAGGCATGATAACTCTGTCATCGATATTGGGACCACCCATGCCTCCGCCTTTTTCTTCAAGGACACCAACAATTCTTGTTGGAAGTTTACCAACAAGAATTGTTTTTCCTATAGCCTCCTCATTATGGAAAAGCTCATTATATACTTTTGCCCCTACGACGCAGACAGCCTCCGCATTTTCATACTCTTTATTGTTATATGCAGTTCCGGACTGAAAACCCCAGGAAAAAGAATCGAAATAGTTTATTGTGGAGCCGATTATTGCTGTTTGCCATTTCTCCCCTTTATATTTAATCATAACATTTCTTACCTGATACACCTTCATGAGATCATATATACCACCTATTCTGTATATTGCATCCGCATCTCGAAATGTAAGAGTGCTGATTCTGATTCTTGCTGCCCGTTGCCTTTCTCCACCACTGAACACCATAATTGAATCAGGGCCAAGAACCTCAAAGATGTCATGGGCCTTTTTGTTTGCACCATCAATTGTAGTAATAATAATACAAATAGACAGAATACCCAAGGCAACACCGGTAAAAGAAAAAATTACTCTTCCCTTATAATAGTAGAGGATTTTAAATATTTCTTCGAGAAATTCTCTAAGTTGTAATATCTTGAGAGATAGCCCCATCCTCAATCCTTATTAGCCTTTTACCGAAAGAGGCAAGTTTAGGGTCATGGGTAACAACAATAACAGTTTTTCCTTCTTCATTAAGCACAGAAAAAAGATCCATTATTTCGTTACCTGTCTTGGAGTCAAGCGCTCCTGTAGGTTCATCGGCAACTATAAGATCGGGATCGTTTATAAGTGCTCTTGCTATTGCAACACGTTGTTGTTCACCACCTGAAAGTTGTGAAGGTTTATTATGAGTCCTTTCAGCAAGCCCAAATTTATTTAAAAGCTGCCTGGCCTTTTCTCGTGGATGTTTTATCTGTTTTTTTGAATAAACAATCGGAATTAAAACATTTTCAATTGCATTTAAATAAGGGAGTAAAAAAAACTGCTGGAAAACAAAGCCTATGTGCATATTTCTCATTGCAGCAAGCCCTTCATCTTCAAGGCCATTGATATTTGTACCCATAAACTCATATTCCCCCGCTGTCTGTTTGTCAAGGAGTGCTACTATATTCATCAGCGTGGTTTTGCCTGAGCCGGAAACTCCCATTAAAATAACAAACTCACCATGATTTATTTCCAGATTAATACCCTTCAAGATCGGCAGTTCACGTTCTCCTATGAAATAACTTTTTTTTATATTTCTTAAGTTTATCAATTTTTTGTACCCGAGGCCTTTTTCAAGTCTGATTTCTTCGCAACAGGTATGACAATTTCTTCGCCATCAGAAATTCCCGAAATAATTTCTGTGAATTTATCATCTCTTATACCAGTAACAACTTTTCTGCGTTCTGTTTTTTCTTTGCCCTTACTGATGTGGAGAACATTTTTACCTTCCTCAAAGCGTACAGCATTGTTTGGCACCACAAAAACATCGTTCTTTTCTTCAACAATAATACGAACATGGGAGGTCATTTCCGGTCTCAGAAGAACAGTATCTTTCGGATCTATTTTTACAATTGCAAGATAATAGACTATATTATCTTTTATTTCAGGCTGCGGATAAATCATGCTGATTTTTCCTTTGAATCGTTTATCATGGTATGCGTCTACCCAGTACTCAACATCTACACCTGTTTTTGTTCTCCCTATGTCTGTTTCATCCACATAAATCCACATTTCAAGTTTTCCAGGATCAATTATTGTTATCAAAATTGCTGCAGACAAACCAGAGACCACAGTTTCCCCTTCCTGCGTTGAAACAGTTGACACATAGCCTGAGATAGGAGCATGTATCTTTGTATAACTGTGAGAAACTTCAAGCGCTTTAAGTTTCTCAGAAGCTTCTTTAACCTTTGCTTTTCCGAGTTCAACCTGTGCAAGAGCCATATCAAGTTCTTTTTTTGCCTTATCTACACTATCCCTGGTAGTAAATTCCTTTTCCAGAAGCCTCAATTCTCTTTCATAGTTCAGTTTACTATAGGCATACTGGGCATTTTTAGATTCAAGTTCTCTCTTTTGTTCTTCCACTATGGCCTGGTTATTCCTTATATTTGCAAGGATTTCTCTGTCGTCTATCCTTGCTATAAGTTCCCCTTTTTTTACATAATCACCAACCTGGTATCCAAGATGAGTGAGTGTGCCTGTTGCTCTTGTGCCTACTTTTACAATCGCTCCAACCTGGGCTTTTATGATTCCTGTCTGTTCAGTAAAATGCGTAACGCTCCCTTTTTTTACCTTAAAAGTCTCCTGCCCGGTTTTTTCTGATGATCCATTTTTTTGTACAAAATAAAATATCAAAACTGCTGCAATAACTGTTAGCGCAATGATGGAGAGTACATTTTTTTTGGATAGTTTCATGTTAATTTTCACTCCAGTAGGATACTTTTTCAAGGAATGCAAGGGCATTGTTAGATTTATACATTGAAATCACCAGGTTTTCCTTTGCCTTTGCCCAGTCTTTTTCTGCCTGGAGAAGACTCAGGATATCTCCTTTTCCTGCCTTGTATTCTCCAAAAGCCTGATCAAAATTAGATACAGATTGTCTCAATAACTCGCTATACATTCTAATACTTTCCAGACTTAACTTGTAATCCTTGTAGGCTTTTATAATGTCAAGCTTCACATTTCTTTTAATCTCTTCAAGTTTAAACTTCGCTGCCTGTACATCCTTTGATGCACCCTGAACATTATAATAACGACCTACTCCATCAAAAACAGGAAAAGTAAAATTGAGCATGAAAGTATCCTGCCTGCCATCAGGAAAAAAAGTTTTATCCTGTCTTTGCTGTTGAAGCTGTGCATCTATTTTAGGAAACCATTCGCTTTTCTTTTCTTTATAAACCATATTCAATCGCTCAACCTCTTTTGTTTGCGCTGCAACATCAGGTCTTTTATTAATAGCCCATTGAACCAGTTTTTCATAATTCTCCTGGAAATCAGGAATTTCAAGGATACCTTCAACATTTTCTTCCTCATCCGGGTCAATCAACAAAAGTGATTTCAAATCTTCCAGAGCTTTAGCATAATCAGTTTGGGCATCCACTACATCAATCATCGCGGCGCTTGCCTGTACCTCCGCTTGTAATACATCACTCTTTTTTGCAACACCTTCCTCAAACCTTCCATTTGTCAAATCATATACTTTTTT
Source organism: uncultured Syntrophorhabdaceae bacterium (assembly GCA_964429485.1). Taxonomy (GTDB): domain Bacteria; phylum Desulfobacterota; class Syntrophorhabdia; order Syntrophorhabdales; family Syntrophorhabdaceae; genus JAPLKB01. The sequence continues at coordinate 4,237 of CAYSBW010000070.1, forward strand.
TGCTGTCTCGTAGGCTTCCTGCCGCTTCTCAACAACAGTTTTTTTTCCGAGCGCTGAAAAAAAAGCATTTTTTACATAATAAAGTACATCCACTTTTATTCCTTCTAATTTTTCAAGTTCTTTTCCCATAAGAGAATAGGCACCTTTTCTTTGAGCATACCGCAGTCCACCGTCAAATAATCTGTATGATACACTGCCAGTCGCACCGTAGGCGTCCCGTCCTATATTAATACCTGTTCCAGTACTTTGTTTTGACACATCATTTAAATATCTTGTATATGAACCTTTGATATCAATTTGCGGAAGATAAGGGTCAATTGTTGATATGTATGAATATTCCCTGCTTTTTACAGTCTCTTTTTGTTCCTTTATAGGCAACGAAACCCCTATTGCTTTTTGAATAGCATCATCGAGAGTGATTGAAAAAACACCCATCGGCATAAACAAAAAGACAGCAAGGAATGAAATTATTATTTTCATACTTTTATTCAGATAGTGGCAATATATATCATATAAATAGCCATTTTTCAAAGATCATCCTCCTTCCATAATTTTAGAAATTACTTAGCAGTTTACTATAAAAGACTGTAAATACCTGTCTCAAAAATTTGAACAATTTTATTTAAGCAAATAACATGCCAAGAATATTATTTCATGCAAATAACTATAATACATGAAACTATTTTCTGATTTCAGTAATAATTCAATATTTGCAGGAAAGAAATGTCGAAAGGAAAAAACTATAACGACAATAATGTCGAAACCATAAAAGATAGGCAGTGAGTTTATATATTTTTTATATTGAAAATTGTTGCCAAATATTTCATCATAGATGACAGATAAAATAATCATACCTTATCAAAACATAGTTAAATAGTGGACTTTGTAATTATAAAATCAGGACATTTTAGCAACAAATTATCGATAATCACTTTATTAAAAGTATAAAAGGAGGTTTATAATGGATGTGGTGCTCGAATCCTATAACAACGAAAGATACACAATAACGCTTAATAGACCTGAAAAGAAAAACGCCATGGATTTCGATCTGCTTAAAGGACTTTACGATGCCATGCAAAGAGCCGATAGCAAAGGATCACCATTCATCATCATAAGAGGTTCCGGAAAAGCCTTTTGTTCTGGAGGAGATTTAACTGCTTTTAAAAATTCAGAGGATGCGGGAGCTTTAATTGATGCTGAAGCAGCTGTACTGAATGAAAGCATAAAGCTTATAAGAAGAACTTCTGCTATAGTTATTGCAGTAATAGAGGGAGTTGCTGTTGGAGCAGGCCTGGGGCTTTCCCTTTCCTGTGATCTTTCAATAGCTACAAAAAATACTATTATGAACATGGCCTATAGAAGAATAGGTCTTACACCTGACGGCGGAGGAAGCATATTTCTGCCAAGACTTGTAGGAATTAAAAAATTTAACGAGATGTATCTTTTTTCCAATAATATCAATATGATTCAAGCTCAGGAAATGGGTCTTGTTAATGTGGTTTGCGATGAAGAAGAACTTGAAAGCAAAGTGGATGAAACAATAAAAAAACTTAAAGCTCTTCCCATGGAAACTATTAAATATTTTAAAGATCTTGTAAATAATTCTTTATTTTTCGGACTTACCAGCCACTTGGATAAAGAAAGGTTCTATGTAACAGAGCTTGCATCTAAACCACTTTTTAAAGAACGTATAGAAAACTTTTTAAAAAGAAAGTAACGTTATTAATTATCATTTTTGTTGATACTGTCTGGACGCTGTTTTATTTTCTATTGGATGTTCAATCATTACCTGTGATAATGAAGTTGTTTTATTAAAATTAATTATTCTTTTTAAAAAGGAGTTTGTTATGTTACTGATAGGTGAAAATCTCAATATTATGTCCAAAAAAATAGGTGAAGCCTTAAAACAAAGAAAACCGGGACCTATCAGAGCCATGGCAGAGGCACAGGTAAAAGCTGGGATGGATATGATCGACATAAATCTTGGTCCTGCCCGTAAAGAAGGACCTGAACTTATGGAATGGGTAGTAAAAACAGTCCAGGAAGTAACTGATCTCCCTCTTTCGTTGGATACATCAAATATAGAAGCAATTGAGAAAGGTTTACAAATTCACAAAGGAAAGGCATTGATTAATTCCATATCGGCACGTCCTGAAAGGATGTCTGCCCTTATGCCGCTGGCAAAAAAATACAACGCGGCTTTTATAGGGTTAACTCTGGGGCCTGAGGGAATTCCGAGAGATTCAAATGAAAGGGGCTTATTGGCAGCTCAAATAATGGCAGAGGCAGCTACATATGAAATACCTGAAGAAGATATATGGTTTGATCCAATCGTCCTGCCTATAAATACCCAGCAGGCCCAATTACAGGGCTGCACTGAGTTTGTAATGATGCTACCCGAAATTTCACCGGACTGCAAATCAACCTGTGGTCTGTCAAATTCATCAAATGGCACACCTGACCACCTTCGAGGTTTTATAAATAGAACATATCTCATAATGATTAAACGTTATGGAATATATTCTGCAATAGTAGATACCTTTGACACTGAATTAAGGGCTATAGCAAGAGGAGAAAAACCGGAACTCGAAGAGCTGGTATATAAAATAATGGATGGGGTACAACCTGATATTTCTACTCTCTCGAATGAAGAAATTATTTATATGAAAACAGCAAAAGTCCTGATGGGACATTCGCTCTATTCCGATTCGTGGTTGGAAATCTAAGTAGAATCAGTTTTTTTGTGTTTATTTATCATTGGTACAGCTATTTTTACAAGTATCATTGCAGACCATATTAAAAAATGTATTTTTAATATGTTTAGTTCCAGTTAATTATAGTCTTTTATTGAACTGTTACTTTAGATTAAGCATTTAACTCACTATAATAATAACATTTCTTCTATGCTTTATAGATTACTCAAGAGATGCCACTGCTTCCTTTATCCTTGCAACACCCTTTTCAATAATATCCATGGAAGTTGCAAAGGATAGTCTTATATAGCCTTCTGCTCCAAATTCCACACCAGGCACCACAGCAGTATGGAATGATTCAAGCAATATTTCCGTCCATACCGATGAATTTTCAATTAACCTGTCTTTGTATTTTTTACCCATAATTATATTAAAGTTAGGAAAAACATAAAAAGCACCTCTCGGATTGTAGCAGGTTATACCTTTTATACTTCTCAGTTCTGCAACAAGATAATCCCTTCTCTTCTTAAATTCTTTGACCATTGCAACAATGCTGTCCTGGGGGCCTGTCAACGCAGCAACTGCTGCTATCTGTGCAATCGATGCAGGGTTGGATGTACTTTGACTTTGAATGTTTCCCATTGCTTTAATAATATCAGCAGATCCAGCGGCGAAGCCTATTCTCCATCCTGTCATTGCGTATGTTTTGGAAACACCATGACATAGGATTGTTTTTTCTTTAATAGATTTATCTATGGATGCAATGCTAACGTGAGTATATTCATCAAAGGTAAGCTTTTCGTAAATTTCATCAGATATAATGTAAAAATTATTTTCAACTGCTATTTTTCCTATCTGCTCAAGATTTTCGCGAGAAAATATGGAACCTACAGGATTTGAAGGATAGTTCAGTATAATAGCTCTTGTATTTTTATTTACATATTTCTTTAACATGTCTCCTGTAAGTTGATAATCTTCATTTTCATGTGTCTCTACAAAAACAGGTTTTGCACCTGCAAGTTCAACCATAGGTGGATATGAAACCCAGTAAGGGACAGGAATAAGAACCTCGTCACCTTCCTGTAAAATTGCCTGAAAAAGATTATAAAGTGTGTGTTTGCCACCACAGGAGATAACTATTTCATCTCTTTTATATGAAAGACCATTATCTTTTATGAATTTTTCAATTACTGCATCTTTCAATGAGTCTATTCCTGATGCAGGGGTATACCTTGTGAAATTTTCATTAATTGCTTTTATGCCTGCTTTTTTAATATGTTCCGGAGTATCAAAGTCAGGTTCACCTGCACCGAATCCTGCAATATCAAGACCTTGTGCTTTAAGAGCTTTTTCCTTTGCTGCAATTGCCAGCGTCGGCGATGGTTTTAATAAATCTGCTCTTTTTGATAACATCTAAAATTCTCCTTTATCATAATTATTCCATCACTCGTTATTGTATCATCACATACTGCCGGAGCACTGGGGATTATATTTTTACAATATTAGATACACACTGTCAATCGAATTAATTAAATGGTTAACAGGTATTCCTAATCACAAATATAATAACATATTTTACATATTACTGTGTGATCATAATGTCTACAAAGACTCGGCGTTAAAACGGGCAATACTTCCTGAATCAAGGTTCCTTCTGTAGACAATTATAAAATAATACGATGCTGCCATAAGATAAATTATAGAAAGAATTGCACCAATAAAAAGATTATCAATACAATTAACAAGCATCACTGATGAAAGCATTCCGCGCATACTTTCGAATACATATGATGGAGGTATAAATAAAGCAATATTTTTCAAAAACACCGGTAGCGTCGAAAGAGGATAATAGACACCGGCAAAAATTGAAATCATGAGAGGTATTGGCCATCCAAGCCACTCTGCAGAAGGACCGAAACGAAAAATTATGGCTGAAACAAAAATACCGATTGCAATTGCAAAAATAAGGAGTATAAACATAAAGGGTAACAGCATCAAACCAAGTTTTAAAATATTGTAACCAAATATTACACCCGCAATTGCAGCTACAACACCGAAGCCAGCCATCCCTGTTGTTACGCTTGTTAATATCAATCCACCCAGATATTCAGAAACCTTAAGCGGAGAAGCAAAGAAATTTAAAAAATTCTGGGTCCAGAGGTCTTCTAAAAATGCCATCATGATTCCCTGCTGCACCCGTGTTGTAAACTCCCACAAAATTATTGCTCCAAGGATAACTGTGACAAAGCTGAAATTATCTTTTCCCAGAGAAATAAGGTATTTGCTAATAAAACCCCACTGAACAATATCAATTACAAGCCATAGAAAAATACCAGTCAGTCTTGTGGGATTACTCCTGAATAAAAACAACTGTCTTGTAAAAATAGCCCTGATTCTCGATAGATTCATAAGTTGTGCTCCAGACTCAGCGGTTCTCTGGCAACTGTGATAAAGAGTTCTTCCAGATTTTTCTTCTTGTGGAGGGCGGGAAGCTTTGCCGGATCGCCATTTAAAAGAATTTTTCCATAAGATAGAAAAAAAACTCTATCACAAACAGCTTCAATTTCACTCATATTGTGTGATGTCCATAAAATTGATGCTTTTTTGTCAATTGTGTATTTTTTGATTTTATCACGGATAGTTCCGGCAACACTAGGGTCGAGAGAAGCTGTAGGTTCATCCAGCAAAAGCAGACATGGGTCATTAATTACAGCCTTTGCAATGTTAAGAAGACTTGCCTCACCTGAAGAAAGTAATCCTGTTTTTACATTGGCAAATCTTTGAAGGTTATATTCCTGTAAAAGAAGGGCTATTTTTTCTTTAAGGTTTTTTTGTTCATATAAGAGCCCGAATACGTAGAGATTCTGCATAACAGTCAAATTAGCAGGAAGATGTGCATAAACTGCTGCAAAATTCATTGTTCTGCTTACATCAGATCTGTGTTGTCTAATATCCTGCCCTGATATTTCTATCAATCCTTTTGTAGGTGTAAGAATACCAAGAATCATATTTATAATTGTTGTTTTACCCGCACCATTAGGGCCTAAAAGGCCTACGATTTCTCCAGATTTAACTGAAAAAGAAATATTATCAACTGCTTTTATAGCACCATAATATTTTGACAGATTTTTGATTGTTAATATTGATTCTTCTTTCACAAGATCTTCCTGAACAATATCACTTTTCAATAAAATTCCTTATTTAATTTTTTATTTTTTATGTTCAATAAATCCTATATATAACAATACATTGGATGCCCTGTAAATAATACCACTGCTAACCTACCAATATTCAATAGTATTTTGAAATAGAACTCAAACATATTACATTTGGAGACAATACCATAAAACCCTGAAAATTCAAATAAATTCATAAAGCTCATCCATAAGGCAATCAGGTATAATATTTTACAATTCCAATGTGTTATAGTCGGTACTTTTCAAGTATTAAACAGGTTTTTAACATAAAATGTTTAAAAGTTTCAATGAACATTACGATATTGCAGGGGAAAATCATCAGTGAAAAAATTAGTGATATTTTTAAAATAACTTATTATAGAGTCAATATTTTAGGGTGCTTCAACCTTGACAATGGAAAATCAATATCATAATATCATTATATTCGCTTAGACGGTTATAATTATAAATGGGGCAGCATAATGATGGAACTTTTAATACGGATTTTAAGGCACTTTCTAAAAAAATGAAGATAAGGATGTAAGAGCATATATAATATAT
>CAYSBW010000071.1:0-10522 GCA_964429485.1 uncultured Syntrophorhabdaceae bacterium
CTGATGTCCACCATACACCAATGCCCTGTCTTTCAACAGGGCATTGGTGTATGGTATTATAATATATCTGTTTTATTTACTATATTACTTGCAGCAGTTAAGGGCTACTTGTCCGTCCTTTCACCTGGTGCAGGCGGGAACCCGAGGGCTTCTGTGAGAAGGTATGCTGCCTGCAGGTATGAGGTGGGGCAAAGAGGGAAGCATTCCTTGCAGTTCCAGCATTCTTTGGCTGCTATTTCAGGGACAAAGCTTATTTCTCTTTTCCCTCCCTGGGCAATAAAGCCTATCGCATGTTTCTTCTTGACTTCAGCGCAGTACCTTACGCAGAGACCGCAGAGAATGCAGAATGAAGGCTCCTTGCCGAACCGGTTGGCATCTGCTCCATATTCCCGGGCCAGTTCCTGGAGTATCACCGAACCTGGAGCATGGGCCATAAGGAGTTCAATTATCATTTTTCTGATCTTGTCCACCTTCTCGGATCTGGTTCTTACTATAAGATTCTTTTCTACCGGGTAAAGACAGGATACAACATAATTCTTTCTGCCACGGGATTCAACTTCCACAGTACAGAGGCGGCAGCCACCGTAAGGTTCCAGTTTCTCGTGATGGCAAAGAGTGGGTATGAATATACCTGCACTTTTCGCTGCTTCCAGAACAGTCATTCCTTCTTTTGCTTTTACTTCCTTTCCATCAATCTGTAAAAGTATCTCGCTCATATCTATTCACTCTCTCTAACTATGTTGGCCTCATATTCATTACGGAAGTGACGCAGCGAACTGTAAATCGGACTGGAAGCTGTTTTTCCCAGAGAGCAGAGCGATGCTGCTTTTGTTACCTCGCATATCTCTTCCAGAAGCTCGATGTCGCCTTCTTTTCCTTTGCCTTCACTTATTCTTGTTACTATTTTAAGCATCTGTCTTATACCTTCACGACAGGGAACACATTTGCCGCATGATTCATTGGTAAGAAAATCAAGGAAGAACCTGGTCATCTCAACCATGTCGGTATCTTCATCTATGACAAAAAGACCGCCTGCTCCGATGGCTGCTCCAAGTTTTGACATATCATCAAAATCCAGAGGAGTGTCTATCATATCAGCTGGTATGGAACCTCCCATGGCAGCTCCGAAATGAACAGCCTTCAGTTTTTTTCCGTTTCTGATTCCGCCTCCGATATCATAGATAATCTCCCTTAATGTAATTCCAAAGGGAACTTCTATAACACCTGTATTAACTATACTGCCGTACATGGATATCAGCTTTGTTCCCTTGCTGCCCTCTGTGCCAATACCGGCATACCATTCTGAACCTTTACTTATTATCTGGGGTACGTTTGCCCATGTTTCAACATTGTTCAGATTGGAAGGTTTATCATAGATGCCTGCCACTGAAGTACGTATGTACTTGGGTCTTGGCTCCGGCGCTCTTCCTTCTATTGATCTCATTAATGCGCTGGATTCTCCGGAGACAAATATTCCTACATCAAGGTGGACTTCAATGCTAAAGCTGAAGCCTGAACCCATGATATTGTCACCTAAAAATCCGTATTCTTCAGCCTTTGCAAGGGCGGTTTCAATGCTCTTTCTTAAATGCGGGCTGTCATGGCGGGTATAAATAAATCCCTGGCGCGCACCTATTGTGTAGGCGCCTATTATGAGACCCTCAAGAATGCAATGGGGGTTTCCCTGGAAGAGAGCTCTATCCATAAATGCCCCGGGCTCGCCTTCATGGCCATTGACAATTACATATTTCACATCGCCGGGCGCATTACGGGCAGTCTCCCATTTGGAACCGGCAGGGAATCCGCCGCCGCCTCTTCCGCGCAGACTGGCTTTCTTTATTTCTTCAAGTACCTGCTCTGGAGTCATTTCAAAAAGAGCCTTTGATAAGGCTGAATAACCGCCGAGAGCAATGTAATCATCAATACTTTCCGGGTTGATCCTTGGATTATTGCCCAGAAGATTACGTACCTGCTTGGTGTAAAAAGGTATCTCGGACTGGTGTACTTTTCTGCCTGTGGCAGGATCATTGAAAAGCAGACGTTCAAGAGGCTTTTTGCCTATTATTGTGGTGGAAACAATTTCCGGAACATCTTCCGGTTTTACTTCCACATAACATATCTCTTCAGGATAGATGAGGACGTTAGGTCCTTTTTCACAAAATCCATGGCACCCTGTGGCCCTTACATCAACCTTTCCCTCGAGTCCCTGCTTCTTTACTTCTTCTTCAAAGGCCTTTATGACCTGACCGTTACTGAGACCGAGACAGGCTGTCCCGCTGCATACGGCAATACAGGGTTTATCGGGATCCTTTTTCGATATGATTTCCTTCCTGAGTTTTTCTAATTCAGCAGCCGAATTTATCCTTGGCATAATATTTCCTTACTTATAATTTTTCAGTATATCTTCTACTTTATCCGGTTCCACTCTGGCATAATGCTTGCCGTCAATGAGCACATCCGGTCCCAATGAACAAGAGCCGAGGCAGCATCCTGCCTCCACTGTAAAGTTTAAATCCGAAGTAGTTTCTCCGGTTCCTGCGCCTGTCAGTTCCTGCACTCTCTCAAGTACCTTTTTGGCGCCACGGGCATGACAGGAAGTGCCTGTACATACATGAACTGTATGGTGTCCCTGGGGGATAAGGCTGAAGGTTTTGTAAAAAGTTGCCACCTGCAACACCTTGCTCAAGGGAACTTCCATCTTCTCGCTGACCCTTGCAAGCACTGTTCTGGGGAGCCAGTGATTCTCATGCTGAAGATCCATAAGTACAAGGATTACAGCATTCTTTCTACCTTTATATTTATCAATTATCCGGTCAACTTTCTCAATATCCATAAAATTGCTCCTTGCCTTTATCTTTCCTGTCAGGCAAAAGCGAAACGCTCTCCGCTTTCATCAAACCTTACCAGTCCCTGTTTTAAAGAATTATTCACATGTCTTGCCACTAAAGAGGGAGTAAGACCGAGGATCTCAGCTATCTCCCCTGTTGTACGGGATTTTTCCTTCAGGGTTACCATAATCTGGTTTATGACCAGCTTATCGATAATCAATTCACTGATCAGTTTGTCCGCCTCTTCACTTGCAAAAAATCTTTTGTATTCTTCTTCAGAATTCAGGTTTATTCTCAATCTCTCCCTTTCAACAAGCTTGATGTAAGGAAGAAGGGTCTTAACTGTTTCAAGTCTGGACTTAAGTACACTTTCATCTATTCCTTCACTTTTGCCCAGAGGTCCCAGTTCCTTGACTTTTGCGGTAACACTGTTCATGACTTCGGCAAAACGTATTCCTTCAGAAGCTGATACCCATTCAAGTCTCACCCTTTCAGGGTTAAGTCCTATATATTCCTTCATTATCTTTTTCAGCAGAAGTGTCATACCAAGAGCATGGTAATTGCCTTCAGTGGTATAATGACATTCGCCGGGCCAGCAACCGCCTATGTAAACTCCGTCAACTTTGTTTTCAAAAGCACGCAGGACAAAGGCCATATCAACCCTGCCTGTGCACATGACGCGAATAATTTTTATATCCGGTGTGTATTGCAGTCTGGAAACTCCAGCCAGGTCAGCAGCACCGTATCCTCACCAGAAGCACAAAAAACCTAAAACTTTCGGTTTAAAATCAAATCCTGTACTCATTTCTCTCTCCTAATAAGTCAGTTCCACCTTATGCTATCGCCGCATCAATCTGACTGAAAATCTCTTTATTGGTAAAATGCTTCAGCACTATTGCCCCTGTAGGACATTTCGGGTTGCACAGACCATCCCCTTTGCAGAGAACAGGGTTAACCCTGGCTTTTTTACCAAGAGGTGTATCATGGAATTCTATAGCGCCGTATTTGCATACAGATATACATGCTCCGCAGGTCACACAATCATTATCATTTACTTCACAGACAGCTCCGGAAGCTACAACAGAATCCTTTGAAAGGATGTTTATTGCCCGGCCTGCAGCTCCGTAAGCCTGGCTTATAGTCTCTGTAAGATGTTTAGGGTAGTGAGCTGTACCGCAAAGGAACACTCCGTCTGCAGCAAAGTCCACAGGTCTTAATTTAACATGGGCTTCCTGGAAGAATCCGTCCGGATTCAGGGCAACCTTGAAGAACCTTGCCATTTCATTATTTGATGCTGCAGGTATAACAGCAGCAGCCAGGGCAACCAGGTCAGCATCCAGCTCGATTTTCCTGCCGAGGACATAATCAATTGCCGTGACTTTGAGAACAGAACGGCCTTCATCGGACTTGCCGGGTTTTACCTGAGGCTTATCTTCAGCTTCATAGCGGATGAATCTTACACCCTTATCTGCAGCTTCACGGTAATAATCCTCTCTAAAACCATAGGTTCTCATATCCCTGAAAAGGATGTATACATCCATGTCAGGTCTGGCTTCCTTTAACTTTAATGCATTCTTTACTGATTCACTGCAGCATATGCGACTGCAGTAATTTCTGTCTTTTTCTCTGCAGCCTACACACTGTATCATAACAACACTTTCTGCAGCTGCCACTTTTTCGTCTCCTGCAGCTATCTTCTCTTCCAGCTCCAGACCTGTTAACACTCTTTCGTCTGTTCCGTAGAGATATTCCACAGGTTTATATTCTTCAGCTCCGGTTGCTATTATTGCAACACCGTGCTTTATAACCTTTTCTGTTTCACCTGAAGCTATCTTTGTTTCAAAATTACCTACATAGCCTGTAACATCCTTGATAACTGCTCCTGTATATACATGAACAAGGGGATTTCTGTAGACTTTTCCTATAAGATCATTTATGTATTCCTGGACATCAAGTCCTTCCAGAGTTTTACGGATTCTTCTGGCCATTCCGCCCAGATCTTTTTCTTTTTCTATCAGGTAGACATGGAAACCCTGATCAGCAAGATTCAGAGAAGCTGTCATACCTGCTGCTCCTCCTCCAACTATAAGAGCCTTTTTATCAACAGGCAGTTCAAATTCTTCAAGGGGTTCCAGAAGAGTTGATCTTGCCACCGACATCCTGACAATATCCTTTGCTTTTCGGGTGGCGCTGTCTTTTTCACGGGAATGTACCCATGAACAATGTTCCCTGATATTGGCCATTTCGTAAAAATACTGGTTGATGCCACCTTCACGGACAGTATCGCGGAAGAGCGGTTCGTGTGTTCTGGGAGTGCATGCTGCCACAACAACACGGTTCAGGCCTTTTTCCCGGATCGTTTCGGATATCTGACGGGCAGTATCCGTTGAACAGGCAAAGAGCGCTTCCTGTGCATAGGCAACATTGGGCAGGGTTTTGGCATATTCCACTACAGAAGGAACATCTACAACCCTTCCGATATTTGCGCCACAATGGCATACAAAAACTCCTACTTTGGCTTCTTCCTGTGTTACATCTCTTTCAAGAGGATATTTTCTCTCCTGGGCCAGCTGTCCCCGTCTGTATGAAAGGAGCTTGCTGCAAAGAGCGCTTGCTCCGCTGGCAGTTACAACTGATTCAGGGATATCTATCGGGCCCTGGAAAGCGCCGCTTATAAAAACACCGGGACGAGTTGTCTCCATTGGATTGGTATCATTTATCCGACAGAATCCGTGAGGAACAAGTTCAACACCGAACTTGTCCGCAATTTCTCTGAAGTCAGCAGGAGGATTCAATCCGATGGATAAAACTACCATGTCGAATTCTTCTTCCTTCACTCCGTCATCAGGTGTGGAATATCTTATGCTTACATTTTTTGTTTCCGGGTTCTCAGAACCTATTGATACATAGCTTCTTATAAACCTTATTCCCGGAAGGTTCTCCGCTCTCTGGTAGAATCTCTCGAAGTCCTTGCCATAGGAACGGATATCATTATGGAATATCGTACATTCTGCATCAGCATCATGATCCTTTGTAAGGATAACCTGTTTCTGTGTATAGGCACAGCAGACAGCGGAACAGTAGCTGTTGCCGCCTTCTATCACCTGTCTGGAACCAACACACTGTATCCATGCTATTTTATGGGGGTGCTTCTTATCTGAAGTACGGAGTATCTCTCCTTCATAGGGACCTGTAGCGCACAGAAGGCGTTCATAGTCAAGGCTGGTTACAACATTCCGGAACACGCCGTAGCCGTAGTCATTTCTCTGTTTCGGGTCAAAGGGTTCAAAACCCGGAGAAAGGATTATGGCGCCTACATTTATCTCCACTCTTTCAGGCTTCTGGCCAAAGTCTATGGCGTTGTTCTTACATACTCCCGCACAGATCTGGCATCTCTCATCCCTTAGATAAGAACATTTATCACGATCTATGTAGGTAACAAGGGGGACAGCCTGAGAAAAATATATATGTACAGCCTTGTTCATGGACAGGTTCTGGTTATATTCATCTTCTATCTTCACCGGGCAGTATTCAACGCAGACACCGCAGCCCGTACACTTTTCTTCATGGATATATCTGGGTTTCTTAACCAGAGTTACCTGGAAGTCTCCTGCCTCGCCTTCGACTCTTTCAACATCGGTATATGTAAGGATCTCTATGTTGGGATGTCTGTGGCATTCTATAAACTTCGGAGATTCTATACACATGGAGCAGTCATTGGTGGGGAAGGTTTTGTCAAGCTGGGCCATATGGCCGCCTATGGCCGGCGATTTCTCCACCAGATAAACCTTGAAGCCTGCTGAAGCAAGATCAAGGGAGGCCTGGATACCGCTGATGCCCCCGCCTACAACCATCACATCTCCGGCGTTGCTCTCTGTAAGACCTTTGCAAATCTCTTCGAATTGTTCTTTTTCCATAAGTTCTTTTTCCACTTCTTTATGCCCTCGTCAAGTTTCTTGGGATTCTCCCTATATTACTTCCTGTAGAATCTCCGTAATGTCCTTCACCTCTATGGCATCATCATAATTCATGACTGTTCTGCTGTCTTCAAGAGCAGTTATGCAATAGGGGCAGGAAGTGACAAGCACCTTTGCTCCTGTTTCAATTGCCTGCTCCACTCTGAGGTTGGAGAATCTCTCATCCTTTTCCGTTTCCATCCATATCCTGCCTCCTCCCATTCCACAGCACATGCTGTCAGCGCGGGACTCAGCCATCTCATTGAGTTCCAGACCGGGTATCTTTTTGAGGACTTCCCGGGGTTCATCGTATATGCCATTATGGCGACCCAGGTAGCAGGGGTCGTGATAGGTTATCTTTTTTGCGTATTCACCGGATACTTTAAGTCTTCCCTGATTTATGAGTTCATAGAGATACTGGGAAATATGAATTATCTCAAAGTGAGCCATGAATTCCGGATATTCGTTTTTAAAGGTATGATAGCAGTGGGGGGAAGAAACAAGTATTCTTTTTACTCCATTATCAATAAAGGTTTTTATATTCTCCTTTGCAAGACGTTTGAAGAGGTTCTCATTGCCTGTCTTGCGGATACTTTCTCCGCAGCAGTTCTCCTTTGAACCGAGTATTCCGAAATCCACACCTGCCTTTTTCAGAACCTTGACAGTGGCCTGGGCCACCTTTTTCAGTCTCGGGTCATAACTTAAATAGCAGCCCGGGAAGTAGAGTATCTCCATTCCTTCTGTAAAGGGTTTTACTGATAATCCTTCAGCCCAGTCAGCTCTTGTGTTGCGGTCTTCACCAAAGGGGTTCCCCTGGGAGTTGAGACCACCGCTTATAGTCCTGACAGTTTTTACTGAAGCAGGGAAAACACCATATCCTGTTGCCATCCTGCGGAGGGCTATCATATCGTTTATCTGCTTTACATCTCTGGGGCACTGCTGAGGACATTTGCCGCAGGTGGTGCAGCGCCATATCTCTTCACGCTCTATCTCACTGATGCCGAATGTTGCTTCACGGATCAGCTTGCGCATACTGAACTTTATAATTTTGTTCCATGGACAGACAGTATCGCATTTTCCGCACTGGTAGCAATACTTGACGGCCTCTCCACCATTTAGTTTTATTTCTTCTATTATCTCTTTGAAGGGGGCTACAGTCTCCATTGTCTTTCCTTAATCCTTCCTGATTGTTTAGCTCTTTGATACCCTTGCAACAGTATCCATTACTTTCTTGAGCCCGTGTTTCTTTATCATGGCCTTTAATCCTATCTCCATTTCTCCGTGTTTCGCACTCTCCACTTCCTCCCATACTTCTCTTTCTTCGTATGTAAGAGCGCCGAATGTACAGGCTTCAACGCACATGGGTTTTTCCACAGGCGGATCGTCTTCACACATATCGCACTTGAGAGGAAGACCTGAATCAGGATCCCTGAAGGCATCCCTTGACGGACATGAGGCAGGGCAGAAAGTACATTCGTTGTATTCCTTTCCGTCAATAATATAAGTGTTTCTGCCGTTGCATTCAGCTTCGGTGTATTCACCGGCTCTTATAGGCACAAACATATCCCTTACTTCATCAATGAGTACCATGATACGGGAACGTCCGCTATTAACCGAACTGTATTTCGGTACAGCATGGAAGGCGGAACATGCCATTTCGCAGGCCCTGCAGCCTACACACTTCTTCGTATCAACCTTTATATTCTTGATTATTCTTTTCTTCAATAATTTGTCGTCCACGGTGATGCCCCCTCTTATTCCTTCTCTTTCCTGGCCCTGGCATCGTTAAGGGCAGTGACTTCATCGCCGGTCAAAACTCCCCTCTTGATCAAGTCCTCGGCCACATAGTCCAGGTTCAGTTTCTCCAGGGTCTCTTTTGTGGGTATTCCATCAAAGGTCCAACCCTTGAAATCGTAATATTTGGTCAGCAGTTGCTGTTCGTATTCTTCATTCCTTACTGCCCAGTGATCTTCAGGCGGTCTTTCCATATATCTTCTGAGACCGGCTCTGCTGTTTAAAGCTCTGACCAGGGTCCGGTTTCTCATAAAGCACTCCCAGATCCTGTCCTTGTCAAATTCAACTCCTGTTGCATGGGTAACCACCTTCGGCATATTCCATACATCATATCCTGTGGTGCCGCCGAACTGGCCTCTGAAGGAGGAGACAAATCCGCAGAATCCGAGAGAATCATCGAGGTAGTGCATACATTCATTCCAGTCGCTGATTGCGCACATGGCATCATCAGGCAGCTGATCACGTTTTTCCCACTGCCGGAACCATTCTTTGAACTTGTCGTCAGGGCAGGCAGTCCAGTTTCTGATGAATTCTTCCCTCAACTCCGGATCAGCAATAGGATCCTGGGGGAAGGAACCTTCGATCTGTGTAATGGCCATATCCTCACCAGTTGCAATCATAAGGTAGTAGGCCGGATTAAGTTTACCGAGCTTGATAGGTAACTGCTCGAATTTTTTGACTGTGTTGTGATCGTATTTTTCTGCGCCCTTGCCTATTATGGCAGCTGCTCCGGAAATACCATGGGCGAGAACATCTCCGATATCTTCCCTGAATGCTATTTTATGAATGAGGTAGTAGAATCTTCCTCTTATATCAGAGGGCATGCCGGGGAAATCTTTTTCAGTAAGAATACCGGCATCGAGAAGCTCAAGGGCAAAGGCCACTGTCTGCGGTGTTGAATAAGAATCAAGGCCTAAATCCTGGGCAATGCCGAGTATCTCATATGTAAAATCCAGTTCCTGGAAAGAAGCCATGTGATAGGTATCCTTACCGTAACATTTATAGGAGAATCTTCTGCGGCCCGGCCACTGAATAACATTGTGACATGCCTTGGGGCAGTTCCAGCAGCCTGACTGGCGGCTCATGTGATCGTATTTCAGGTTGCGCCATCTCTCTTCAAGGGAAGCGCTCCAGAAGTTTTTCAGACGGGTACGTGCATTACCCCAGGAGAAGTTGTTGTGATGGAAGCTGTCATCTTCATCAACTGCCATCCAGTCTCCTACGTTGGGATTCGCATCAAGCTGTTTTCTGAGTTTGGAAGTCAGTTCCCAGAGTTCAGCAGGGTGGGCAAGATTGACATCCTTTGTTCCACGGATGGCAATGGCCTTCACATTCTTGCTACCCATAACAGGACCGACTGTTCTGGCAGCGCTGGAATTGCCGCAATCAATGGAGGACATCATAACTCTGTTTTCACCTGCAGGGCCTATGGCAGCGACCCAGGCTCTCTCGTCATTTAATTCCTTTCTGATGGCACAGGCAGTATCATACATACCTTTTCCACGCAGATGACTGGCGTCACGGATCTCAACCTTATCATTACGTATTGCAATGTAAACCAGATCAGGAGCCTTACCGCTCAAGACTATTCTGTCATAACCGGCCATCTTCATCTCTGCGCCGAAAAAGCCGCCCATCAGTGAATGTCCCATCAATCCGTTAAGGGGAGCGATAGTATCAACTGAAACGCGGTTTGCACCGGGAACTGATGTACCATTTAAAAGACCGTTGCCGAATATGAGAAGATTGTCGGGGGACCAGGGGTCAACACCCGGGGGAACCCTTTCAAAGAGCAGTTTTGCGTTAATACCATTACCTCCGAGATACTGTTCCATATCCTTCGGATTGGTCTCCACCTTTTCTATGCTTCCTTTTGACAAATCAATTTCCAGGTTATACCCTGTTTCTGCATACCTCATGTTTTACACCTCTAAGATCTGTTCG
>CAYSBW010000072.1:0-10317 GCA_964429485.1 uncultured Syntrophorhabdaceae bacterium
GAAAAGGGACTTTTAAAGTCCCTGATCCCTACCAAATTCTTGAAGAACTTGCTGTCATGATTGAAAATATCAATGTTACGCACATGTTTTTTGCCGCAAATCATGCATCAAATTATCTTCCTGTCAAAGGATGGCTTCCGGAGACAAAGGAAAAAATGTTAAATTCAATTCAATATGTCCTTAAACAGAGGGATCCTTCCATGCTAAGGTCTGAATTCATGAGAGCTCTTTAAAATGGAGAGCTACAACAAATCTGTGAATAGCACTGATAATATGAAATTTACAGAGACAATTATCCGTGTGAGGTATGCGGATACAGATAGAATGGGTGTTGTTTATCACGGAAAATATTCAGTTTATTTTGAAATAGGAAGAAGCGAATATATAAGAGAAATGGGTTTTACATACAGAGATTTTGAAGAAATGGGTTATCAACTTGTAGTTGTGGGGCTGGAGGCAAAATATTATAATTCTGCTACCTATGATGATCTTCTTACTGTCAGAACCGGCATATCAGAGCTGAAATCCAGAGGGCTTACATTCCATTACGAGATATACAAAAATGGAAATATTATAGTGGAAGGCAAGACAAAACATATCTGTGTAAATTCAGGGAAAAAACCTGTAGTAATCCCCTCGCCTCTTATTGAAATTCTTAAGGATGCCAAATCCTGATAATATTCTGGTAATACGTCTCAGCTCACTGGGAGATGTGCTTATGAGCATACCTGCTGTGGTTGCTGTCAGAAAAAAATACAGAGATGCCCGTATTGTCTGGCTTGTTGAGGGCTCTGTCAGCAGGTTTCTCTCTTGTCAGAATTTTATAGATGAAGTTATCGAATTCCCGAGAAGTTCCATAGTTAAAGATTTTATAAAAGGGAATTTTATATCAGCAGGAAAAAGGATAAATAACTTTTTAAAGGAATTGAGAAAGACTGAATATGATATTGTTGTTGATCTTCACGGAATAATAAAAAGTGCAATATTTTCAGTAATTACCAGAACTTCAAGAAGAGTTGGTTATGGGAAGATGTATGCAAAGGAAAAGAGTCATCTTTTTTACAATGAGACAGTCAAAGGAAGTGACAGGAGGATTCACAAGGTTGAAAGGAATATGCTTATCGCAGGTTATCTTGGTGCGGGCAGAGAAGTTCCTGATGTTGAACTTGTTGTTCCTGATGAAGCTAATCGATATATAGATGATTTTCTTTCCCGGTCGGATGTTTCCGGACCGATCTTTGCGGTCAATCCTTTTTCCAGTAGTGGAAGTGAATATAAGAGATGGAGCATTGATAATTACGGATCATTGATCAGAAAAATAAAAGATGAGACATGCGGCGATGTTCTGATATTGTGGGGTCCCGGTGAAAAAGAAGAAGCGGAAAAATTAAGGCAAATTTCAGGGAACAACGCATTGTTGTCCTGTCCCACGGATGTGCCGCAGCTTTTTGCTCTTCTGAAAAGGGCTGATATGTATATAGGCGGTGATACAGGAGTTATGCATCTTGCAGCTTTGGGAGGAAGACCTGTGGTTGCAATATTCGGTCCTACCGATGTTGAAATAAATGCTCCCTATGGTTGTAATAATATAGTGGTAAGAAAGGATTTGCCCTGCAGTCCCTGTAAAAATAAAAATTGCGAAAATAGAAAATGCATTGAAAACATTACTGTAAAAGATGTTTTTGAGGCAGTAATGAAAATGTATGAATCAATTAATTAGATCCGGATCTGTTATTGGCAGCGGTATGGATTTTCTTCAGGAAAGTATTGCAGGTAATTAAAAACGCAATATATTCAGCGTAAGGTGGAAATGATGAAATTATTGTTTATATATCCCAATCTTTATGCCCAGATAGGATTCAGCTACGGGATTTCCTACATATCAGGCCTTTTGAAGGCAAAGGGTGTGGAGACATATCTTTTGAATATTAATGAAAAACTCGGCTATGATCTTGACTTTGAAAGGATAAAGAAGGATGTCCTCTCCATAAAGCCTGATTTTATAGGTTTTTCAGTTCTCACAAATCAGTACAAATATGCTGTTGATATTGCCCGAAGCATAAAAGGATATTACGATGTTCCCATCATATTCGGCGGGATTCATCCTACCATGGACCCGGTTGCTACAATTGCTGAAGAGGCTGTTGATTATATATGCCTTGGGGAAGGAGAGGAGGCGTTGCTTGAACTTGTCCGTAAAGGCAATCCGAAAGGCATAAGGAATTTCGGTTACAAGGAGAATGGAAAGATTATTCTGGAACCTCTGCGCCCATATATTGATATATCGGCGCTTCCCTTTAAGGATTATGAAATCTTTGACTTTCAACAGATGATAGATGCCAAGGATGGATGGGTAGGTCTCCTTGCCTCAAGAGGCTGTCCCTTTCGCTGTACCTATTGTCTGAATCACAAGATAATGAAATTATACAGGGATAATGGCCATTTACCGAAGCAGTATTTGAGAAGGCACAAAGTCGATGATATAATAAATGAAATTCAATATCTTCTTTCCAATTACAAAGGGATAAAGATGTTCATATTTGATGACGATGTATTCACTTTTGATAAAGCGTGGCTCAAGGAATTTTCCGAAAAATACAGGGAAGCCACAGATACAGGTTTTGTATGCAATGCCCATGCACGTATATTCGATGAAGACATGGCTCAGTATCTCAAGGATGCAGGATGCAGGATAGTGAAATTCGGTCTTGAAAGCGGTAGTGACAAAATAAGAAGGAATGTTCTCAACAGGTACATGACAAATAAGGACATTGAAAGGGCTTTCAATGTTGCCCATAAGTCCGGTCTCCATACATCCGCCTTTGTCATGGTAGGTCTTCCCCATGAAGAGAAGGCTGATATGATGGAAACGATGAATCTTCTTGCAAGGATACAGCCGGGAAGGATACGCTGGTCTTTGTTCTTCCCTTTTATAGGAACAAAGGCTTATGATATTGCAAAAGATGCGAATCAGATAGATTTTGAAAAAATGGATCTTCTCGATAATTTCACAGATGAAACATGCATGATTCTCGGTGAAGAAGCAGACCTTTTTGTCAATAAATTGAAGGCAATGTTCTGCACGTTTTTGAATGGATATGCAGATATGGATGGACAACAGAAATATGCCCGGCTCATCAGAGATGTTGAATCAGCCACAGCAGAGGAATGGCAGGAGAATAAGGAGTTTTTTCTTCAGCGGATGAATGAGCTGGACAGGGAAATGGAAAATAAGGAAAAATGTTTTTACACAATAAAATACAATTCTTTCATGGGTGTCAGAAGTGACTGGAAAGACGATAGTATATCTGCCTAACTGGCTTGGCGATATGGTGATGGCCGTGCCCTTTCTTAATTCCCTGAGGGCTCATCTGAAGGATGAATTATGGGGTATAGGCAGGACAAGCAGCATCCATCTGTATAATGGTCTTAATATTTTTGACAGATTTATACCTTTCGACAGCAAAGGGATGATGTCAATGCTTGACGCAGTGACATCAATAAAAAATTCAGGTTTTCAGAGAGCTGTTGTGCTGCCCCATTCATTCCGTTCAGCCCTTCTTTTTTATATGGCCCGTATAAACGAGAGAACAGGATATCCGAGGAATAAAAGAGGTTTTATGCTTACCCGGCATGTGCCTGAGAATAATGAACTTGAGCCTACTGTTGAGCACTATCTGAAGATTATGGACGTACTTGGCGGTAAAAGGCTTTCTGATACACCGATGCTTGCAATTACAGATGACGAGGAACAGAAATTTGATCAGGATCATACTGATGTACGTCAGCCCTATGCTGTTTTTATCACAGGTGCCCAGTATGGGCCTTCAAAATGCTGGCCCCCGGAACATTTTTCTGAACTTGCGGATATGATTTCCAGCGCTTACAGCATGAAAATCTATATTCTGCCAGGTAAAGGAGAAGACAGCCTTGCCAGTAAAATATACGAAGGTGTGAAACACAAGGAATTTATGGAAATAAAATCCATGGGAATCAGGGATCTCAAAGTCTGTCTTTCAAAGGCATCTGTTGTTGTAAGCAATGATACAGGACCCAGACATATTTCTGTGGCGTTAAATATCCCGACCGTTGTGCTCCTGGGACCTATGGATGAAAAATATACCAGATATACCAATAATTATACTTATGTGATGGCAAAAGAAATTCCTTGCAGGCCCTGCAATAATAAAAAATGTGACAGAAACCACGAGTGCCTTAAAGGGATAAGTCCAGCGGAAGTTTTTTTAAAGGTGGAGGAAATCCTTAATGGGAGCCCGCAAACCAGAATGCTGCAGGAAGGTTATCCGGAGGAAACGGTTCAAGGTGAAGAAAGATAAGTATAGGGAAGAAAGTAAAGACAGGATTTTCAACATAGAGAAAATTATCGACAGATTCAGGGGAAAGAAAATATGTGTTGTCGGTGATATCATTGCCGATATTTATATATTTGGAAAACCCTACAGGCTTTCAAGAGAAGCCCCTGTTATTGTTGTCAAATATGAAGAAGAAAGGGTATATCCCGGAAGCGCTGGGAATACGATAAATAATCTGTTGACTCTCGGAGCCCGGGTATTCCCCCTTGGTTTTATCGGTGATGATGCAACAGGGGAAAGGTTGATGGAATATTTCGCCGGATATAAAACAATTGCAACGGACGGTCTTGTAAGGTACGAAGGTGAAACAGTTACAAAGACAAGAATACTTGCCGGAGACACCCACACATCAAAACAACAGGTAATAAGGATAGACAGGGACAGCAATAAACCTTTTCCGGAAGAGGCAAGGAAGCTTTTTGAAAAAAAACTGAAAGAAATAGAGCCTGTTGTGGATGCATTCATTCTTTCCGATTACGGGCATGGCGCTGTTGATGAAAAGACTGTTGAAACCATGCAGGAAATTGCTAAAACCAAACTGGTTGTAGGTGATTCACGTTATAATCTCAATGCCTTCAAGGGGTTGACGATTATTACGCCCAATGAAGCAGAAGCTTACTCTCTCAGTTCTCTTGAAGAAAGTCACAATGTTGAATCTGTGGGAAAAAGAATAATGGACTTCATGGAGTTGAAGGCTTTGCTTGTTACAAGAGGGAATAAGGGGATGAGCCTTTTCCTTGATAATGGAAAGATCCATCATATACCTATCTCAGGCACGGATGATGTGGCCGATGTAACAGGCGCCGGCGATACAGTATGTGCAACTCTTACTCTTTCACTTGCAAGCGGAGCGGATTTTTATGTGGCATCGCAAATTGCCAATATTGCTGGAGGCATAGTTGTAATGAAGAGAGGAACGGCAACTGTCAGCGTAGAGGAGCTCAAAGCAGTTTTGAATACTTAGGTAATTTTCAATAAAAACAGGAAAAAAATATATGGGACAGATAATTAATAAACTTGATGAATTAAAGGAGATTGTAGCAGCGGAAAAGAAAAAAGGGAAAAAAATAGTGTTTGGTAACGGATGTTTCGATATTCTTCATGTGGGACATGTGAGATATCTGAAGGGAGCAAAGGAGCTTGGCGATATTCTCATTGTGGCGATCAATGATGATACCTCTGTTGCAGGACTTGGCAAAAGGAAGCAGGTTGTAACCCCGGTAGCAGAAAGGGTTGAAATTATTGCTGCCCTGGGATGCACTGATTATGTGATAACCTTTAATGATCCTACTGTGGAGCGCCTTTTACTTGAACTCAAGCCTGATATACATGCAAAGGGAACCGATTATACTGTGGATAATGTACCTGAAAGGGATATTGTTCTTTCCTATGGAGGTAAAGTAGCTATTGTGGGGGATCCTAAAGATCATTCAACCCGGGATATAATTGCATCCATCAAAAAATCCTGAGAACAGGAGACCTGAATAATGCCCGATCGCTTTAAAAATACATTGTTACAGCGTAATGAATTTGTCTATACCTTTGAACTTGTTCCCGGCAGGGAGGCGCTTGGAAAGGCACAGGAAGATATACTTGATTTTGCTGAAAAAGCTGCTGAAAAAGGAATTATCCATGCCCTTTCACTGACGGACAATCCTGGCGGTCATCCAACTCTTGCCCCTGATGTAATGGGTATGGAAATTGCCAAAACAGGCATTGATCCTATTGTGCATTTTACCTGTAAAGACAAAAACCGGAATCAGATTGAATCAGCCCTTCATGCCCTGAACCGCATGGGAATTAACAATCTCCTTGCCATGACAGGGGATTTTCCTCTTGAAGGTTTTGAAGGCAAGGCAAAGCCTGTTTTTGATCTTGATTCTGTCCAGCTCCTGAATCTTATGAGTTCAATGAACAGAGGACTGGAGTTTGAAGGAAGGATGCCTGGTAAAAGAATCAAACTCCCTCCTGCGAATATTTTCAAAGGATGTGCAGTTTCTCCTTTCAAAAAACTGGAATCCGAGACAATGGTACAATATTACAAACTGTTGAAAAAAGTCCGTGCCGGAGCTGATTTTGTTGTAACGCAGGTGGGTTTTGATGCACGCAAGTTTGATGAGCTTCTCCGTTACATGCGATATTGTGACATTAATATCCCTGTTCTTGGTAATGTCTATGTGCTTAATTTCCCTGCTGCCAGGGCAATGAACAGGAAAAGTGTTCCAGGATGTGTTGTAACTGATGATTTATGCAGACTATGCGAAGATGAATCAAAATCAAGTGACAAGGGTAAGGCTGCAAGACTTGAAAGAGCGGCGAAACAGATTGCTCTTCTTTGCGGAATTGGTTACAACGGCGCTCATATAGGCGGCCCGAATCTTAAGTATGAAGACATTGAATGGATTATAGGCAGATCAGGAGAGCTTGTCAGTGATTGGATGTCTCTGGTACATTATTTTGATTATCCTCAGCCGGAAGGCTTCTACCTTTACAGGAAGGACTCTGAAACAGGTTTGAACAGCGAAAAATTTTCTGAAGAAAGGAGCTTTCCCGATAAGAGCCCGGGGTATGCAGCAATGCGCTTTTTGCATCGCCTGTTGTTTGTTCAGGGAACTGTTGCCTACAGGACAGCCTGCACATTTTTCAGAAAAATAGATGATTCACTTTTAAAAGGGCCATTTAATGGAATTGAACACATTATAAAAAGCATAAGCTCGAGCTGTCGCAATTGCGGAGACTGTGCTCTGGCTGAGACAGCCTTTCTCTGCCCTCAATCACAATGTCCGAAATCTCTTTTGAACGGTCCCTGCGGAGGGTCGTCAGAAGGCTGGTGCGAAGTTTACCCCGGCAAAAGAAAATGCATCTACGTCCGCGCCTATGACAGGCTCAAATCCTGTAATGAAGAAGCGTCTCTGAAAGAAGAATATGTTCCGCCACGCAACTGGGCTCTTGATCAGACATCATCCTGGACAAATTATTTTCTCGGACGGGATCATCATCAGGCAAAGCCCTGTGACAGATGATGCCATCATTCCGTCAGGTTTGATTTCAAGCTCTTTTTAGTGTAAATTAAGAAAAAACTTTTATGAAAAAACTCATTAAACTTAAAAGGATAATCAATTCAATTTCATGATCATAGAACCCGGAACCCCTGATCGAGAATCCTGTGTTTCTCCATTGCCCTTATCCGTGTACATGATTACCTTGAATAACGGCCATACCATTGAAAAGGCTCTCCAAAGTGTTGCCGGATGGGCAGATGAGGTTATTGTTGTTGATTCCCACAGCACCGATGGCTCTCAGGAAATAATTGCCAGATATACAAACAAGCTCTACCAGTATGACACAACCAGCCAGAGAGAAAAGTACCAGCATGCCCACGAACTGTGCAATAATGAGTGGGTGATGTTTATAGATGCTGATGAGTGGCTTACAGATGATATCAAAGATGAGATAGGGCAAATACTTTCAGTTAAAACTCCCTTCAATGGTTTTATTGTAGACAGAAGAAATATTTATCTCGGCAGGGAGATTAAATACGGAGGCTGGTACCCTGACCATGAGATAAGATTGTATAGAAAAGAGAGGGGAAAATGGGAAGGAGGTATCCATGCTAAAATCCATATTGAAGGGAAGACGGGCAAGCTGAAAAATTATTATATGCATACTCCCTATGTTGATACTGCCCACCAGATAAGAACGATTGACAGGTACTCAGAGGCTTATGCCGGAGATCTTTATACCTCAGGTCGCCCTTTCCGTCTTGTTGATATGATTGTGAGACCTCTCTATCGTTTTTTCAGGGATTATATTTTCAAGAGGGGTTTTCTTGATGGAATACCGGGACTTATAATTATCGCCTCAACAATGTATTATGTTTTCATGAAACAGGCGAAGCTGTGGGAGATGGAAAGGAAAAAAAAGTGAGTTATCACAGGAGATCCTATGGAAGCATTTAAGGGAAAGGAAGTTCTTGTAACAGGCGGGCTTGGTTTTATAGGGAGCAACCTGTCCATAGAGCTTGTCAAAGCCGGTGCGAATGTAACAATTGTAGACAATATGCTGCCGAGACAGGGGGGTAATCTCTTCAACATCAAAGATATTGAAGGCAATGTAAAGATAAATTTTTCAGATGTGAGAAATGAGCTTTCGATGAACCACCTTGTGAAAGGAAAGGATTATGTATTTCATCTTGCAGGGCAGGTGAATCATGTGGACAGCATGCGCAATCCTCTTCAGGATCTTGATATAAACTGTCGCGGGACCCTTGTACTTCTTGAATCTTTAAGACATCACAACCCTTTTGCCAGGGTGATCTTTGCCGGGACAAGAGGAGAATATGGAGCAAGCGTAAAACTTCCTGTTGATGAGGACCATCCTACAAATCCCATGGGAATTTATGCAGTTACCAATCTGACAGCAGAAAAGTTGGTACTCGTTTATGATGATATATACCGGATAAAGGGAACATGTCTCAGGATAACCAATACTTACGGGCCAAGGCATCAGATGAAGCATGATGAATACGGTGTGTTCAACTGGTTTATAAGAAAAGCAATGGATAATGAGGATATTCCTGTATTCGGAGACGGCAGGATATTACGTGACTTCCTCTACATGGAAGATCTTGTGCAATGTCTATTGAAAATAGCAACGGTTGATTCTGCCTACGGCAAAGTTTTTAATGTTGGGACAGGCGTACCCTTGAGTTTTATAGATCTTGCAAGGAAGATTGTGGAGATTACCGGCACAGGCAGAGTTGAGTTGACAGAATTTACCCGGGAAAGAAAAGAGGTCGAACCCGGAGATTACTATGCGGATATTTCTTTAATCAGAAGTATTGCAGGATGGCAACCGCTCATCTCACTGGAGGAAGGTATTGGAAGAACAGTGGATTTTTACAGGAAATACAGAAAGGAGTACTGGTAATGATAGTAAAGATATTCAATCTTGAAAGGGATCATGAGGAGATAAAGGAAGATATTGTCAGATGTTTTGAGAATGTGCTGTCAAAGGGAGAATATATACTTGGAGATGAAGTCAGGGCTTTTGAAGAATCCTTTGCCTCCTACCTTGGCGTCAGATATACCATAGCTGTAAATAGTGGTACAGATGCACTTAAAATAGGCGGCCTGGCTGCAGGCCTCCGGAGAGGAGACAAAATTGTAACAACTCCCAACACTTACATTTCAACTGCAATGAGTCTTTCTGTTCATGGTATCATACCGCTTTTCTGTGATATAGAATTGGAAACATATAATATGGATCCCCGGAAGCTTGATGATCTGCTGACAAAGGAAAGTGATGTGAAACTCTGTATTCCTGTCCATCTCTATGGACATCCCTGCAGGATGGATGAAATCCGCGGGGTATGCACAAAGCACGGAGTGAAAATTCTTGAAGATGCTTGTCAGGCCCACGGTGCGCGATATAACGATAAAATGGTTGGAACCCTTGGTGATGTTGCAGCCTTCAGTTTTTACCCTACAAAGAACCTTGGTTGTTACGGTGATGGAGGCATTATAGCAACTGATTCGGAGGAAATCTACAACAAGGCAACAATGTTGAGAGCTTACGGACAGGAAGGAAAACATGTACATGCCATTGAAGGTTTTAATTCCAGGCTTGACGAGGTGCAGGCGTCCATTTTAAGTCTGAAACTCGGTTTGCTAGACCAATGGAATGTGAGAAGAAGGCATTTTGCATGGCTCTACAGAAGAGACCTTCTGGACACCCCCCTTGTGCTGCCCGATGAAGCGCCATGGGCGTATCATGTATACCACCTCTTTGTTGTCCGTTCAGGAAGAAGAGATGAGCTAATGGCCTATCTGAAGGAGAAAGGCATTACAACACTCATACATTATCCTGAGCCTATTCACCTTCAAAAAGCATACAGGCATCTTGGATACAGTAAGGGAGATTTTCCTGATTCTGAAAAAGCAGC
>CAYSBW010000073.1:0-10189 GCA_964429485.1 uncultured Syntrophorhabdaceae bacterium
TTTCGCAACCGACATTTGTAATTTATCATGCTAATCTAACCCAGTTTTTTCACCAATTTTAGTCCACCTGCAATAAAATATTTCCTATCAAAAACTGATAGGAGGAAAAAAGGTGGTTAGTATGGAAGACTGGATGACAATAAGAAATTTGAAGAAGAAAAATCCTTATATGGGTACAAGAAAGATTGCAGATCTTGTCGGTGTATCCCGCAGTACTGTAAAAAAGGTGCTTGCATCGGAGATGTACCCTTCTTATCACCGTGAACCCACTATTCCGGTTCTCATCGATCCTTTTGCAGAATATATAAAGGAATCTTATCTTGTGAGAAAACAGAAGGTAGTGTTATCATTGAAAATCTGCGGTCAAAGGGTTTTACCGGCACCCCTATCAGTATATACCAGTATATTATGCAGCATCTTAAAACCGAAAGAGACATGGGTTCTCAAAAATACTATGAACCCTACTTTACCCTTCCGGGAGAACAGATGCTCTATGACTGGGCTGAATATACAGTAAACATAGGCGGCAAAACAGTAAAAGTCTATATCCATCTCACCGAACTGGGCTTCAGCAGATATAAGGTCCTTGATGCCACACTTACAATTAAAATGGGAGATGTCTTTGACGTTCTGGAAAATGCCTTTTCAATAACAGGTGGATTAACCCAACGTATTCAGGTTGATAACGCGCGTATCTTTGTAAAAGAACCTTCTGTGAAAGTTACTTTATTGTTCTTTTTATTTTTTACTTTCTCTGTTTTGTGTAATTATAAATTGCTTCATGTAAAGTGTTAGCAGCAAGCAACGCACAATGCTTGTTTTCATCGGGAAGCCCTCCAACCGTATCAAGAATGGTTTCATTAGTAATTTTATTTATCTCGGCAGGTTCTTTTCCCAAAGCAAGTTCTGCTGCGAGCGAACCACAGATCATACTTGGCCCGCAGCCGTCTGTTATAAAAGAGGCGTCTTTTACCCTTCCGTTTTCCATTTTCAGAAAAATTTCCATTGTATCGCCGCAGGGTCCGGTAATACGTGCATGTCCGTCAGGATTATTTATAGGACGCATATGTGTCGGGTTTATCCACCTTTCGAATGCTTTTTCCCCAAAATCCATAATTGTTTCATCGTTAATCTGTTCTTGTAATTCTTTTAAAAAATGATCAATATTATCAGGCATTATATCCATCTCCTTTGATTATATTGCAAGTAAATTAAATTTCATTTAATAATATTACCTCTTTTTTAATTATGTGAACAATACATTAATACTACCGTATAGACTTTTTGTTTTAGATTATTATAATCAGACGCTCCTTCACGCTCTCGGGAGCCTCGCTGCTCCCTTTTGTTCACTGACTCGCTCGGTTCCTCTCTGAACGACTTGAGCGGGCTTTGAGCAGCGCTGTCAATATCAGGAGGATATCTTCGAAGATTAACCTTGACATCCTTCCCGCCCTGAACAGGCGGGGTTTACGGCATTAACCATAACGAAGGACCCCTATGACCCTCCCCTGAACCAGAATATTCTCAACATCATGATAGAAAGGCAGCATGTACGGGTTGCAAGGCTGCAGCCGTATTCTATTGTCTTCAAAAAATATCTTTTTCAAAGTAACTTCCTGCTCGTTCTTAAGCCAGCATGCAACAACATCACCGTTCTGTATATCTACGGCTTGCTCCATGATAACGATATCTCCATCGGCTATCATGGCATCAACCATTGAGTTGCCTTTGACCTGAAGTGCGTATGCATCCTGTCTTCCACGGGTGATCTCCCGGGGCGCTTCAATCATTCTATGTGCTTCAGTACTCCATTTGTCAACCGATGGAACCCAAACGGGATGTCCAGCAGAGATGGTGCCGAGGAGCGGTACCGTCTCTGCTTTCGTTCTCTCACCTGTGATTCCAAGACTCCGGAACTTTTCCTTGCTTCTTGTTATAAGACCTGCCTTTTCAAGGCGCTTAAGATGGTATTGTACAACTGAGACACTTGTTATTTCACAGTTTTGGGCAATCTCACGGAGCGTAGGAGAAAACCCGTTAATCTGCCTGAACCTCCTGATAAAATCGAGGATGTTTTCCCTGGTATGGTGTTGTTTCGTCATTTATATTATCTTAGAATAAGAGTACTACATTATAAGATATATTCAAGAAAAAACACTGATAAAGAGATTATTTTAAGAAATTGACTTGCTAAAGTAGAACAAGTGTACTAATATGCTGATATGAGAGCAGCATGTATTCACATCCCTCACTTCTATGTTCAGGCGGCTATACAGAAGAATCCTCAATTACATAAAAAATCTATTATTATGGGGACACCCGGAGATAAAGGGTGTGTAATCGACTGTTCTGAAGAACTTTTAAAAAAAGGGTTATCTCTATCCATGTCATTAAAACATCCCCGGCGTCTCTGTCCCGATGTGGTGTGCATTCCAGCTTGGGCATTGCAAACATGCAAACGCTGAGAAAGGTGTGGAAATGTGCTTGAAATGGCTTCTTCTGAAGAAGGGGGATC
The DNA here is from genome assembly GCA_964429485.1 of uncultured Syntrophorhabdaceae bacterium. Taxonomy (GTDB): domain Bacteria; phylum Desulfobacterota; class Syntrophorhabdia; order Syntrophorhabdales; family Syntrophorhabdaceae; genus JAPLKB01. The sequence continues at coordinate 2,519 of CAYSBW010000073.1, forward strand.
CCTCGGCGTATTGAGCTTGAACCACGTAAAGTTTCTATCGTCAAAATGCAATTGTCTATCATACAAATGCAATAAGTCTCTCACTTTTAGTGCAATTTACTTTTATTTTTTTGTAAATTAGCTGCAAACAATTGATAAGTCTACTTGGTGACACTTTGGTGACACTATTTAGCACATTAAACAATATATAACTTATAGATATTATTAGATGTTAATGGCGGAGAGGGTGGGATTCGAACCCACGGTACGCTTACAAGGCGTACAGCCGATTTCGAGTCGGCCCCGTTATGACCACTTCGGTACCTCTCCTCATTTTAAAAAAATCTTTTAATATTTCTCTGCTCTTTTCTTCTAAGACACCGCCAGTAATTTCAACTTTGTGGTTGAGCGGCAGTTGATTTATGTTAATAAGAGAAACAAGAGCCCCTTTTTTTGTATCATAACATCCGAAGACCACCCTTTTTATTCTCGCTTCTATAATTGCACCAGCACACATGATACATGGCTCCTTTGTGACAAAGAGTGTACATCCGGTCAACCTGCAATTGCCAAGTATTTTTGATGCACTGTCTATTACAAGAATCTCAGCATGTGCCATGGGCGAATTATTAAAAATTGTCTGGTTATGAGCCCTGGCTATAACCTTATTATATGAAGACAACATAACAGCTCCGACAGGTACTTCATCTGATTTGAATGCTTCCATGGCTTCATCGAGGCACATTGACATAATATGTTTGTCTTCCACAGCTTTAAGTATATCCATGATTATCTATAAAATCAATCAAATGTACTCTGGTCAATTAAAAATAGACACTTGGTTAAGCTGCTTTTGCCAGCATAAAATGCTTTTCAAGATCATGCGGATTTTTGTATTCAAAATACGGATGAAGACGATGGCTATTATAAAACATTTCGATGTACACCACACGCCATTGGGCTGTTCCACCTGAAAATTCCGATTCAGCAGATTAGGAGCTACTGGCAGGTTATGCCTGCTGTCTGCCGGATCCACAGGTGATGTATTTCTGTTTGAAGTGGGTGGTGGAAAAATAGTTGCAATTTACAAAAGTCTTTCTGCTGTTCTGTAAGAACCATAGGAACCTTTGGTTCCGAGAAGAGCCGAGCTTCTATATCCTAAACTCGATGCATAGCCTTTCGCTCTACCTTGTAATATTTTGCACCTTGTTTCTGTGAGCGCAAATTGGCGAGCGTACCGGGATTCAATCCATAGATTTCCGCTACTCCCTTAACGTTCAATGACTTTTTTTGAACCAACATTAGCAGATACCTCCTATTTAAATACATTCCTTCGATTAGTATTACGAATAAACAAATATAATTGATTAAAACTGATGAGACTGTTTTTTGATTGAGTTTTTTTCTTTGCTCTATTAATTTAATTATTTCCGAATGGGTATCAATTAGGGTAGCAATGACTTTTTTTGAGCTAGTAAAATGTTCTTTAAGTTATTGAAATAATTGGCGCGCCCGCCGCGATTTGAACGCGGGGCCTTCGGCTCCGGAGGCCGACGCTCTATCCAACTGAGCTACGGGCGCAAATCATTTAAAAGTATATACCAAAAATATAGCGAAACTGTAACACATTCTTGTTTTCAATTATTATTTTTCAGTAAAAAATAATTACTCAATACTTTCTTCTTTTTTTCATAACTTATTGTAGCAGGAGCGCATTGATTTAATAAACAAATTGGTTGTATAATCACAAGATGAACAAATTCATGAAGATATTGCTCTTAAATTTAATTATTTACATCATGGTTTCCTTGGCAGTAGCAAATCTGTATGCACAAAAACCTTCTATTCAACTTTCGCCAAAGGAAGCGGCTTTTTCAGGACAACAACAGGTCGAAGCTATTGATGATCCCCTCGGACGCAGCACACCTCAGGGAGCTTTGCTCGGTTTCATGAAGTATGCAGAACGTGAAAATTATGATAGAGCTATTGAATTTTTGAATACAAAGCAACCTCCCGGACGTGCACGGGAACTTGCCAGTCAATTACAGAAAATTCTCAATAAAGGATTTTCAGGAAATGTTACAAAGCTGAGCAACAAGCCGGAGGGTAACCTTGTCGACAATCTTAAACCCAATCGCGAAAAGATAGGAACAGCAGAAACATCTTCCAGATCTTACGATATTATACTTGAACGTGTCCAAAATGGAGAGGAACCGGCTGTATGGCTTTTTTCTTCTGAAACCCTTAAACTTGTACCGGAAATTCACAGAGATATCGAGTACAACCTTGTAGAACGATACATACCCAAATCCATACAGAATTACAAATTATTTCAATACCCTATATGGCAATGGATTGGGTTATTCCTTGTAATACCGCTTTCATTCCTTCTCGCATGGTTTGTTAACTGGTTATTGCTTGTCTTTGAACGCTTCGGGTTGCGACGATATACTACAACAGCCCAAAGCAAACAGAGAATACGGCGCTTGAAAGGACCTATACGTATTCTATCTCTATCGCTTGGTTTTTACATAGCTTCATTTTCATCCTATTCATTGCTTTCCCGATTATTTTGGGCTCATGTATCTCAAACCCTTATAATAGCAGGACTTACCTGGATTTGCCTCCAGATTGCAGATCCAATGGTGGAAATTCTATGGAGTCGCAAAGAAATAGCCAAGTCATCCGGGAAAATTGCCATTGCACGCCTTTTACAAAAAATAATCAAGGCCATTGTTGTTATAGTTGGGGCAGTCTCAATATTCTATATAGCAGGCATTAATCTAACTGCAGTGCTTACAGGTCTTGGCATCGGAGGTATAGCGGTTGCCTTTGCAGCCCAAAAAACTCTTGAAAACCTTTTCGGTGGAGTAATGATAATATCTGATCAGTCAATAAGAGTGGGGGATTTCTGTCGTGGTGGTGACTACACGGGTACTGTTGAGGATATAGGTCTGCGTTCAACAAAAATCCGCACGATCAACCGTACAGTAGTATCCGTACCCAATGGTCAGCTTGCCACAATGAGTCTCGAGAATTTCACTGTGCGGGACAAAATACTGTTCCGACATAATATCCAGTTACGCTATGAAACATCGGCAGATCAATTGCGGTTTGTAATTACCGAAATGAGGAAAGCACTCTATGAAAATCCTAAAATTGAAACTGCAAGCGTAAGGGTGCGACTTACAGGGTTTAAAGATTCAGGATTGGAATTGGAATCTTTTGCCTATATTATAGAAACAGATTATTCAGCCTTTCTTGCAATCCAGGAAGATATTCTTCTCCATTTCATGGGTCTCATTGAGGAAAGCGGAACATCTTTTGCGTTCCCATCCCATACAATTTACCTATCAGGAGATAACGGTCTTGATAAAGAAAAAAGCAGCAACGCTGAAGAAAATGTCAGACAATGGCGGGAGCAGGGGATTCTGCCTTTTCCCGATTTTCTTGAAGAGGATATGAACAAATTTATAGACAGGTCAAAATAATAAAAATCAATTAAAGGGATAGACTTTCCAATGAAAAAAAGAATTGTTCCAACCATAATCGGAATTGTTATCACATTGATTTTTTCCATCTTTGCCATGATAAAGTTTATTCCTCTGGAGCATCTTGAGCTTCTTGTATACGACGTAAGGTACCACCTGCATGGAAAGAAAGCGCCTCTGAAAGATGTTGTTATTGTTGGAATTGATGATAAAAGCCTTGAAAAAATTGGCCGGTGGCCCTGGGATAGAAGCAAAATGGCATACATCATAAATTCTTTGAGCAGTATGGGAGCTAAAGTAATTGTAATGGATATTATTTTCAGTGAACCATGGAAAGACGATGACATACTTGCAAACTCCATAAAAAAAGCCGGAAACGTTATCCTCCCTGTTGTTTTTGACTTTAAGTCTGAAAAATCTAAAATAACTGATGATATACTTTACGACAGTTCTTTCCCTATGGTGCGCAACTCAGCTAATTTTGAAATATTTCCGCCTATAAGCGCCAATAAAATTCTCAGTCCCCTTAAAAACTTTTCCGTAAATGCCAGAACACTTGGACATATCAATATGATTCCTGACAGAGATGGCATTCTCCGGTCAGAGATACTTGCAATAGAATTTGATGGCGAGATATTTCCCTCTGTCAGTTTGCAGGCAGCAAGAATTGCTCAAAATCTTACCATGGAAGCCATGATATTGAAGGCAACTGATGGAGTTCAACTGGGGGACAGTTTTATCCCTTCTGATTTCTGGGGCAGAGCACTTATACACTACTACGGCCCTGAAGGGACAACACCTCAAATATCTGCCCTTGATATTTTTCAAAAAAATGTAAATCCTTCTAAAATAAAAGACAAAATAGTACTCATAGGAGCAACCGCAGTGGGAATATATGATTTACGGGTAACACCTGTGGGTATTATGTCCGGTGTGGAAAAGCATGCAAACGTAATAACATCGATACTGCAAAAGGATTTTATAACCAAAATTACAAATCTGACAAATATCATAATCATTGCTGTTTCAGGTATTATTTTCACGATTTTAATAGTCAGACTTAAAGCACTGTTCGGTGCCATGTTATCCTTTGTTTTTATTGGAACTCTCTACCTGACTACCAATTATTTCTTTTTTAATAAAAATATATGGATATATTTCAGTTATGCAGGCAGCAGTATAATAATGATTTATTTCGTTATAACAGCCTATAGGTATGCAACAGAGGAACGTTACGCCAGAAGGATACGCGGGATGTTTTCAAGTTATGTCACAGAGAGAGTTGTAAATGAGCTCATAAAAAACCCGAGTCTTGCAAAACTCGGCGGTGAAAGGAGGGAAGTTACAGTCCTGTTCTCAGATGTACGGGGTTTTACAACCTTTTCAGAAAAACATTCACCTGAGCAGGTTGTTCACATTTTAAATGAATATCTCGGTGAAATGACTGACATAATATTCAAATGGGAAGGTACCCTTGACAAATTTGTAGGGGACGAGATAGTTGCCTTCTGGGGAGCCCCTCTACCACAGGATAATCATGCTGAACTCGCGGTCAGGTGCACTCTCGAAATGGCTGGAAGGTTGAATGAACTTCATGAAAAATGGAAATCCGAAGGCAGACAGCCTCTTTATGCAGGCTTCGGCCTTAATACCGGTGAGGTTATTGTAGGCAATATCGGCGCTGAAGGGAAAAAGATGGATTATACGGTTATCGGCGACAACGTAAATCTCGGCGCCAGGGTAGAAGGTCTTACCCGAAAATACAACTGTGATATAATCATTACAGAAACAGTTCTGAATAAAATCAGGGAACTTATTATTCAGGATAAATCATGGAAAACAAAGGTAGAGGGTCTTGACAGGGTAGCGGTAAAAGGCAAGGCTGAACCTGTTGCAATATTTTCAATATCATCTCTGCATCAAGGCGAGGAATGTATTATTACAGAGTGTGCTGCAGACAAGGAAGTGGTAAAATTCAATGAGAAGTAATAACAACTACCCTGATAATGAATAATCGGGGCAGTTGTTATATAGAATCAATCCGGGGGATAACTATTTTAGCTGTTCAATGACCTTGCCTGTAATATCAATCGTGTTTTTAAGGTGGACTATGCCTCCGGCAGTTTTCTCAAAAATAACGGTATAGTTTTCCTTTTCAGCTATCTTTTTTACAATCGCATCGATTTCCATAAAGGTTTTCTGCATGACTTCCCTCTCCATCCTGACTGTTTCAGTATTTAAATCCTCTCGCATTCGTCTTGCATCCTTGATTTCATTGGCAAGTTTTTCCTCAAAGACTTTCTTGTCCGACGGAGACATGATTTTACCATCTTTTTTGAGTTTTTCATCCAGTGTTCTTATAAGATTATCACGATCCTGCAGGGGTTTTCTTTTCTTATCAACATCTTTCAGAAATTGCTCCCTGTATCCCTGTATAGTTTTCGATTCCCTCATAATCCTCTGTATATCGAATACACCCATCTTAAAACCGGTTCCAAGGACAGACGACTCGCTTACAGCCCTGGAAGACTGAACTTCATTGTTTTTATTTAATGTTTTTAAATTATTGGTGTGTCCTAACTCTGACGCATCAAGTTCTGTGTTAGAAAAAAACAAACATAATATAGTGATAGTCATTAAAACAGTAATTTTTTTCATTTTCATCCCTGCAAACCTCTTTTTAAAGAACAGAATTTTAATCCTGCTCAGTTCCCTGCGCGCACAGCACCGGCTGCTGTCCCTGAAAAACTGCCTGCAGCCTGATTAATCTGACCTGCGCCAACACCCTTGAATTGAACAGCACCGTTATATGCATTGGCGCCTGCGCCGTTTAAGGTTCCAGCGCCAGCAATTCCTGAAGCCCATGTGTTATTGTTCGTATTCCATGCCTTCATCGTAAATTGGGCATTTAATCCGCCACCGGACAAACCTACTGTCTGGTTCAGTGGATTACCTGCATAGTTCCCGGTTACACTGTTTGTAGCCCATATTTTAGGTGCTTCAGCATTTGCATTTCCAAAGAATTTTACATTATTCATAGCTACATTGAATAAATGGTCATTCTGGCTGTTCTGGGCAAGATTCACTGCACCCACCTCCACACAAGGCACATTCAATTTCTGAAGGGCTGATATTCCCTCTGGATCGTTTATCATGGAAAGGTATTTATCCGTACTTATCCCTATACCAGAACTGACCAGTTGGAACGTAGCCACATTCGGATCGAAGGTTCCCATAGTCGTCCCAAGTGCTATCCATGTCCGCCCGGATGAAAGGTCTGCACCCGAACCAGCAGTATCACCCTCTGATATATTGTCTGACCATTTTGAACCGACTATGTACTGCCCAAAAAACATTTCGTTATCTCCGTGTCTGATGTCTGCATGCCATGAGTCCGTTATATTAATCCCTGTATATTTACCGCCAATTGTGGCATACCAGATACCCCAGTCAAGCCCTTTTATATTCATGTTTTCTCCCTGATATACAAAAGGCCTGTTGTACAAATTACCCAGGTTGATATTATTTATCCTGAATTCTTCATTACCGTTGGATGTAAAAGCCCCGGTTGCAATATTTGCCAGGATGTCTTTCGGTGCAATCCCGATATTCGTTGCCATCTCAACCCTTTTGATTCCACCTGCCATTGCAAACATCCTTGCATCAGCATGGATCATACCATTGAGATCATCGCTGCCAAGATAACCTGCATTATATGTTTCATCGGGGTCAATATATAATGCAATAATGCCTCCCACAGTATTGTTGTCTATGTTCATGCCCGTTGCATAGCCCTTGTATGCTCCCCATCCGTCAAGTGTGGTATCGGTATTGTTTAAATAATTATAGCTCGTGATTTCGGAAACCCAGACGTGGTGTTTCTTTGCACCAGGGTAATACCATCCCAGTGCCGTTGCCGGGGCATAAACCTTATCTGTTGCATCGCCTAAAGATTTTGCAGCACCACCTAGGACACCTGTTATGCTGCCGTCGTTAACCATTGTGTTTCCGTCAAAATACTTAAGATCACTTGAAAAACTACTCCAGAATTTAAGAGGATCTGCTGTCCAGGTACCAAGTGACATAAGTTCCCAGGAAGATTTTTCCTCAACATAGGTACCTAAAACACTGCCCCCTAAGGCGCCAAGTTTTGTATGTGTAATAAATGTACCGGCTGCGTTGCCACCCATCCAGCCATTGG
>CAYSBW010000074.1:0-10065 GCA_964429485.1 uncultured Syntrophorhabdaceae bacterium
TATTCAGATAGCCGCAGGGACCGGAACCTGGGCCGTCAAATCCGACGGCACGGTCTGGGCGTGGGGGATAAACAATTACGGCTATCTTGGTATAGGCAACACAACAAATCAATATACACCTGTTCAGGTACCTGGTCTTACAGGGGTTATTCAGATAGCCACTTCAGGTACCCATGTCCTTGCCCTTAAAAACGACGGCACGGTTCTGGCGTGGGGGATAAACAATTGCGGCCAGGTTGGTATAGGCAACACAACAAATCAAACTACACCTGTTCAGGTATCCGGTCTTACGGATGTTATTCAGGTACCACAACAAATCAAACCATCCCTGTTCAGGTATCCTCCGGTCTTACGGATGTTATTCAGGTAGCCGCTGGAGGTAATCATGTCCTTGCCCTCAAATCCGACGGCACGGTTCTGGCATGGGGGGCGAACCCCCAGGGTCAGCTTGGTACAGGATGGATGGACAACTTTAAACATAATGAAAAATATGTAGTACTGGATTACAATTATGGGTCTCCCGTGCCATTAAGCAATGTCGTCTCAATACGCGCCTGGACCATGTCCAGTGGGGCCGTCAAATCCGACGGCACGGTTCTGGCGTGGGGGTATAACGGCGAGGCTCAGCTTGGTATAGGCACCACCGGTAATTATGACAACACAGGCAGATATAATGTTTTCCCCAAAACAGTGAATACCCTTGTGAATCCCTTGAAGATGGGACATAGCGTGGTGAACACGCAGATGGCTATAGGATCTGATGGTACTCTCTGGGGATGGGGGAATAACTATTGGAGAGTATTAATAGGCTATGACGGTTCCGGCCCCAGCCCTGCCCAGCAAAACAATCCTGTTCAGATACAGTATCCGTCGAACAGCATTACAGTATTCGACCCCATAGAATCAGCAAGAATTATATCAATGGCGCCGTCTGTAACGCAGTCCGCAGATCAGCAGATCACTTTCCTGTTCAAGGCAGGGTCAGCAGGCAGTTATAAAAAATGGGACGGGTCGGCATGGACTAATACGTCTCTAACATATACGTCAACCGGCAACACGGCTGCAGAAGTGCAGGCTCTCACACCTGCGCAATGGGCAAGCCTGACAGCCGGCAGCGACCTGTATGTAGCAGCGATAATGAAAAATAACGGCTCTTCCGCAGGGCCGACAATAAACGGAATAGAATACGTAGCAGCATCGGTCAATACGTTGACCTTTGAAGGCGAAGAATCCCCTGCCCTGGGGACCAGTTACGATTATACCGCAACTGCTGCCTCAGAAGGAGGCACGCTTGCATACGAATTCCAGACCACAAATGGAACAATATCCTCCTCCGGAAATGTCGCGTCAATAACATACGCTCACGGAGGCAGCGCAACAATCACTGCGAAGGCATATCTTGCGGAATATCCCGATGTGTCCAAAACAGTAACAAAAACCGTGAGTGTTAAATACGATCCTCCGACCGTAACAGGCATTACCTGCCCCTCTTCATTGAACGCAGGCGAAACAGGACATTGCACTGTTTCGGCCACTGCTGCCGCAGGTACAATAAAATACAGATGGAGCGGACAATATACTCATATATCATCACCGCAAGAACCGGAGACAGACATTTATTTCACGATGGGCGGCACAAGGCTGGTTCAGCTTGACGCATACATAGAAGAGTCTCCTGAATCAGTTAAAACAGTTTATGCAACTGTAGCCGTGAACCCTGTTGACATGTCGCTGACAATAAGCTGCCCGACTTCGGCAAGCAAATACGAGCCAGTAACCTGCACTGCCACAGGCTCATCCGACTGGGGAACAGCGGCTTACGCATGGTATTCCGAAACTGATGGAATAGTGTTGGGAGAAAACAACACGAGCACAATTACAGTACTGTTTAACGGACTGGATCAGCAAACAGTCACTGCAAGGCTTTTCATTCAGGAAACCCCTGACATATATATTGAACAGACTGCGAATATTACAGTCATTGTCCCGCCGCCTGTGATACACAATGTTTCCTGCACGCCTGAGAGCTATCTTGGGCAGAAAACCCAGTGCTTCATGTCTGCAAGCGTGCTTGAAGGCGATGTTGCAATCAGATGGAATACAACAGGCGGGGTAATTGACGGTCCAACTACAACATCAACGGGCATTACATTTAATTCTCCCGGGCAGAAAACTGTTACTGTAAGCGCTTATCTCCCTGATATGCCGACTATAGCGGTAAGCGAAACAGTTGAGGTAACAATTCTTGACACACCGATTACAGTTGAAGTGGATTGTCCCGCTTATATAATTGCGAAAGAAGAATTTACATGCGAGGCTACGGGGAACTCTCCATGGGGAACGCTTGCCTATGAATTCCAGGCGACGAATGCATCTGTAGAACAGGCAGGAAACAAGGCAACTCTCACTGCAGGGTCAAAAGACGGTAATTTGTATGTAAATGTAACTGCTTATCTTTTCGAAGCCCCCGAACTGAAAAAGACTGCCACCGCCGTTGCTTCCGTAATAGGAGCAAAAACCGTTACCCCCGTGATAAAGGGGACACGGACAATCTATATTGATACGGATTATACATACACAGCTGGAGCGCCTTGCATAACAGCTGGAACATGTACCGTAAAATGGAATGTAGACGGGCAGGAAACGGAAGGCGATACGCTGACTGTCAAATATGAGGCGCTGGGAAAATTCACCATACAGGCAGAAACAACACTCACCGGTACGGATGTGGTTACAGCTTCCACGTTCCCCGTGAATGTTGTAAGCCTGCCGCGCATACCGGTCAGCATAAAGGGACAGAAAGCGGTGTTTGTCGGCGAAGAATATACATATACCGCAGTTGTTCCTTCAAAATACAGCAATCTTGCAACTGTAATGCAGTGGACACTGCCGGACGGAACAACTGTTGACGGCGCTGAAATCAGTTTAACCCCCCTTGCCGAAGGACCGCATGTTCTTAAATGCTCCGGGTGGGTTGACGGGCATAAGGAAGAAACCATTAAAACCGCTAATTACAAGCTTACGGCTATAGGCTATGCCTACCCTGCCCCGGTAATCAACGTGAGAAACACAGAAGGCAAAGGACCCTACAATACAACTTTCAGGATTGCCTATACGGTGAAGATGATAAACGGGCTTGCGTATAACATTAATTACGCTTGGGATTTCGGGGATGGCGAGACCCTTGAAACAAGCAACACCATAGTGCATCATGTTTTTAAGAAAGTAGGCAACTACACAGTAAGGATGACGGCCACTGACCAGTATGGCAATACCAACACAGACAGCGTGACTATCAATGTCGGGGCTGCTCCGATTGAAGTAAAACTGAAACTATCTTTATCGAACAAGTACATGAGAGCTCCCCTTGATGCTTATGTCAGGTCTTCAATAGCAGGGAAGACCCCGCTTGACAGGCTTGAGTCGCATGAATGGAAGGTTGACGGCGTTAAGGTTGAAAGCACAAAAGCCGAATGGCTGAGAACAACCTTTGCAGAAGCCGGTGATCATGTCATCTCCTATACGGCCACAATGATGTCAGGGGCAACGAACACAAACTCGATAGACTTGAGTGTAAATCCCAATCAGCCGCCAACATGCACCATAGAGGAAACATTTGGAACAGGAAACTATGTATATCTCAAGGCAAAGTGTGAGGACCCGGACGGCAGGCTCTCTTCCTACAAATGGGATCTGGACGATGGCAGAGGCTGGAGAAACGGCACGGGGAAAATATCATTCAAGGCTTCTGAATCACACACCTACACCATAGGCTTGATGGCTACAGATGATTCCGGAGAGACAGCTGAATTTACCAAAGAACTGGTTGTTGTAAGAGAGTAGGAAAATTACAAAACAAAAAAAAGGGGGGCGATGAGCCTCCCTTTTTTGTCAGGAGGCTATATGGTAGTAATCAACAGACATATCGATGACCCGATGGTATTTTTCTTCTGGGAAATGGACGAAGTTGTCGTGATTGCTTCAACGATATTTATAGGGATTATGGTTAATATGCTGTTTTCATTGGGAATAGTAGGAATAATCTGCTCGTATATACTGAAAAAAATAAAAAAGGGAAGTTCAGAGGGCGTGATGATCCACTTCCTGTACTGGCATGGATTCATGCATCTTAAAAAATGCCCAAGAAGCTATATAAGGGAATTGTCAGAATAGCACCCCCCCCTTAAAGCCCCGGCTTTCCTGAGCAGGGGAGGAAACAGGCTTGCGCTCCTTGCGCAATAATACACAGTCAAGGAGACATTTTTTTATGAAAAAAACAACACAATATCTGGCAATCGTAATTGTCCTTTCAATGCTTTTCGGGGCAGCTTCAGGGCTACTGTCGGTTTATTATGCGAACACCTGCCGCTTGCCGGCAATAGTTTCTGCTGACATAAGGCTTATCGCTGAAAACAAAAAGCAGGAAATAGTTAAAAAGTACCAGAGCAGCGAAAGCAAAGAAGTCGCCTCCGCCGAGCTTGAAAGGGAATACAGGGAGTTTGTGACAAGGCTGGACAAGGCCCTTGACGATTTTCTCGAACAAAACAGCAATGTTCTTATACTGCGCAGAGAAGCTGTTATAGACGGCAAACACAGGGATATTACAGAGGAGATCAGGAATGCGGTTAAGTAAGTTAATGATCCTGATGGTACTGATTATCCCTGTATCAGCCCACGCAGCCGATATAACATCCGGCGGCATGTGGTGGACCGATAAGAACAAGGGCTGGTTCTTTTACGATGATCCGGAACAATACGAAGTCATGGAAGAAAAACAAATATCAAGTCCTGTCTCGAATAATAATGAACTATTCACTGAACAGATGGAAAGAAGGGGCAAGGAATTGATGAGCAGGGCCATGGAAGACCCGACGATAGAAAATGTGAAAACATATATGGAACATAACAAGGCCATGCTTGTAATGTCTGATAATTTTTCAAAAGCCTGGCAAAAAGCCCTCATGAAATATCCTCACTTGCTGTTTGACACAGGGTTGACATATGCAACTAAAGACATAAGAAAGACGATAGATGCCCTCAAGGGAAAAGGAGGTCTGTATTTCATCCATTCCGCGACATGTCCGGCTTGCCAGAAACAGGCAGCGGAACTCAAAAAGTTTGAGGACAGGCATGGTCTTGCGGTGTTTCCTGTGACTTTAGGCGGTACACTGCCGGAGTATCCGAATGCTGCTGCTGATAACGGCATGGCAGAGAGACTTGGGATTGAAAGTGTTCCAGCAATCCTTGTTGCGATCCCTTCAGAAGGGATAATTGATCTGATATCACAGGGTTTTATAGACAGTTTCGAGCTTGAGAGGAGGCTTTTTAATTATGACAGGGAAATTGATGTTAAAGAAGTCGAGGCCCTTTTGCAAAATATCGGCGATTATACTGATATTGGCGCTTCTGACAGGTAATCCGGCGGTTGCAGACGTAGCAGGCGAGCTGCAAAACATGTTTAACGATCTTGGCATGAGCGGATCTTCGTCGAGCGGGGGAGCTTATTACAGCCAGTCAAGGGGATATCTTATGGGTGGTTCTGTAATGGCAAGGTCCCCAACAAAATATGTATCACCAGCCACAATACAATTGCCGGACATGAAGGCCGGCTGCGGGGGCGTGGATATGTTTTTCGGCGGATTCCAGTTCATCAATGCAGAGGAGTTCAAGCGGTTTCTGCAAAATGCAGGTACAGCCGCAATAGGCTATGCCTTCCATATGGCGCTTCAGACAGTGTGTCCCACATGCGATGGTGTGCTGAGGTCACTGCGTGGTTTTGCAGATTCGATAAACAAGTTCGGTCTTGATTCCTGTACAGCGGCAAAAGCTTCTGTAAACATGGTAGGCGGGCCTCTCAAGGCGAACCTCCAGACTGCTATCGCCAACTCTGGCGGACTATCCGGAACAGACGGGACAAGTGATGGTTTCTGGTCTCCGGTAAAGGGATGGCTTGACCAGATGGGCAAGAGCGTTGACGAATTGCATCAGTCGATATACGATGCGGCAAGCGATCCTTCGAAAACATTGAGAAAGGTGGGTATTTCCACACAGGACAACATCAGGGCAACTGGCGCAAACACCCTCACTGAGGAGCAGATGGAAATTGCCATAAGCATCCTTGGAACAAAAGGGCCCATAGTAGGTCTGACAGAGGGGACCGAGGTGCCCATGGGGGAATGCACTGAATATTCGCCTCTTATTACATTGTCCGATATCCTCGAAGGCTCCTCGCCTGATAACCCGCTGAATTTGTGGAGATGCACTTCGGGAAGTTTCAGCGACGGCACATGCGAAAGGATAGCGAAGGCTGAGATTTCAAACTTTACGGGATTTAAGGAGTATTCCCTCACCACGCTGACAAGCATCAAGGAAAAAATGGTCAATGAAGCTTCTATGTCAGCAGAAGAAAAGGCATTTATAAACTCCGTTCCTTTTGTACCAATACGATCTTCCCTGTCAACTGCAATCACAGCTTCCTCTGCCGTGGCGGACGCCTTGGTTGCGAATATCAGCGACCTTGTGGCGGTAGCCTATGCCATGTATGTAATCACATCATTCGCGGGGATATACAAAAACAGCGCAAAGAAGCTTACATGCGGTGATTTGTCAACACAACGCTACATGGATGTAATGAGAATGGCCTATGATGAATTCCAGAGATATACAAGGAATGTGGAAACCGTGAATCAGCTCATCGCTTTTCTTTCAGCAATAGACAGGGTAAATACCGGCTATGCGTCCAAACGCACATTAAACTCAATGAAATATCTCGGGTGGTAGTTGACCTCCCCGCCGGGAATTGCAATAAAAAAAGGCGGTCCGAATGGGCCGCCTTGGTTGGTTTGAGATTGTGTTATTTTACAATTCCCGCTATTTTGCCGATAAAGTCAAGCACTCGGGGATTCATTGCAATTGTGACAACCAGGATAAGAATACCCAAAACAGTGAATTTCCTGTCCAACTTTGAGATTGCCAGATTCATGTCAAGTCTGAGGGTAGATATCTCCTGCTTAAGTTCAGTGCGGACATTTGATATCTCCTGCTTAAGCTCAGAGACTGAAATCAGCAAGTCCTCTTTTGTCGCTGCACCTGACTTGACGGCTGTGTCGAAATAACCGACAATTTCTTTAGCCTCTTCATCGGTGAAGTTTTTCTGTTTGAATATATTGTATATCTTAATGGCCTCTACTGACATATTCATTCCTTACCTCCTATAATAATAGCACTTATTTTTTTCGATATCAACTACCGTGATGGTTTTAAGGAGGTCTGGATATAAGCAGCAAGTTCTTCAGCGCCTTTAATTCTTGCCTGTTCCATTGCTTTTGCGAGGGCTGCCACAGGCGCCTGCTCAAGTTTCTGCCTGCTGTAACCATGAAGGCTGATCGATGTATAATGTTCCACACCATCAACCATGACTCGTCCCCATGCCCCGATAGGCGTCTCAGTGGCAGTGTCATAAGCCACACCACGGATCAGCGAGACATCGCCGTTTTTCACGACAAGGCCGCTTGAAAAATGAAACTTCGGGTTAATCATTATGGAGTTTTCTTTTGCACCTTTCGGCATTTTATTCTTCTGTGCAAATAATCTTAAAAAATTAAACATTTTGCCCTCCTTAATTTTTACATCTTAATATAGTCGTTCTTTGCACTCAGGGGCGTACTGGCAATACGCACATGCCCATGCCTCGCTGGGAGGCAGGAACACGCCAGCCTGAATACCGTTGATTACCCTTCGCAGCCTCATGAGGAACTTTTTCAGATCCTCTTGCGTGCGGGTTGTCTCACGAATAACGGTTTTGGTTTTGCCGTTCATCACCACATAGTCGAGGGACAGCTTTTCAGGCAGCCTGCCATAGAGCGTCTTATAAGCAATGGCATACAGTGTTAACTGCTGGGAGTTATGGGCGATATTCTCCGCCGGGGACTTCCGGGTTGTCTTGGTATCCCTTACCAAAGCCTTTTCATCAACCACGTCCATGAAGCCGTGGAGGATATGATTTCCCCACCGCAGCTTGAATTCCTGTTCAACTCCTACTGGCTGTACACCTGGGCATATGTCCTTGTGATAGACCTCAACCCCTGATACCGCAAGATCTTTCCAATGGCCCCTGAGCTTCTCCCTGCCAAGGGTTTTCTCGTCCTCGGAAAAGAAAAGCTCCTCCTGGAAGCCTTTCTCGATTTCGTCTGCAACGCAGTCCTTGAGGTCACTTACCGGGAGATCGACCTTGCTGCTGATCTTCTGAAGGTAGTTGATCTCGATGCCCTTGTGGACCGCCTTGCCTCCCACGAGCACCGGGGACGACAGAAGCGGTATCCCCTCGATGTACTTGCGGTGGTACTTGATGCCGCAAGTAAGGTACATGTTATACTGCGAATAAGAAATTCTCATTGAATGTTCTCCTAAGGTTTTTTAATTGTTTTTGCAGTTTTTTTAATTAAAGGCTGTGCTCAGGATTGATTCCTGAAGCGCGGTTTTTTCACAGATGCTCGCCTGCCCGAAGCCTTTCGTAGACTTCCTTTGCAGGAATGGGGCTGAAATTCAAATCCCTTTCAATACCGATACCCAGCCGGCCTTTGTATGCCGAGAGTTCTGACAGGCTGAAACTGCCTATCTCAACTTCAAACCCCGTGACGATACCCCAGAGATAATCTGGATCTTCCGGGTCCTGGTTCATCAAATACCACGTCCACGACCCGCAGGGGTCGAAGAACTTGGCAACCACTTTCTGTGTGTCCATATCAGCGCCAAGAGGGTATTGCCTCTGTGCCGCTTCTGAGATGCTTCTTGTCATTAATTTCATAATTAATCCTCCTTCTTAACCATGCGGTAAATACTCTCTGTTCTCCACTTCCACCAGCCATGAACAGCAAGGAGAAAGTAGACAAGAAACAGAAATGACTGTGAATACAAGCCGTGCACCCAATCCCAGATACACCAGCTTGCGTTAGTGAAACCCCACAAGTAGAAGCATTTGGGGTTCTTGTGGTTGTTCAGTATTACGCCTGCAATGCCCATAGCTACAAGCGCCCATGTCAGTTTTTCCATT
This sequence comes from uncultured Syntrophorhabdaceae bacterium, assembly GCA_964429485.1. Lineage (GTDB taxonomy): Bacteria > Desulfobacterota > Syntrophorhabdia > Syntrophorhabdales > Syntrophorhabdaceae > JAPLKB01. Next base: position 9,053 of record CAYSBW010000074.1, read on the forward strand.
TCTCCTCCTTGTTTTTTTGCAAGAGCCTGTAAAAGTCCTTAACCCCGGTTTTACTGTACTTGTCGGATATGTCCGTACAGGGGATCGTCAGCTTCCCCCGCATGAGCGCTGTTGCCTGCCGTCCCGGATCATCATCATCCAGTGCAAGCCTTGCGCTGCCGGCATTGGTGTTCAGCCAGTCCACTGCCTTATGCCAGTTGCTCACCGAGTTCAGGGCGAGCAGGTTGCTGTTATGTAAAAAACAGGCGCTTGCCAGGCAGTCAAAGATGCTCTCGCAGACGACAAAAGACCTGTGGCTTTCGCCTTGCTGAATCCATAGGCTTTTCCTGCCGAAGGTGAGGCGGCGCGCGCCATTTCCTGAAATCCTGCGGCACTCCAGCCCTTCGGGGTAGTATCGATTCGGGCAGGGGAAAGCAAGGTACCTGGATCTCCCGTATTGCACGACAAAACACCGGGCGTGCGAGAAACCCCCTGGTAGTTCTCCCTTTCCATCCCGGAGGATAGACAGGGAAGCTTTAACTCTTTGTTGGCCTGCAGCAGGCAGGGCTGGTTTTGCCGGGGGATTTACGCTTCCCTCTGCAAGGGCAAAGTGTTCGACCTCGCATAGGGCTTCCTTGTAGGAACACCCCCGCCATTTTCTGAAAAACTCGATTATGTCTCCGCCAATGCCCATGCCCCAGTCGAACCAGGTATTGGTAGACGGGTACACGGCAAAGGAAGGGATACGCTCATCCATCCTGAAGGGGGAGCGGAACTTGAGACAACCCCCTTCACGTCTGCCATTGCCAACTATCTCCTCAATGATGTCGGCAAGGTTTGCTGTCAACGCCCTCCTTCTCTGGTAAGGTGTAGATATAAAACTCTCTTCAATTTTTGGTGAGTACATGTCTTCCTCCTTTTTTTTAAGTTTTTTGGTTGATATAAAAAAATCCCCCGGGATGTATATCGAGGGGGATGATGGTCGTTGCCTACTGTACTGTTGGATGGTTATGTATTAATTCCCCGAGGAACGA
>CAYSBW010000075.1:0-2561 GCA_964429485.1 uncultured Syntrophorhabdaceae bacterium
TACTGGATGGGCAACAGGCGTAAAATCAAGAGGACCATCTTACTGGCCCAAAGAGGTTGCCTGGAGAAAAGATGTATGGAAAAAACTTTCTGAATGGACTCCTCCAGCTGCTCTGGGTACTCCTCCTGATGTTGTTACAGAGCCCTTTACCATTGTTCTATGGGGTGTAACCAGCTCCACACTTTCATCTTGGCTGTCAACACGTGAAGCTGCTGCTGATCCGGAAGGAGCAAATATCATCCAGGGTACGCCGGGATCATCAGGAATTGCTGAGGGCCGTGCGAGGGTTTTGAAAAATGTTAATGAATTGGCCGATTTGCAGCCAGGCGAGATACTTGTAGCAACTACAACATCTCCAAGCTGGGCTCCTTCATTTATCACAATATCAGGGGCTATAACTGATGTTGGTGGACCAATGTGTCATGCTGCAATAGTGTGCAGAGAGTATGGATTGCCAACAGTGGTAGGAACAGGCAAGGGGTCACAACTAATCAAAACAGGCGACCTGGTCAGACTGGATGGTGATACGGGTGTGGTAACGATACTCGAGCGAGCAAAGTAAATTTATTTGATTAAAGCATTGATAATAAATAAGCCCCATTTTCATTTGGGGCTTATTTATTATCAATGTAAAAATGTTTCACTGAAAATCTGATTATAACTTTTTGAAATGTCCAAAGATTATGGTTTAAGCAAAGGAATTTTCTACATTGTATGCCACAATATGTGTTTCTATTTAATTTTAGAGAACTAGAAAGTCTCCGATAGAATTTTGAAAACAGGTTTTTTTTGTAGTTTTTATGAAATTAAAGAATTTAATTTGCTTTAGAGGAATATGAGCATTGTTTTCCGACCAGACAGGTATTTTATGTCTTCTGGCATGCAGAGAAGTGTTGAATGATATTTGTCCAGTTTATGTTACTAAAGGATTAAATAACAAAATATGCAGAAAATAATTTTTTTTATTTCTCAAAATAAAAAAGGAAGTATACGGACCGGTTAAGGCATAAGTTAGACTTATATTGGTTAATGTCTAAAATAAAATCTGTATGTAAAACAATACTGACATAAGTTTTACTTATGCGGTATAAGAACAAAGTAATTGACATAAAAAGCTCATGATATAGAATTGCAGACAACAAATACAATAAAAATCTAATGTAAAATTTGGCAGGATTCATAAGGGATGTATCGTGATTAGTGAAGCTTTATTGCATTGATTGCGGCTAATCATAGTGCTTTAATAGCGCAGAAAAAAATCGAAAATATTTTTTTCTAATGAATGTGCTGATTAAGGAAATTTTACTTAAATAAAGAAATAATTTTGTTTGAGAAATAATATATTGATTTACATTCAAATAATTTGGTTTTCCATATTAGATTTTTATTAGACGTTTAATTTTAACATTTTAATTGTGGTTAATGATGTGCAAATGGCACTTTGATGAAAATGCCATATTTAAGGTGGATGCTACATAAAGAAAAGGCCTTGAAGGAGTTTCTCTTAAAGATTAAAAATTTTGAATGGCAAAATTAAGTAGGCAACTACTTGACAATATGAAAACTTCCCGGGCTGTGCAGGTCAGCCTTAGGAAGTGTTTCAATGAGCCGGAACGGTTCAGGCATTAAATATTTTAAACAATTAAGGAGAGGAGAAGCTTATGGCAAAAAAGTTTATGGACCCACATGATGTTCCAGTAATCCCGGGCACAGAAGGCTGGGAAAAGATGTATCCTTATCAGTATATATTTTCTAAAGATGATCCGGAGAGGGCTGCATTTGAAAGCAATCAGATATGGTTTTACGACGGATTGCATTACACAGTACCTCACTATCCCTTTGACCTTTTGTGGGATGAGGCATGGTCTATGGCATTATCACAGTTCAACAACCGTCACTGGCTCGTACCGCCTTCAATGGGTATTGACCACAGAGTTGCAAACGGCTATGTTTACATAAGCCCCGTTGGTGTTTCTGATCCTGAAGAAATTCAGAAGAGGGTGCCGCACTTTATGGAACGTGCAGGCTACTATTTCCAGAACTGGGATAGCTTATATGAAAAATGGCTGAAGAAGATCGTTGATGTTATAAACAAACTTGAGGCAATGAATTTTACAGATTTGCCTGAAATGGAAGATATGAGTGTTATCAAAGATGGACTTGGCACGGGTAGCGGTTATATGTTCCTAAAGAAATGGGATGAGCTTATTGATACAGGCTTTTTATGCTGGCAGTACCATTTTGAAATGCTCAATCTTGCCTATGCTGCACAGGTAACATTTTTTCAGACAGCAGACCAGATATTCCCCGGAGTTCCGATACCAACACTAACCAAGATGTCTGCCGGCTTTGATCCGGTTCTATTCAAACCTGAGGAAGAGCTTGTAAGACTCGCAAAGCTTGCAATAAAACTTGGTCTTGAAGAACAATTTGCAAAACCCCTAAAAGCTGAAGAACTTATGAAGGAACTGGATAAGGATGCAGCAGGAAAGGAATGGCTCAAGGAACTGGAAGTGGCCAGGTATCCATGGTTCTACATATCCACAGGTACAGGGTGGTTC
>CAYSBW010000075.1:2571-10013 GCA_964429485.1 uncultured Syntrophorhabdaceae bacterium
GGTTCCACACTGATCAGAACTGGAACGATAATCTTGATCTACCGTTTGCATCTATCAGAGCCAATATAACTGCTCTGAAGGCTGGCAAAAAGGTAGGCAGGGACGTAAAGGCGACGCTTGCAGAAAGAGACAGAATAACAGAAGAATATAGAGCTTTAATTAAGACTGATGCAGATAGGGAAGCCTTCAACCAGGGCCTCGAACTGGCTCGTTTGGTGCTTCCGTATGCTGAAAATCACAATTTCTATGTAGAACAGTGGTTCCATACACTTTTCTGGAAAAAAGTACGTCAGGTAGGTAACGTTCTCAAAAATGCAGGTTTCATGGAGGATGCTGAAGATATTTGGTTTTTAAAACGTGATGAGATTAAAGCTGCTATTTGGGATATGGTTACTGGATGGGCAACAGGCGTAAAATCAAGAGGACCATCTTACTGGCCCAAAGAGCTTGCCTGGAGAAAAGATGTGTGGAAAAAACTTTCTGAATGGACCCCACCCCCTGCACTCGGTACACCTCCTGATGTTGTTACTGAACCTTTTACAATTGTAAGTTGGGGTATTACAAGTGAAACGCTTAACGGATGGTTGGCAGCTGATGAAGGTGGCGAAGGCGGAGATTCAAATACATTGAAAGGTAATCCCGGTTGCTCAGGTTCAGTTCAGGGAAGGGCAAGAGTTTTGACTAATCCTGATCAGCTTGCAGATCTTCAGCCTGGTGAAATACTTGTGGCAAAGAGCACTTCACCGAGTTGGACTCCGTCATTTGCAATAATTGCTGGTACTATTACCGATGTTGGTGGACCTATGTGCCATGCTGCAATTATCGCAAGAGAATATAACGTGCCCACAGTTGTTGGTACTGGTAAAGGAACACAGATTATAAAGACAGGTGATTTAGTAAAATTAGATGGTGATACGGGTTTGGTGACAATACTTGAAAGAGCTTAAAAGTAAGGCAAGTATTGTTTCAACTCCCTGATTTTAAGAGCCAGCTGCAGATAATCTGCAGCTGGCTCAAATCTTAGGTTAAATATGGAGGATAGAGTATGTTAGAGAAAGAAAAGAGATTTACCTTGTTTTATGATGAGCTGGAAGGTAACGATTTTAACCTTGTTGGTAAAAAAAATGCAAACCTTGGTGAAATGAAAAAAGCCGGTATTCCTATTTCTCCTGGTTTTGCTGTAACAATCTATGCGAATGATCAGTATCTTGTTTTAACAGGCATAAAAGATAGAATTACCAAATTGATTGATCCTCCTTCCCAGGTTCCTTTGGAAAAAGCGCAGGAAGCAAGCAGGATAGCAATGGAGTTAGTTGAAACTGCAGAGATGCCCGCAGTAATCAAAGATGCGATTCTTGCCGATTATCACAAAATGTGTGACAATTTCGGAAAAGACTGTCCTGTAGCAGTGCGCAGCAGCGGCGCAGCATCTATGCCCGGACAAATGGAAACGTATCTCAATATTCGTGGGGATAAAGATCTTATTGATTATGTAAAAAAATGCTGGTCAAGCGCATATAGTACAGAAGCTATTATGTACAGGATGAACAAGGGTATGGATTTTGTTTTTAATATTGGCGCAGGTATACCAAAAATGGTTAATTCCAGAGTATCGGGAATCATATTTACAATAAATCCTATTAATGGAGATATGTCAAAAATTTCAATAGATGCAAGCTATGGCCTTGGAGAAGCTGTTGTAAGCGGTTTTGTTACCCCGGATACATACCTTGTTGATAAAATCACCTTTGATTTAATAAAAACCACAAAGGGAAGCAAAGAGGTCCAATGTGTATACAAAGAAAATGGAAGTGACATCATTCAGACAGAAGTTCCTGAAGAAAAAAGAAATGCTAACTGTTTAACTATGGAAGAAATCAAGGAACTTGCCAAAGTAGGCAAAAATATCGAGAAATATTACGGGAAAGCCTATGATATAGAATTTGGTATTGATGCTGATATCCCATTCCCGAGAAATGTTATAGTACTTCAAGTAAGACCCGAATCTGTATGGAGCAAAAAAGAGGCTGAGGCAAAAACCATGGCAGCAAAGGACCCTATGGAACGCATGCTTGGAACATTGATGGCTGGAGTCAAGCTGAAATAGGTACTTGATATATGCAGAATAAAGAGGGATATTCTTTTGTGATTTTTGTATTTTGTCACAAATGCTAATATACTTGCAGTTAAATCTTATATCAAGAAAGGAGGGTAATTTTTTTATTTAATTAATATGTGCACAAATAACTGAAGGGGGTACATAGTATGAATCAGAGAGGAGAAGTAAAGCAGCCCTTGTTGGGGATTTTGGGAACAGTGGTTGTGTTTTTTCTTGCCTTCGGAATTATTGTATGGTTTAAGCCGGAGACATTTCTCAGTTGGGCAGGCGAGTTGGCTATGTGTCTTATACCAACATCCATAATCATGGGTATGGTATGGCAGGGTAACTATCCTGCACCGGCTGGAAAACTGGAACAACCTTTAAAAGGTTTGTATCTTTTACTTTTTAATATGGTGCTGGGTGCAATTATTGCCGGATGGTCGATTAAAACCGTTGGAGGTTCTGTGGTGCCGCCTACCCCGCCTCTTACACTGTTTACGATTATGACTGTTATTATGACTTTCTGGTGCGTTGTTGTGTGGGGATGCTGGCCTGCAGCTGCAATAAAGGGCAATCATCCTGCCTTTGTGGGTTTTGGAACATTGATAGTTTCCTATGCATTAGCGCTGATACTTTTTAATGTGTTTTTCAATTTTGACTTTATGAAAGGTGCACCTTTTTATGCTGCTGTAATGCCCCCAAGTGGAGCATTTAATGCTTTTTCGAGTCTTGCTTTCTTCCTTACATGCCTTGCTGTGATTCTTGCTTGGGTAGAGCTTGATTTCTGGCCCCTAAGCCTTATTCCGCCAAAGGCTCCTGCATTCGGCAAACAGCCTATTTGGGGTATTGTTGTAAGTTTAATAGTATGTATTGTTGCATATATTGTTAAAATGATTTTTGTAGATAATATGGGGATGGAAGTTTTTGCTTATACAGTTCAGGTGCCTATATGCCTTATCTTTGGAGAATTTATTATGCTCCTTATGATGCAGACTTCTCCAGTTCAGGCAATGAAGCAGCCGATGAAAGGTATCATCCTGATTATCATCAACATTGTACTTGCAGTTATTATGTATCACTTATACAAATGGTTCAGCTTGCTTATCGCAGGACCTTTACCAGCAGGACCTGCTGCAGGCTATGTACAGGAACTCTGGATCGCAACTGCACTTCTGAGTTTTACTTTCCCTGTGATTGCTTCATATACAGGATTCTTTAATTTCTGGCCGCTAAGCGAAGCAAAACCAACAAAAGAATAGGATATTTAAAAACTGCACGGGAGATGCATTTGTAAATCTCCCGTGCAGAGATTTACAAAAAAGAAATTTTATTCAGAGTTTTAATCAGTAATGAGGTATATAACAATGGACCCAAAAAGTTCCGCAGAAAAAATGTCATTACACGTAAGTTCCCGAAGAATATCTGTGAACCAGAATGGTTATGAAGTAGTTGCAATCGTCTATGAACTTGGCGATGATCTTCTTGTGATACTATATGGTGGAACAAGACCCCATATCGGTGCAATAGGTATGGCCCAGGCCAGACCGAGCCTGAAAGATCCCGGAGAAAAAGCGGCGACAAGTTCTGTTTTTACTTATACCGGGCATAAGGAAGATCTGGTAGCGAAGTCGCTATCAGAGGAGATTACAAGCAGACTTGGGAGGAACACGGTAGTGGCTGCGGGAATACATTGGGATAACCTGTCAATTGAGGGTATAGAAATTGTAAAGTCAATTTGCAGAGCTATAAAGGAAAATATAATAAAAGAACTTTTAATATCTGACAATTAAGATGGAATAGTTGTGTTCTTTAATTGCTGTAAATAGGATTCAGCTTTAAGTTGTGCCATATGATCAACGAACTTCTGAATTGATGTATCGTATTTTTTTGATTTTAAAAATAATACTGATACCTTAAGAGACAAATTTTCCTTTAAATGAATTACCTTCAAATATTTATGTTCATCCTCCATCACTGCCCTTTTAATAAGGATAGATATTCCCTTTCCCTGTGATACCCATTGCTTTATAAATTCTGTGCTTTTTACCTCTATTAAAGAAGTTGGAGTTAAATTTATTGATTCAAGTGCTGAAAGTACGACTTTTCGTGTGGAAGAACCCTCTTCTCTTATCACAAGTGGATATTCTGATATTTCATGTAGAGATACCGTTTCTTTTGCTGCAAGAGGGTGATTATTACAGGTTATAAGCACGAGTTCCTCTTTAAGCAGAGGAAAAGCAAATACCTTTTGAGAATTCATCTGGTTGGCCAATACAGCAACATCATTTTGCATGTTAATAACTGTTTTCAACATATCGTCAGAATTACCAAGATCAAGCTTAATTGCGATATCGGGGTTTGCCTGTTGAAAACTTGCGAGTATAAAGGGCATCATGACCCTTGAGTAAACAGGAGTTATGGCAATTTTAAGGACAGGCTTTGCATCTTTCTTCATGGATTTGATGGTGTTTTCAAGCCCTCTTGCAACTGATTCAATTTTTTCAGCATATTTAAAAACTGCTTTTCCTTCTTTGGTCAGCTGAAATTTCCCTTTTTCTCTTTTAAGAAGCATGGCTCCGGTTTGGGCTTCAAGCTGCGCAACGTGGTTTGACACACCGGGTTGTGTCATGAAAAGTATATTAGCTGCTTTGGAAAAACTGCGAGTTTTTGCTACAGTATGAAAAACGATAAGCGAATTTAAGGAGTATGAAAACATAATATTTTATGATAGAGTATAAGTATAAATTAATTGAAATGTCAAGGATTTAACTGTATTATCAAAAAAAAATAGGAAGGAGGCAACTATGGATTTACGTGGGTTTATATCTCAGTGTGAAAAGGAAAATCAATTAAAGAGAATAAAGGCTGAAGTTGACTGGGAATTGGAAATATCCCACATCTGTAAAATTGTAGAAGAAAAATCTGGACCAGCACTTTTATTTGAAAACGTCAAAGGATACAGTAGCCCGGTTTTAACAGGCGCATTCGGAACAACTCAAAGGCTGGCAATGATTCTGGGAAAAGATCCCAAGCTTTCACTCGTTGATCTTACCAAAGAATGGGTGAACCTTTCAGTAAAAGATGTAATTCTGGCAAAAGAAGAGAAAGATGGGCCTATTTTTGAGAATATTGTCGATGGAGACAAAGTAGACACATATGCCTTCCCATCTCCTAAATTTTATGAACTTGATGGTGGTCGTTATTTTGGTACAGCAGTCTTTATGGTAATCCAGGACCCTGAAACAGGTAAAATAAATCTCGGTACATACCGGATGGGTATACTTGATGACAAAACAGTTGGAGTTCAGATACTGAAAGGTAAAACTGCCGACAGGATAATGCAGAAATATGCAAAACAGGGAAAGAAGATGCCTGCATGTGCAATCATAGGCGGTGATCCCCTGCATATCTTTGCCAGTGCTGCAACAGTATCAGGAGCAAAAAGCGGTTACGATGTTGTAAGTTCATTACGTGGTGAACCGGTTGAGGTTGTAAAGAGCCAGCTTTTCGGGTTACCGATTCCTGCATGTGCAGAAATTGTGCTGGAAGGCGAGATTGATGCAAGTAAATTAAGGAATGAAGGCCCCTTTGGCGAGTATACAGGTTATTACACTGAGGAGCTTATTAAACCGATTCCAAAACCGGCACTGGATGTAAAGAGAGTTTATTACAGAAACAATCCGATACTCTGGGAAACAAGCGTTGGGAGACCGGTTGGAGACCAGCATATGCTATATGCTTTTGCACGTAACGCAAGTTTGTGGATGGATCTTGATAAAATGCAGATACCAGGTATCAAATCTGTTTATACAATGCCTGAAGCATCAGGACGTTTCTGGGTAGTTGTATCAGTACAGCAGATGTATCCCGGACATTCAGATCAGGTAGGAGCAGCTGTAATTGCAAGCAACACAGGTTCATATGGCGTAAAGGGTGTTATTATTGTTGATCATGATATAGAAGCAGATGATCTTCCGAGAGTTTGGTGGGCTTTAGGTGTACGATACAATCCTGCAAGAGGTACTCAGATCATCAACAGAGGCAGGTCAACGCCTCTCGATCCGGCCATAGCAGAGAACGAGAACAAATTCCTCACATCGAGAATTATTATGGATGCAACAATACCTTTTGACTGGAAGATAAAACCTACAGAAATTAAACTTACTGAAAGCATAATGCAAAAAGTTCAATCAAGATGGAGCGAATACGGTATAGACTAAAAAAGGAGGTAAAATGGCACTCGAAAAAGATTTAAACATTGCGAAAGAGAAGGCAACAAAGATAAAACTTTTTTGCCATGATATTCATGGTGTATTAACGGCAAATAATATTTTTTGTGATATTGAGGGTAACAGGCGTTATGGTTTCTGGCACATGGATGGGTTTGGTGACCTTTCTTTTATGGCGAATGGAATAAATATTTCTTTCCTTGATACTACATCAATAGATGGTGAAGGGTTGTTCAGGGCAAAAGAGCTTAAGTTGGATAAATTTTATTACAGTGTTACCAACAAAATGGCGAAAATTGAAGAACTGAAAAAAGAAATGAATATATCATATGAAGAGATAGGCTATTTGGGTTGTGAGATTTCTGATATCACCCCCATGCAAAAGGTCGGTTTCCCAGTTGCAACAGCAGATGCTATTGATGAGGTAAAAGCCATTGCCTGTTACATTACAAAAGCAAACGGAGGCAGGGGAGCAATGAGGGAAATATGCGAATTTGTACTCAGGGCAATGGGCAAATGGGAAAGCTGGGTAGAAGTAGTAACCAAAAAAGGTTACAAATAGAGGAGGTGAAGCGATGAACAAGGCAGATGCGATTGAAAAAGCAAAAAAAGTTAAATATGTTATCCTTGATATCCATGGAATTATGACAGACAATACATTGTATTACACACAGGAAGGCGTCAAGTCGGAAGCTTTTTCCCTTCATGACAGGCTTGGAGTAAAGCTCCTTACAGAAGCAGGCATACCTGTTGCGCTTCTTACAACAAAAATATCCCGTGCAGATGAGCAGATGGGTAAAATCTATGGGATTCCGCAGGAAAGGCTCTGGGGACAGGGAGCTAAAATGGCAAGAGTGGACCAGTTTGAAGCTGAAACAGGGATCAAGGATGAAGAAATCTGTTATGCTGGCGATGAAATGATCGATCTTGCAGTAATGAAAAGGGTAGGTTTTTCTGTAGCACCTTCAGATGCTTCGCATGAAGCTACAGCGGTAGCTGATTATGTAACTGCAGCCGGTGGTGGAAAAGGTGTTGTAAGAGAGACAGCGCAGTTTATTCTCCAGGCTCAGGGAAAATGGGATCAGATAACAGAGAAGTTCAAATAATTTGAC
>CAYSBW010000076.1:0-9120 GCA_964429485.1 uncultured Syntrophorhabdaceae bacterium
TCAGGGAATCCTGATTGCCTTGGCATAGGCGAATATAGCCTCAACATAATTATCACAGTGGTTATAAGCCCACACAGCTTTTTTGTTTTTAACAGAATTACCTGTTTCCCAACCATGTGCTTTGAGATAATTAGCAATGCTTGACATGGCATCATGGAAATTGAAAAGATCTATGTTCCCGTCCTCATTACCGTCAATGGCGTAATACAAATATGAAGAGGGAATAAACTGACAGATACCAAAGGCGCCTGCCCATGAGCCTTTAATTGAAAAAGGATCCTGATTGTTATTTTTGCTGAGTACCAGCAAGTTTATCAGCTCTTCAGATGCCCAGTCTGAACGTCTGTTTTCAAATACTGCCATTGTCAGCAGACTGTTGAATACAGGATAATTGCCCTTTATATTCCCGAGATTGGTTTCGACCCTGTAGATTGCCACGATAATCTCTTTTTCTATGCCGAATCTTTTTTCTATTTCTTCAAAGGCTGCCTTATTTTCCTTGAGAACTTTCTGTCCCCTTAGAATTGACTTTTTTGTCAGAAGGCCGAATTTACTACTCATGTAATTCAAGCCCTTGGCTTTTCTGCCGAGCATTTCAGGATAGAGTTTTATACGTTGATCAGAAAAAATATTTTCTATTTCTTTATCACTGAAACCCTTTTCTTTAAGCTTCTCAAGGATAATTTCCTTTTTTGTTTCAAAATCAGATGGCATTTTGTTTGATGCAATGACATTAAAGGAAATTAAAATGAAGAAAATGATCAATATAGTTAAAAATTTCAAGAAAACCCCCCTCACTTTTTTTTAAAAGTCTTTATGTTTTTTTATAGACCTTTTTATCTTTTTTACCGGGGTCTTTTTTTATCCCTTAGTGTTTTTTCAGATTCAAAAATATCCATATAATTATTAATGGTTCAGGTACTTTGTTTTTTAAGAATAGCTGAAATCTCATTTATCAGTGGTTTTGAGCCAACATAAAGGGCGCTTCTTTGATGGTGCGTTTTTGGTTTAATATCAAGGATTGGTATTCCTCTTTCATCTACAGAATCACCGCCTGCTTCGCGACACATAAAAGAAACAACAGAGGCTTCATACATAAGTCTGAGTTTCCCGTTAGGCCTGTTTTTGTCAGGGTTTGGATGATTTACTATGGCAGGATACATGAACATTCCTCCATTGGTGAGTATACGGTGAAAATCTGCTGCCAGAGAACCTACGTATCTGAAAGAATATTTGTTAATGTTATTGGTGATCCATTTCTGGATGTTTTCGGCATAGGTATGTTTGTTGGCAGCGTTGAAAGAGAGTTCCCAGGTTTTACTATTTTCAGGAAGCATCATTCGAACAGGTTTGACATAATTCATTGTGCTGTCAATGTGGAATCGCCATGTACCGGCCTCTCTCAATGCAAGGGTGAAAGTGCCTGTGGGCATGACAAACATCCCTGCAGTTATATATTCTTTTCCAGCCCTTAAATGGCCATCTTCAGGCCCTTCAATATTACGCTTGGCAATACCGAATAGAAATGCTACAGGTAACCCGTGTGCAACGTTTGAAGAGCCGTCAAGGGGATCGAAATAAACAAAGTATCGGCCTCCTTCTGTGTTAAAATGCATTACGTCTTCTTCTTCCTCACTTACTGCTGAAATTACTCTGTTGGTGGTTTTAAGATAATGAACTGTTATCTCATGAGCAATCTGATCCATGCGCATAACATCTTCACCCTGTATATTAATTTTATCCGTACAGCCCAGATTTCCCTTTAATGCACCTGTAAGGTAGTAGTACTGGATACGTTTTGCTGCACTGATGATAGCATCCATCAGAACAGGGAAATGATAAGTGCGGTTATATTTTTCCTGATGGGCAAGTAAAAAATTCATAAAAGTCTGTTCAAACTGTATCATTCGATCTCCTTTACAAATGTTGTTTTCAGCTCAGATAATTCAACCCTGACCCTGATTCTTGATGTTATTGAATTATATTACTTTAGATTTAATAATTTTTCAAACATGGAAGGGAAGTTCCATGAATATAAATCTGCTGTTTTTTTATAATATCGGATTGTTGCCCGCAACGATTCATGGATGTTGACTAAACTTTATTTTTTATAAGATAATAGGACCATGAGCAATGAGTCCATTATAAATATTCTTGAAGAGATAGCAACCCTTCTTGAGATCAAAGGAGAAAATCAGTTTAAAGTAAAAGCTTATTATAATGCTGCAAAAACACTTTCAGGCATTGATAATCTTGAAGATGTTATAAGCCAGAAGAGGCTCCGTGAGATTAAGGGAATAGGTGAGGCACTTTCAAAAAAGATCGAAGAATACCATGAGACCGGTATAATAATGTATTACGAAGAATTGAAAAAAGAAATTCCTGCATCATTGCTTGAGCTTACCGATATACCTAATCTTGGACCAAAAAAGATCAAAATCCTTTATGATAAACTTGGCATTACAAATATTGGTGAGCTTGAATATGCCTGTAAAGAAAACAGGCTCATTATTCTGCCCGGATTTGGAGAGAAAACACAGCAAAAGATTCTAAAAGGGATTGAGTTTATTAAAAGGCACAAAGGAGAGTTTCTTTTAGGAGATGTGTATCATGACGCTGACAGAATAAAAAAAAGACTTGAAACAAAGACAGGAAAGGGATTTGTTGAAATATGCGGAAGTATTCGCAGGTGCAAAGAGACTGTAAAGGACATAGACATACTTGTTGCCGGAGAGAGGGATGAAGAAATATCATCTTATTTTACTTCAATGCCGGAAATCGATGAGGTTTTTCTCAGGGGTGATACAAAAACATCCTGTCGTTTGAAAACAGGGATTGAGGTTGATCTGAGAGTTGTAAGTCCGGAAGCCTATCCATATGCACTTGTTTATTTTACCGGAAGCAAGGAACATAACGTAAGGTTGCGCGGCATTTCCAGAAAAAAGGGATGGAAACTTAATGAATACGGGCTTTTCAAGGAAGATGATCTTATAGTTTGTAAGACAGAAAAGGATATTTATGATGTTCTGGGTCTTGACTATATACCGCCGGAATTGAGAGAGGATAACGGTGAAATAGAAGCATCTCAAAAAGGGATGCTTCCGGAACTCGTAAAGACTGAAGATATTAAAGGCGTATTCCATATACACACAGACTTTAGCGATGGCGTTGATACAATTGAAAGATTAGGGGACAAAGCAAGAAAGATGGGGTTTACATATATGGGTATTGCCGACCATAGCAGGAGTGCCTATTATGCAGGAGGGCTGAAGATTGATGATATTTACAGACAGTGGGAAATTATTGACAGGCTGAATGAAAAATCAAATGATTTTTACATTTTCAAGGGTATTGAAAGTGATATCCTGCCTGACGGCAGCCTTGATTATGAACAGGAAATACTAAAAGGTTTTGATTTTGTTATTGCATCAATTCATTCGAGTTTCAACCTGAGTCAGGAAGCTCAGGAAAAAAGAATTTTGCGGGCAATGGAAAATCCCTGCACAACCATGATTGGTCATCCAACGGGCAGACTTTTGCTTTCACGAGACGGATATTGTGTTGATATGAGGCATATAATCGAAGGAGCCGCAATGAACAATGTTATTATAGAGCTTAATGCAAGCCACTATCGTCTTGATATAGACTGGAGATATCTTAAATATACGAAAGAAAAGGGAGTTGTAATTTCCATCAACCCTGATGCACATGCAGCAGCAGATTTGAATGAAACTGTTTATGGTGTCGGCATTGCCCGCAAGGGCTGGCAGGAGAAAAAAAATGTTCTGAACACCTGTACCGCCGAAGAAGTAATGAAGATATTCAAAAACAGAAAAACTTAAATCTGTGATGAAACATCAACAATTTGTAAGACCAAGTAACAGAAAAACACTGGTTGTCAATACAGGAGAGATAATAATAAGCTTTTGAACATTTTTCCTGTCTTAATACTTACACTTTGTATTTCAGTTGGAAATATTTTGCTTTTTGTATATCAACAATAAGACCTTAGTCAGCCCTGGTTTTTTTCTTTATGAAAAGCACTACAAAATAATTGTCAGTTCTACGACAGACATTAAAAACTACCTGTTGTATTATAATAATAATGGTGATATCTTTTGAGCAGATGGAACAATCATTGCATGATACAATTTTGCAGGAGAGGTGGTGACCTTGTGAACTTATATTTATTAAGGGCTGAAAGGCTTTTGCGCAAGATGAAACATAAACTGCTGATAATTCTTTTAATTTTTGTTACGGTCGGATGTACTGCTTATTACACAAAGCCCGGCAAAAGCAATGCCGACTTCAATAGAGACAAGCAGTACTGCGAAGGGATTGCAAAACGGGAGGCAGCACGCAATGGTACCAGGGTCTGTGATGAAATCGACCGGTGTCTCGTAAATACAAAGGGTTGGAAGAGAGATTAGTAAACAAGTAGAAGTTTTGAGCCTTGTTTCCTCCTTATGTCAAAGTCCTTTCTGATGGAAGTTTCAATGTTGTAATCTGGTCAAGTCATATTTTGCATCGACTCTTTGGCACAAAGAAGGCTGGGGCTTTTTTAAGGTTTCATGCTCCAATTTTCAGGCTTGTTTTATTCCTACCATAATATCGATTCCATCAACTTTGACAGAGTAACATTCTTGGTCAGCTGTTTTTATTTCTTTAAAACCGGTTTTGATCTCACCGACAGCTTCTCCTGTTTTTACAATAAATTGAGCACCGTGATGAGGGCATGTGACAATACCTCCCTTAAGAACACCCCGTGCCAGTGAACCCCCTGCATGGGAGCACTTGTTGGCAATTGCATAATAGGAACCATCCACATTTGCTAATAGCACCTCCCTGCCGTTTACAAGAACTCTTATCATGGCACCTACAGGTAATTCACCAGTTGCTGCCACCCTTACATATTCCATCTTTTTCTCCTCTTCATTTCCGATATTATAAAAAACAACGGGGATCCTGTTGGCATGGAGACTTATTGAAGTTGATATCCCAAGCAGGTGAATCCTCAAGAGCTTTTCATACGCAGTACTTATAATTATTAAAATTGGACCTATAATATTAATGTTTGAATAATCTCTGCCCTGAATATACCATAGCGACATTTGATTCGTTGCATGCTTCAATTACTTCAAAATCACGCTCAGATCCGCCGGGCTGGACAACCCCTGCAGCCCCCTGGTTTATGGCCGCATCAACGCCATCCCTGAAGGGGAAAAATCCGTCGGATACTACAATGGAACCAATCAGTCCTGCTTTTATTTCCCGTGTGTATTTTTCTATTTCTATGAGATCTTCCATTTTTCTCAGGCCCTTTTCTGCTTCAAGTTTAAAAACTGCATAGGGAACGCCATACTTCTTGAACACTTCCTTGTCCATAAATTTTGTAAATGCCTTATAAACAGCTATTTCTACAACGCCGACCCTGTCCTGCTCTCCTGTCCCTATTGCCACTGTTGCTCCATCCTTGACAAATAAAGCGGAGTTTGAACTTACGCCACATTCTACATACCAGCCGAAAAGCATATCTGCATATTCTTTTTCAGTGGGCAATCTTTTGATTCTGTATTCCTTTCCTTTATATGTTGCTTCCGCTGGTTTCAGGTCTTCACTGGTTTTTATTTTAAAAGGCTGGGACTCCTGTATGATGATTCCACCATCCATTAGAGATTTTATGTCTATATGTCTCTTGAATTTGTATTCATGGAGTTTGGCTATGTCTTTGATCTGAAGTATCCGTAAGTTTTTCCATTTCTTTAATATATCTATTGCAGGACCTTCGAAATCAGGTGCACAAACCACTTCAAAATAATAGGGAACCATGGCTTTGGCTGTTTCAACATCAATTGTTTTTGTTGTTACAACAGCACCGCCGAAGGCAGCAATCCGGTCGCACCAGAATGCTTTTTCGAAGGCCTCAGCTATAGTTGATCCACAAGCTGCACCGGAGGGGTTGTTATGTTTCATAATTACGCAGGCAGGTTTTTTGTCAAGGAATTTAAGGATATTCAAGCCGTTGTCAACATCGGTAAGATTAATTTTTCCCGGATGTTTACCTACCTGTAGCATGTCCTGTTCCGTAACTTTGCTTGTAAGTCCGCCCTGAAAGTCAAAGAATACGACGTTGCCAAATTCTATATTGCCGTTCACAAGTTCGTACATTGCAGAAGGCTGGTCAGGATTGTCTCCGTACCTCAGTCCACGTTCCACATCGCATTTTTCATCGGCATCGTAGATGCTCCATATTTTCTTCTTATACGCAAGAATCTGGCCACCCATATCAATTTTAATAGTATCCGGAAACGTGTCTTGTACTACTTTTTTATACATTCCTTTAATATCTTCCATGTGTTTCCCCTTTTTATTCCATAATTTTCAGCAATGCTTTTACCATGGAGCTCATGTCGAGCTCTTCTATTTTATATACTTCTTCAGTCTCACCAGACGCGCCATAGTATTTGACCCCAAAGGATTCGAACCGACCACTGAAATTCTTTCTCACAAGGTAATTTGTGATAACAGGTGCTATACCAGTGAATACATTATGATCTTCATAGGTGAAAATGTAAGGCTGAGCCAGTGCAGCTTCCATAACAGATTTATCTATTTCATGCACGCATGGCATATTTATTACTTTCATGGCAATGTTTTTCCCGGCGAGCTCTTCTGCTATCTCCAAGGCTTTGTCAACCATGCCTCCATAGGTAATGATTGCACAGTCCTTGCCTTCTCTTATTACATTCATTTTGCCGTACTCAAAAATATATCCATCCCCGAAGAGAGGTTTTCCTTCATTATTACAAATTATTGGCCATCTGTTTCTTCCTGTGGCAATGAGGAAGTTCCCCTCTGTCCCGGCAATATATCTTACAGCTCTGTCTACCTGATTGGGATCGCAGGGGACTATTGTTTTAAAATTAAAAAGGTTCCTGGAAAGGCCCACGTAATCTATACACTGGTGAGTTTTACCGTCCGGTCCAACATCAAGACCAACATGGGTCAGGATGAGTTTAAGATTTGTTTTGTTTATATCATTCAGTCTTTCCTGGTTGTATGTTTCATCAATGCCAAAAACACCAAAATCAGCAAAAAAAGTGAGGATTCCGGTAGTTGACATTGCTCCCGCAACAGTTGCGGTGTTATGTTCCTGAATTCCACCCTGAAAGAAATATTCAGGATAGGCTTTTCCGAAATCTCCTGTTTTTACTGATCCTGCAAGGTCACAGTCAAAGGTGCATATGGGGCGACCCTTATTGATATTTTTGTCGCCCAGATCTTTAAGAGCTTTTCCGAAAGCTGTCCTGTTGTCGAGTTTATCATTAATAGTGTAATTAAGGGGTGCACCTGTATCTATATAGGGAGCTTTAGATGGAGCGGAAGCTTTCCATGTCCACTGTCCCTTTCTTTTTTCCCTGTAGAAGTCAAGTTTATCATCCATTTCAAGAATTTTCAGAGCATCTTCATATTCCTGTTCATTAAGGGGATTGCCGTGGTATTTTTCCTTGTTTTCCATAAAAGGGATGCCGTTGCCCATTGTTGTTACAGCCAGTATGCATACCGGATTGTCGGAATTCCTTGCCTTTCTGAAAGCCGAATATATTTCGTTATGGTCATGGCCTTTTATTTCAAGAATCTCCCATCCGTCAGACAGATAATTTTCAATGATGTTCTGAGGCATTACATGATCAATACCCCCGCTTATCTGAAGGCGATTGTAGTCTATAATAGCTGTGATATTTTTCAGTCTGTATTTGCGTGCAAACCTTCTTGCTTCGCTTAACTGGCCTTTTTGTTGTTCCCCATCACCCATGAATACATATGTGTGGGTATCTTCCTTTTTTATTTTTGAGGCAAGTGCAAAACCGCATCCGGCAGATAAACCCTGTCCGAGATTTCCCGTTGACCAGTTAATAAAAGGTATGCCTCTTACAACATGACCTTCAAAGGGACTCCCGCCTTTCCTGAAAAAAGCAATTACTTCATCAACAGGCATATGTCCGAGTCTTGCCAGTGCAGTGTAAACCCCGGGAGAAGTGTGGCCGTGGCTGATCACTATTTTGTCTCCAGGTTCATTTTTTAAATTTGCCTGTGAAAAAAGTACAAGATATGTATCAAGAGATGACATGGAGCCGCCTGGGTGTCCTGTACCTGCCAGTCTTGTCATTGTCAGGATATCCCCTTTTGCAAGATGTGACAATCTTTTTAATTCAGCAAGCTCTTCATTGGTTAGTTTTTCGTTTTCAAACAGCATGATTACTCCTTATTTTTGCATCAAGTTAAAGTTTCAATCAATTTTTCCGAGGCATTTTTTAATCTATAAACTTTGAAATCCAATCGTGAACCGGGCAATAATTAAAATTGGTTTTTGTAAAAATTACATTCATCATGAAGAAGACATCTTTCACATTCAGGTTTTCGGGCTGTGCAAATATATCTCCCATGGAGTATTAAAAGGAGGGAGCTTTCTGTCCATAGATGTTCCGGAATTATATTTTTAATATCTTTTTCAATTTTGTCAGGTTTATCTTTATCTGTGAGTCCTATCCGTCCTGACACTCTTGCAACATGTGTATCGACGATGACTGCCGGTATATTATATGCAATGCCTGTAATCAAACTTGCAGATTTTCTGCCAATGCCTTTTATGGTTGCAAAGGTGTCAATATCTGCAGGTACGGTTCCACTAAACTTTTCTAAAATTTCACGGGCAATGTTTTTTATACTTTTCGCCTTGTTTTTGTAGAATCCTGTTGGTTTTATATCTTCCTCAAGTTCTTCATCAGGCGCATTGATGTAGTCCTGAAGTGATTTGTATTTTTTAAAAAGTGAAGAAGTGACTTTATTGACTCTTTCGTCAGTACACTGTGCTGAAAGAACTGTAGCTACAGTGAGTTCGAGGGCATTGTCCCAGATCAGTTCACACCTTGGTTTGCCATGCATGTCCCTCAACTTGTTTATTATGTATTCGATATTTTTCATTGTAATGCTGCTGAATTATTATCAATATAGCATTTATATATTAACCTGTTCAATGAGAAAAAATATTTTAGAAAAGATAAATGCTTGCCATGTGTAATATTTTCCCTGCAGTGATGAATAAACATCGATTGTGCT
>CAYSBW010000077.1:0-9055 GCA_964429485.1 uncultured Syntrophorhabdaceae bacterium
GGTGAAGAGTTTCTGACGGGGTTCGAGGGATGTCGAGCAATTTGTATGTAGGGTGGAAAGCACTTACATGCCAGGGGGTTTCTGCGCCAAGCTCATTTTTAATGAATTGTGCAATAGCCTTTAATCCATCGTCACCGTCGTTATGTCCTGGAATAATCAGTGTGGTGATCTCTATCCATATATTGAGTTTTTTGTAGAGTTTTATTGTGTCAAGAACACCGGACAGTCTGGCGCCACAGATTTTCCTGTAGAACTTCTCATTAAATCCCTTCAGATCAATATTTGCTGCATCAAGATAGGGACTGATTGCTATGAGAGGTTCTTTTTCCATATAACCATTTGTTACAAAATTGTTGTAAATGCCTTTTTCTTTTGCAAGTTTTGCAATATCTAAAGCATATTCAAAAAACACCGTTGGTTCGGTGTAGGTGTAGGAAATGTTCTTGCATTCTCTTTGTAATGCAAGCCCCACAACTTCTTCCGGTGTAACTGGATAGCCTGGAATATTGTTTTCCCTGCCGTATATTTGAGATATCTCGTAATTTTGACAGTGCAGACAATGGAAATTGCATCCTGCCGTAGCAACAGAGAAGGTGCTGGAACCTGGAAGACAGTGAAAGAGAGGTTTTTTTTCTATGGGATCCACATGGCAGGAACAGGGAAGACCATATACAAGGCTGTAGAGAATACCCTGACGGTTTTCTCTGACTTTACAGACTCCTCTTTTGCCATCAGCAACAATGCATCTGTGTCTGCAAAGTCTGCATTGTACCATGCTTCCTTCTAATTTTTCATAGAATAAAGCTTCCCTCATTATATTGTGCCTTTTTTACTAATAAAACCTTTACCACATCGTCCATGTTCCTGACAGGTATAAATTTTATTTTATTTTTTACATACCCTGGAATTTCTATCAGCTCTTTCATATTCTCTTCTGGTATTATTACTGTTTCCATCCTGGATCTCAGGGCGGCAAGGGTTTTTTCCTTTAATCCGCCTATAGGTAGTATTCTTCCTGTGAGGGTGATTTCACCTGTCATGGCTATTTTTCTGTTGAGAGGTTGTTTTGTAATAGCGCTGATCATTGCCATTGCCATGGTGATTCCTGCTGATGGTCCGTCCTTGGGAATTGCACCCTGGGGGATATGGACATGCATTTCAAGAGTGTCAAACACTTCCATGCCTATTCCGAGCATTTCAGTTTTTGATTTTATATAGGTAAGCGCTGCCTGTGCAGATTCTTTCATAACATCACCCATGTTACCGGTGAGAATTAGAAGGTCTTTTTTTCCTTTTCGGCAGGATGCTTCAATAAATAATACCTCTCCTCCGAATTCAGTCCATGCAAGGCCGCTTGCAACACCGGCTATATCTTCTCCAAAATCACCTTCCGGGATATATTTTGAAGGCCCTGAATATTTATGTATATTTCTTGTGGTTATTACAGTTTTTTCCTTGTTGCCTTCTGCTATTTTCTTTGCAGCTTTTCTGCATATAGATGCTATTTCCCTTTCAAGGTTCCTTAAGCCTGCCTCTCTTGTATAATCCAGTATGAGTTTAGTTATTGCATTATCAGCAAAGGCGAGGTTTTTTTCTTTCAAACCATTTTCTTTAATTTGTTTAGGTATAAGATATTTTTTTGCAATAACCAGCTTCTCCCTTTCAGTATAGCCGGCCAAAGTTATAACCTCCATTCTGTCCCTCAGAGCAGATGGAATTGTATCAACCCTGTTCGCAGTTGTTATGAACATTACCCTTGAAAGATCAAAGGGCAGGTTGAGATAGTGATCGCTGAAGGCGTTATTCTGTTCAGGATCGAGAACTTCGAGTAGAGCGCTGGCAGGGTCGCCTCTGAAATCCATTCCTATTTTATCGATTTCATCCATCATGAATACAGGGTTATTTGATTTTGACTGTTTCAACCCCTGAATTATTCTGCCTGGCATTGAACCTACGTACGTCCTCCTGTGTCCTCTGATCTCAGCCTCATCCTTCATACCTCCCAGAGAAATTCTTACAAATTTTCTCCCTAAAGAGCGGGCTATTGATTTACCGAGAGATGTTTTACCAACTCCAGGAGGTCCCACAAAGCATAGAATTGGACCTTTTATCTCTCCTTTAAGCTTTATGATACTCAGGAATTCAAGTATTCTTTCTTTTACTTTTTCAAGATCATAATGGTCTTCATCAAGGACGAGTTTCGCAGTCTTTATATCAATATTGTCTTTTGTAGATGTGCTCCACGGTAATTCTACGAGCCACTCGATATATGTCCGCAGCATTGAGGATTCTATTGCATCAGGATGCATCATATCCAGACGGTCAAGCTGTTTCTTTGTTTCCTTTTCTATGTCCTTGGGCATTTTTGCTTTTTTGATGCGTTTTTTCAGATCTTCTATTTCCTCTGTTCTTTCGTCTGCTTCTCCAAGCTCATTTTTTATAGCCTTCATCTGCTCACGGAGGAAATAATCTCTCTGGCTTCTTGTCATCTCATCTTTTGCCTGAGACAGTATTTTTGCCTGCATGTTGAGTAGTTCTATTTCTTTTCCGAGTATTTCCGAAAGTTTTTTCAGCCTTGCTATGGGATCGATAATTTCAAGTATTTCCTGGGCTTTTTCCACTGTAAGCCCGAGATTGGCGGCAGCAATATCAGAAAGTTTGCCAGGTTCATCAATTGTATCAAGCACCATTAGTATATCAGGAGGTACCATCCTTCCCATGGATACGACCTTTTCCATTTCCTCTTTCACGTATCTCATAAGTGCTTCTATCTCAAGGGTAATTTCTGTTATAAGAGGTTCTTCAATCGGTTCAATCCTGACAATAAAGGTCGGTGTTTCCTGTATATATTCTTTTACGATTGCCTTTTTCAGACCCTGAATCAGCACTTTTACCCTTCCGTCAGGAAGCCTCAACATGCGCATAATTTGTGAAACTACACCCACTGAATAGATTCGTCCTGGAAGAGGATCTTCATCAGTTAAATCTTTTTGAGAAACCACGATAATAAGTCTGTCTTTTGATAGTGATTTTTCTACTGCATTTATTGACATATCTCTTCCGACAAAGAGTGGTAGTATAACTGAAGGATACATTACCATGTCTCTTACAGGAAGCAGCGGCATTGTATCCGGTATCTTAAGTGTTTCACTTTCCATCATATTATTTTGAAGCCTCCATTTTCATGATTTAAAAAAGACTGTAAAAGCCCGGAATGTTTCATATATATCAAGTTTACTGGAAATTTCAAAAGGCGAGTGCATGGCAAGGAGAGGTGTTCCGCAGTCAATAGTATCCATGCCGTATACTGCAAGATGTTTTGCAACTGTTCCTCCGCCTCCTGCGTCTATTTTTCCCATTTCACCGGTTTGCCATATTATGTTTTCACGGTTGAACAGGCTTCTTATTTCACCTGTATATTCAGCATTGGCATCGTTGGCTCCGGATTTTCCACCATGGCCCGTAAATTTTGTAATGCAGATGCCGTGCCCAAGATAGCAGGCATTCTGTTTTTCATGGACATCCTGGTATGTGGGATTTAGACCGGCATTTACGTCAGCAGAAAGAGCCCTTGATTTAAAAAGCATTTTTCTCAAAGATGACTCATCTGTTTTAATACCGGAATTTTCAAGGATATCATATAGAACCATCTGCAGGAACGCTGATTTAATGCCGGTATTACCTTCAGACCCGATTTCCTCCTTGTCTGTAAATATTGCGAGACATGAATTGTGCGGGTTATAAATATTGCAAATTGCTTTAAGCAATGTATAGGCACATGCTCTGTCATCCTGGCCGTATGCTCCTACCATGCTTCGGTCAATACCTATATCCCTTGCCTTGAATGCTGGTACAATTTCAAGTTCTGCGCTTACAAAATCTTCCTCAATTATTCCGTAGGAGTCATTCAAAAGCTTCAGTACTGCCCCCTTAATACTTTCTTTTTCCATACCCGTGACAGGCATGCTTCCGAAAAGGACTGTCAATTTTTCACCTTCAATTGCATCAGCCATCTTTTTTTCATCAAGAACTTTTCTTGAAAGGTGTGGAAGCAGGTCATCAATTACAAAAACCGGGTCCTTTTCATCTTCTCCAAGGGCAAGCTCAATTTTTCTTCCATCTTTTTTTATTACAATTCCGTGAATTGCTAGAGGGATTGTCACCCATTGATATTTTTTTATACCTCCGTAATAGTGGGTGCGCAAAAGCGCAAGGTCAACATCTTCATAAAGGGGATTTTGCTTAAGGTCAAGCCTCGGTGCATCTATATGGGCAGCTATAATATTCAAACCTTTGAGAGGATTTTCCTCACCTCTTACAAAGGCCGCCACTGTCTTTCCCCTATTAATGTGATATATTCTGATATACTGGGAATCTTTAAGAAAACCGTTATTACAAAGGTATTTTTCAATAACTGTTACTGATTCCCTTTCTGTCTTGGCTTTGTCCAGAAAGTTTTTATATTCCTCGCAGAACAGGAATATTTGTTTTATCTCATTTTTAGTTTTTTTGGTCCATCCGGATTGTTTTTCCATAGTTGCATAGAGTAACAGAATAGGTCAAATGAGTCAACAAAGAGAATAATTGTTTAATGTCGAGTACAGAATACCCGGAATTCATTTAATTGTAAATCTTATTTCATCTAAATAGCCTGTTTGGACACGATAAGAGTTACAATATTTTTGCCTTCTTCGTACCTGTGTTGAACGTCATCCATAAGTTTTTTTACAATAAAGATACCAAGCCCGCCTATCTTTCGTTCCTCGATGTCAAGCTTAGTTTCAGGCTCCTTGAGTTCAAGCAAATTAAAGGGTATGCCCCTGTCTTTAATTTCTATTACGAATCTGTTGTTGTCACCGGATTTGCAGATTATTTCTACATCACCATCCATATCCTGATATGCATAATTGAAGATATTAACAAGAACCTCTTCTGCTGAAATTTCTATCTCAACAGTTTTTTTGCTGTTTATACCCTGTTTTTTAGCACAGTCAGAGACAAACTTTATAAAGGTTCCAAGGTTTTCGAGTTTTGCAGGTAGAGTAATACTCTCAAAAGTCTGCATTCTTAAATATTATTTAATGCTGCTGTTTCCGAGTCAAAAATATTGAATATTGAGTAGAATCCGGATATTTTAAAAACTTCTTCTACTGGACCCTGTAATCCGGCAAAAAGTATTTTTCCGCCTTCAGCCTTTATTCTTTTTGCAGTTGCAAGAATGCTCCGCAGCCCGGCACTGCTTATGTACTCGAGTCCGGAAAAATTAATAATAAGATTGTTTTCCCCTTTTGAGATCAGTTCAGACATGCTTTTTTCGAATTCAGGTGCAGTAATCGCATCAATCCTTCCCTTTACCGAGACAATGGGTATATCCTTTTCTTTTCTTGAAATGATCTCCATAGTTGCTCCTTTTTTAGTTTTGATAAAATTGTAAACGATGAATAAAAAAAAATCAAAGAAATTAAAAAGAATCAGACAATTCTGATAAAAAATGTTTACATGAGTGAAAAAATAAAATCTGAACTTGGAGACATGGAAAGAGCTGGAAGGGAAGGAGCTTGTATTTCCTCCACGTGAGCTTTGCAGTTATATATTGAATGTATTAGGATTGAGTATTTAAAGTCTGTTACCCAAATCACCTTTACTATAATGGTTGAATACCTTCCAATTTTCCATAATCCTCTCTATCGTGCACGGTCGAAACTTCTTTTTAATATCTCTTATAGCTTTGAAACTTTTTGTTATTGATATAATTTTATCCAGTGCTTCTTTGCGGATGCGGCTCTGGAAATTTACAAAGGTTTTAAATCGTGTTTCAACCTTTGTTTTTATTTCCTCAATAATCCTTGATAAAACAACATGTTGCATTATGTGAAAATTGGAGCGTCTCTAACATGTTGTTTTATCAAGAAAATAAAAAATGGATACATAAAAGTATTTCTTATGGATGCAATTAATAAAGCCTGTAAATTCAAGCATATTTAAGTGCATATCGGATTGGCAATCTGCTGAATAAGATATGATTCTAAATTGTTATAAACTGTATTGAATATGTTGTTAACGGCTTTTGAACATGCTTTGTTGAAAAAAGTCAGTGAAGATTTTGATATTGTTTAAGAAATATGATACCACTATCTTTCCTCGTGTAATTTATTTAAACTGCTTATAGAGTATGTGTCTTTTTTAGCTTTTACATGGTTTGCCGAATTTCTGAAAAATATCTTCATGATATACAGCATAATTCATTTATTCAAAGAATGATTCAGCTATATGTTCAAATAATAATTGGAATCCCTGTTCTCTGAACAATTTCAGACATACATCTACTACGTCCGAGTCATATAGCACACCTCTGTTTTTCTCAATTTCCTCAAGAGCAACATTTATACCAAGGGAAGGTCTGTAAGGTCGATGTGATGAAATGGCTTCTACCACATCAGCAACGGCAAGAATACGTGATTCTATCAGTATTTCATCCCCTTTCAATCCCTTAGGGTATCCTGAACCGTCTATTTTCTCATGATGCTGGAGAATTATCTGCGCCAAAGGCCAGGGAAATTCAGTCTCTTTCAGCAAATTGTAGCCACATTCAGAATGTGTTTTTATCAGGTTTAGTTCGAGGTCATTTAGTTTGCCTGGTTTACTAAGGATTTCTGCCGGAATAGAGATTTTTCCGATATCATGAATGAGGCCGCTCATATGGATGCCTTCAATCATATCCGAAGTAAGACCCATTTTGGTTGCAATCATCCGGGCAAGATCTGCTGTCCTCTTCTGATGTCCCGCTGTGTAAGGGTCTCTCAATTCCGCTGTCGTCGCCATAATCTGGATTGTAGTGGTAATAGCACGACGAAGGCGTTCCATAGTCCGTAATAAACCTTCCCTTGCTTCCTTTCTGGAAGTAATGTCCTCCACTGTACCAACAAAATGTTGGATATTTCCGAGATTGTCACGGACTGCCCTGACATTTATGGAAGCCCAAATTTTAGATCTATCCTTCCGATAAAACTCTGCTTCAAAGTGTTCAACTACTCCCTGGGTATGAAGGATATGGAGATATTCTTTTCTTAGTGCCTCATTGACATACAGGGGGATTCTTGTGTTGGACATTGCGGCTATCAGTTCCTCGGGCGAATCATATCCCTGGATTTTGGCAAGAGCAGGGTTGGCGCTTGTTATGCGCCCATAGGAATCACTCTGAAAAATGCCTTCAACGGTATTTTCAAAGATTGAGCGGTATTTTTGTTCGGCCTGTAACAGTGCTTCTTGTGCAATTTTACGGTCGGTAATGTCGTGAATAATGGAGTGAATAATGTTTTTCCCTTTTGTTCCAATGTTACTTGAGAAAACCTCCACATCCCGGATAGTGCCATTGGCCAGACGATGGTGGAAATGAAAACATATCCTCTGTTCGGCAACCACCTTTGCCATTTCTTTTTTGATATTCTCGCAAGAAAGGGTATTAATCTCCTGGATTTTCATTTGCAGGAGCTGTTCCCTGGAATATCCGTAGAAATCCGCGGCTGCTTTGTTTGCTTCAAGAATATTTCCGGTATCAGGATCTATAAGCAATTTTACAGCAGCGTGTTGTTCAAATACGTTTCTGAATTGTGCTTCGCTTTCCCGAAGAGCTTCCTCTGTTTCTTTTACTTTGGTAATGTCTGCATTGAAACCATACCATGTTGTACTGCCATCAGCCGATTTTTCTGGTTTTGAGTGGCACAACATCCATCGGACGGGTTTACCGGGAATTTGCACTCTATATTCACATATCCAGTCAGTCATATGATTGGCTGAGAATTCAATGGAGTCTAAAAATTTATCTAAATCCTCCGGCAGTATTACTTTGAGTATCGGAGAAACACCATCAGTTACATCTTCCGGTGAACATCCATAAAGTTCCTCTATTGCTTTTGTGGCAACAGGAAGGCAATAAGTTCCGTCCGGTCTTTTCGTAAACTGATAGATAATTCCAGGAACCATGGAAATAAGTTTCCTGAACATAATGTCTTTTTCTCTAAGTGCTGCATTAGCCAGCTTGCGTTCAGTAATGTCCTGATATATTACCTGATAATACATTGTGTTGTTCCACAATATTTCTTTGCGACAAACAAAGAGGTGACGCACTTCTTTATCTTTTCTGACAATGCTTATTTCATATTCGGACGGAACGTATTCGCCCCGTTTTCTTTTATCCTTTCTTTTCAGGTATTCATCAAAACTCTCCGGGGTGTAACGTTTTTCTACAGGGGTTGTTTGCAGCTCCTTAATTTCCTCATAACCATAAATATCAAGGATTGCATTGTTGGCGTAGATTGTCTCGCCTTTTTTACTTAATATACGCATCCCGAAAGGAGATTCATCCAGGAATCTGCGAAAATTTTCTTCGCTTGAGACCAACTCTTTCTCAGCACTTTTCCGCCTTGTAATATCACGGTATATTACTTGACTAAAAAGCTGATTACCGATAGAAAACATTGAAGTCGATACTTCAACCCAACAAACCTTTCCGCCTTTGGTTACCACACGGAATTCATATTGATTCGGTTTGTTTTGCCGCCTGAATCTACTATAAAGACGGTCTTTAACCATTTCACGATCTTCCTCATGCACCAGCAAAAAGATATCATCAGAAGAAAATGCCAGTATTTCCTCCAAATCATATCCGAACAACCGAAGAAAAGCCGGGTTGACATCGAGAAACTTTGGCGGTGTTCCACCGAGAATAGCAATCCCATCAACAGAACTGTTGAATAATAGTCTATATTTTGTGTCGCTTTCCCGAAGAGATTCCTCTATCCTTCTATGGTTTGAGTCAGACTGTTCAAGTTCTTTGATTCTCTGCTTTAAAAGTGAATTTTCTTCGAGTAATTCCTGACTTGTTTTGGGTGAATCTGTCATATGTGGCCCCTTGTCATAATAAATGATACAAGATTGGAACAAAAATATACAGTGGTTTGTTGAATTGTGACTTTAAAATGACCGGCTTTTTATCCAATGTGCCAATACATTGTAGACACTTTTTGTGCCCGGACATCGTGGATACTCAAGGTTA
>CAYSBW010000078.1:0-8319 GCA_964429485.1 uncultured Syntrophorhabdaceae bacterium
GTTACTTCTCTTTAATTGTCAAAGAACAAATAAAAAAACCTGTTGCCTCTTTATCATAAAACTTTGGAGAATAATATCCTGTATTTCGAGATGTCATTTATGTTTTAAATTCTATTCCTGTAGACGCTCTTTGTCAATATGAACTCATGGTTCATCTTTATATATCAAATTACCATTAATGCATAATTTCTTGTATATTTTATAGTATTATCATACATTACAATATAGTCAACAAAGGACCTTAGAATAAGGATAAACTTAATGAAACTCTTTATCCTAAACAGAAATATCTCTCCCGATCACGGCTTATCAAAATGTTATATCAATAACATATCAGGATTTTTCTTACCAAAAAATACCTTTGACAAAAATCCAACCTGGGGTAAATAAATGCTTACAGAAATAATAATAACATTAAAAGGAATCAGCATTCATGCCGAAATGTTTGATACCCCATGTGCAAAAGCCATATCCAATATCCTACCCATAGAAGCAAGACCGAATGAATGGGGTGATGAATTTTATTTTACAATCCCTGTTGAGACACCCCTTGATGAAACAGCAACAAAAAAAGTAAAGGCTGGCGATATTGCTTACTGGCCTCCAGGAAATGCACTTGCCATTTTTTTTGGACCAACGCCTTTGAGTTCAGGCATTGACCCTGTTCCAGCAAGTGAAGTAAATCTTGTGGGAAGAATAACGGGTGATGCAGCCCTTTTAAGAAAGGCTAAAGGTACTGTTAAAATTGAAATTGAGAAGAATCGTTGACATAAATGTAATTGTCGGGCCCTACCTTGCCTCCTCTGTGCCCAAACCAATGAAAATTTTTGAGCCAGTCTTCATATTTATCCTCCATCTCTGTAAAACCCTTGGATTAATCCATGGTGATATACAGCAGGTAAGAAAATGCTCTGTCCCATAAGCTATATGATAGCAAGAAGGTTATTTCCTTCAACTGCAAGCCATGACACTACCAGCAGATCAGCGCGGGAAGATGCTTACCAGTGAATGAAAATAAATACTTCATAAAGCTTACTGAAAATTTAGTAAGCGACAGACAGCCAAACAATGAAAAAACTATAGGGGCTTTTATATTTTTTTCTCGTATTTGGGTAGTATGGAGGAACAGCACGAAATTTTTTTGAGATTGTTAAATTATTTTAAGTTATTAAAATAATTAATGCCCCCGGGGTGACTCGAACACCCGGCACACGGATTAGGAATCCGTTGCTCTATCCGCCTGAGCTACGGGGGCATTTAATAATCAATTATATAATTTTATAAAATGAAGATAAAATATAGTTTATTGCGATCATTAAAACACGTACTTTAAATATCACATATGTAATTTAATTTAAAGAAAAAAGAGTTTATAACAGTAAATTCGATTTGCAGTTATTTGTTTTTCTATCAAGGAATGCTTCACAAGGAATTGAATATTGCCTTGTTTTAAAAGAATTAACAAGGATTATAATCCCCTGTGAAGCAAGAACTGGGTGTTTCACAATTTAAGGAGTCTCAGCCAAAATCACATTACATATTTTGAAAGACAATTTTTGAAAAAAATCTATCTATATATATTAATATTATTCAACTTTCTCAGCAAAATCAGCAAGGCCCTTGGATATCCTTCTTATGGAATGCGTAAAATCAATATATAGGTAAGATGCCTTGGGCATACACACTCCTGCTATAAGTCTATTCTGATGAATAACATCATAATCAATAACAAGAGCGGTCAGTTTTTCTTTTGCAGCTATAACATTTTCTTTAAGATTAGGATTTTTTGTAAGAAGATAATCCTTAGTATCTCTGCACTGGTCATATGCAATTTGCAGCAAGGTCTTTATTTCATTTACTGCTTTATCACTAAAAAGTATATTTGATTCAACTTTAACAAGCATCTTGCTAATAAGGTTGTCTATTGCAAGGGCTATTGGTTGAAAAGCAAGTACCAGATTAACATACTTCAATTC
Organism: uncultured Syntrophorhabdaceae bacterium; assembly: GCA_964429485.1. GTDB lineage: Bacteria > Desulfobacterota > Syntrophorhabdia > Syntrophorhabdales > Syntrophorhabdaceae > JAPLKB01. The sequence goes on from CAYSBW010000078.1 coordinate 1,977, forward strand.
AACAGCGTCCTTTTCCTTTTCGGCAAATAATTTTTCCATATAGGGCAGCACTGTTTTATGCATTTTATTGAATCTTTCAGTACAGTTTTTTAAAAGGGCAGAATTGTTTGTAAAAAATCCTTTATATGAGTCTTGAAGGATTGGTTTCATTGCCTCAAATGTTCCAACAAATCGTTGAACAAGTTCCTGTTCTGTCATTTTACCTCCATTAACTGAATTATTTTTTTAAAATTTCTATATTTATTTATAGCACATGCAAATCAGGATGTCAGTATTCTCTTACTTTATACATACCAAGTAAGTACTTCAATGCTATCAATATTCCCTAATCCACCATCAAAAATAATTAAAAACCCCATTAGCACTGAAAAATCAGCATGATAAAATACAGCAGCGACACAAAATCTATCATTAACGGGGTGAATCAATTATATCACAGGGAATAGTCCCTTGCTGCCAACCGCCCCACATATGGAGACGGAATGTACTATCCCCAGATTTACTCACCTTGAAGGATATTATATCCCGGGATACACAATCCCCGCCAGCCATTCATTCAAATGTGTGGCATTTCGTCTATGAGAATCTCCCCACCATTTTCACTCAACGGTTTTGTTCGCATATTCTGTACTGTATCCTTACCTCTCTTGCAAAAATCAATATGATGCATGATATCCTCGGCCTGTTCACATCAGGGTCAGGTACAACAAAAACAACTCCAACATATGGCATTATTGATTACTATCAAACAATGTTCTTACTTATCTTTATGTAAGAGCTGGATATGCTTTTAATGTTCTTTGCGTTTTTGCAAAGGCTGCACTTGAAACGTTTAAAAATCAAGTGTTCAGGTATTGCTAATATTTTAACAATGTGTTTATTTTAATTTTTATTATAAATTTATCCTAAATTAGACAAAAAAAATAAAACTTTATTAAAAACAAGGACTAATCAATGAGCGTAAACTGTGGAACTAAATTACGTTTACAGAAACAGCAAAAAAAACAATGGAGTGGTATGCAAAAAAATATAAAAATCGAAGGAAGATGCATATTTAGAACAATCATAAATAATGTCTTTTTCATACTGCTGTTTTCTCAGATACTTAACGCTCAGATTTTAACACCGTTTATTCCGAATGATCCGTATTTCTTTTACAATGCTTCAGAACGACATTATTTCCCCGGTCAATGGCACCTGGAGAACAATGCACCAAGCCAGATAACGTGGACATTTCCTAATCAGCCCGATGCACCTGACTGGTATAAGAATGAATATCACGGGAAAACAGTCGTTATGAAAAACTCCAATATAGATACAAACATTGTCTACGCATGGAAAAAAGGGTTTACCGGAAAAGGCGTTGTCATAGGTATTGCGGATAACGGTACCGAAGGGACAAACAAGGATATTGAGCCTAACTACAGCGCTGCGTTGAGCCGCAAGTTTCTTGGAGGAAAAATATATGAAGATCAGGGTCCTGTTGATCAAAAAGACAACCACGGAACAGCAGTAGCCGGTGTTGCCGCAGCAAGAGGAGGCAATGGCATAGGAGGTACAGGGGCTGCGCCCTATGCAACCATTGCCGGATTGCGCGTGCTTGATTCTGCTGCAACCGACGAAGATTTCTTTAATACTTATATGTGGAAAAGCGGCGTAGATTTTACGGTAGATGAAATAAAAAAATCAATTACTTTTAAGGCAAATACAGCGCCGGAAATCCAGATAATGAACCACAGCTACGGTCAAAAAACACCCTTTGTCATTGAGGAAAAGGCTGTTTTTCAGGCGCTTCACGAAACCGCTGCCAACGGCGTGATTCACGTATATTCAGCAGGCAACGAAAGAGGCACAAAAACCGAAGACGCAAACAAAATATCCATTAACAGTTACCGTGACATAATAAATGTGGCAGCCCTCGGAAGTGACGGCATATACAGCAACTACAGCAATTATGGAGCATCCATATTTGTCACCGCCCCGTCAAACAGGACAGACTATTACGACAGCACTGCCGTTCCCACAGGTTTCGGTATCCTGACGACAGACCGCACCGGTAAAGACTTGGGCTACAATACATATTCTGCAAACAACCGCTGTGGGGACAACTGGTCAGACTGCGGGGATGTTTTTGAATCTTTCCCGGATTATAGCTATACAAGTAAATTTGGCGGTACATCCTCATCTGCTCCTCTTGTTTCCGGCATTATGGCGCTGGGTAAAGAGGCAAATCCCGATATGGATGTGCGCATGGCAAAACATATAATCGTTAAGACAAGCGACAGGGTGGACCCTTATGATGCAAGCTCAACAGGAAAATGGCTTAAAAACGGTGCCGACAACTGGTTCAACCCGAATTACGGCTTCGGCAATATTAATGCCGGCAAGTTTGTAGATATGGTCCAGAAGGTGGCCTATGTAACTCAACAGACGTCTTATCCCACAGGAACGCAGAATGTGAATGAGGGCATTAAAAGCGTTGGTGCCGGCGGTACAAGTAAGACATTTACCTTAACGAAATCAGAGCTTACAGACCCCATAAGACAGCCGCTCGAAGGAGTCGAGGTGCTTCTCAACTTCACACATCCAAAGCGGGGGAACCTTTCGGCAAGTATAACCTCCCCTTCCGGCATGGAAAGCCTGTTCTTCAATTCCACCATATATCTGACTGCTGACAAACAGGATACCGAAAACGTTAAAAATTTTGAATGGACATTCTTAAGCAATGCATTCTGGGGGGAATCGGGGCTTGGTAAATGGACAATTACAATGGTGGATCAGATAAATAATAACGCGGGCACCTGGAACAGCTATAACCTTACGCTTCTGATGGGCGATATCGTTCTAATAAGCGATTTGCCCGATATACAGGATAAAGATATCAGGGCTCGTTCATTGACACTGGCAAATTCAAGCAAAACATATACAATACCATCAGGTCTTAAATTTCAGGCAAGGGACAATGTTAATGTTGAAGAAGGTTCACTTGTAGTTAATGGAGATATTACAGAAGATGCAAGCGGTTTTGGTGTTGCAGTAAATATCGGAGGCGGCGTTGTTTCAGGTACAGGTTCGATTGCCGCATCAAGGGGTGTATCTCATTCAGGAGGTACCATATCCCCCGGCAACTCCATCGGCACCCTCACCATCAATGGAGCTTACGACCAGGGCCCCCAGGGGAAACTCCTGATCGAGGTAGCCACAACAACAAGCAACGACCTCCTTGCAGTAACAGGAGGCGCTTCTTTAAACGGCATCCTCCAGACCTCATGGACAGGGGGCTATATACCTGCCATTAAAACAAAGTTCGGAACCATCCTTACCACATCATCAGGTATAACAGGTCAGTTCTCCTCCCTCCTTACAAACATTACCCCTACAGTACTCTTCAAACCCAAGTACGATATAGCAAATCAGGTATACCTCATGGTAGAAAGAGACTATACCAACCCTTCTCTTATTCCATATCTTAATTCCAACCAGAGTTCTGTAGCCTACATGCTGAACTCTGTAGGCAATGATGCAGCAGGTGATCTGAATACAGTTCTTACCGCACTTGATGCGCTCCCCTCATACGAACTTACCGCATACGCACTTGACCAGCTTGCACCAAAAGGCATGGATGCCCAGGCAGGCATGGGTATAAACTCTGCCTCATTCCAGACAGGCAACCTCTCTGAACGCTTAAGCGACTTAAGGCAGGGCATAAAAGGCATCAGCCTGAACGGTCTTTATTTTAAAAACGGTAACAGTAAACCTGTTATGCTTGCAAGCATAAATCCTGACCTGACCGGCATGCTTCCACAAGGCATAGATGATAGGTGGGGGTTCTTCATGAAGGGCAACGCCTCCTATGGCAACCAGAAGGACAGACCTGACAGCACAGGTTATGACTTCACCAACATAGGTATAACCATAGGCTCTGATTTACGCTTTACAAAAAGCTTTATAGCAGGTCTCATGATTGGTCTTAATAGCTCCAGGGCTAATGTTGACAATTCAGGAAGTAAAGTAAAATCAGATGGTTATACCATCGGGACATATGGTACATACTACAACAAAAACTTCTACATTGACGGCAGTTTAAGCTACGGCATATCAAACTACGACAACACAAGACGAATAGTATTCCCGGGCATTGACAGAACCGCCACATCATCTCCTGACGGCAACCAGTTCACTGCTTACGGGGCCACAGGATACGACATAAAAAAGGACAACTGGATCATCACCCCCAACATATCCCTCCAGTACATAAACCTTAATACGGACAGCCATACAGAATCCGGTGCAGGCGGATTAAACCTTGATGTTGACAAACAAAATACTGAATCACTACAGGGAAATATAGGAGCAAAATTATCCTATATGTTAAAAACAAATAGCGCAGTATTTTTACCTAATATAAGGGCATTCTATGGTTATGAATTCATGAGGGACAGCCAGAATGTGGCCTCAAGGCTTGCACAGGGCAGTTCCCCCTTCAGCATTCAGACCATGTCCCCTGAAAGGAACTTTATATCACTTGGTACAGGCATAACAGCTTTTACAGTACACAACATGTCCCTATACTTAACATATGATGCTCAGATAGGCGAGAGCAGATATGTTGCCCATAGTGCCAATGCAGGTTTAAGGATAGGTTTCTAATCTGTATGTGGATTGTTCTTGGTATCTAAAAATGACGTGGTGTTATCACTCAAAAAATGACTCCCGTTGATACAGTTCAAGACCTTTGCATAATCCGGACTTCTCATCTTTTATAGAAATTCCATGCTGTAATTTATCTGTCACGGGATAACTCCTTCAGGTAGTATAATCATCAATATACCATGTATATCAAATATTTATAATGTTTTTGAGTGAAAGACCGTGCAAAGACAAGATATAAATATCATCCTGCCCAGCTCTTCTTTTCGAATATGTTGTTGAACAGATCGTGAAAAATTATCCCTGGTGCGTTAAGAAAACAGGCCACATTTTTTGCAATCCCTCCCCTATATCAACTCCAAGCAACCCCCGGTCTACCATTGTTTTAAGAGCATCACATTGGGCTTCATGAATAAGTTCTTTGATCTCTTGCAAGAATGTCCTGCATCTTTTTCATGGCAATGCTGACGGGTTGGGTTGGAGAGTCCGCGGTGGATTTTTTCAATGGTTTGTAGAGACGCAAAATCTTGCGTCTCTACATTATTGTCATTGGCGTCGATTTCCGGCAGATTGTTAAGGCGCTTGAGCACTTCACATCAGGCGGCTTTGATTTTAGTGCGGGCCGATGTCCGGCAGTTTACTTTAAAATAATTCAACATTTTTCCTTAAAAATGTTTTGTTTATAGCGTGTTCGGCTACAATATTACTAATAAGATTTTGGTTCTGGGTACACAAGAATCCCGAATCTCAATTCGTTTGCCTGCTCTTGCGTTACTTGAAAAAGATCGGACGCTGTCCATTTTCCTCCTGTTGAATCGCATTTTAAAATTAAGATAAAATCACCTTCTTCTGTTTGATAACCGCCAATATAAATTTGAACAAATTTTATTACACCAGTATCAGCACCTTTGTATTCCTGAAACCATATTTCATAAGGACGTTCAAGTAAATAAGGGATAAATAACAGGAAACGTTCGCTGCCATCCTGTTTCTCAAGTAAGATATCAAGGAATTTTTCCGGGAACCGCACTGTTGTTTGAAGCACGTCTGTTCTTTCAATACAATCCGTCAGATCATCCAAATCCCAATACTTTGGTGATATCTGCATGCTGCAATTGCCGTCTTCCTTCTGCATAGGTTGCTCCCCTTAATCCAGTTCGCCAACAGTTGACACCTGTTTGTATTCCACGTCTTCAAACTCATTAAAATGCGCATAACCGCATTTAATCTTTCTTTTCTCGCTTGCCCTTAATTCCTGTCCTGTTGATTTTGTTTCAGCAACAAAATAGATGGTTTTTTCATTCTTTTTTATCAAGGCCCAATCAGGATTGTATTTACCGACAGGCGTTTGAATCTTGAACCAAGAGGGCAGTTTGAAATAAAACTCTATATCATCCCTGTTTTCACATTCTTTGGCAAAATCATATTCCACGTTTGAATCAAGGGGAACAAAATTGTTGTAAATGGTTTTATCCTGTTTTGTAATTTGAAATGTCAGTTCATTTATATGAATTTCGTATTCCTCAAACAATCGCATTTCATACTCTTTTGAACCTATTTTTTCATACTTAATCCCGTCAATCATCAAATCCGTTAATACATCATTAATTGCCGATACTGCATTATCAAGGAAGAGTTGAGGATTAATCATTATCTCACGGATTCTGCCGGACTGTAGTAAGATTTCAAGAAT
>CAYSBW010000078.1:8329-8713 GCA_964429485.1 uncultured Syntrophorhabdaceae bacterium
ATTGAATCATAAACCCCTCCCTCTAGTATCCTTGTCGGATTGCAACAGAATTTCAAAAATGGTCGAACGTGTCAGTTCAGTTCTTTCCTGAATGTAAAAGAGCACATCGGGTATGCTGAAAAAGCCGTCAATTACCGTCGTGTATGATGCTCTTATCTCCGCTATAATGCCGCTTTCATCAAACTCAAGGGCTGTTTTTGTTGTTTTGATAGCAGCTGTTTTTGTCTCCGGCATAAGGCGCACAGCTTTTGCGGCATTTTTAATAAGCTCTAACGTACCATAATCAACTTTATAGGTTGTCTGGTATTTGATTTTGTCCCAGATTTCTCTGAATTTTCCGTCCAGCTCAAATCCTTTGCGATATTGGACAGCTTTCTTTTTCTG
>CAYSBW010000079.1:0-8512 GCA_964429485.1 uncultured Syntrophorhabdaceae bacterium
CTATACCCAGTGCTGGTCTGTAGGGACGATGAGATGCCATTGCTTCAACCACATCGGCAACAGCTATTATTTTTGATTCAGGAAGTATTTCCTCTCCCTTGAGGCCACGGGGATAACCTGAACCGTTTAATCTTTCATGATGCTGGAAAACAACTTCCGCTATGGGATAGGGAAGGTCAACACTTTTTAATATATTATAACCTGATTGGGAATGAACTTTTATCAGATTCATTTGTATGTCTGTAAGTTTGCCGGGTTTGCTCAAAATCTCCACAGGTATGGACATTTTACCTATGTCATGTATAATGGATGCCATTTTTATGTTTTCAACAGCATCTTCTGAAAATCCCATATCCCGGGCAATTCTTTCAGCAAGATCAGCCACTTTTTTCTGATGGCCTGCTGTATAGGGATCTCTTATTTCTGCAGCCATTGATAACACCTTAATTGTGCCGGACAAGGATTTGCGCAGTTTGTCAAGGGTCTGGCGGAGCGATTCTTCTGCCTGAATACGATCAGTAATATCTTCGGAAATACCGAGAAGATGGGAAGCTTGCCCATTACTTCCAATAATAGGTATCTTCCTTGTATGGAGAATCCGCTCTCCTGTTTTTTCTGTCTGAATTTTTTCGATTGGAATATCAAGGAGTTGTTTTTTATTAAGAACTTCTCTATCCTTTTCTATAAAAAAAGATGCCTGATCTTCAGGAAAAATATCATAGTCATTCTTTCCGAGAATATTTTCTTTGTTTATGCCGAGAAGTTCTTCACCTGCTTTATTAAATCGTACAAAACGGAGAGTTATTGCATCCTTAACAAAGAGCATGTTAGGGACATTTTCCACTATACTGTCCAGGAATTTTTCATTTTTCTGTAAATTATCTTCTTTCTCCTTAAGTCTTGTATTTGCAGTTTCAAGATCCACCATCTTTTTTTCAAGCTTTGCAAAAAGAGTTTCGCTGTGCTGTCTCAAGAATTCCATTTCCTCGCCCAAAGGTTGAATAGATGTGAAATTTGAATTATTTTTCTCGTCAAATAGTTCGTTTACAATATTTATTAATTTCTCAGGTTCCTGAGGTTTAGTTATAAACCTGTCTGCACCAAGACTCAGTGCAAATTTCTCATCCTTTGATTCGGTATAAGTGGCTGTATAAAATACAAAGGGTATGTGCTTGAGCGATTCGTTTGTCTTCCATTTTCTGCAGAGGCTGAATCCATCCATTACAGGCATCAGTATGTCGGTAATAATTATATCAGGAGGTTCATTGAAAGCTAATTCCAGGGCTTCTGACCCATTGGTCGCTGTAATTACTTTAAAGTTGTTTCCTTTAAATATAATTTCAAGAATATAACGGTTTTCCTGTAGATCATCGACTATAAGAACTGTTTTCAAAATTAGCCTCCTGCTTTCAATTAATATAACTAACCAAAATGTTTTTCAATCTGTTCAAGAAAAGTATCAGGGTTAATAGGCTTTTCTATATACCCGTTACATCCCGCCTCTATGGTCTTCTCTCTGTCCCCGGCCATTGCATACGAGGTTACTGCAACAATGGGAACTTTATCAAGTTCGTTCTTTGTTCTGAGATTTTTGGCAACACTGTAACCATCCATAACAGGAAGCTGAATGTCAAGAAGGATCAAATCAGGCTTTACCGACAAAACCATTTCAAGTCCCTCTTTACCATCACGGGCTGCAAAGACTTCGTAACCATGTTTTTTCAGTATAAAAGATACGAGATAGAGATTCTGTTCATTGTCCTCTATAATGAGAATTTTTTTCATAAAACCTCCTGATTGTAAAAATAAATATAAATGTCGGCTTTTTCTTACAAAAGGCGCCTACTGATGATTCACATCTGAGCTTTATTCTCTTATGCTTTAATCTCCTCTTTCTGTTTTTTCAACGGCAAAGTGAATGTAAATATACTTCCTTTTCCATATTCACTTTCAACTATGATCTCCCCTCCCATGAGTTTAACAAGTTTTTTACATATCGAAAGTCCCAGTCCGGTACCTTCGTATTTGCGTGACAGACCACTGTCAATCTGAAGAAAAGGTTTAAAAAGCTTATCAATATCTTCTCTCTTAATTCCTATACCTGTATCGCTTATACTTATAACAACATTATTCTGATAAATTTCTGCGGATACTTTTACATGACCTTCATCGGTAAATTTCACTGCATTGCTCAGCAGATTAAGAAGAACCTGTTCCACACGACGCATATCTCCTACAATATCTGTAACATCATCAGCAATGTTAACGATCAGGATAACACCTTTTTTCGCGGAAAGGGGTCCAACAGCCTCTTTAACCTTGTTAATTGATGCAAGAAGATCAAAGGACTCATTATCTATTTTAAGCTCTCCTGCTTCTATTTTAGAAATATCAAGGACATCATTGATAAGGGAAAGAAGATGATTTGCGCTGCTGCGCACCATCCCCATTTGTTTTTTCTGCTCCTCGTTCAGCGGCCCTACCAATCCCTGGAGAAGGATGCCTGTAAAACCTATAATTGAGTTGAGGGGTGTTCGGAGTTCATGGGACATGGTGGCAAGAAAAGCTGATTTCAACCGGTCTGCTGCCTGGGCATTTTTCATTGCCTCTGCAAGTTCCGCAGTCCTGTCAACTATGCGCTGCTCGATTTCCTGGTTAATCCTCTGCAGTTCACAGGTACGCATGTTCACCTGGCGCTTGAGGATAATGCTTCCACAAAAACTCATAAGGAGGATAATACCTGTAAAAAGACCGGAGATTTGTAGCCACAGAGGGATTTTGAATTGAATATCTTCGGAAGTCAATTCTTTTATCGAGCGATAGTAAACTGAATCAGGGTCTTTCTTCATATTTTCCAGATACACGTCGATTGTGTTTAATAATGGCTCGTGTTTTCCCTTTGTTGCAGCAAAGAAGAGGGATGAGGGCTCAAAGACAACTGCTGTACCTTCAAGGCTATATTTTTTCGCATGTGTTGCCCCGTAAAACTGGTTGGTAATAGCTGCATCAGCTTTTCCTTCAGAAACTATCTCAAATGCCGCTCTGTAATCCGGTACTGGAATAAGAGTCATATTCAGTTTAAATCCCTTTGCAAACTGCATAAAAGCATCCTGCTGGACAGACTTTTCCAGAATTGCTATTTTCTTTCCGTTAAGATCAAGTATTGACTGTATTCCACTGCCTTTACGGGAATAGGCCTGAAACCATGATGATAATACCTGAACCTTGTGAAAGGAGAATTTCTTTTCACGTTCAACTGTATACGCTACATCCGGCATAAGATCGATTTCTCCTTTTTCAAGTCGATTTAATCCATCTGCCCATGTACCTTTTACATACTTCAGGTTCCAACCCTCGCTTTTTGCTATAAATTCTATTATATCAATGAAAATACCCGAGGGACTACCATCTTCCGCAGTAAAAACTTTGGGTGAATTTTCATATATTCCCACCCTCACATTCTTATAATCATTTTGTGCAAAGGAAAGAAGGGGACATAAAAAACAAAAAAGGAATATCAACAACTTAAAAGATTCAACCGGAATGAACAATGCTTTGCGGCCTTTAATGATATTATTATGGTTATTTGTCATATTGTTCATAGTTAATATTGTATTATAGCCTGAAATCCTATAAGTTGTCGGGTAAATTCCCAATGGTTGTTAATTTTGGAAAAATCAATCCTGTAATATGGCCCCAAAGCAAAATGCTTATCTATATCCTTGATAATACCAAATTTTATTCTATTCAGAGTAACATCCCTTTCATGGTTCTCATAGAACATTTCCCATCCGATACAGGGCTTTAGAAATATATCAGGACGGGAAATCTGCAAAGTGTTTTTTAATCTATAATCATTCCAGTCCGTTGTTATTCTGTATTCATAACGTATCTGGTTTGATATACTAAAACCGGCAAGCATAAAGGATGTGTTCATATTCATACTCGGTTTGTGTTCAATGGACCATTGCCTGTCTTCATCTTTGGAATATCCCTGTTGATACCATATTAGAAATGAAAGCCACTTGACTCTGGTCTGATACTGGAGACCTGAACCCACTTCTACATAATTATAGTTGGATACATCATCATTGCCTTGAAGAAAGATATAGGATACTGCTTTGAACTTATCATTGATGATATAACTGAAATTTATATCAGTACGGATAGAATTATCGTGATCTCCATAAAGGTATGGAATATTAAACTGAATGAATAACAGAGAAATAAACACAATTCTGATGCCGCAGCTTAAAGGTTTTTCAATTTTGCTCTGACCAGACTCATTCTGTTTCATATTCTGTTTTGAAACACAGGTCTTTCTTTTCATTCAGAAATAAACTCTTTTCCCTGAAAACTTTCAGGTCAATATCAACTGTTTTCCATTATATAATATATCAGCATTCCTCGATTGCCTGTTCTCTTGTTGCATAATACTGATGATAGACAAGCCTACAAGTCAAGTATATGGGCATGCTGCTAAAGGTGAAGATTACCACTACAAAGGGAGACATTTACATCTTTTTTTGCTAATGCATCTCATACTTACAGGGACTTCAACATAGATGTACGTACGGAGATCATTCCTTGTCGAGTATCTCCCGAATTTTGCTGGATAGTTTTTGAAGTTGAAAGGGCTTCTGGATAAACCCGTTGCATCCTTTATCCATAACCTCCTGAGCCTCTTTGTTGATGCTGTACCCGCTGCTAAGTATTATTTTTGCCAGAGGGTTTAATTTCCTGAGGTGGTCGAAGGTCTCTCTTCCCGAGAGTCCCGGCATGACCATGTCAAGGATTACTAAGTCTATCTCTCTTTTTTTCTTGGTGTAAACATCTATTGCCTCCTGACCGCTCCCTGCCGTATAGACCTGGTATCCAAGGTGTCTCAGTATTTCCCTGCACACATCAAGGACTGTCTTTTCATCATCCACCAGCAGGATCTTCTCTGTGCCCCTTGCGATTGTTCCGGCCTGTGTTTTTTCTTTTACCACTTCCTTCTCTGAGGCGGGCAGATAGATGGTGAATGTTGTCCCGTGACCAGGCTCACTGTACACATCGATAAAGCCCTTGTGACCCTTGATGATCCCGTAGACCGTTGCCAGCCCGAGCCCTGTTCCCCTTCCGATTTCCTTTGTGGTGAAGAAGGGATCGAAGATCCGCTTTTTCGTTTCTTCATCCATGCCGGCTCCGTTATCGGTAATCGATATCTTGACGTAATTCCCGGGTTTGACATCATAGGAAAAAATTTGGTCATTGTCTAAAAGAACATTCTCTGTCTCCAGATAGAGTGTTCCGCCCCCGGGCATGGCCTGCCAGGCATTAACATACAGATTTATGAATACCTGTTCCATCTGTCCTCGGGCAACCTCCACTGTAAAAAGATCTTTCGCGTATTTCCGATGGATGGCAATTTCCTTTTTGGTTCTGCCGAACATCGAGGAACTTTTTTCAAGGATTTCGTTAATATCTGCTGGTTTGATTTCATACCTTCCTCCGCGTGCAAAACCAAGTAGCTGACCGGCCAGTTCCGCCCCCCTTTGAACCTGCTCCTCGATCCGTTTTAGCTTCTCATAATGGGGATTGGAGGTATCGAGATCCAGCAATATCAGGGAAGCATACCCCTGAATCCCCATAAGGAGATTGTTGAAGTCATGTGCGATACCGCCGGCAAGGGTGCCAATGGCCTTCATCTTATCGGCATGTTGTAAATGCTCCTGCAGAATCCGTTTTTCCTCCTCGGCTTGTTTACGGTCGGTGATGTCGTGAACAATGGAATGAAGAATAGCCTTGCCTTTGGTTTTGATGTTGCTGCTGAAAACCGCAACGTCCCGGATCGTGCCATCTGCACGCCGGTGGCGGAACTCAAAGTAGGTCCTTTGAAGCGTCCTTGCCTTTTCCACCTCATGTTTGACGGCATCCTGGGAGAGGGTATTGATATCCCTTATGTTCATTCTGCATAGCTCTTCTTTTGGCCATCCATAATATTCTGCGGCGACCTTGTTAGCCCCGATGATGTTTCCGGTATGAGGATCTATTAGCAGCTTGACCGCAGCATGGTTATCAAAGACGTTCCTGAAAAGCTCCTCGCTGGTCCGAAGTTCCTCCTCCGCCTGCTTGCGAGCGGTAATGTCGCTGACCACACAGATCAGGCCTCCGTTTTTCAGGGCGGTTAGCGATATGTCTTGAAAAAACTCGCTTCCGTCCTTTTTCCTTCCCACTGCCTCGCCTCTCCACCTGCCTTTTTCAAAAAACCTGGGCATGATCTTGTTTTCGAATCGCTTTAACTCGCTTTCATTATAGAGAACCTTCCAAGTTTTTCCCAGAAGTTCATCGGGACTTTCGTACCCGTAGATACTTGCATGGGCATTGTTAAGGTATATGTATTTTTGATCCTGGTCGAGTATAGCCATGCCGTCAATAGATGCGGCCATTGCCTCTGATTGTCTGGTTAATTTCTCTTCCGTTTGTTTGTGCTCGGTGATGTCGCTGACAAGATGTATTGCGCCGGTCAGCTTGCCGTCCGCATCCAGGATCGGGTCCACCGTCACTACAAAAAAGCGCTCGCCTATCTGGAGTTCCATCTGCTCGCGCCGAAGGCTTCGACGCATCCGCAAGAGCGGACATTCAGGGATAGGCTCTTGCAAGCCATGCACTATCTCCCAGCAATGCTTGCCGAGCATCGCCTCTGCCGGGTGGCCAAAAGTTTCCTCTGCTGTCCGGTTGGTGCGTAGAATGTGCTGGCCAGCGTCGAGGAGCCAGATGGCGTCTCTTACATTGTCAAAGGTTGCTTGCCATTCCTCCACCAGCCGTGTCTGTGCTTCCTCAGCCTGTTTGAGCTCGGTGATGTCCTCAGAGATGCCCAACAGGAATTCTGGATTACCCTTTGCATCCGGAATAGGTACCTTTTTGGTGCGCAGGATGCGCTCTCCCTTGTAGCGGGTGTGAATAGATTCTTCAGGGATAACCACAACCTCCTTACCGCCCAGAGTTTCTCTGTCCTTCTGCGTAAAAAAATCTGCCTGTTCCTTCGGGAAGAAATTATAATCGTTTTTTCCCAGAAGGTCCCCCCTGGGATTACCCAGGAGATCCTCTCCTGCCCGGTTGAACCGGATGAACCGGAGTTCTTTTGCATCCTTAAGGAAAATCATGTTCGGGATATTCTCTACAATCGAGTCTAAGAAAGCATTTGTCCGGCGCAGTTCTTCGTCCGCTTGTTTGCGCTCGGTTATATCAATAATGAATCCACGTAATCCGAGAGGTTTTCCATCACGGACAATAACCGATGAACTTATTATAGACGGAAATGTGCTCCCATCCTTTCTCCGCAATGTATACTCTTTCAAACCGATATTTTCCCCGTTCATAATTCTTTGGATGTCTGCCTGTGCCCGTTCAATATCGCAGGCAGCTATAAAGTCCAAATAATTTAAGCCACCTGCAAAGTCCTGTTGGGTATAACCAAAGCAATCGAAGGCGTTCCTGTTCGCAAAGGTTGCAATGCCCTCTAAATCTGTTTCAAAAACAGCTTCAGGCAAGGTTTCGGCCAGTTCTCGAAACCGCTTCTCACTAGTTTGCAACGCTTCCATGATAATTATTCTGGACAGAAAGCTTCCCATTTGCATGGCAAGCGACTCTATAAACGGGCGTATTTCATGAGGTGTTTCGTCCATGGTGTGGGAGGCAATGTTCAAGCAGGCGATGACCTTTCCTTGATGACATATGGGAATTACCGCCAGGGCTCGAAGCCCCTCATGGAGTTTTTGCACATCGGCGGTAAGATCGCCATGCTTCATGTAGACAGGATGCCCTGCATGAATGAGTCGGGCTTGGGGAGATTCAGGTTCAACAGTTTTTGCTGTCAATACAAAAGCTTCAGATAAGCCTACATGTTTGGCAAGATGAAAACCCTCTGAGGCCTTATCGACAAGATAGATTCCGCCACAGTCCATCTCTGTTACTATCAATGCAGATGACAGAAACGCCGACAGACTTTCCTGAAGATCAGTGGTTTGGCCAAGCGCCATCACAAGTTCATGCTGTTGCTTTAATGCCTTTTTTGCCCACTCCAGGTTGGATTGCGATTGTTCTAATTTTTTTATTCTTTGCTTTAAAGATGATAGCTCTTCGATCAGATCCCTATTTGCCTTTGAGAAATCGTTCATACGACCTCACTATAGAGATAAATAGCATCTTAATATAATAAAAATACTATAATAGATATGTTGAGATGTCAAATTGATGCCCATACACTACAGTTGTCCCCGCCAATCAGAAAGAGAGTTGATAGAAGCTTAAACCCCAATTATTATTATTATCGCATAATTGCTTATTACCTTTAGGAAAATTCCATGGTCCAGGCCATTAATTGCCATATGAAAGCTGCTACTTCGCTGATAGTGTTTCTGTATTTATTTCCGGAAGGCCTTACCCCTGCCGCCAAATAACCATAATTAAATAAAATTCTGATAATTGCGATCAATAATCAAGCATTAAGAAAACTAATCTGAATCAA
>CAYSBW010000080.1:0-8459 GCA_964429485.1 uncultured Syntrophorhabdaceae bacterium
TGTTCAATGGAGATAGTTGAATTCAAGAATGTCATACCTGAGGGTTTGTAAAGTTAGCCATTTTCTAAGTTTTTATGTTCAGACCAACTCCCGCGGCTTTAAAACAGCTAAGGGAGTTGGAAAACTGATCATAATTAAATCAGTGAAAGTGTTTTGAGAAATAAATTCCATTGAACGGAAGTATATTTGAATAAAAAAATAAAATCTTTGGCGTACTGCAATGAATCTCTTTAAGGAGCTGAGAAAAACCAGAATACTCATTATAGACGATGACAAGTGGATACGAAATTCTTTATCCATGTTTTTTGAAGGGGAAGGTTGTCGCATAACAGCATGTGAGACCGCTGAGGAAGGGTTTGAAGTTTTAGAAAGTCAGGATTGCAGGATTATAATCGCTGATTACCGTTTGCCCGGAATGGACGGACTCGAATTTTTCAGACATGTTCAAGAAACTCATCAACAAACACTAAAGATACTTATAACTGCCTATGGTAATCAAAATATTTTTGAAGAAGCTGAATCAATAGGTGTGGGAACTGTGATCCAAAAACCTTTTACTGTTGGTATTATTAAGCAATCTTTAATCTCGCTTTTGAAGAACGATAATTGGAAAACACCAATTGGAAAACAAAAAACATAAAAACTAACTTGAAGTTCAATATACGTGAGTTCCTGGTAGTTTATCGATAACAGATCAATTTCTATTTTACAAACAACAAAAATCAAAGAAGAATAACTTGATTATCCGAAATAGATATCTTCTTTTATATCAAGTTTTTTACCTTTTATTTTTTTCTTGAAATCTTCTTTATTTAGAGCAAAAAGAGGGCTAATTTCAACAAGAATTCCAGGTGGTAGGTCGACTCCAATATTTTTAAGCCAACTTTTATGGAGATTGCACATAGCAATGCGTGCTGTATCAGGAGAATCAACTCCATCCTTATTTTTAATTGGCGCAAATTCTTCTTCACGAGCCACTTCCATACAGCATGTTCTTTCTGCAAGCGGTATGGTGTCAAAAACAAAAGTTTCGAATTTCCATACATCAACCTGTCTCAATCTATTATTTTTATCTTTTATTTCTAATTGCTTACGCGCACAATGATATGGAACAGCATAACCATGATCATTGATACGCTTGATAAAGTCAATTGAAAACAGGTGTATTGCAGTATTACCTGCCCAATAAAGAATCTTTCCATTTTTATCAAGAGCTTCCATAAATTCAGGAGGTAGATCACTGTATTCAGCGATTGCATGTTTTTCATTTTTTAAAATATAAACACCAACTTTCTCATTAATGCTATCTCTCTTGACAACTTTTGTAGACACAAAAGCTTTTGACATAACGTGATAGCCCAAAAATAACGGATCAACTATTCTTACAAGAGGATTATCAACCTGACAATAAAAAAGTTCAGTATAACCTTCTTTAATCAGATCAAGCAATAATCCGGAATCGTGTAGTGCTTTTAGAGAACCACCATGACCATCAGGATTTGTAAATAATGAGGTTTCATCTTTAAGAATCAACTTTCCGTCAGGTGTTATACTCGGGAGCATACCTTGTTTGAAAAAATTCACAGAACATTTTTTAAGGCCGAAATAATTGTGAGAAGAAAAAAACTTAATTGTATCTTCATGGTTTTCATGACTTGTCATGATTAAAAGTGGAACTGATATATTGTATTTTATGTTTATAGCCCTGATTGACTCAGCAAAAACCTGAAAAAGTGTTTTTTTCTTTATGCATGTAGTCGGGAAAGATCCCTTTGGGCCTTCAAAACCGAGTCTGGAGCCCTGTCCTCCAGCTACAATCAACACTGCAACTTTCTGTTCCCTGATTAACGATTCACCTGATTGATATGCCTTTTTGCAATAATCTTTTTCTTCTCTGGTTTCAGGTAATTCAATAATATCAGCAGGTTTTATATTAAAAGAATATTCCTGAAATTCTTTTTTTAAAAAAAAGAATTGTATAAAGAAAAAACCAGATTAAAGTCCAAGCTTTCAATGTTTTTTAAAAAAAGTTGTTGTTTTTCGTAAGACAGTTTGTGATAGTGTTTTAGTATGTGATGTTGTCCATATTTTTTTAAAAGTTGGAGAGATTTTTTTTCCACAATGCTTACCACATTATATTATACAGAAAATTTCACTATACTTTAAAAAGATGATGATCAATATTTAAGAACGGGATGAATCGTCATCATAAGGACATTGTTGATGATTCTTTATAAAAGTACAGTCCATTAAACAAGGTTCTGTGTGTACAGTTACTTCGCTTTCAGATATAGCGGATGCAATATCATTCTTCAGTTTCAAGGCAGTTTTATACGCTGCTTTAACAGAAATATGTGCTGGCATGACCAGTTGTATATCAACAAACTGTTTTCTGCCTGCTGACCTTGTTTTTATATTTTTAAAATTACAGTACTGGTCAAAATGTTTTGCGAGTATTTTAACAACATCCATCTGGCTGGTTTCTCCTAATGATGCATCGAGAAGTTTTATGAATGCTTCTTTTAAAAGGCGTACAGATGGAACGGTGATAAAAGCACTTACAATAAGTGTTGCTATGGGATCAACATAATTTGCAGGACCTGATAAGTTGACTTTATTGAGTAAGATGACAACTGCAAAGGATAGAGTAATGGCGAGAGATATATAAGCCTCAAGACGAAAATGTATACCTTCAGCTCTCAGTGCCGGGGAAGAATGCTTTGCAGCAAGTTTTAATATAAATGAGGCACCCCAAAAATTAATTATTATACCTAACAAACTGCAGATAAAACCTATTTCCGGAGAATGTACCTCTCCAACTCTAATTAGGTGCATGATTGCCTGAAAAGACATGGCAAGTGCAAGGCCTATGAGTACTACACCCTCAATTGCTTCTGACACATTTTCAATTTTACCATATCCATAGTTATGAAAAATATCAGCAGGCCTGTTTGACATTTTAATTGCATAATAGAGTATTATTGAAATACCAAGGGCAATGAAAGATATTCCCAGATCAGCAGCTATGGCAAGAGAATTTACAATTACAAGGGCAACAGCTTTGATAATAAAAAGAATTATATTGCATATCAGACTAACCTTAACAGCAACCATCATCCCTTTATTATTTTCCATGCCTTAATAATACAATAATATACTGCTCGTTGTAAAGAGACTACTGACGCTACTTTGCACGGTAGACCTGCGAAATCATTCTTAACATTATTTTAGATTGGTTTTCCGGAGCAACACTAAAAATTAAGTTTGTAAAATGTATTAAATTGTAAATCCTGGACAAGTTAACTTCTTGTATCATAAGGAGAACAGTTGTCCTGCCCAAAGGCTGAAAAGGCTGAAGTAGGATGTAAAAAGCATTACTCCAATTATTATAAGAAGGATGCCCAGTATTTTCATTGAGTATTTCACTATGTAACCGAACCTTTTTAAAAAACCAAAAAGTCTATCAAAGAGGAGGGCCGATATGATAAAGGGAATTGCAAGCCCTAAAGAATAAAGACTGAGCAGGGAAGTTCCCTGCCATATGTTTTTGGATGTTGAAGCAAGTATTAATATGGAAGAAAGCGCAGGTCCTATACATGGAGTCCATCCAAATGAAAAAGTAATTCCTACAATAAATGAACCAAAAATCCCAAAAGGTTTTTCTTTTAAATGTATGATCTTTTCACGGTTCATAAGGGGTATTTTTATTAAATCCAAGTAGAAAAGACCCATTATAACAAGTGATATTCCACCAATTTTTATGATATAGGGCTGATAGTCAGAAAGAATTTTTCCGATAATTGAAGATGAAAGACCAAGAGATACGAAAACAAAGGAAAAACCAACAGCAAAAGCAATGGAATGGATAAGAACAATTTTCCTGTATCTTTTTGTTTCAAGTTCATTATAATTATCAAAGGTTATTCCACTAATAAAAATTAGATATGAAGGTATAAGGGGGAGGACACAGGGGCTGAAAAATGATAGCAGACCTGAACTGAAGGCAACAATACCGCCTAAATTAACAAAAGAGATTACACCTTCTGAACCCATAGGGGCTATAATATTTATTTTAACCGGGGTTGTCAAATGAAATATGCTTCCATTGATATTGGGACCAATGCAGTTCTGATGTTAATCGTGGAAATAGATATAGATAATTGTATTTCAGATATTTTTGATCTTTCCACAATAACAAGACTTGGGGAAGGCCTGAAAGAGAAGGGTCAGCTTGATATTAAAGCAATGGAAAGAACTTTTTCCGCCCTTGAGAAATACAAAAATATAATCTATAAAAACAATGTTTCAAAAGTTTTTTGTGTAGGTACAAGTGCCTTAAGAGAGGCAGAGAATTCCGAGTTTTTTTTAAAAACAGTAAAAGAGAATCTTAATCTCAATATTGAGGTGATTAGTGAAGAAAAAGAAGCATACTATACTTATCTTTCTGTGAAATATGATGAAACAATAAAAGAGGATGATTTTATTATCATTGATATAGGCGGAGGAAGCACTGAAATTATTACTGGAAATGATAATGGTTTATTCGATTTTGTCTCACTGCCAGTTGGTTCTGTAAAATTAACGGAAATGTTTGTCAAGCATAATCCACCACTTGAAAGCGAACTCTTTTTGTTGGAAGACCATGTAAAAAGTTTATTAAAAGAAATACCCTTTGACGGCAGGAAAAAAATTCTGATAGGTACGGCAGGAACAATAACTACTCTGGCAGCCATTGTTCTTGATCTTGATATTTTTGATAAGGATAGAATTCATACACTTAAAATAAGTTTGTTAAAAATTGATATGGTTATTGATTCAATAAGAAAAATTGAAATATCTCGTAGAAGTTCCATTAAAGGCATGGAACAGGGCAGGGAAGACATTTTACTTCAAGGTATTATTCTTTTAAGGGAAATAATGTTGTATTTTGGTGCTGATCATGTGACTGTAAGTGTAAAAGGTGGAAGGTATGGAGTTCTTTATGATAGACTTGCATTATGATAAATTATAACAAGAAAAGTTTAAATAACTTTTAGTTAAAACTAAAAAATTGAAGGTTAAATATGGATAAAAATGGTAAGTATTCTATAGATATAAATAAGTTAAATGAAATACCTTTAAATAAAAAAGCATTGGAAGGACTCAATCAAATTAATGTAGAAACTGGGTCGGACTCACTCTACATGTTTCAACTTGGAAAATGGGGATTTACCTGCGGAGGAATTGAAGTGGATGAAGCTGTTATGGAAACCATTGAGGCAATGCTTAGTTGGAAACCTGCAAGGATAATTAATTTTTTTATGATAGATCCTGATGATATGGATTATAATCCAAGTGGATGGCAGGAAGCTGAAAAACCTCTTGATCTTGCCCTGGTCATTATTGGTGATATTGAAGCAAAGATGCACATACATTTTCCTATGTACGGGTGTGCTGAATAGAAGTATTTACTCCTTTTCTCAAAAAAACGCCATGTTTGTGGTCATAATAATCGCCTTCTACAAGAGCGTTAAGCTGATTTAGCGGTATGTCATAATATTTGTAATTTTAGCACCATCCGAAGTTATTCGTATAAATCCATTCTTATCTGTTCTTAACACAGGTATGGACAACCTTTTATATCGTTGAATTGTTTCTTCAGATGGCAATCCCTTTATTCCACTCCCTGTGCTTAGCACAGCAATTTCCGGTTTTACTGCAAAAAGAAAAGGGAAGCTGCTGGATGTCCTGCTCCCATGATGAGGTATTTTAATTATATTAGAAATAAGTGGCAACCCGGACAACAAGAGCTTTTCTTCTATTTCTGAGTCTATGTCTCCTGTAAGCAGAAAAGAAATATCTTTATATAGAAATTTCAGCACAAGTGACGCATTGTTCAATTCATACCCTGAAAAATATTCGGGGGGATTCATAACAATTATTTTCAATCCATTGAACATATTTATTCTATCACCTTCCTTCCATAATAGAATATTAATTTTTTTATTTTTCAAAATTTTCATAATTTCAATGAATATTGGATTATTTATGTAATATCCGCCTGAAATAAAATTTTTTACCTTAAAAGTGTTTAGCACAAAGGGAAGACCACCGGCATGATCACCATGAGGATGAGTATTAATTACGTAATCCAGAGTCAAGATCTTCTTTGATAAAAGAACCGGTGTTACAACAGCTCTTCCAGCATCAAAATTACCTCTGAAATCTCCGCCACTGTCAATAAGCATCCTGATCCCCTTTGGGGCTTCAACAATTATTGATTCGCCCATACCAACATCTATTAAATTAATAGAAATATCATTATTGAATCTGTCTTTAACTGCGAATAAAATTTGGATTGCTGTCAGGGGAATTACAATAAAAAGGAGGAGTCCAAAAACAATTTTATATCTAAAAAAAATAATTCCAAGAATTATTGCATAGTACAATAATATTTCAAAAAGATCCGGTCTTATTACCGGAAATATATATCCTATGTTGATATAGCTTAAAACATTGACATTTAAACTTATAATTTCTCCTGCAATCCTAAGTAAATATTCACCGTGAGGTAATATCATACCTATAAAACTTAGAGGAATGGCAATCATGCACATAAGAGGAATGGCAAGAAGATTAAAAAACATGGAAAAGGGATTAATGCCATAAAAATGGTAAATTACAACTGGTAATGTACCAATAGTAGCTGATATTGTTGTTAAAATTGATATTGCACACCACTTAACGTATCTGTTTTTGATTTTAATTCGAGGGTATAACTTTCTCATAATCAAAACAATGAAAAGAACGCTCATAAAAGATAATTGGAAAGAAGGCATAAAAATAGAGTGAGGATATAAAAGAAGAATTATAAGAGCACTTATTGCAATAGTATTTATCAAATCTCTTTGTCTTTCAAGGAAAAGTGAAAACATAAATATTGCAATCATAATGGCTGCCCTGATGGTTGATATACTTGAACCGGAAATTATCATAAATATGAAAGGGAAGGGGATTGTTGCAATGGAGGCATATTCTGTGTGTCTTCCTGATAATCCAAGAGTATTGAATCTTCCAAGTAACCATCTGATTATACAAAAGAAAAATCCAGTTATTATGCCTACATGCAAGCCCGATATGGCAAGTATATGTGAGGTGCCTGTTTTAAGAAAAAGATCAATGATTTTTTCATCAATGGATTGCTTATCTCCTATGGTAAGTGCTTTTATCACTTCCCGATATTTTGCATTGGAATTGTCAATATTGTTTTTAAGGTTCTTTCTTAATTTCTGTATAGTATTATCGCCATGCAAAACTTTTATTACTCTACCCTTTATTTCATAATTAATTCCCTCCATTTTTTTTAACCATTTCCATGATTTAACATGAGGATTTTTGAAGGTGGGGATTATCTCTTTTATATGACCATAAATAATTATTTTATCTCCTATGTTTAATTCTAAATCTGTGGCAAAAGCAGTTTTAAGAAAATCAGGAGATACTTCAATTTTTAATGTTTTAATATTCATTGCTGATTCTGTTACATAGCCTTCATATATAGTGTTTTTGTTCAATAAATTATTGATAACAGTAGAAGAAATTTTATGATCCATTATAGAGATAGCTGTTCTTATCATTCCTGTAAGGAAAAAGCTGAAGAAGATTAAAATTATGACAATAATTTTAAATTTATTAATAATAAACGGAATAATAAAAATACATAGAAACAGTAAAATAGCTAATATTTTCAGATTAAAAAAGTATAAAGCTTCACAATACACACCACATATAAATGATAACACTGCAATTAATAACAATAATTTTTAACCTCCAATAATACCTGCCCGGTTAATATATCCCTGTTGTGTTGTGAGGAATCGTAAAAGTCAAGGTGTTCTTCTTTCCGCCCCTCCAGTATTCAATATTTTTTATAGTCTTTTTTATCATTTTGTTGGATGGTTTTTCCCCTGGTTCAAAAATATCATCTAATTCACCAAATGTTTCAGCTAAAAGCATATTAAATGGTATACCATTATCTTTAATTTCTATAATATGGTCTCCTGCGTTGTTGACACTGAAACTAATACTCATTTTACCTTTTCCATCCTTACATGCAAAACATATAATATTCTGCAAAGCTTCTTCAACTGCGAAAGATATTTCTCTAATTTTCTTTTCATCAAGGCATGATTCATTTAAATGAAGAACAATAAAATTAATAAATTCAGGGATAGAATTAGGGATTGCAGGCAAAGTAATTTCATCAGCCTCAATATTACTTTCAAGTTTTGCTTTCATAAAATACCTCCGGAAAATTTTCCTATTTTTATGATGTTATAACATTTTTGTTGAAAACTTTCATTTATGCCAAAAAACCTCATCAAATTATAATGCAATTAGATATCAATATAATAGTTTACATAATATCTCTTATCAGTATACTTAAATTTCAGTGCTTTATCTCTCACGGGTACAATAAC
>CAYSBW010000081.1:0-8290 GCA_964429485.1 uncultured Syntrophorhabdaceae bacterium
CAAAAAAGTCAGCGTTCCAAAATCCTTATCCCTCGTTATGAGCAAATGCGAAAGCTCCCTGGCTGTAACAACCTCATGTCCCCACTTCCTCAATTCTACGATAGTCTGCCAATAAACATCCTGATCAACGATGAAACGCATTAAGCAACTCTGGCATGTATTTCTTCAGACCGTATAATATCTAAGGCATACTTGACACAGGCTTTAATGTCTTCAATTTTTAAGTCCGGGTAATACTTTTCCACTATTTCCTTAAAAGGCACTCCATCCTGGACAAGCTCCAGCACACTCTCTACCGGAATTCTCGTTTCAGCGACACAGGGTTTCCCAAAGTGAATATTTGGATTTATAAAAATATGACTCCTATATTTCTTTTCCATTAGCACTCTCCTTATCTAACCGAATCCTTATGTCCTTTTATCATAACGCTTTCTTCCGGAATCGGTTTTCCAAGTTCTTTATGAGCAAGTATCATCTGCTGTAAGGCATCTCTTAACATATCCCGACATTCATCAATATCACTTCCCTCGGTCACAATCTCCGGCCATTCTACTATTTGACCCATATAGCCCTTACTTACTTTAAGATATTTTGCTGTATAGCTTTGCATCGTTTTCTCCAACGTACCCCTTTCGATAAAACCATTATAACATGAATCAGTTATTAAGGAAATATGATGGGAAAATTAAAAGGTAATGCTGGATTTTGAATGTTAAATGCTGGGTTAATCAAGCTCAGGCTAAGGGTGAACAGTAAAAAGCAAAGAGTAAGGAGTAAAGAGTAATTCATATTTATAATATCGGAGCTCCAATACTGTCTATAGTATTGATATGATTAAATAAAACAATGTTGAATGTTGGATTTTGAATGTTGGATTAATCAAAATCAGGTTAAAGGCTATAAAGGCTAAAGGTAAAAGGATAAAAGCAGCAAAAATCGTTAGTTGTCAGGAGTCAGGAGTCTTTTGCTCGATGTTTTCAGGGCATAAAAAGGAGAACTTAAACTAATGTAACGAACTCATCTAAAGTAAGTCCTGCATCTTTGATAAGATCATTGAGAGTTCCACGTTTGATAGTTCTGCCCTGATGGACGGGAACCGAAAGCGTAGCTTCTGAGCCTGTTTTTACTAAAATAACGTGACTGCCTCGTTGCCTCGATATTGACCAGCCAGCTCTCTGAAATGCCCTCACAACCTCGGAACCTGTATAGGAACCGAGCCTTGTCAACCGATGGCTACCTCAAGAAGTTTTTCTCCCTCTCTATGCACAAAGGCTCTGTCGTTGAGAGCTTCGAGGCACCCGAGTATAGCTTCTTTGATATTATCCAGGGCTTCTTCCTCGCTGTCGCCCTGAGAGTGACAGCCTGGAAGCGCAGGACAACTGACGTTGAAACCACCATCTTCAGGATCGGGCTTTAAGATTATTTTAAAAATCATTACTCAATTATACTCCTGTTCAGCATGAAACTCAATGCACTTTGTTGGACTCTTTCAAGGTCGGAACAAGGGAGAAAGCAGTGTTGAATGTTAAATTTTGAATTTTGAGTTGAAATCATTAGTGTCTATAACTCAACACCCAACATCCAAAACCCAACATTGTTTTTTTTGGGGCTTAAACCGATGTTTTTACCCATGAAAAGATAAGGCATGTCCTTATCGCGGAGCTCATACGATTCCTGTGACCTTTCTATTTTTCTTCCCTTCCCTCTCTTGACTGTAGTTGCCTATTTAAGAAAATGTTGAATTTTGGATTAAAATGATATGTATGCCCACAGGAAAAAATTTATTTATTCGGTTCCTAATGTTATTCAATAAAGAAATTGTCTATCAATTTATTCGAGCTCATTGCGCGGCAGAAGGCAGTGTATGGTGCCGGAGGCCTGCAATTATGGAATTCGCGTGAATCCTGCTGTGGTAAAATGTTTATCGAAGGAAAATGCCTTTTCTATCTTATGCTTCTTCATTATAGCAAAACTTACTGCATCAGTGTAGCTGAAATCCTGGTCAGTGTATTTTTTCAGTATCGCTTTTGCGTCCTCTTCAACTTCTTGTGTGGAGTATATTACTTTAATTCTGAAGCTTGCAGTAATGTTATTGAGGAACTCCTGCGAAGCCCTATAACCCAGTTCATGCAACATCAGGATGTATGATTCGGCAATAACGAGGTTGCTTGTCAGGACATTTCTGAAGTCTTTGAGAACTGAGGGCAATATCTTTGTGGCTTGGGCATGGTAGTCATCGTCCGTGTCTGCCAAAGCTATCCATGCGCCTGTGTCAACAAAAACACTCTCCAGTGTAATCATGTTTTTTTCTTTCCATATTCCATGAGATATCTATCATGTTTTTCAGCAAGGTCCCGCTTTCCCGAACTGCTCAGGCCGATAATGCCCATCAAGGGATCTTCACCAGTGGGAAGTTCGCTGAATAATTTGTCCAAACCACTGCGGATAATGGATGCTTTAGACACTCCCTTTTTCTTTGCCAGCAAATCCAGAAGGCTATCCTGCTCAGGCTCAAGGTATATCTGAATCGGTTTTTTCTTAAGTGATTTCATTCAAACAATATAGGTCAATTATAACGATGTGTCAATCATATAATGCATTAACTTATACATCACTTATATTACATGTTCTCCTGAGGTGCTTTGGGGTCGGACCAGCCATTGTAAAAGCAGTTTTAAGTTTTAAGTTTTGAATTATATACTCTGCGCCTCTGCGAGAGACAAGGCATTTAAAGACTTTTCCTCACGCCCGTTCACTGCGTTCACTCGAGCCACAGAGAACGCTGAGAGGGAACATATTTTTTTACTGCTGCCCTGATAAGAGCACGAAATGTGAACAAAATTGAGCTTTCCCGCGATTCTGGTCACAAATACACCAAGGCTATGATTCATATTTTCCTATTGCATCAAGGAGAGTATTGTCAATATAGAACCCCTGGTCCTGAAGTTTTGTTGCATATCGGTAAGCACTTTGGATTAATCCTGTTTTTTGAGCCTTGAGAAGCACTCCTATTGTTCCTGTGACTTGCAGACCCATTTTATATGCTATTTTTCGAGCTTTTAAATCATCAACAATAATTTTATGTCCTCCTTGAAGTGCTAATAGTATTGCTGCTGATTCACCTTTTCCTAAATTTGCATTTTCCATAAAAAAGTTGAGTAGGTTGCTTTCAACTTTTTCAATAAAAATTGCAGGGGAAGATACCTCTCCAAATTCTTCCAAAACAGAATCTGGTACCAGGATTTTTTTATATAGCTCGCCAAGAATATGGAGTAAGTTAATCTTCTCTAAAGCTATCAGGGCAGATGTATCAATAACCACAATCTCTTCAGGCGTTTTGGAGTTCTTTAACAAGATCAATCCCTGAATACTTTATTGGTGAAACTCCTCTATGTAGAAGGACCTCTGCAAATGCTTTTTCCGAATAACCGGTCATTGCAGCAGCTTTTCCAAGAGATATCATTTCTTCGTCAAGCAGTTTTATGGCCAAGAGAAGTTTTATCTCTTCTTCTGTTATATTAAGTTCTGGAAGGTTAATGGTTATTCCCATGATACACCTCTCTTTTCATCTTTCTAACAATTATATTAGACATTTAAGGTTTTGTCTAAGGGATTTTTTGGGGTTGCAGTATTTTCAGCCGACAATATCTTCTATCTTTCTCTGTATACTCTGCGCCTCTGCGAGAGATAAGGCATTTAAAGACTTTTCCTCACGCCCGTTCACTGCGTTCACTCGAGCCACAGAGAACGCTGAGAGGGAACATATTTTTTTACCGGTATGTGAGAAATATTCATCCCGGCAAACCCGCAAACCCTGCGGGTAAATTTACTTCTGCCCTGATAAGGGCATGGAGTGTCGGCAGAATAATGGTTTCTCTTACTTCTGACGACAATATTTTCTATCTTTCTCTGTGTACTCTGCGCCTCTGCGAGAGATAAGGCATTTAAAGACTTTTTCTCACATGCCGATTGGGGGTCGAACCAAGCAGAGAAAGGCAATGTTGAGTGTTACATTTTAAGTTTTGAATTGAAATCATAAAACCTTATAACCCAACATGGTGGAGCTGTGTTGGATGTTGGATGTTGAATTAATCAAAATCAGGTTAAAGGTTAAAGACAGCAAAATCAGTTAGTTGTCAGGAGCCAGGAATAAAAGGAAATCTAATATTATGCATTATGTTATTGCAAGAGCAAATTTTATAGCAGCATTAACCTGCGCAATCTTTTCAGAATTGAGGATAGTAATCCTTTTTGTTAAGGAATCCTTCTTTATTGTAACAATGGTATCAAGATTAACCACACATTTTTTAGGAAGGCCATCATTAGTGCCAAGTAGGACTTCAACGGGGATTTCTCTTATTGTTGTTGTTATTTCTGCAACCGTCACAGCATTTCTTACAGGATATGCCTCATTACGGGATAGAAGCAGAACGGGTCTTTTGCCTATCGGTAATGGCAGTTCTGCCCACCACACTTCGCCTCTATTCATTACCATTCACCGCAAGCATCAGTGAACGTGCTGATTGAGACCTTTTCCCAACCGTCTGCTATTTGAAGTGTTTCCGGCAATCTTTTATAACCTTCCTGGTAGATTCTTATCAGTTTCTCTTTTTCCTTCTGTTCCTTCAGGTGTTTAACTGCCTCAACAATAAACCTGCTCCTACTTAACCCTTCTTCTTTTCTGAGAGATTCCAATTCCTCGAACTCTTCACCTGACATACTTATTGCTATTTTTGTTGTGCCTTTCATTGTTATCTCCGGTATGAATTAAATCATACTTAAGTCTATCATTGATTATTAATTATATCAAGCATGGTATTATGGGCTGGGGTCGGACCAGGCATTGTAAAAGCAGTTTTAAGTTTTGAATTGTGTATTCTGCGCCTCTGCGAGGGATAAAGCCTTAGATTTTTTGCAATATCGACTACTATCTTCTCTGTTCCGGCAGAAACAGGAGAAGCGGTATTCCGTCCCTTTTTTTGCCCATCGCCGGCTTTGTGGGCAATTGGCTGCAGTCGGGGTTATGCGGTCTTGCTTTCCAGTACTTTTACTTCTTCCTCAATCCGGCCTTCAAGCCTGTCTTTTTCTCTTTCAAGATCATAACGGGATTGAAGGTTAAGCCAGAAAAGATCCGAAAGACCGAAATAGCGGGAAAGCCGGAGTGCCGTATCTGCTGTGATCGACCTTTTTCCGTGCACTATTTCGTTGATGCGACGGGCAGGCACGTTAATATCCTTGGCAAGTCTGTACTGGGTGATGTCCAGGGGCTTTAGAAATTCTTCCCACAGTATTTCCCCGGGGTGTATCGGTTCCATTGTTTTTGTAGTCATGGGTTTCTCCTTTCTAATGGTAGTCAACGATTTCGACGTCAAGAGCATCGCCTTTTTCCCAACGAAAGCATAATCGCCACTGATCGTTTATTCGGATACTAAGTTGACCTTTCCGCTTGCCGCCAAGCTTCTCCAAATGGTTTCCGGGCGGCGCATTCAGATCATCGAGTCTTTCAGCGCCATCCAGCAGAAGCAGCTTTCTCAATGCTATCCGGCAAACATCTTGAGAGAACTTGGTTCCCGGCTCCCTCAAAAAAACCTTCTCGGTCTGCTTGCATCTAAAAGTCTTTACCATTACTTTTAATAGTATCGACTAACGTTAATAATGTCAAGCGTTATTATATTGACTCTTAGCATGACGACAAAGCGTACTGGCGGGAATCCTGTATGAATAGGCACTGTAATAACAAAATTCATTATTCTTATCGTTCGAGACCGCTGCGACCGGACGGGTCTTAACAATTTCCCTCCCCATCACCTATCGCCTTGAATCATCGACCGCTGCCTCATTATCTCTGTTACGGAAAAAATCCTTTACGATACCATCAATATCCCCCACAGAGTGGGATGTTTTTTTGTTGGAATGGAGTGAGGAGAAAGATTCATCACGGCAAACCCGCAAACCCTGCGGGTAAAATTATCTTCTATCTTCCTCCGTGTACTCTGCGTCTCTGCGAGAGATAGAATCTTTAGATTTTTTCCACTCAATTCAAAATTTAACATTCAACACTCAACATCGCCTTTCTCAACACTGCTTCTTTTGGAAATCCACCGGTTAATTTATAGACTTCTTTGGCTAATTTCATTGCTTCCTGCCAAACTTTTAGATCTTTACAGGTTTTTATCTCATTACTCTTAACTCTTAACTGCTTTGCAATATATGATTGAATTAACTGCTTCATATTGCCTGATATCAGAGATCAGAAATCAAATATCAGCAACTTCAGATCTCTGTCCTCCGGTTTGTAATATCATTTCTTCCTTATCAGGAACGGTTCGGGATTGCTCAGTATAGCGCCCAGCATTGATCCCAAAGCCAAAGGTTCTTCGGTCAGGCGTCGATAGGCAGGTAGTTACAACCCAGAGCAAAATCAAGCCACGTGTTGGTTTCACTGTTTTCGCCATCGGCATCGGTCAATTTGCTTATGAAATGTGCTTCATATCGCCTCTTTGCCCATGCTTCCCGTATATTTGCGCATAACGACCTTGATGAACGGCGCACCTGATCGGTAAGCGAATTTTTTTCGTCTTTAGGCCAACTCCAGCTTAATCGAAAGATATCCATTGCCAACTCATACGCTTTCCGATAAACTCTCAAATCCTTGGCGGATCGAATCTGTTCCATTCCCTACCTCATAAATCCGGATGTTCTATGTCAGTGAATTCTGACCGCCGACTTCTGACCTCCAACTTCCGTTCTGCCCCTATTCACTCATCACTGCTCACCACATCATAGAAGGATTCGAACATCTTGATTCTTCACTATTGCAGAAGCCGTTTCAGCAAGAGTGTTTGCATATTGCGACGACCATCAGTAATTAAAATGACATATACATTATCATTTATAATCCTGTATATAACACGGTAAGTTTTGAAAAAGATTTCGCGGTAATCATGAATTCCCAGATCAGTTAACTCTTTTGGATGCGCTCCCCGCTCGGGAAATTGCGATAAACTCATGAAGGCTTGTTCGATATTTTCAAGAAGATATGTTGCCTTCTCAGGCGAATCGTGTAGTTCAACATAATTGTAAATTTCTTCGAGATCATTAACCGAAGCCGCAGTCAGAAAAACCTCGAACGGCATTAACGATCACTCCACCGCTCACGCAAACGCCTGACTACATCAAGGGCAGGCTCGATCTTTCCATCTTCAATCTGACTGTTTCCCAACGATAGAATCCTGAGAAAAGCCATTGTTTCAAGGGTTTGCTCATAGCTCTCTATATCCTGTATAACAACTTTAGCTTCGCCGTTCTGCGTGATGATAAGAGGTTCACGCTCTTCACCCATTCTTCGCACTATTTCAGAAGCATGGGCTTTCAGGTAACTGATTGGTTTTATATTACCGGATAATTTCATGGATCAACCTCCTTCCCGACTATGTTATGACTGATTTTAGTCTCTAAACAGGTCATATGTCAAGAAGCGCTGTAAGGCAACTTGATTCCCACATGTGCTCCCTTATCTGCGTTCGTAAACCTGAAATCACTTTCTTGTCCTGAATGTCGTACAGTATTCTGTAGTCTCCAATTCGATATCGCCAGAATCCGGCCCGATCACCTCTCAAGGGTTCTCCAGGATGCCGGGGGTTTTTGCATCCCTTGATCCGGTCGTTAAGCCAGCCTAAAATACGTTCTTATCTCTTCACTCATCACTATCTTTCAATGAAGAGAAAAAACCTTTTTAAGAGCTTGATCTATGGCATTCATATAATCCGGTTCCAGCTTGCCCCGCATTTGTGACAATCTCAAACGATAATCAATCGGACGAGTCTGAAGGCAGTCGGCGATGTACTTCTTGTCCAAACCGTTTATTGGAGATGGCGCAATGGTCACGTTAGTCATAATTCTTGATTTTTTCTCGTTCCAGGCTGTGATTGGCACAACCTGAATTACCGGAACACGCGCATTATAAACATTGTTGGTCACAACTACACAAGGCCGCAATTTACCTGTCTCTGGACCCTGTACAGGGTCCAGATTAATATCGACAACCATACCCCTTTCAATGCTGATCATTCAGGCCATCCTTTAACTGCTGCTTCAGTCAATTCCTTCAATTCAGCATCCTCATCGTAGATCATAGCATACAGATCAGCAGATTGTCGCAATTGTTGGAGCTCACACTCCTTCCTGAACAGATTCAATGCCTCTCGTATCATGGAGCTCTTATCTCTAAATCCATAATTTTTGTATCTGTTAAGAAAGGCAAGCTCCTCATCGCTACAACTGAATTTTG
>CAYSBW010000082.1:0-8201 GCA_964429485.1 uncultured Syntrophorhabdaceae bacterium
AAAATAACGGTGTTATTGTAGGTGACATACTAAAACTTGTTGAAAGTGATGACGATATCCTGATAGGTAATGTTGGAAAATGCGCTGTGATAAGAACAGATGATTTGTCCAGTGTTTGTGAGATTATAAAACTAAGCACGGAAATAGGAATGGGTGACTATGTTTATATTAACAAACTTGATTATATGGATCACAAAATTTATCCTTCTGCTTTTGCCTTATTGAATGAAGTTGTAAACCCGTATGAACCACAAAATAAAATACACGTTTTTATAAATAATATTTATGATGAAAATAACAATATCACAGCTCTTTCGGAAAGGATTAAATCAGAAATAATCGACATCTTTTCACAGAAAAAAAGAATTACAGTCAATCAGATAAATATTTCTGATTATATAAATTACCCTGATAACTATTTTTATACTGACAGAGGTGCTTCCAGGAAAGAGAATATTGGTATATTAAAGGGGGTAATGAAAAGAGCAGACATCGATGTTATTATAACAGGAACATATAAAATAGATCAATCAAAGATAAATTTAACTCTTTATATAATTGATAAAAACTGGTCAGACAGGAAACTTCATTTAACGCTTGATGGAAAATATTCGAATATGGATAATGAAATAATTATTCCTTACGCGCCAAAAAAAGAGAAGGAATACATTACTTACAATATTACATGTATTCACAAAAATTATTTTCCTTCAAAAGATGAAAAGAGGGAAATAATCAAACATGAATCTGATAAAGACATTTTGTTCAGATATAAAATTTCAGATAAAAAAATAGATTTCAACAGAATTGGACCTGAAAACTTTAAGTTAAAAATAGATGGGGAATTAATAAATATTATTCCAGATAGAAACAATCAAATGAAATTTGAAAAAGGCATGAAAAGGATGTGGTTATATTTTCAGCCTGGATTTTTTATGAATGAGGAGCTTTTTTATACTTCAGAGACAAAAAATGTTGAAAAGGAAATAATTATTGATTTAAAAAGAGAGGACAACCTTGATATTAAATTAATACTTGATCCTACCTATGGAAAAGAAAAAGTAGAAGTAATAATCACCAGAAAAATACCCGATGAGTCTTTTATAGCAAAAGCAGTTTATTCTGAAATAGAAAAAAAACCTGCTGTTGATGTGTACAGGGATTAATTGATTCATAAAAAATTTATTTAAGGGGGTTGGCATGAAATACATCCTTTATATGCTGGCTTTTTTAATATTTGTCCCATTTACAATATACGCACAGGGCAGAAATAATTCTACAATTTCAGAAAGTGAAGCAGAAAAATATAAACATTTTTTAAGGGAACAAAGAACTTATGATAAACCCGGAAGTAAAAACATTGAGGTTTATAGAGATGACAGAAACACGGAAGTTAGGAAGCTGTCAGAATCAATTCAGTTTTATGAAAGAGAAGCAAGAATGGCAAAAGAACATGCGAGAGATGAAAGGGTAAAAGAAAAAGAAGATCTTCAAATGTCAAAAGAAAAAAAGATATATGAACTTGTAAATAAAGGAAATGATGCTAAATCAGAAAACGAAGCAGAAAAATATTATAAAAAGGCAAGGGAATTAAAAGCATCATCACCTCGAAAATCAAAGAAACATATCGGAATAAATATAAGGTAAAACAATAGAAAACAATCTATAATTATATCTAATAAGACATGAAAGAACGTTTATCTAAATTCATAGCCAGAAGTGGTGTTGCATCCCGAAGAAAATGTGAAGAGATAATATTTTCAGGAATAGTCAAAGTAAATAATAATGTAATATTAGAGCCACAATTCAATATTGATTGTTCAAAAGATATTATAACCATTAATAATAGGGTTATAAAACAATTAGAAAATAAAGCTTATATAGTTCTCTATAAACCTGTTGGATATATATCTGACCTTAAAGATGTAAGAAACAGGAAGCTTGCAAGGGACTTAATTGATTTTGAAGGCAAATTATTTCCTGTAGGAAGGCTTGATTACAATTCTGAAGGCTTGATAATTTTTACAAACGATGGTGAGCTTGCTAATAAAATTATGCATCCGAGATATAATGTAGAAAAAGAATACCATGTTAAGTTAAAAGGTTTTTTGAGCGATAAGGATATTTCTTCTATTAAAAATGGAATTATTGTTGAAGGAATTCCAGCACGTGCAATAAACATTGTATACATTAAATCGGCATTTAATAATCATTGGTACAGCTTCACAATTCATGAGGGTAGAAATAGAATTATCAGAAAAATTGGAGATGCTGTAGGTCATAGGATTTTAAAAATTAAAAGAGTAAGAATAGGGGATATAAAACTTGGAAGCCTTGCAGCTGGATCATATAGATTTTTAAAAGAAAAAGAAATTGTGCCATTTAAAAAACTATGAATTAATAAAAACTCTATATTGTTTAAATAATTGTATTTTTAATACTTTTCAAACTGTAGCTTAGGGCAGAAGTGTTGTTTTTTAAAAATAAAATGTTAATGTTCTGTAATAAATTTTATATTGAAAAACTTTCCAAATAACTTATAATAGTGAATAAACTGAATTTTAGATTTCTATTTTACTATAAAGTAAGATCGGTAAAAAAATATAAAGAATGATTTAAAAAATCATGAAAAATGAAAAAAGATTAAGTCCATCAGTACCAGATCAAATCAAAGAAAATATTTGTGTAGATAGTAAGGAATCCGAAAAACAAGACTTAACAATAAACGATAAGGATCCTTTGAATCTTAATATTATTGGACAGCTACTCAAAGAAAAAAGGGAAGAAAAACTTCTTTCCGTTGAATTTGTTTCAAAAAATCTTTGCCTGCAAAAATTAATTATAAAATCAATAGAAGAGGGGAATCTTGAACTTCTTCCGCATATAGTATATGTAAAAGGTTATATAAGAATATATGCTGAATTATTGGGCATCTCTGATAAAATAAACCTACTTTTAGCTGAAAAACAATCCTTAAAGGATATCAAACAAGCAGATAACATGATTTCAGAGGGACAGAACAACAAAGATAAAATATTTGAAAGTGTTTTTTTAACAAATTTTAAAAAATTTTCCAACTTGAAATTGAAAAATAAAATAAGAAACAAAATTGATAAAACTATAAAAGTTTCTTATTCGCAGAAAAAAATATCCAAAGCAATGTTCATATATCCAGGGATTATTGTATTAATTTTAGGAATTTTTATTTTTTATAGTATGCAAGAGAACAAATTAATGACATCGAAACTTGAAAAAGCAATACAGGTTACAAATAATGAAAATGATAATCAGAGAAATATTCCTGATATGATAGATACGAAAAAACTGATGATTACCTGTCATGAAAGAACATGGATAAGCACAATCATAGATAATACAGAAAAAAAAGAATTTATGTTGAATCCTCAGGAAATAGTCATGTTCAGCGCAAAAGAAAAATTTGATTTGCTCATTGGAAATGCCGGTGGTGTCAAACTCATTCTTAACGGAAAGGATACCGGTTTTTCAGGTGAAAGCGGTGAAGTGAAAAGAGTTACTCTACCTTAAGAAACAGAATTACTGATTTATGGATAGAAGGCAGTATATTAGGGGCTATAATTAAAAGAGGGGTGCCTTTGCTCTCCCTTTGTACGGAATTTTAAGATGGAGGTATGCCTTATCCGTAGCCTTCCTTCCCTGTGATGTTCTAATGATAAAGCCTGTTTTAAGCAAAAAAGGCTCAATAACTTCTATAAGAACATCCGTTTCTATCTGAAGAGTTGCTGCAAGTGCTTCAATACCTACAGGACCTCCTTTATAATTCAATATAATTATCTGCAAAAGTTTTCTATCCATTTCTCCAAGTCCACATTCATCTATACCTTCCAAGGTTAATGCATCTATTGCAACTTCCTTAGTTATGTTCCCCTTTGCTCTGACTTGTGCATAATCACGAATTCTCTTCAACAATCTATTGGCAACTCTTGGTGTTCCTCTTGATCTTTTTGCTGTTTCATAGGCGCCATCTTCATCTATGGTAACTTTTAAGATTGAAGCAGAACGTTTTATAATACTTACCAGATCATTTTCATTATAAAAATCAAGATCTCTTGTAATTCCGAACCTTTCCCTTAATGGGGAAGATAATAGTCCAGCCCTTGTTGTGGCTCCAATCAAAGTAAAATTTTCAAGTTTGTATCTGTGAGTCCTTGCATGAACACCCTTATCAAAAATGAAATCTACTGCAAAATCTTCCATGGCAGGATAAAGAAATTCTTCCACGACCTTTGGTATTCTATGAATTTCATCTATAAAGAAAACATCGCCGTATTCCAGATGCGTAAGAAGACCCATCAAATCACCGCCTTTTTCAAGGGCAGGGCCTGAGGATGTAATAATTTTTGCATTCATTTCATTGGCAATTATGTGTGATAGTGTTGTTTTTCCAAGACCAGGAGGACCATTAAAAAGAATATGTTCCAGAGGCTCTTTTCTTTGCAGTGCTGCCTCAATAGCTATTTTTAGTGTTTCGACTATTGTTTCCTGACCAATATACTCTGAAAGCATTATTGGTCTAAGATTGATGTTATGTTCAATTTCCTGAGCTACATCTTTTTGACTTTCTTTTGTATAATTATTGATTTCCTCATTTATCAATGTTTCTGGCCTCTATATACTTCTTCAAATAATTCCTCAGATGAAGTAATGGAAGGATTTATTTTCATAGCTTCAGCTATCATTCTTCGAGCTTCTGTCAGTTTATGTCCTAACTGAGAAACAAGTACACCTTCAACTTCTTTTTTAAAATCCTCCTTTATTTCCAATTGAGTAACAGTTTCCGGGATTAGCGCGTATTTGGCAGCTTTTCCCTTAAGGGATGCCACAATTTTTTCTGCTTTTCTTTCGCCAATTCCTTTTAATTTTTTCAGACTCTCTATATCCTTATCTTCTATAGCACGGGCAATTTCTCTTATTGGTCTTGTAATTGCTTTTATCGCAGCAGCAGGCCCAATGTCTTCAACTGAAATAAAAAGTTCGAAAAATTCCTTATCCAGTTCATTTTTGAAACCCACAAGAATCGGTTTTGGTTGGCGTTCTGTTTGATTATAGAATATGAATAGTGCTACATTTTCATCAGTTTTAGTTGTCTTTTTTATTTCATTCAGTACATAAGCAGGAATCATGATTTCATATCCTGTTCCACTAACAAGAACCATGACCCGGTCATCGTATATCCTTTTCAATTTTCCTTCGAGATACGAAATCATTATAACCTCAAAGAACTTTCTCTGTAAAATGCTGTTAGCGCAATGGCAAGGGCATCGGAAGCATGGAAAGATTTAACTTTGCCTATATTGAGTAATTTCTGGATTGTTTCACTAACCTGTTTTTTATTTGCGCTACCATATCCTACCAGAGCATTTTTTACTTCTTTTGGTGATATCTCAATCATTTTGATGTTGTTCTGTGAAATCAGCAAATATATAATTCCCAGTACAGCACCTAACAATATTCCAGCTCTGGGATATCTTACAAGAGAAAAAACATTTTCAATCGCAATTAAATCAGGTTTTATTGTTTTAATTAAATGATTCATATCATCATATATCTGTAACAATCTATTTGAAATATCTGTGCAAGGTGTTGTTTTTATAAACCCGCACTTTAAAAGGGAGGGGTATTTACTGCTACAATCTATTGCGCCAAATCCTGTACTTGCCAAGCCTGGATCAATGCCTAGTATGATCAATTAAGCTACTTACCACCAGCCAACCTTTCCATTTCATCAAAGGAGATGTCAAAGTTGGCATATACTTTCTGTACATCATCGTGGTCTTCGAGCATTTCCATCAATTTCAGCATTGTTTCTGCACTCTTTCCTTCAAGTTTCACAGATGTTTGTGGAATCATGCTTATTTCTGCAACATTATATTTTATGTTGTTAGATTCAAAAACCTTCTTTATACTTTCAAAACTTGCAACATCTGTTATGACTTCTATTTCGTTATCATCTGATGTAATGTCTTCCGCACCGGATTCAAGGGCAAGCTCCATAATCCTATCTTCATCCACAGTAGTTTTATCAAAAGATATGTATCCTTTATTAGCAAAAATCCAGGAGACACAGCCTGTTTCTCCAAGATTACCGCTATACTTAGTAAGCATATGACGAACATCAGCGGTTGTCCTTTTTTTATTATCAGTAAGCACCTCCACAAGTATGGCTACACCGCTGGGCCCGTAACCTTCGTAAGTATACTCTTCGTAACTTTCACCACCTTCAAGTGCTCCAGAACCTTTTTTTATGGCTCTTTCAATATTATCCCGCGGCATATTTTCAAGTTTTGCCTGTGCAATAGCAGTTCGTAGTCGTGCATTTGATTCAGGGTCACCGCCACCTATCCTTGCCGCAGTAGTAATTTCTTTTATTAATTTTGTAAAAATTTTTCCACGTTTTGCATCAGCTGCACCTTTTTTATGCTTAATTGAACTCCATTTGCTGTGTCCGGACATTGTGCCCCCTGATTATTTGATTATTATTAAAAATGGTGGGCAGTATAGGATTCGAACCTACGACCTCTGGTATGTGAGACCAGCGCTCTAACCATCTGAGCTAACCGCCCTTTCTTGTATAATGTTACTATAAACAAAAAAATAAAGTCAATCCCGATCACTGTTTTATAGTTACAGTAAAAACTTAATAAAAAAATTAAGGCTTTTTTAGAAATTAAAAATCTGTGGTATATTTTTAGCATAGGTTTGTATAAATTTGAAACGTTTTTTTATCAGTATATGTGAAATTATATTTAAATTTATTCACTAATCGTTTATTATCATTGAATGGGAAAATTTACATT
Organism: uncultured Syntrophorhabdaceae bacterium; assembly: GCA_964429485.1. Lineage (GTDB taxonomy): Bacteria > Desulfobacterota > Syntrophorhabdia > Syntrophorhabdales > Syntrophorhabdaceae > JAPLKB01. The sequence continues at coordinate 6,837 of CAYSBW010000082.1, forward strand.
TGGACCTGTTCCATCAAGAAGACTCGGCTTTTCACTTGGCATTGACATAATCCCAAGAAAAACATGTACTTTTGACTGTATATACTGTCAGGTTGGAAAAACAACGAATCAGGAATTAAGTAGAAAAAGTTTTTTTAATCCGGACGAAATAGTTGAGGAAATAATAACCGTAACAAAAGACATTACTTATATTGACCACATTACTTTTTCTGGGTCAGGTGAGCCTACATTAAATTCTGATATCGGGTGGATTATAAGAGAGGTTAAGAAACGGACAGATATTCCAGTAGCTGTTATAACCAACAGTTCTCTTTTGAGTGTTGAAGATGTAAGAAATGACATTGGAATTGCAGATGCAGTCCTTCCTTCACTTGATGCAGTAAGCGAAGGAATATTTCAGTACATAAATAAACCCCATTCCTTGATTGGAATTAATACTATCATTGAAGGAATAAAAAAATTTAGTACCAATTATAAAGGTAAGATATGGCTTGAAATTATGTTGATCAAAGGGATTAATACCAGCACTGGAGAGTTGGAAAAATTTAAAAAGATTGCCGAATATCTCGGAGTGGAAAAAGTACAATTAAATACCATTATCAGGCCTCCCATAGACCGTAAAATAAGTGGTCTTACCAGTGAGGAACTTGACAAAATATCTGAATATTTTGGTGAATCAACTGAAGTCATTTGTGATTTTACAAAAAAAGTTGAGAGAAAAAAAGAGACGAACTGGTCTGAAATGGTTATGGAAATTTTGAAAAGAAGGTCTTTAACTCTTAGCGATATAGTCAAAATTACAGGCATACCGGGAAATGTGGCAATAAAGACTTTAAAATTAATGGAGGATGAAGGAAATATAAAAAGAGTCAATGTTGATAGCAAAATATTTTATATAATTAATGATTAGATATTCAATTTACAATTCGAAGGAGTTTCCCTGCAATTTTTAAAATATGGAGGAAAATAGATGAAAATAAGAAGAGCAGTTGTTAGTGTATCAGATAAAACAGGCCTGTCGGAAATAGTATCTTTCTTAAAAAATTTCGATATAGAAATACTTTCAACAGGAGGTACAAAAAAGTATTTGGATGAATTTGACTTAAATCCGTTGGAAATAAGTTCTTATACCGGATTCCCGGAAATTATGGATGGAAGAGTAAAAACATTGCACCCTAAAATTCATGGAGGAATTTTAAACATAAGGGACGACAATAAACATCAAATGTCTATGGAATCTCTTGGGATAAAGCATATTGATATGGTTATTGTAAATCTTTATCCATTCAAGGAAGTCATTAGCAAAGGCTGTACATTTGAAGAAGCTATAGAGAACATAGACATTGGAGGTCCTTCCATGATAAG
>CAYSBW010000083.1:0-8052 GCA_964429485.1 uncultured Syntrophorhabdaceae bacterium
TTAATGCTACCAAATACAGGAGGGGATTTTCACGCAGGTTTACCGGAAGGACACGTTTGACGGTAATGGCCTTTTTCTTATTATAATTCCTCAGGGCGGTAGGTGGTGGCGTTTCAAATATCGTTTCGAGGGAAAGGCAAAAATGTTATCTTTTGGTGAATATCCTGAGATAAGTTTAAACGAAGCCAGAGACAGAAGAGATGTTGCACGGGAACTATTTAATCAAGGATTCGACCCCTCCGCAATACGCAAAGAAGAGAGGAAGCTGGATAAAGCGGCACGCATGGAAGCTGAAAAAATACCATCTGTCCGTGTCACCATAGAAGGGAAAATTGAAATATGGAAAGGAAGTAACATAATGCGTTTTCAGAGGATGAAGCACGGTTTGTTGCAAAAATACTGAACAATTTAGTGGGGTAATCTATGCCATTAAGCGAGCTGAAAGTGCGAATTTCAAAACCAAAAGAAAAACCTTATAAACTCTACGACATAGATGGTCTTTATCTGCTTGTTACTGAAAAAGGCCACAAGTGGTGGCACTTCAAATATCGTTTTGACAAAAAAGAAAAACAGCTTTCTCTTGGTACATATCCGGAAATCAGCCTTGCAGACGCAATGACACGGAGAGATGAAGCCCGAAAGCAAGTTGCCCATGGTATTGACCCTGGAGCTGTCCGCAAGGCCATGAAACAGGCAGAGACCGTGGAAACAGAAATCTTTGAAGTCATAGCCCGTGAATGGCATACAAAATTTACTCCGACTTGGACACCAATACATGCAGCTACAACAATGAGCCGATTAGAGCGTGACCTTTTCCCATGGATGGGAAAGCGTCCTATCAATGAAATAAGAGCCCCCTAACTCCTGGCAGTTCTTCGTCGCGTAGAGAGTCGTGGAGCATTAGAAACTGCTCACCGGATCAGGACTATTGCCGGGCAGATATTCCGGTATGCTGTTGCAACCGGAAGGGCCGAACGTGACTGTTCGGGAGATTTAAAGGGTGCCTTGCCGCAACCGAGAGAAAGTCACCACGCCGCAATTACAGACCCGAAAGAGGTTGCGCCACTCCTAAGGGCCTTAGATGGTTATGAGGGGCATTTTGTTGTAAAGTACGCTACTAAGGCTTGCCCCGTTATTCTTTGTTCGACCAGGAGAGCTTAGAAACGCAGAATGGGCGGAAATGGACCTTGATGGACCGACGTGGAATATTCCGGCGCATAAAATGAAGATGAAGCAGGCGCATATCGTGCCCCTATGTGCTCAAGCTATCGAGATATTGACGGAATTGAAACAGTTTACAGGCGCGAGCAGATATGTTTTTCCCTCTGGCAGATCGTTTGCAAGGCCTTGTCGAAAGAACACCGGATGAAGTGTATCGGGATACGTTGCCAGGGATAAAGGATGCAGTATGAATGGAAGCGGCAAACCACTTAAAAATTGCCGGAGGTTGTTTGAAAAGACTTGACGGGCTCTTAGTGCACTTTTTATTGGTAGTTCCGTCAACAATGTTGACGGAACTACCTTAAGCAATGTTATTTTAATATAATTGTCTTTTATATAATACCCCTAGTCCTGTAGGATATGTACTATGGAAATAATGGAAAATGTCTTTGGAGGTTCTGAACGGAAATATAAAAATTGAACTTTCGTATAATACATGTTAAAGGTTTCAATTAAATAATATTTGTTCGATTTTTAAGGGAAGAGAAGTGAAATTCTTCCACTGTCCCGCAACTGTGAAGGGTAAAAGGCAAAGCATGGTTTAAAACCAGCCACTGTCTCAGATAAGAGACGGGAAGGCGCATAGCTTGAATCCCTCAAGTCAGGAAACCTTGAATTGAATCTTACCACTGAAAGCATGTCCTTACGCGGCATAAGGAGATTATGTATGAAAAATAAATCACTTTTATTTCTGTTAATTTTTATTACGCAAAAAAACTCATGGAAAATTATTCAACAAGCTTGTAATGTGAATAAAAAACACATGACTGTCACAAAATTTCAGTAGGATTAAAGAAAAAATGAGCAAGCCTTTTTTAAGAATTTCTTTTGCTGCTTCATTTTGTTTAATCTGTTCCTTCGTCTCAGCAGGCTTTTGTGAAAGTAAATTGTATGCTGATGCTTCATTGTATGAGAGGATCATTTCCTTGAGTCCGGCCGTAACAAAGGTTATCCATACACTTGGTCTCTGGGATAGGATAGTAGGTGTTACCACATATTGTACAAATCCATTGAGTGCTAAAAAAAAGGAAGTAATAGGTACGATAATGGAAACCAATATTGAAAAAATTATTGAACTCAGACCTGATCTTGTTATTGGCACAGAGCTTACCAGTTCCAGAGACATCAAGAAATTAAAAAACCTCGGGATTAATATAATAACTTTTAATATATCGAAAAATTTTGATGGATTATGCCAGGCCTTTCTTTCTATTGCCAGTCTGCTCGGAAAAGATCAGGAGGCACATTGCATGTTAGAAAAAACAAAAAAAGAGGTTGAAAAAACAAAAAAAGAGGTTGAAAACCGCCTGCCAGTAATCAAAGTTTTTGTCCAGCTTGGCTCCAAACCACTTTTTTCAGCTACAAAAAATCACCTCATCAATGATCTCATTGAATTTTCAGGAGGGATAAATATTTTTAAGAATGCAGGATCAGGTGTTGTAAGCAGAGAAGAGGTATTGATGCGAAATCCGGATGTAATTATAATTGCAACCATGGGTATTGAAGGTGAAAAGGAACAAAAGTCCTGGTTTAACTACAGTACCGTTAGTGCTGTAAAAAATAAAAATATCCACCTTATAGATTCCAACAGTATTTGCAGTCCTACACCAATTGGTTTTGCTGAATTATTGAAAGATATTTCAAAGATACTTCATCCTGAAATATCCAATTTAAAGGATGTAAGATGAAAAACATCATATTCACCCGGCAATATTCCATTTTCATTTCAACAGGTTTTCTGATTGCCTCAATCATCTATTCTTTGCACAGTGGGGCAGCTGATATAGGCTTAAAAGAAATTATCCCAATACTATTGAAAGGTAGTGGAACCCCTGAGTTCAGTATTCTTTTTGATATTCGAATACCAAGGATTATACTAGGCTTTGCAGTAGGAGGTTCTTTAAGTCTGGCTGGCACTATTCTTCAGGGTATGTTCCGAAATCCTCTCGTCGAACCATATACACTGGGTATCTCAGGAGGGGCTGCCCTCGGTGTGGCACTTTGTATTACTTTTGGGTTACACAGAATATTTCCTGATTTTGCCATGCCTTTTTTTGGATTTACAGGTGCTTTTGCAGTAGCTCTCCCTGTTTCACTGATCAATATTAGAAAGGGAACGTTAAAGACAGAGGGATTTCTTTTAATGGGTGTAATGATAAGCTTTATCACTTCTTCCATGGTCACTCTGATTCTTGCCATATCACGTACTGAAGATCTCCAGGGTATTATATTCTGGATAATGGGATCACTGGAAGAACCGAGCTGGTTACTGATCTGCATTATGCTGATCGTATCTTTGTTATGTCTTGTTTTATCCTACATATTTTCACTTGATCTGAATGCGCTTTGCTTAGGAGAAGAGGAAGCTGCTCATCTTGGAATAAATGTGGAAAGAGCAAAGAAAACACTTTTTCTTATTGCATCAGTTTTAACAGGTGTCAGTGTTTCAATTGCAGGAATAATAGGCTTTGCGGGTCTTGTTGTGCCTCACTTTGTAAGAATGTTTACAGGATATGATCACAGGTTGCTCTTTGTTGTGGTGTTCATAACAGGAGCAGGATTTCTTATCTTTTGTGATACCATTGCACGCACAATCATATCACCCGTTGAACTTCCCGTAGGTGTAATAACGGGAATAATCGGGGGCAGTATATTTGTTTATGCCTTAGGTAAGAGATATTTAGCTAAATCAGGATAAAAAATGCTCGAACTAAAAAATTTCTCATGTGGCTATGGTTCAAAGGTTATAATAAAGAAAATTAACCTTAGGATAGAAAAAAAAGAATTCATCGGTATAATAGGCCCCAACGGATCAGGAAAAACAACTTTGTTTCGAGGTATCACGAAATCAGTGAATTACCATGAAGGCGCTGTTTATTTTAATGAAAAGAATATGCAAAATATGGGATTTAGAGATATTGCACAAAATATTGCCGTAGTTTCCCGGGAAATACCTTTGACAGCAATGACGGTTCAAGAGTATGTTTCTCTCGGTAGACTGCCACATTACAGAACCTTCCAGTTGTTTGAAACAGATAAGGATGTGGAGCTTGCCGAACATTGCATGGAAATTACCGGTACACTAAAATTCAAGGACAGATACATATCTCAATTAAGCAGTGGAGAAGCACAACTTGTACTTATAGCAAGGGCTCTCACACAGGAGCCGGTACTTTTACTTCTTGATGAGCCAACTGCCCATCTTGATATTACCCATCAAATGAGAATTCTTGATCTTATCAAAAAATTGAATAGAGAGCACAACCTTACTATTATAATAGTACTCCATGATCTCAATCTTGCAGCAGAATATTGCGATCGCCTTGTACTTCTGAACAAAGGTTCTATTAAAAACATTGGCAAACCGGAAGATGTATTGAATTACAGGGATATAGAAGAGGTATACCATACCGTTGTTGTTGTGGAAAAAAACCCTATATCTTTTAAACCTTTTATTTTTGCAGTCCCCGAGGAGGTAAGAAAAAATTGCAAAAGATAGTTGTTGTTCTTGGAGGCGCGAGAAGCGGGAAAAGTTACTATGCATTGAAAAATGCATCATGCATAAAAGGAAATAAAGCCTTTATAGCAACAGCAGAGGCTCTCGACGACGAAATGTTTAAAAAAATAGAAAATCATAAAAAGGAAAGAGGGCCTGGTTGGACTACATATGAAGAACCTATTCATATTGCGCCTCTCATAAGCAGGATCAAAAATAAATATGATGTTATTTTGCTTGACTGTCTTACATTGTGGGTATCGAACATTATGCATTCTGGTCATAATGTTATCAAAGAAGCAGGGAATCTTGTAAATGCTTTGTCTGCCTTATATCCTGTACCGCTGTACATTATTTCAAACGAAGTAGGACTTGGACTTGTCCCTGATTATCCGCTGGGCAGGGAATACAGGGATAATCTTGGACAAGTGAACCGGCTGGTTGCAGAAGTTGCGTCAGATGTAATATTAATGGTGGCAGGAATTCCATTAAAAATAAAGGGGGGTTGATTTAAATGAAAAAACCTCTCATTGAACCGCTACAAAATGGAATGTTTGAACTGGCAAAGAAAAGACTTGACAGCCTTACAAAACCTGCGGGAAGTCTGGGAAGACTTGAAGAATTTGCCTGGAGGCTTGTTGCCATAACCAATCAGGAAACCCCTTTCCTGCTATCAAAAAAAGCAATTTTTATTTTTGCCGGAGATCATGGTGTCACAGAAGAGGGAATATCTCTTTATCCCAGAGAAGTGACGGAACAGATGGTATACAACTTTATCAGAGGCGGGGCAGGGATTAATGTACTGGCAAAACATGCATCAGCCGAAGTTATTGTTGTTGACATTGGAGTAGATTGTGATTTTGGCAAGCAACCCAACCTTATTATAGAGAAAGTTGTAAGAGGTACTGGAAACATGAAAAAAGGGCCTGCCATGACTCGTGAAGAAGCAGAAAAATGTATTGATGCAGGCATTACCATTGCAATAAAATTCGCTGACCGCGGTTACAACATGTTCGGAACAGGTGATATGGGAATTGGCAATACTACACCATCAAGCGCTATTGCAGCAGTAATTACAGGAAAAAATGTTTCTCAAGTAACCGACCGTGGTACAGGTTTATCCGACAGAGTCCTGGAACATAAGATCAAAGTCATTGAGGATTCGATAGCACTTAACAAACCCGACCCTTATGATCCCATTGATGTGCTCTCAAAAGTCGGAGGAGCAGAGATAGGGGGAATTGCCGGGCTTATTCTTGGTGGTGCATCGAGAAGAATACCGGTTGTAATAGATGGATTTATCTCTGCTGCCGGAGCGCTTATCGCCTTTGCTATTGATCCTGCTGTGGCAGATTATATTTTTGCAGCCCATAGTTCAATGGAAAAAGGCCATAATATAATACTTGAAAGAATGGATCTAAAACCTATACTCAATCTGGAGATGAGGCTCGGAGAAGGCACCGGAGCAGCGCTGGCAATGCATATTATTGAAGGAGGGTTGAAAATATATCGCGATATGTCTACATTCGATGAAGCAGGAATTTCTAGAGAAATGACATGAAACCACTGCACAGTATAATTATGTCTATTAAGCTTGCTTTCCAGTTTCTGACTGTCATACCTATAAAAACAGAAGGTGAAATATCGGAAAGCGAAATAGCCGAATCATCAATTTTTTTTCTCTTAGTCGGTGTATTTCAAGGCTTCATTCTTGTTTCTTTATCAGTAATTCTGCTTAAATTATTTTCTCCGGAGATAACAAGCATTCTCATCATTCTTGCATACACTCTTATAAACTGTGGTTTTCACCAGGATGGTCTTTCAGACACCTTTGATGCAATGTCTGTAAAATCTACAAAAAACAAGGACAAGGACAAACTAAAAAGACTTTTGGTAATGAAGGATAGTACAGCAGGCCCAATAGGCGTAACTGCCATTATTTTTTCATTGCTTCTTAAATATCTTTTGATTAAAGCAATTCTTCAGACAAAGATGGATGTCTGCCCTATCTTGTGCTTGATGCCTGTTTATTCAAAATGGGCTATGATATCAGCGATGTATAACTCCAAAAGTGCACGGGATAACGGCATTGGCAGGATATTCCTCGAACATTTGAGATTAAAACATCTTATTCTTAGTACTGTCTTGCTTATTTTTATAAGTTTTGCGGTGTTTTGTACTTCCTTCTTTTGTTTATCTTTTATTTGTGCCATGTCGGATAAAGGGTTTATAATTTTGTTATTTTGCCAGACAGTTATAATTTACTCTCTTTGCCTTTTCCTTAAATATACTTTTACAAATAAATTTGGTGGACTGACAGGGGATAATTTTGGAGCAATCCATGAGATATCTGAAATTGTATTTCTCTTGATAGCACTGCTATTTACGCAGCTAACTCTTAAGGTTTGACTCCCGGATTGTAATCTTTGATCTTTTTAAAGGGATTATTCCTGTTCCTTGTTTTTTCTACCATAATTAGTATACTATATGTTGTAGATGATCTTTACCATATTATGTGTTCATACCTGTAACATCATTAAAGCAACGGTTATATTTGTTAGAATATTTGGAGGCAAATATTGGATTTAAACAATCGTACACGATTTTTCTTTCTTCGACATGGAGACACAATTGATGAAGAATCCAGCAGAGTTTTTAAGGGAACTGCCGATATACCTCTATCAGAAAAAGGTGTAGAAAAATTAAAAAAGGCATCCCAATTTCTAAAGAGATTTCATTTCGATCACATATATACATCTGCGCTTTCACGTTGTGTTGAAAGCGGTAAAATAATTGCTGAACCGCACAAGATTGAAACTAAAATTGTCAGTGAATTTAATGAAATTCATTTTGGAATCTGGGAAGGCAAAAGTTTTGAAGAGGTTGAAACAGAATACCCCGTTCAATTCTCCAAATGGAGGAAAAATCCCGACATGCATACGCCACCCAATGGTGAATCTCTGATTGAAGCCCAAAAAAGAAGTATGAATATTTTTAATGAAATGATACAAAGACACAGGGGGCGGAACATCGTTATTATTAGTCATGCAGGCATACTACGTTTAATACTTGCCTCTCTGCTGGGCATGAAATTGTCAACATTATTCAGGATTTCTCAGGATTACGGGTGTATAAACGTGGTGGATATCTATGGAGATGATATTCCGGTAATAAAGCTTCTCAATTTTACTTTGTATTAAATCTATTTTATGAAAGATTGTGTATTATGTACATATTAGTGCATTTTTTGATACAATACAATTTCTTCTAAGAGAAATATGCCCTCTGTGCCAATATAAGTGAGACACTTTCCACCCAATAGTTTAGACTCAAAG
>CAYSBW010000084.1:0-8014 GCA_964429485.1 uncultured Syntrophorhabdaceae bacterium
ATTATAGAGCAGCAAAACCACTTATGTCACTGTCTGAAATTGTTGTACCATCTCTTACAGGTTGTTTTTAAGCTTATAATATTTAGATGTTGACAATTCAAGTAAAATAGATTTAATAGCAATTAAGTAAAACTTAATAATGATCACGGAGAAAAAACATGATTCTCAATATGAATCAGCTGCGAGCTTTCTATACTGCCGCCAAATCAAAAAGTATCACAAAAGCAGCTCAGGAACTAATGGTTACACCACCCGCTATTACCATACAGATAAAGCAGCTTGAGGAAAGAGTGGGCATAAGGCTTCTTGTCCGTGATGGTAATTCCATTAAACTTACACATACAGGTGAAAATATATTCGAAAGAGCTATAAAAATTTTCCAGGAAATCAGAGAAATGGAGGGCTTTCTTGAGGATGTTTCTACGGGTAAGTCAGGAGAATTACGCATTGGATGCCCTGAAACACCATTAAAAAAACTGATGCCTTTGATTGGAACTTTTAAAGAAACCTATCCTGGAATAAGAATAATCATTGATCAGGCATCCAATGCCGAAATGGTGAAAAGTATAGAAGATCATAGAAATGAACTGGCGGTGATCCGATACAAACCCAACCACAGCAGACTCAAAGTCAAAGTCATCTGGAAGGAAGAAGTTATTCTCATTGCCTCTCCTGACAGTAACTATGTACCTGCCTCTGAAATTTCAGTTACACAGTTGTCTCAAATCCCCTTGATTTTAAGACGGGAAGGTTCTGCTGTCAGGGAAGTTGTTCTTGAATATTTAAAAAAATTTAAGGTAATTCCACTGGTTGCAATGGAATCAGCAAGTCTCTCTCTACAGAAGGAATTCGTACAGCGGAACAATGGGGTAAGTTTTATCGAAAGGGATGCAGTTGAAAAAGAATTGAAACAGGGCATATTAAAGCAGGTGCATGTCCTTGAAGGATTCCCTACAGTCGGGTTCGGTATAGGATACAGAAACCGCAAAGATCTTTCCCCTCCTGCCTGGGCATTTTTAAGGCTCCTTGATAAGCCTGAAGTGCTATCTTTGTTTTTGAAGTGAACAAGGAACGTACAGGAAAGAAAAATTAAAGAATCAGCCGGTCGAGTTTTACAAAAAATTAAGATAGTCAGATACTTTGAAAAAACATTCGTTTTTCCTGATTAAAATCAGTAATAATCTTTTCAACTCAACATATATTTTATGTCCAAACTTGACATGGAATATCCTTATCTATATTCTTAATTAAAAATGCAATATCTATTAATTAATATGAAAAAAGGGGTAGCTTATGAACAATTTTGAATATTATTGTCCTACAAGAATAGTTTTCGGCAAGGGAACAATAGTTAAACTCAGCGAATTAATAGATAAGAACAAAAAAATACTCATTCTGTCAGGCGGGGGAACAATAAAACAAAATGGAGTTTATGATCAGGTTATGACAGCCTTAAAGGGATATAATATTTTTGAATTCAGCGGGATTGAACCAAATCCTGCATATGAAACCTGTATGAAGGCAACTGGGTTAGCCAGAGAAAAAAATGTTGACTTTCTGCTGGCTGTTGGGGGTGGATCTGTTCTGGACGGGACAAAATTTATTGCAGTTGCCGCCAAATATGAAGGTCCGGAGCCTTATGATATAATTGCCAAAGGTTTGCCAGTGAAGTATGCTTTGCCATTAGGAGATGTTATCACACTTCCGGCAACCGGGTCAGAAATGAATGCAAATTCTGTTATTTCGAGGCTTTCAACGAATGAGAAGTTGCCCTTTTCCTCAGAAAAAGTATACCCGCAATTTTCTATTATTGATCCGCAGGTTACATTCAGTCTGCCATTGCAGCAGACAATTAACGGGATAGTCGACACTTTTGTACATGTTATGGAATTGTATGCAACATACGATGTTAATACACCATTACAGGATAACTGGGCAACAGGTTTAATCAGGGTGCTTATTCAGGAAGCACCGAAAGTCATGCAAGACCCGAATAACTATGACGCCAGGGCTAATCTATTCTGGTGTGCAACTTGCGGACTTAATTACTGGTTATCCCTGGGTGCAGTGCAAGACTGGTCAACACACATGATTGGTCACGAACTTACAGCGCTTTATGGAATCGACCATGCTCAGAGTCTTGCAATCATAATCCCTCGACTATGGGCAAACCAGCAAAAAAACAAAAAAGGGAAACTGGCAAAACTTTCCCGGGAGGTTTTCGGGGTCAGTGGCATTGATGATGAATCAGCAAGTATTATAGCTATTACGAAAACAGAAGACTTTTTCCATTCCATCGGAATGAAAACGAGATTAGCAGATTACAATATTAATGCAAAAGATGCTGCTGAAAGAATAAGGGAACGTTTTTCTGCAAGAGGTGTCAAGTTTGGAGAGACAGGTTCTGTTTCACCTGATGTCGCCTATGAAATAGTACTGAATTCTTAGAGATAAGCAGCGCAGCAGACTACATAAAAGTTTTGAGAAAAATGCCAATTTTACCTGAACAGGAGCGGAAAATAAAATAAATTTCCTATCAAGAAGGTGCTATTCAATACAATTTCATGTCATGGTATTTTTTTCCAGTCTGTCCTCAAGCTCACTAATATAGGCTGCCAGACTGTTTCCAGACTGTTCTATAGCAGTATTTACTGCATTTTCCAGCTTGTCAATTCTGACCAGAAGTTCAGTCTTTGATTCCTTGTCCAGGTCTATCAGTCTCTGAATATCTTTTTCAAGTATTTCCTGAAGAGTTTTAAAACGTGATGTTTCTGCACGGTCAGCAAGATCTCTCATCGACTGCAACTCTTTTTCCTGACGACGTGCATCAAGAAAAGCAGATGTCTGGATAAAGACTGAAAATAGTATAAATATCACTGTAATAAAAGCTGTAACTCCAAGCATGATAAGCCCCAACGGAGCCTGAATGTTACTGAATAAAAGAGAAAGACTCATCGGTGTAGTAAACGCACTCCAATTAATTGCAGCAAAAACAGCAATTACAGCCAACCCTATTAGTAAAAAAAATGTACGTATTTTCATATCTTTACATCCTCCTTATTTCACAATTTCACAGCAAATTCTTTTCTAATCAGCTGTTAAATCTCCTTGAGAAGCCAGAATAGAATGTTCAAAGAAACTTATAAAACAAATCAACATGGTCTTTGGGTTAGTAAATAGACTCATTTTTTAATGTATTGTTCAATTGCCTTCAGAAGCCCCTCTGTATCATATTTCATGGCTTCTATATGAATTTCTATATTGTTTTCCCTTAAAGTGCTGGAGGTAACCGGTCCTATTGAAGCAACCAGCACATCGGCAAGTTCTTTCCTTCCATAAATTTTTAAAAAATTCTTTACTGTTGATGAACTTGTAAAAGTCACAATATCAGGTTTTTCTAAAATTTTTGAAGGTTTCTCAGGCAATGTGGTCTTATAAAGGGGAACAACATCACATATTCCACCCTGACTTCCTATATATTCAACAATTACATCGCGGGCATCTTTTGCTCTGGGAAGAAGAAATTTATTGTTCCTGACATCAAGATTCTTCAACACCTCTATTACTCCCTCAGAGGTAAACTCCTCAGGAATAAAATCAGGAATAATACCGATACTTTTCAAAAAGGAGGCGGTAGCGTCGCCTATGGGCAGGATTTTAATTTTGTATAAACTTCTTGCATCAATTCCGGATTTAAAAAGATTTTCAAAAAAGACAGACGCACCGTTTATGCTTGTAAATATAATGCAGTAGTAACTTCGTATATTCTTAAGGACCTTAGCAAGGTATTCATTTGGAATAACAGGGTCAACTTCTATCGTAGGTATGTAAATAACTTTAGCGCCCTTCTCTTCAAGCATACTGCCGAATTTTATTGATTGATGAGGAGGTCTCGTAACGGCAATTTTCATTCCGAAAAGCGGTTTTTTTTCAAACCACTGCATCTTTTCTCTTAACCCTGTCACATTGCCTACAATAATAATTCCAGGAGGTTTTATCCCCGCTTCTTTTGCAAGCATATCGATTTCTTTTAAACTTCCAGAAACAACCTTTTGCTCGGGCAATGTACCCCTCTCAATTACACATGCAGGCACATCAGGGTCTTTTCCGGCTCTAATGAGATTGGTCTTTATATCACTCAGATTCTTTATGCCCATCAGAAATACAAGGGTGTCACAGCTGTCAGAAAGAGAATTCCACCTGATTGTTGATTCGGTTTTTGATGCATCTTCATGACCTGTAATAAAAGCCACAGAAGATGCATATTCCCGGTGTGTCAAAGGAATACCGGCATAAGCAGGCGCTGATATGGCAGATGTTACTCCAGGGACAATCTCAAAACTCATACCCTCTTCTGCCAGAATTTCCGCTTCCTCGCCTCCTCTGCCGAAGATGAAAGGGTCACCGCCTTTCAGTCTGACAACAATATTCTTTTCTTTTGTTTTCGAAATTAAAAGGGAATTGATATCAGATTGTGGCAGCTCATGGCAGGAAGCCTGTTTTCCAACATAGATAAGTTCTGCATTCTTCTGTGCAAAATTGAGCAAATCTCTGTTAACAAGATAATCATAAATAATAACATCAGCTCCTTTAATCAACTCAAGCCCTTTAATGGTTATGAGTTTGGGATCGCCGGGGCCTGCACCTACAAGGTATGCTTTGCCCAATTTCTTATCCTTATTTTTGTCCTTTCAAAACTTTTCTCAAGTGACAATAAAAATTCAAGCTCTCATCTGATTCCAACACCAAATCTTTTAAAAAAGTCCAAATAATCCTATCATACACAAAATCACAATTCATGAATTTCCGGAATTATACATTAAAATATACATAGGTTCAAACTGTTAATTTACCGGCAATATGTCTGTATTCAAAAATCTTCATAACAACCATTATAATGAGATCAATAATCACCTGAAAAATTACCTTGACACAATGTAAAAATAATGAATATTATAGCAAAAAGCTTACATGCTTTAATAATTAAAGAAAGGAGCTCAGCACAACATGGCAGCAGGTAAGGTCAAATGGTTTAATGATGCAAAGGGGTATGGGTTTATTGAGCAGGATGACGGCGGCGAAGACGTATTTGTTCATTTTTCGGCACTTAAACAGGAAGGGTTCAAAACCTTGAAAACAGGTGACAAAGTGACTTTTGATATTACAAAAGGTCCAAAGGGCCCCCAAGCGGAAAATGTTGTAAAAACTGAATAGAAAAAGAGGGGGATCACCCCCCCTCTTTTTCTATTTTTTTTATTTCATCCCAAAGTTTATCCATAATTAAAAGCGATGAATTATTGATGTCTGTTTTTGTCTCAATATATTGAAATCGTCTTATAAATTTGTTCGAAGTAAATCTCAATGCATCTTCAGGATCGATATCGTAAAATTTTGAAATATTAACAATTGAAAAAAGTAGATCACCTATTTCCTCTCTTACTGCATCTTTATCGCCTGAAATTTCCGCCTCTTTCAATTCTTCTATCTCTTCATAAAATTTCTTATAAATATCCTCGATATTATCCCAGCAAAATCCTACTTTTGCAACCTTTCGAGCAATCAAATAAGCCCTGGACAGAGCCGGAGTAATATCCGGAATATGTGATAAAAGTGAATAATCTTCTTTTTCATTCTTTTTAATATCCTCCCATTTTTTTTCAATAGGCTTGTCCAGGACCGAATTTGAAAAAACATGGGGGTGTCTGTTGAACATCTTTTTATATACAAAATCTACTACATCATCAATGTTGAAGATTCCCTTTTCTTTATAAATCTGAGATATAAAAACAATATGAAAAAGCAGGTCTCCAAGCTCTTCCTTCAAAGCATTATGATCTTCATTTTCAATAGCATCAATAACTTCATAAACCTCTTCAAGTAAAAATGTTTTAAAAGCTTTTGCTGTTTGCTTCCTGTCCCAGGGACAACCTTTGTCGCCCCTTAAAGTCTCCATAAGTTGAATAAGTTTAGCAAATCCATCCAATTATATTTTCTCCTAAACTGATTTTTTAAGGGAATATTCTTCTATAGTTCTAAAAATTATATTTATAGTCTTTTCCATAACCTCACTCTGCATTTCTATAATTTTTCTGCCACTGTCACCCATCTTTTTTCTTAAATGCTCATCTTCTATGACTGATTCTATTTTTTGATAAAGGGTATCACCATCTTTAACAGATATTCCGGCTCCATGTTGAATAATTGTTTCCGCTATATCTTTAAAATTCTTAATATATGATCCGAAAATTACAGGTGTACCAAAAAAAAGAGGTTCAAGGATATTCTGCCCTCCATAGGGAGCCAGACTACCTCCGACAAAGGCTACTTTGCTATTTTTGTAGATATCCAATAAATCGCCTACAGTATCAACAATGACTGCATCAAGGTTATTATCAGCTCTTTTTTTAAAATCTGAATATCTGCCTGTCCTTAAAAACAAAGACAGTTCTTTTTCTATTCTGTTTACAAGAAATAATTCTCTCGGTGCAACAAAAATTAAAAAATCGGAAAATTTCTTATTCAGTTTTTTTATTACATTGATCAGTATATCAAGCTCTTTTTCCTTTATGCTTCCAAAGGTTATGATATTAATCTTTTCTGTTTTAATTCCTTTTAAAGCTGATAAATCTCTATAATATTTCATGTTACCGGTACTTATTATCTTTTGCTGATCCATGCCTATAGATTTGAACCTATCTGTATGATCATCAGACTGGGTAAGTACAAGATCAATATCCGGCAGGACGCTTTTTAAAAAGAAAGACAATCTCCTGTAATTATGAAGAGTAGTGTCTGATATCCTTCCATTGATTATAATTATTGGTATATTCCTTTTTTTTACTTCCCATATAAGATTTGGCCATATCTCTGTTTCAACAATAACAAGGACCCTGAATGTTGAACCGTTGATAAAACGTCTTATCGAATAAAGAATATCAAAAGGCAAAGAAAAAACTTTAATATTTTTATCAACTTTTTTTCTCAAGAGATCTCTTGCATAGTAGGTATTTGTGGTTATTATAAATTGATTAAAATTGAAACGTGATTTTACATAATTAACAAATGTTTCTGCAATTACTGCTTCGCCTATTGAAGCAGCATGTATCCATATTGCATCTTTTACAGAATCTTTTTTCGTACTGAAAAATAATCTTTCACAGAGATTCTTCCTTATCTTTGAATGCATAAGAGAAAAAATAACAAAAAAAGGGAGGATAAAGCTGATAATTATATTATAAATTAATTTCCACATGCCATGCTGTCTGCTTTTTCAGTTAAGGTTTTCAGTGTATCTTCGAGTTCAAGCCTGATTCTTTCCATTTCATCGGCCTTAGAGCTTTTACCTACTAATACAGGCTCGCCCCAGAAAATAATAATTTTTGAAAATGGACAGGGTACAATAAAATTGTCCCAGGATTGAAAAGTTTTTTTTTACTTGAGCTATAGCTTATAGGTACAATTGCTTTACCGGTAAGCCTTGCTAATTCAACAATACCGTTTTTTACTACATATTTCGGCCCTTTGGGCCCATCCGGCGTAATAGCAACGTCATATCCTTTTTTTAAATCCCCTATGATTTCTCTCAGTGAAGATATTCCACCTTCTTTTCTGTAAGAACCTCTTACTGAACCCAAATGAAAATACTTCATCACCCTTGCAATAAATTCACCATCCCTGTGTCTGCTTATCAGAACCTTGCCCTTACCTCTTCTGTTTGCATATGGCATCATCAGCAGTCTTCCATGCCAGAAGCATACAATCGAATTTTCTCCCTTATTCCACATTTCGTGAACCAATTCTCCGTCAATGTGCTTTATCCTGGAGGTAATCCTGATAAAGGTAATAACAGCATAAACCAATGGTGGAACTATTTTAAGCAGAAGAAAGTATTTGAGTTTCTTCAAAGACATTTTTATCTTTCCTTCCTGTTAACATTAGCTATTTTTTCTGAAGATTTATTCCTGAATTGAAGCTCATAGAGCCTTTTGTAGGGCCCCTCAGATCCCAGGAGTTC
>CAYSBW010000085.1:0-7951 GCA_964429485.1 uncultured Syntrophorhabdaceae bacterium
GTAACCAGTTCAAAACTTCCCGTATCATCAGGTTGTTTGGATTTCGGGATAATCAGGGCGCTTCTGTCGGAGGTCAGTTTTTGCGCTGCCCGCTTTTTAAAGATATGGGCAATTCCGGCAATGGCCTTTTTCAACAAATCCGAGTATTGTCCGGTTTCTTCACCGTTACGGGTTTCTGAGTTGAAGAGTTCACAAAGTTCCTCATAGGGTTCTCTGCGGCCCTGGCACATGAGCCGGTATATTTCCAGTATCTGTTTCGCGTTGGTGTAGTTATAACGTACTGTGCCGTCATTCCGAATGTAGACAAGGAAATAGGGCTGAAGCGGATTCAAGGCTTCGCTCCCGTCGGTATCACCCTTCTGCTTCAGGCAGAAAACAACGCCGGGTTTGATAATATCCCTTTCAGCAGAAGAAAATAAGGTCAATTGCTTTGTGTTGTCATAATCTCCTGCCGGAGAAGGAACAACTGCATAGAGGCCGAAAGGCGCTGCATCCAGTTTCCGGCGATTGGCATCAATGTAATTGAGAAGCTCGATACGGAAATCGTCGAGGGTAAAATCGGTCAACGATACGGTTTCATCCATGTCTTCAAGGTCAAGAACTTCATCTTTCAACTTCTTCAACTGCCTGTTCCTGTATTTAAGGTCTTCAGAAATCAGTTCTTCAATCTGTTCCGTATTGAGAATGTTGTCCTCGCCTGTTGCGATGACATCGACAAGGGCCATACGCGCTTCAACCCGTTCTTTAAGGTTGATATAGTTGTCCAGGTCTTTTGTGGGCCAGAAATTGACAAGCTGTATCTCCTTGTTTATGCTCCCAAGGCGGTCTATACGGCCAAACCGCTGGATAATGCGCACCGGATTCCAGTGAATATCGTAATTAATTAGATAATCGCAGTCCTGAAGGTTCTGGCCTTCGCTTATGCAATCGGTAGCTATAAGGATATCTATTTCGCCTTCCTGAGGAGCTGATTTCATTTTTGAGCGGTTCTTTGCAAGGGGCGAGAAGTTTGTCAGGATGCTGTCGTAGTCATTTTTTCCGAATGTCGTATACGTTCTGGTCCCGGAAACAAGGGCGGCATTGAGCTTGAGATCCTTTACTATCCAGTCTTTCAGATTCCCGTACAGATATTCGGCAGTATCTGCAAAGGCAGTGAAGACAATAACTTTCTTGTTGCCCTTTGTACCGGCTTTGCTGACTTTGTTTGCAATGAGGGTTCTCAGTTCATGTAGTTTTGCGTCACGCTCTGGCGTCACTGCTGTGGCATTATTATAGAGATCAACAAGGGCGGCTTTGTCATTGCCCAGGTCTGTAAGCCATCTATCCAAATCCAGATCGGCAAGATCGAATTTGAGCTTCTTGCCTACCTGCCACTGTTCAGCATCATCACCGTTTTCTTCAAGTTCTTCCTCGTCAGGCTCCATCGATTCGAGAGTTTCTTCCTGAGACAGAGTCTTTGATTTTTTAAATTCGGCAATCTTTTCCTCAAGGGTTTCTATCTTCCGGATTGTTCTGTCTAAAGATATTTCAAATGATTCTATTGAACTTTCCAATCGTTTAAGGAAGTTTACCTTCATCATGCCGATGAGGAAGTTTTCACGGTCAGCCTGCTTAAATGGAAACGCCTGGGTTCCGGCCATTTGCTCGTATTTCTGTTTTTTGTCTTTCAATACGTATGCTGATGGGTTGAACACTGACAGTTTATACTTAAGTATCTCATGATTCAGGCGGTCATAGGAAGGAAACCGATTCATAAGATCGATCTCAGGGTATACGGAACGAGGTTTCATCCTGACAGGAAATTGCCCGATAGACTCAGGTTTGTAAAAAGACTTGATGTGTTTTCTGCTCCGGGCAATGGTCAATTCATCGAGGAGCTTGAAGAATGATGAATCAAGTCTTTCCAGGAGTTGTTTCTGTGTCCTCTTTGGATTTTTCTTCGGGTCTGCCCAGTTGGTAAAATGTACCTGGGCATTTACAAGCGTTGCCGATATATCCTTGATGCCGCAGGACTCAAACAGCGCCTCAGTTTTTCCTTCCGTGATAAGAGCTATCTGATTTCTCAGATCACGGAGGGTATTGTTCACAGGTGTTGCGGAGAGCATGAGCACCCTTGTCCTGACTCCGGATTTTACAATTTTCTCCATAAGCCACTTGGCGCGGTTCATCTTTGTCGTGCCGTCATCTCTTGTTCTTTCAAGAGGGTTCCCCTTGAAATTATGGGATTCATCAATAACTACGAGATCATAGTTGCCCCAGTTGAAATCCTCAAGTTCAATGCCGTTGGCGTCCGATTTTCCCGTAATCCGGCACATGTCCGTGTGATAAAGGACGGTGTAATTAAGCCGGTCTCTTGTGAACGGGTTCAGCGCATGATTCTGGCCTGCCTGATAAATTGTCCAGTTTCGTGACAATTTCCTGGGGCAAAGAACAAGAACTCTGCTGTTAAGCAGTTCAAAATATTTAATGACAGCAAGCGCTTCATATGTCTTGCCGAGACCGACGCTGTCGGCGATTATACATCCGTTGTGCCTGAGTATCTTGTTGATGGCCCCTTTTACGCCGTCTTTCTGGAAATCGTAAAGGGTATTCCATATTTCGCTGTCAAAAAAACCTGTCCGTTCATTCAGAAGGCCGCCTTTTTGCTGATCCTCCAGATAGTCTGCAAAAATATGAAAGAGTGTTTTGAAATAGATGAATTCAGGTTCGTTTTCGATATAGAACTGTTCGAGGTATTTGAGCACCTTGTCTTTTACGTCCTCAACCAGGCCGGTGTTGTCGTTCCAGAGTTCATTGAACCAGTTTTTTAAATCCTGCCTGTCGCGGTCGCTGTCAATAATCATATTTAATTCAATATTCCGGCTGCCCCCCAGGCCGAGACCATTAACGGTAAAATTGGAACTGCCAACAATAGCCTTTTCAATGCCGCTTTCCTGCAATACGTGATACATCTTGCCATGCAGGAAATTGGGTTTTACCATAGAGCGTATATCAACTTTGTCTTGTATCCAGTCAGAGCATTCCCTGGCGATGGATTTTTGGTTGAGGCGGTTTTCTATAGGGATAACAAGCTGGTCATCCTCTATTCGGAAACTTCTGTTGTTTTTCTTTTCAGGATCAATGGATTGAATAAAAGAAGGCTCACCGAATAAAAAACGCAGCCGGCTGATGCCGTCCAACTCATTTTTCAGACGATGATATGCATATATGGTAAAGTAAGCTGAAACAATAGACAGATCGGCCTGGGGCTTCAAAACATCGGTGAGAAACCGGCCCACCGAACCATTTTTATAATTGTCCCTTATTGATGACAAATCTATTTTTGTTGTTATGCTATCCATTTGGTTTCAACATTATGATCTGCTCCGGCATTCTCCGTTGCATACAATTTTGCTATCTGCTTTTTTTGATGTATTTGAAATTCTACCCCCATGAAATCAATAATGCAAACGTTTTTGTGTACTAACTTTATAAAATAACGTGGAAATAGAACGTGAATCTATGAGCCCTGATCAGTATAAATTACTGTTTAAACATCCTCATATACTCAGGGTAACAAAACACGGTTATCTGAACAACTGATTAAAAAACTCCAGCCCATGCTTTGAGCATTTGCTAATAAGAAGAACCTTCTTTTTGACAAGAGATTTTCTTATTTAACTTTAAGCCATAAAAGTAAAATAAGAAAATCTATATTTTACTTTTATGGTTAATTTTTCATATAGGATTTCTCTGCCCTGCCAATCAGGATTTACTTTTCAAATCATTATAACACTTCAGATTGCAAAGGGATTCGGCATTTTTCACTGCTGCGACAACTGCTCTTTCCATAGCCCTTGCCGCCAGAAAACCTGTAACAGTCAGGTCCGCTTCGATAAGGCCGGTTGCCATGGTAAATATCGTATCGCCGTCAAACATGGAATGGGCGGGCCGCATTGTTCTGGCATATCCGTTTTGAGCCATGGAAGCCATCTTGGAAGCCTGAGCTTTTGTAAAAGCAGCGTTTGTCACCACAATGCCTATTGTTGTATTGCCACTGAAAAGATCCTTTTTTTCAGAATAGGATTTAATCATGATTTCCTCTGTATCAGCCAGAGTCAGCATGTCTTCGTTCAAGGGTCCTGCGAGTTTTTCTCCTGTAAGGGGATCAAGGACATCCCCCAGACAGTTCACTGCTACAAGAGCTCCGACTTTCAAACATCCTGCCTGAAGGGCATAACTTCCAAGGCCGCTTTTCATAGCCCTCTCCATACCGAGAATTTTACCCACTGTTGCACCTGTGCCTGCGCCTACATTTCCCTGTCCGAAAGGACTCTTGCCGGCGTTTAAACATGCCTGATAACCCATTGCTTTATCAGGTCTGATCCTCCAGCTGCCGATTGTAAGATCAAAGAGCGCGGCAGCGCATACAATGGGAACTCTTGTAACCTGAACATCAAAACCTGCGCCTCTTTCCTCAAGATACTCCATGACTCCGGCAGCAGCATCCAGTCCGAAAGCGCTTCCTCCTGTCAGTACAACAGCATTAATTTTCTGCACCAGATTCACAGGATTCAGAAGATCCGTTTCCCTTGTTCCGGGAGCGCCTCCTCGCACATCCACCCCTGCCGCAGCGCCTTGCTCACATATTACTACAGTGACGCCTGTTGCCGCTTCAAGTTCGTTTGCATGACCCACCACAATACCTTCAATTTCATTAAACCCTATTTCTTTTATCATTTATTAATCCTTTTTCAGCCTGGCAATCTCTTCCCGAAGCCACCACAACAGTACCAGTCCGGGAAGGGCAGTAACAGTGGTAAGAAAAAAGAAGGTTGCCCACCCTGTGTATTCCACAACATATCCAGCTGATGGAGAAATAAAAATTCTCCCGATGGCGGCAATTGAGGAGAGCAGGGCATACTGTGTTGCACTGTAGCTTTTATTGCATAAAGCCATAATAAGGGCTACAAAGGCAGTGGAACCCATTCCGCCTGCCAGATTCTCAAAGGCTATGGCAAAGATCATCATAAAATAATTTTTCCCTGCCCAGGCAAGGGCCATGAAGGACAGATTGGACACCATCTGAAGAAAACCAAAAGTCATAAGCGAACGGTAAAGTCCAAGTTTTATCATCAGGCCGCCTCCAAAAAGAGCGCCTATGATTGTTGCTATAAGTCCCATGCCTTTATTGATTGTACCCACCTCTGTCGGGGTAAAATTCACTCCTCTCAACAGGAAAGCTGTTGTCAGCGTTCCTGCATAGGCATCTCCCAGTTTGTAAAGGATGATAAGGAGCATAAAAATTAAGGCAAGACGGCGGGAAAAGAAATCTTTCAAGGGCCCCCATATTGCTTCTTCAAGACTTTTTGGCGGAATTATTCTTGAATCAGGCTCCTTCCCTGCAAGCGCTCCTGCAACCCCTATTATCATAAGTCCTGCCATAAGCAGGTAAGTGTTCTGCCACCCGATATGTTCAGACAATATCAGCGCCAGAGCGCCGGCAACAAGCATAGCCAGCCTGTAACCGGTCAAAAAAACAGCGACTCCGGCGCCCCGTTCAACCGGAGACAGAACATCCGTTCTGTAAGCGTCAACAACGATATCCTGTGAAGCTGAAGTAAAGGCAACAATAACGGCGAGGATTGCAAGCATTAAGGGAGCATGAATGGGAGAAATAAAACCCATGATGCCTACGCCAATCATCACTATAAGCTGTGTCAGGATTATCCATCCGCGTCTTCTTCCCAGCCATGGCGGAACAAAACGATCCATAAGGGGCGACCATAGAAATTTTATTGTATAGGGAATCCCTACAAGAGAAAAAATGCCTATAGTACGGAGGTCTGCGCCAACAACAGTAAGCCATGCCTGCAATGTACCGCTTGTAAGAGGTAAGGGCAATCCTGAGGCAAACCCGAGAAGAACCATTATAGCCATGTTTCGGCTTGTAAAAACAGTCAGATAAGGGGCAAGCCCTGAAAATGCCGGCTTTTTAATGTTCATTGTTTGCTTCTCTTATCCTGATACATCAACGTATCAGCCCGACTCATAAGTTCATCAAGGGTTGAAGGATTTTCAGGATCATAATGGGCCATACCTATACTAAGGGAGAGCAAATAGTTTCTGTCCTTAATCCTGTTGTATTCATCAAGGCAGCTATTTAAACGCTCTATGAGCATCCCCCCTGTTCTGCCGTTTGTATCTATTGCAAGGACTGCAAACTCATCTCCTCCTATGCGGCTCATTATATCCGATTCTCTGAATGTATGTTTCAGAACAGCAGCAATCTCGACAAGGGCTTTATCGCCTTCCTGATGTCCCAGCGTATCGTTAATCTCCTTCATTTTGTCAAGATCTGCAAAGAAAAGCATCATTTTCTTACCTGCTCTTTCTGCTATTTTCATCTGCTGTCCGGCAAGAGCAAAGAATCCTCTCCTGTTGTACAATCCTGTAAGTTCGTCCACAACAGACATTGCAAGAAGCTGCTCTTCCATTTTTTTCCGTTCTGTAATATTTTCAAAGACTGCTGCAAAATGTTCCTTTCTGTTACTGTAAACTGCTATGGAAAGCCACAGATTTAATACTTTTATCTGTATTTCAATTGATTCAGGATTGCCTGTCATGGCTACCCGGCTGTAAATATCGAAAAGTTCAGGGTTTGAATCCCTGATGCCAGGTATTACAGCGGAAACTTTTTTACCAGCTACATCCTTGAGTCCTGTCAAATCTTCAAAAGCCCCGTTAACAACAAGATAAACAAAATCAACAGGATTATTTTTTTCATCATAGATCATTCTGCAATATGCAAAACCATCAAGCATATTTTCAAATAATGAACGATATTGCTCCTCACTTTCTCCAAGGGCCTCCGTACGTTTCCTGACCAGTTCCTCCAGATTATCCATGTCGTGGCGGAGTTTTTTTGACATTTTATTAAAAGACAATGTAAGTTCGTTCAGCTCCATGCCATAGGGCTGTTCAATCTCTTCACCCAGGTGCTCTTCGTGCATGGCAATCAGGGTTGCCTTTTCCTGCATAATTCCAAGAGGTTTTAGCAGGTAGCGTCTGTAAAAAAAGTATTGAATAAAAAAAAGACATGCAAGAACAACGAGCAGGACAATAGAAAGTTTCCACGAAAAAATATTTGCTGCCATATAGGCTTCCGATAAAGGAATCCGGATTGAAACAGCGCTGGCCACATCGTTTGCCTTTCTGTTAAAACTCCTTTCAGAACCATAATTGTCGATCAATCCTTTCGGAGCGTTTTTAGGGACACTGTGACACCTCAGACAGGAAGTCTCCATAACCTCGCCTTTTCTGAGAATTGTCAAAAAAAGTTTGCCATTGATGTTACGAACAGCAGATTCTGATTCAGGATTTCTGCCGGCTTTCAGCTTCTCGATAAATATCCGCTCATATCCTTCAGCTTCGTTTTCAGGGCTCCTTGCATCAATTGCAGCATCCTTAAAATAATATCCCATGGAATTGAGAGACGCAAAATATTTACCTATCTCCCTTACTGCATAGGTAGAAGACATCCAGGAAGGATCAAAATATTCTTTCGAACGAAAGGGTTTAGTCCATGCAAAAATTCTGGGTTTCATAACATGTGTAAAATAAGTATGAGTAGCAAGATTCCTGTCAAGTATAATACCTGCTTTTGACTGCGCTTCAACAAGAGCCTGCTGACGCATATTATAATTAACGGTTAAAACAATAATTACAGCTGCAATAATGAATACAACGGCCATCACTGCATTCAGAACTATTCCCAGTTTTGGATTACCCATGATTTTTACCATAAGTTAGCTTTATATCATTTTATAAATCAAAACTGAATCTTTTCTCCCTGAACAATTTAATACATACATCCACTACTTTTTCATCATAGAGAATTCCTTTGTTCCTTTCTATCTCCTCAAGGGCAGTATCAATGCCAAGAGCAGGTCTGTAGGGACGATGAGATGCC
>CAYSBW010000086.1:0-7897 GCA_964429485.1 uncultured Syntrophorhabdaceae bacterium
AGAAATACATTGATATGTTTTCTTTGTCCTATGAAGTAATCGGCAAAGCAGGGGGTAGTGAATTTATCTGACATGCGGATGGCTCATTGAGGTGGTATAATCATCAATATACCATATCATATAGTTACAAGATATTTAAGGAGAAATGACCGTGCAAAGGTCTTGAATATGATATTGACATGAATAAACCAGGTCTTAGATCTTGATTTGAAAAATATTGGAAGAATATTTTCCTGATTTTCATATAAGTGGCAAAATATTTATCACTTTATTTCTGTTTTTCATTTGTTTCAAGACCAATTTTTTTGATTTCTCTTCTCAAATCTTCAACGGGTAATTCAAGGAGTTTGGATGCCTTTGCAAGATCCCATGCAGTGCTGTCCAGAATCATTATAATATGTTTTTTTCTGATTTGTTCTAAAGTATCATGTTTGTTATAGGACATAATTATTATCTCTGCAAATTGGATGCCGTTTACAGAAAAAAATCAGGGTCTTTCTATTTTATATTCTCTGATTTTTAATCTCAGAGTCGGGCGGGATATTCCAAGAATCTCAGCAGTTCTTGATATGTTCCATCTTGTATGGGTAAGGATATTAAGGATGTGTTTTTTTTCGACTTCATGAAGGCTTATTGCCCTGGATTCTACTTCAAATCTTGGTTTTGCCTCGAAGGCATCGTTTTCAAGAAGTGGTACCAGGACTTCATCTAAAATAGCCTCATCGTGTATATTTATCGCAGCCCGTGTCAGTATATTTTCGAGTTGCCGTACATTCCCTGGCCAGTGGTATTCCTTCATACGAAGCATAGCCTTTTCTTCCACCTTTTTCACATTACTGTTAAGGTCCTGATTTATTTTTTTCAGAAGATACTGTATTATAACAGGTATATCTTCTTTACGTTTTCTGAGTGGAGGGACGTAGATTTTTGAAACGCTCAGGCGATAGTAGAGATCTTCCCTGAAGGTTCCTTTCTGAACCATTTCCAGAAGATTTCTGTTTGTTGCTGCTACCACCCGTGCATCTGATTTCAGAGTTTTTTCGCCACCAACACGCTGAAACTGTTTTTCCTGAAGAAAGCGTAGAAGTTTTGCCTGAAGCTCAATGGGAATTTCACCAATTTCATCGAGAAAAATTGTTCCTTCTCCTGCAAGTTCAAAGAGACCCTTCTTAGTTGTCAGAGCACCGGTAAAAGCTCCTTTTTCATGACCAAAAAGCTCGCTTTCTATAAGATTGGCTACAATAGCAGAACAATTGATAGCAAGAAAGGGGTAATCCCTGTTAGGGCTGTAATAATGAAGAGCTTTTGCTATCAATTCCTTTCCTGTACCTGTTTCGCCTTCGATCAGAACTGTCACTCTATTTCCGGAAAGCATACCTATAGTCTTGAAAATCTCTTTCATACTTTTGCTTTTTCCTATAATAGGTCCGTTCTGATCTGCCAACTGGTCAAGGAAAACCATTCCCTTTCCCTTGTGCTGAGAGGCCTTCAATGCTTTTGTAACAGCCAACTCCAGCTCATCAACATCAATAGGCTTGGTAATATACTCATAGGCCCCCAGCTTCATAGCCTTTACTGTTGTTTCCATATCGTGGAAAGCGGTGATCATTATAGTATTAACCTCTGGTGAAGTTTTTTTTAATTCTTCCAGAACGGTAAGTCCGCTTATGTCAGGCAAATGAATGTCAAGGATAACGGCGTCAGGCTGAAATATGCTATTAAGCGAGAGACCATCTTTTCCTGTAGTGGCACATCTTACAATGTAGCCCTTGCTATTGAGCAGAATTCTCAGCAATTCGAGCTGTGAAGGTTCATCATCTATTATTAAAATACGTTGTCTATCCATATTTTCATTTTTTATTAATAGGCAGGGTGATCACTAAGCTGAACCCTTCTGCTAATAAAACTGTTGCCACTGTACCTCCATGGGCTTCTATCACTTTTTTAACGTTTGCCAGACCAAGTCCTGTGCCTTTTTTCTTTTTAGTGAAAAAGGGGTCAAATATATAGGGTACTATTTCCTTGCTGATGCCAGGTCCATTGTCAGCAAACAGAAGTATAATATCTGATTTGGGATTTCCTTTATATTTTGCAGTAATCCATATTATCCCTTCTTCTCCGAGAGATTCAATAGAATTTAACAGAATATTGATGATTACCTGTTCCATCTTTTCCTTATCAAGCAATATCTTTGGAATCCTTTTTAAAAATTTCTTTTTAACAGTCAAGTTCTTTTCCTTGATTTTATAATCAAGCAAAGAGATTGACGAATCAATTACTTCACCAATATAAACCTTATCAGGATTAAGACTAACCGGTCTTGCAAAGTCGAGCATTTCAGTCAAAATGTTCTCAAGCCTTGCTATTTCCCTGGCTGAGATCTCCATGGTTTTTAAACTGTTCTTGTCGAAATCAATTGTTTTCAACGCCATTTGAATGCTCATTTTTATCGAAGAAAGCGGGTTCCTGATCTCATGGGCAAGAGAGGCGGTAAGTTGACCAATGTGAGCCAGATTCTCGGCTTCACGGACCCGTTGTTCCATTTTTGTTCGTTCAGAAATATCTCTGCATACCCCTGCAATGGCTGGTTTATTTTTATACTTTATTACTTTAACTTTATTTTCAGTCGGAAAAGATCTGCCATCCTTGTGCATCCTGTAGTAAACGTACTGATCCTGAACACTCCTAATCTTCTGTCTCTTTTTGTGCATGGTATCAACGGTTTTTGCCGATTCCGGTGCTATAAAATCAAGGTACGGCCGGCCTATAACTTCTTCCATTGTATATCCATGCATGACACAGAAAGCAGGGTTAGCGAAAACCATCCGGCCTTTTTGGTGAACAAAGTACCCGTCATTTATTTCTTCTACAAGCATTCGGTATTTTGCTTCTGAGACTGATAATTCTTTTGTCCTTTTTGCAACTTCGAATTCCAGTCTCTGTGCATATTCTATTATATGTTTTTCGTGTAATTCCTGGTAGTAATCACTGAATTTTCTAATTGTATATGAAAGACAGATATTCAGCCTGTTTAGAGCTTCTGTTAGTGCGGGACCGGTTAGTTCTCTAGTCAGAATTGGAACCAGCACAATCCTGTGGATATCAAAAGCCTGTTGTATTTCGGAAAGTGCAAAACCCGAAGGCAGTCTCAACCTTGTAATTTTTTCAATGAATCTGTCAATTTTCGAGAAATCATCATCAACAAGGGCTGAAAAATTAGCGCTAACCAGTTCTATGGTTGCTTTAGTAAGTTGTGCCAGTGATTGTCGACTATATCTCTGACCGCATTGTTCAAAAATGGTAGTGGTGCATTCTCTGACAATTATATCTTTGTTTTCTGCTAAAATTTTGCTGAAATCCATGATTTAGATGATACCTCTTTTTTTAGTAATTAGCCGGATGTATGAACAAAAGAGAAGATCATGAAGAAAGCACCTGAAGAATGAAAGAAATATTGGTGGAGCTGAAGGGGATTGAACCCTCGACACCTTGACTGCCAGTCAAGTACTCTCCCATCTGAGCTACAGCCCCACTGAATTATTTTTATAACAGTAAGCTTGAAGATTGTCAATGAGTTTTGATTTTTTAAGTTTTTTTATTTTAGTGGAAGTTTATCAATTCAGCCTGTTATGATTCTCAGGTTGAGAATGTCTCTTATGTCTTCAATAATGAAATTGGTGCCTATTTTTTTAAAATCATCTCTTAACGTCTTCCCTACAAGAACCCCTGCAGTTGTCATACCTGCCCTGATTCCTGTTATTACATCGGTAGGATGATCTCCCACCATCATTGAGCTGCCAGGAGAAACTCCCATTATGGCCAATGCTTCAAGTGCATGTCGAGGGTCAGGCTTGATATGCCTTGTATTTTCCCTTGTTATGATTACGCTGATATAGTCGTCCATATTAGAAAAAACACTTCTTATCACATCAGTGCAGTTCCTTGAAACAATACCTGTTTTTATGTTTTTTATTTTCAGTTCATTCAATACATCCCTTGCATAAGGATAAAGATCCTTATCTGCTGCAGATGCAAATTCAAGGGATCTGAGCTTTTTGAAAGCTTCTTTTTGAAATCTGTCGGTTTCAGATGAATTATTAAGCATCCCTGCGATGTTGTATATCATTTCAAGAACGTAATCATCATCAGTTTTCCTGATTACTTCTTCCGTAGTGTATTTTCTTGCTATATTTGAAATTTCTTCTTTTAAATATGCGAAGTCTAGATTTAACGGTGTCAGTGTACCGTCAAAGTCAAAAATAATTCCTTTTATCATTATAAATCTTTTAAACAGTCCAATGCTTTTGCAACACCCGAACCCATTTTAAAGTTGTATTTCAGATCTCTCAGCGTAAATTCAAGAGCTGATATGGCTGTTATTACGTCGTATTTATCAGCATAACCGAGAGTTGCAATCCTGAAGACTTTCCCTTTTAACTGACCCTGTCCTCCTGCCCCTGTAACCCCATATTTTTTCCAGAGAGTTTTATATATGTCCTGACCGTCAATTCCTTCAGGAGCACATATAGCTGTTACTGCAGGACTCGGATTTTTTGCGAAAATTTTTAAACCCATTGCTTTCGCTGCTTCACGTGTTGCTTGTGCAAGGCTCTCAATTCTTTTATAGACATTTTCCAATCCTTCTTCTTTTATTATCTGTAAAGATTTTCTTAATCCTATAATCAGGGAAATGGCAGGAGTAAAATTTGTCTGGTTTTTCTTTAAGTTTTCAAGTTCTTTTGTCCAGTTAAAATAAAATCTGGGAATTTTTGATGATTTATTTAATTTCCAGGCTTTGTCGCTTACACCTGCAAAAGCAAGTCCAGGAGGGAGCATAAGAGCTTTTTGAGAGCCTCCTATCAGGATATCGATATTCCATTTATCCATAGGAAGCTCAAATACACCTACTCCTGTAATACCGTCTACCACCATTATTGTGTCAGGATAATTTTTCACAATATCTGCAATTTCTTTTACAGGAAACTTTGCTCCTGTTGATGTGTCGGTGGCCTGCATGTAAACAGCTTTTATGTCAACATTGGATTCCAGAATTTTTTTTACTTCAAACGGATCAAGGACATCTCCCCAGGGAATATCCATATTGATTGCTTGAACACCATAGGCATTACAGATATCAGTCCATCTTTCACCGAACTTTCCACCCCTGATGCATAGAGCTTTATCTCCCTTTGACAGCATGTTGGTTATGGAGCCTTCCATTGCTCCTGTTCCTGAGGATGTAAATATCAGCACCTCATTTTTAGTTCCGAAGAGATGCTTGAGGTTTTCTCTTACATCTTCCACGACTGCTTCAAAAAGTGGATTTCTATGGTGAATCATTGGCTCAGCCATTTTTAACAGTACTTCCGGCGGGATTGCAGTTGGTCCGGGTGCCAGCAGGTATCTTTTTTGCAATGTTTCCTCCTGAATCGACATCTTGTCTTATAAGTAGTCTAAAATACTTGTAATAATTGTTATTTTTAACAGAAACTCATTAAAAACACAAGAAAATACTGCTTCCCGACAACAGAAGTTTTTCCTGTGGAATTTTTTGAAAGTTAATTGGCCTGTTGAAGGGAATGTTGCTGAAAACTTTTAATATAATAACAAATTATACATAAAATATGCTCTTTGACAGCAGCCAAATAAAGTTCACAAAATATTTTAATTGTGCTATATTTTCCACCATGAAGAGAATATATTTTGATAATGTATCTACAACGCCTGTCGATCAGGCGGTTCTTGATGCAATGCTTCCATATTTTATTAATTACTTCGGCAACCCTTCCTCTGTCCTTATTGAGGAAGGGTTGGTGCCCCATCAGGCTGTGGATGAAGCGCGCGGGAAAGTAGCCAAACTTATAAATGCAGAAAAAGAAGAAATCATTTTCACTAGTTCTGCTACGGAATCAAATAATCTTGCAATAAAAGGTCTGGCCTTTGCCAATAAAAATAAGGGAAACAGGATACTTTTTTCCGATATTGAACATTATTCTGTTATGAACCAGGCAGATTTCTTAAGAAATTCGGGATTTGAAGTGGATTTTATCAAAGTAGATAATTATGGCATAATCGATTTTGAAGATTTAAAAAGAAAAACAGGTAAAAGCACGGCACTTGTGTCGATCATGCATGCTAATCTGGAAATAGGTTCCATTGAACCTGTAAAGGAAATTGCTTCATATCTGAAAGACATAGGGATCCCGTTTCATTCAGATGGTACGGGAACATGTGGTAGGATACCCGTTGATGTTAAAAACTTGGGCATTGACGTGATGACCATATCCCCCCACCAGTTTTATGGTCCCAAAGGTGTGGCAGCTCTTTATATAAAAAAAGGAACAAAAATTACTCCTTTAATGCAGGGGGGGTATCAGGAAATGGGTTACAGGGCAGGTACTGAAAATGTACCAGCTATTGTGGGTTTTGGTGAGGCTGCCCACATTGCTATGAAAGAGATGGATAAAAGGCTGGAAAAATTGACAAAATTATCACAAAAGCTCTTTAGTGGACTTGAGTCATCTATTGATTATATACACTTTACCGGTCATCCTACTGTTAGATTGCCTGGTCATACGAGCTTCTGGATTGAATTTGTTGAAGGGGAGTCTCTGCTGCTGTGGCTTAATTTAAATGGAATTGCTTCAGCAAGCGGTAGCGCCTGTGCTTCAAACATGATGGCAGCTGATGAATCGGCCCTGAAGGCTTCTCATGTTCTTACAGCCGTAGGGGTGCCTTCGGACATTTGTAGTGGATCTATTTGTTTTTCACTTGGAAAGGATAATACAATAGAAGAGGTTGATCATGTACTTGAAGTCATGCCGGGAATAGTAAAGAAGTTGATGGAAATGTCGCCTCTTTATGAAAAGGCCGGAAAGTCAAGCTAAAAGCAGAAGGAGGTATAATAAATAATGGTACAAGGACCTTACAGCGACAAAGTGATGGACCATTTTATGAACCCCAGGAATATGGGAGAAATAGAAAATGCTGATGCTATAGGAGAGGTAGGAAATCCTGCCTGTGGTGATGTGATGAAGCTTTTTCTTAAGATTGAAGACAATGTAATAGTAGATGTTAAATTCAAAACCTTCGGATGTGGAGCGGCAATTGCATCAAGCAGCATGACAACAGAGCTTATAAAAGGCAAAACTATAGATGAAGCGCTAAAATTATCGAATAAAGCTGTCGAAGAGGCCCTTGGCGGTTTGCCGCCGGCAAAACAGCACTGCTCAGTTCTGGCTGAAGATGCCCTCAAAGTTGCTCTTGAAGACTACAAAAAGAAAAGAGAAAAGAGTTGAGCAGATTTTGATTTTCAACAGGTCAAAAGCACTGATCATATGATAAAAATGGAGAAAATATAAATGAAATCCCTTTGTTTTATATCGAGAATATTAATTTTAATACTTTTTGTTGGATTAACAGTAACCCCTCTTTACGGAAAAGATGACAAAGTGAGGCCTAAGGACCCTGGTGTTTACGTTAAAACAGATAAATCTCTGGTCAGACTTCTTCCTAACATGGTTTTTGATGAAGAAGGATTTCTTTATATTGAAAGCAATAAGCCAAAACGTTTTGTCCTTAAGGACATTGAATATTTTGTTATTTTTGGCAAATATGAAATGAATGTTTTAACTCTTAATCCTTTGCTTTTTTTCAAAACTTCTCCTGTTGGAAAACCACAGTTTATTTTTGGAAAGAATAACGAAATCAATGTCATAAACAAGGGTGCTGATTTGTACACTATAAAGCCCAAGGTATTAATAGGAAGAGGTTATTTTTGTCTATGGATAGAAGATACTGTTTGGGATTTTATTATTGAGTAAAAAGCTGAGTAATCGCTGAATTTTATTGGAGGCGGCATCCGGATTTGAACCGGAGAATAACGGTTTTGCAGACC
>CAYSBW010000087.1:0-7782 GCA_964429485.1 uncultured Syntrophorhabdaceae bacterium
TCGTTCCTCGGGGAATTAATACATAACCATCCAACAGTACAGTAGGCAACGACCAAATTCCCCGGATAAACCATCTTCGGGGGATTTTTTTATCAATCAATCCAAAAAAACAAAACAAAGGAGGACACACAATGGTATCAGAATTCACAATTTTAGGAAGACTGACAAAGGACGTGGAGCTGCGGTACACAACCACAGGTCAGGCGGTGGCGAAGATGGATCTTGCAGTAAACAGCAAGTTTAAGGAAAAGGATGAAGTATCCTTTTTTTCAATAACCACATTCGGCAAGACCGCAGAAAATGCATCCCAGTACCTTTCCAAGGGCAAGCAAGCATTCGCCGCGGGCGATATACGCCAGCGTACATGGACAGGGCAGGATGGCGAAAAGAGGTCCGGGTTTGAATTTCTTGCCCGGAAAATAGTCTTCATTGGCGGCTCAGGAAAGCCCGGCTCATCCAGCCCGGGCAGGACAATCCCACCGACAGCCGGAGATGACGATTTCATCCCTGAAATTGACGACGACATTACAATTTAATCCCTATCAAGCCCCGGCTTCCACAGCGGGGCGGATCTTCACTCATAACCCCCGTCGGCAGGCTTTATGCCTCCTCCGGGGGTTTTTTTATGCCCCTGTCAGGGCAGGTCTGTTTTTTTCAGGATGATTTGATTTTTGAATTAATCGTTTTCTACTGCTTCCTGAGTTTCAGGAGTTTCCATGGTTGTCTGCTTGTGTATTGCGCTGTCTAATCCAGCCACTCCCGTTGCAAGATCAGCCAGTCCGGTAAAATCCCCGACTGCCAGCTTGAGCGCCCCCGATACGAAGCCAAGAATGCCGCCTGCAGTGTGTACCGGCTGAGCGGTCTGCCTCGGCGTTGTTGCAATCGTCTTTCCGGATGTTGCACAGGAAAATATCGATAAAACCAAAATTCCAACAGCTATCAGTTTCATACAACACCCCCTCGCTTTCTTTATTATATCGCATCCTTTCTGTTTTTGGTGAACAATTTGTTTGCCCGCCTGCTCAAGGTGACTCATATTTCTCCCTGATATTTTCTATCAGACTGTTGACTTCCTCCTGGGACAGATCTGTCTTTCTGGCAATATACTGGGTGTATTCCGACAAATCTATTTGCGAAAAATCTATAGAGGCAAGCTCCTGTGTTGTGAAGCCCCTGCAGTTGAGCGCGGCCTTTCCTCCTCCCCAGCCGATTCCAAGCTGCGGCCTTGCCTGTTCATGCAAGATTCTGGCAAGGATGCTGTTGAAGCAGCAATATCTATCGTATGATTGCGTTATGAATCCGAAGTATTCATCTTCATCAGAGGTGTCAACATAGTGGCAGAGGTGGTATCCAACCTTGACGGATGTTTCCATGTCGTCTTTTGTGCAGGCGTACATCATGTCATAAACCGTATTCAGGACAGAATATGCTGTATATACAAGGCCTACAACAGACATGACAGTTCCTGCGGCGCTTATTACCCCCGCGGGGGATGTGAAGGTTGCTGTTGACACAAATTCGGCACCCGTCATTGTCGTGGTCATTGTTGAAGTCCCGAGTCCGGACGTTATCGTAGTTGAAGTTACACAGGCGCCTCCTGCCTCCACGGTGGCTGTTGTGCTTGCGGCCATTCCGATGCTGTTTGCAATTGAATTGCCCCATGAGGTTATTATGTTTGCGTATTGTGACGCAACACCCTGTATCCCCCCTCCCGCGTATCTGTACATGCTGTACATGTCCAGCCCCATGCTGACATAATCTCCTATGGAGAACCCCCCTGTTGTGGGTCTGCAGCAGTTTTCCGGGCTTGACTGGCACTCCATGATCTTGCCGGGGAATATCTCGAAGTTATCCCCTGTTTTTATTGAGTCAACTCTTGACATGTTAAGCACTTCCCCCGCCGCAGCCGCTGCGCCCATGTTTTTGTTCGCTTCGTATGAGGCGGTTGTGCATTCCGTTCCCATGCAGCGGATCTCGCCGGCGCAGTTATAGGCCACCGTATATCCTGTTATCCTGGATTGCCCGCAGGTGTATTCATACTGATGCTGAGTACACCCTTCATCAAGGCAGCTTTGATTGCTCAGCACGCAGCCCCTTTCAACAAGATTCGCGCATGTGGTGGATTCGTTACGGCAGGCAAAGCGCAATTTTGTGTACCAGTTGTTTATTTTACTGTCAACGCCATTCCCGCCGAAGAGCATTTTCCAGGAGATGTTCAGATAACCGTTTTCAACTGTATTGAAAATAAAATCTGCTCCTGGTTCAGAAGCAAGCTCTATGTCGTTGAGTGTCAGGCCCGATCCGTCGGAAGCAGAGCATACATTGTAGTTATTGATCGGGAAGGAAGTGGTGTTGTAACATGACTGGTAGCAGGCTGTTTCGTTGTTGTTGCATGTATTCCGGCAATCCCTGTTGTAGGTGTTATCGCAGATCAGGGGACAGTCCGGATTGTCACCGGGGCATGAGTCAAGGCATTGCTGATAACCGGTGAGACAGGAGTCATAACAGACTGCCTTATTGACTGGGCACACAGCGGCGCAGGCATTGTAGGCATCAGTGTCATACAAAACAGAGCTTACCCCGTGAGTCTCAAGTGTGGATGGATACTGCCTGCATTCTTCAGCGGCAGCGTTGCCTGTCAATACGCCGTCCTTGACAAGGTATGTACAGTTTAACCCCAAGGCGTCGCATTTGGCCAGATCCCACAGCGTGCACCTCTCTGACCAGTCATTGAGGGTTTCTTCACTGCACGATCTGTCTGCGCGAAGAAACAGCCTTTCTATTGTTGAAGGGTTTGCTTTCGCATAATATTTATACCACGAGGCATTGCAGACTCTTGAGCCTTCTCCGCCGCTGCAATTATCTATATTCAGTCCCTGCGTGACGTAGACAGAGCCTTCAGGAAGTTCAGCTTCACTGCCAGCCACAAGGGTGTCCGTGCGGCAATCACCAAAGCAGCTGCAGCCGCCTATCTGCGAACACAGCAAACTTCTGACATCTGCCCAGTCAGCAGGAGGATTGGACACTGTGCCGGCATAAACTCTGTAGAGATCTATATCATCCTTGCAGATTGCATAAACCTGGTTGTCATGCACTCCAAGATCAACAGAGCTGCACGGACCAGCTACATGCTCTGTTAAAGTCTCAAGATAGCGCCTGACACTGCAATCTGCTGTGATATCGACAGTTGTTTCGTCGGTGCATGTTTCGATCCCGGCGGTTTCATATTCAGGGATGAGAACTTTTTCACAGTCCGGATAAGTGTTTGTCAGCAGGTCCTTTGATAATGACCACATGGTACACTTGCCTTCGGCATCTGTTTCAAGACATGCTGTGCCGAATGTGGGATCATCACTCAAATCATATTTTGTTCTTGTTTCGTATGAATTCCTTACAAGATCAAGAGCCTCACCTGAAGCTGCCCCGCTCATGCCCCCGGGGTTCGTGTAATAGCCGGTATATGTGCCCTGCTGTCCCTGTGCAGCATTGTATTGGGGCACTGTGTTGCCCGGGGTTATGTTGCCCGGGACATATGTCCCCTTGATATCTGTCGCAAGGGATTTCCCCGCCGTCAACGTATCATTAAAACTGTCAGCCCGTACAGAACAGGCAAAAGATAAAATAAATATGACAATGCTGCTGAATGCAGCGGATCTTACAAAAATCTGAGGCAGCAATTGCGTTTCCTCCATACAAGATAAGAATGGGTCTCTCCCGTTCCCGGAACATTTCTATGATCTCCCCAGAGCAACGTGGAGCTCCCTAATGAATGGCATCTGTCTGTCTCAGGTATGGGCTTCAGCATCTGAAACCTGTACTGGCTTTTCTTGATTACCGGTCGTACCATAGCTCCGAGATCTCCGCATTTGGCCCCTGTTCCGCTCGTATCAAGCTCCATTGCAGGAGGGATGGGTGTTCTTGTAAGCAGCGCCAGCAGGCGGGCCGACAATAAACTTGTGGTATTTACCGGGGAATACGTTGTGCCTGTGTTGCCGGTATAGGGATACAGGGAACCCCAGCAGCCTGCGCACCAGAAAAGGGTATTCAGGGGGCAGCCCGCCGAGGATGCAATGCAGTCAGCAGCGCATAATGCCTGAGCTATTGGATTGCCGAACACGGCAGCTTCAGGGTTTGTCCATATGCTCAGCTCATCGTTATTCCATGTCGGGATAAACTCGGTTGCTATGGCAATATCTATTTCATCAAACAGATTGACGCAAAAATCCATATCCTTTATCAGCTCAAGGATTGATATCAGGGGAAATGCATAAAAGTGCAGGTTATAGAAAGCATTTTCATAGTGCTTTTCCGATCCCCTTGTCCCGAATGTTCCATAGCCGCCCATTTCAGGCAACTCCATACCAAACAGGAACGAAAAGCAGTATGGCGTAGGAGTTGCCTCGATCACGGCATAGGGTTCCCAGAAGGATACCCATATCCCGCCGTACAGCTTCCCGTCCTCCGTGCAGGAACAGACATATTCCGATGGATTGAAATCATCGGCGTTAGCCGTATCCACATTGTCGGGATTATCACCCACAGACAGGACAACTGTCCCTCCTATCCGCAGCGGAAACATGCAGTCCCAGCAGATGTCGGTGGCAATATTGGGGAACTGGTTTTCACATTTTGCTGTTATATCAGCATCACAGGTGTGTTTCATTGCCGCAAGCAGTAGAAGAAGAGCAATTATAATTCTACAAAGCTTTTTCAGTGACACGGATATGCCTCCCATGCTGTTCAATTATTGCAGGAACTCTTTTAATGTGAAATGCCGCCACCAGGTGTTCATCTGCTCTGAAGAAACGGATGCCGTATTTTTTTGACAGTTCGGCTATATTCCCGGAGACAATTATGATCTGCCGTGGTTTCTGGTCCATGGCAAACCTGACCTGTTGGGCATCGTTGCCGTCTATAACCACATATTTGCCAAGGGGGGCATAATCAGCTGGATTTATTTCTGTGCCCTTCTCGATGACTGTCCTGCCTTCATTGTCTCTTATATCCTGTTCAAGTGTATATGACGGGTCAACATAGTAGGCATTGTCTTTTTTTGCCTTTTCTATGCGCCCTTCGAAACCGGCAACATTGAGCATTTTTTTTACATTATCCACCACATGCTTTCTTATCTGTTCCTGTTTTTTTGCTGCAAGGTCTTTCAGGCTTGTTTCTTCAACAGCATAAAGCCTGCCTGAGACTCCATGCTCATCAGGCGATTCACTGAGCTTGCTGACAGCATATTCAACGCTTACATCGCCCTTGATCAAGCCTGCCCCGTCCTTACGTACAATAAACGGCACTTTTTCAACCTGGTAATGTTCAAAAAGCTCCGGCATCAGCGTTAACGGAAGATCGCACTTGAAAAACTTCTGCAGTTCAGCCAGATGAGCTATTGTCTCCCTTAGGCTGTTCTTTTTGAAGCCCTTGAGCACAACTGTGACAGTTCCCTTTGCCTTTCTGTTTTCCTTTAATGCCCCGAAAATGATATTTTCAATTGTTTTCTCAGGCATTGAAAAAGAAATGAGGTAATATATTCCGGCTTTTGTGCGCTCTGCCGGCGGTTCTTCCGCAAGCCTTTCAACCTCTTTCTGCCCCTCCCGCCTGGCAAAGGCTTCTACTGATTTCATATCAGCTTCCTGAAAGCCCCTGACCATTTCTGTTGCTTCTTCATAAACATTATCCGGAATATTTTCAGGCATCCTTATTCCTGATATATCCGAGTCAGCCAGCAGTAAGGTGTT
Source organism: uncultured Syntrophorhabdaceae bacterium (assembly GCA_964429485.1). Taxonomy (GTDB): domain Bacteria; phylum Desulfobacterota; class Syntrophorhabdia; order Syntrophorhabdales; family Syntrophorhabdaceae; genus JAPLKB01. The sequence goes on from CAYSBW010000087.1 coordinate 5,742, forward strand.
AAAACAGAGGATAAGCAACGCCGATAATATTTTTTTCATCAAGAAGCCCCCAGTATCTCGAATCATATGACGCCGCGTGTTGACCAATAACGTAAACATATCCGTCGGGTATGGATAATTCTGAATCAGTCATATAAACAAAGGGAATATCTCTGCCATCCCTGTTTCTCATGAATGTCCTGAAACGATGTTTCGTACCATTAATTTCTGTTAACGTGACATCACCTCTTACCTGAAGCCTGTATTTTCTGTTTTCTATGGTTACATCTTCATGGACCGTACCGCTTACACTTTCAGCAGCAACAACATCCCCTACTGTGCCCGCAATTTGTTTGACAACATGTATGTTTTCCCCGAACAGCGGAATGCCGCCGCCGTGGAAGTATACATAATCTCCTTTTTTTACGTGAAAAGTTGAAGCAGAAGGGTTTTTCCTGATTAGCCAAAGCTTGTAGGGCAGGCATTCCTGCTTCGCTCTTGCAAGCCAGTATTGTCTGCTGACAATGTGCAGAATAGCGGCAGTGAAAATGCCAATAAGAACAATAATTATAATTTTCCTGTTGACTGCTGTCACCGGTAAGTCCCTGAGTTTTTTCTGACAATGTAGAGTTTTGCAGTTTCTTCGGGCTCAACAATAGTTTTATCGACAGATACTGCCAGCACGCCTTTCCTGTAGAATTCCTTTTCAATGAGTGTTATCGGGTTGTTGACAGCGTGAATCTCGTATATCTCTCCTGAGAGCAGCCCTCCGGAATATCTTTTTTTTAAGACTCTTTTTGCGCCATTCCATTCCATTGCATCTTCGTTCACATCCTGCACGGAATACCCCCTTGGAGGAGTTTCCATGTACATAGACTTTATCAGTTCCTTTATGGATTTTGTATATCCCTGTGACCTTTCCCATCCAAGCGCATCATGCGCGGTTTCTCTGGTTCTCAGTATGACTGTTTCCGATGGAATGCCTGCCGGTTTCAGGACAAGGGGGTATATCGCGCCTTCATCATCTGTAATAATGAGTTCCTGCAGCTGCGCCACAGTGCTTGTATACTTGACAAATACATTTGAACCCTCCACCTTGACATCAAGCACATTGCTGCTTGACATGACCTTTACCCCAGCGAGGGTTGTCTTGATGATTGTGAGGTCTTTTTTGGATATTTCGATGAAGCTTGTCGCCCCTTCAACAGGCGTTATTATCTGCATTCCATGCACCTGACTCCCGCAAAATAGGATAAACAACAGAGTTGTTGCGATTGCGCAGCAATGTTTAATCATCTTTCCCCCTCCTCGCCGTGAACGGACTTTGCTGTTTTTTCTTTTTTCTCCTTTGCCTTTTCTTTTTCCTCATCTTTTTTCTTTTTCCTTTCAGGATAATCGGCGTACAGCTCTTCAATTTTCATGGTGTAATCCTTTGTCCTGAACCTTACGTTCATAACTGTTTTTTCCTGTGAGATCTTTACGGAACCAACATACCTGATAACAGTGCCTTCGACGGAAACTGAATTGCTTTTGGGGTCAACTCTCACCGCTTCGGGGAAAAACGCCTGGGTAATATTGTTTTTCTTGATGTAGGCCCCCTGCGACGCGATCTCGTTCTTAAGTTCTGCAAAAGCTGAAGGATCAGTGTATTCGCTTAATATTTTTGTGTGGTAATCCGCGCTTATCGGAGACATATTGCCCGCAAATGTCGTCAGAAATACTCCCATCTGTTCAAGGTATGTCTCTGACACCATGTTAGATTCAATCCAGATCTCCTTCTCCATTTTCGGGGGAACCAGAACAATTCTGTCTTTTTTTCTGAGAGCAACAGTGTTAACAACAAGGGCAGTGGTTAGCAGGATACATAAAATCCTAAGAAAGAAATTTTCGGCAAGAGCGGATTTCCACTCCTTTATCCACTTGTCATAGAGCAATGTGCATACCTCCTTGGGCTTTGTGCTTTTCTTTGGCTTTTGGCTGTAAGGCTTTCATTCAGATATGTATTACTTCCCTTGCTCCGCTTCCCCCTCCTGCCGATAGGGAAAAGAAGGAAGAATTAACT
>CAYSBW010000088.1:0-7547 GCA_964429485.1 uncultured Syntrophorhabdaceae bacterium
TAATTAACACAGTTTATATTGAAATTCTTCGAACCTGTTTTCATACAGGAAGACCTTTAATTTTTGCTCTTTGACGTTTATGGTAGTTATTACATATTCATATTTCGAATACAAAAAATATAACCACGAAGACCTTGATGCAGCTTATTTGCTTGCATTTGGGTTATTGTGGCATTATAAATAAATATTGGTCAGAAGTAAGATGCAAACAATCTTTGCGCAGGAAGAGGAGGTAATATGAAAAAATTATGTTTGATTATTCTTGCTGTTACATTTGTATTATCAGGTTTTTCATGTTCGTCCATAGAGGGGATGAGTGATACAACAAAGGGCGCAGCCATTGGTGCTGGGCTTGGTGCAATAGCAGGCCAGATAATAGGAGGCAATACTGCCGGCACTTTGATTGGCTTGGCAGGTGGTGCCCTTGCAGGCAGCCTGGTGGGCCATGAGGTGGATTATCAGAAAGGAAAAAGTACACAACAACAAAAACCGGTTTATACAAGTGCGGATCCGCAGCAACAACCGCCGGGTCAATGGGTTGAAGTGCCCGGTCAGTGGATTGGCGGAAAATGGGTGCCTGCTCATAAGGCCTGGGTTCCTGTTAACCCGTAAAAATAATTGTAAAATAATACAGGGGGTATGGAATGAAAAGGATATATGTGAATTTTATTTATACTGCTGTTTTTTCAGTCCTCATAATATTTACACCGGTATTTGCTGCTGGTTCTGTATTTAATGAAAAAGCATATGGATATACCATGCATTATCCCGGTGATTGGACTTATGTAAAAAAATCTTTGCACGAGATCGTTTTTATGAAAAAAACAGGTGCAGATTTAAAGACCCCGGTAGTTGGTATCCAAAATTTAAATTCAACCAAGTTGAAAGAAGGAAAATTTAAGGATATAGATTCTGTTATTGAAGTTTTTGAAAACCAGCTGAAAGTTACAAAACATGCAAGTATTTATCCTGTAGAGACCTATGTATATGATAAAAAAGGAAAGAAGGTCTCAGGAAAACAATTTATAGCTGAATATGTTTTTAAAAACAATAGTTATAAGCAACTGGTTATTGTGATACCCAGAACAAATGGAGAATTATTCCATGTCTGGATATATTCAGCACTTACAGAACAGTATGATAAATATTTTTCTGTTATTAAAAAAATGCTTGATTCCTGGACTATGACAGAAGAGTAGAGACAATTTATTATTGTAGGGATGCAAGTTAATATTGTGTCTCTACAATAATCAAGAGCTTATTGGCTGTTTCATCAAATTTTATATGAAATTAAAACATATATCTTCTCATACTGATGTTTAAAACCAATCCAACTGAAATAAGAACTGATAATATTGATGACCCTCCATAACTGATAAGAGGCAGGGGGATTCCTACAACAGGCGCAAGGTGTATTGCCATCATAACATTAATTGCAAATTGAAGGTATATGATTACAGCAACACCAAAGGCAATTATGGAACCGAGTTCATCATGTGAATTCTGGGCAACCTTTAAGCATCTTAGTATAAAGGATAAAAAGAAAAGAAAGAGAATTATAGATCCGACAAAACCCCATTCTTCTCCAAAAACAGTAAATATAAAGTCAGTATGATGTTCCGGTATGAATTGTAATTTATGTTGTGTTCCTTCCATGTATCCTTTTCCAAAAATTTTGCCTGAACCTACCGCTATCATTGCCTGTTTTGTATGGTACCCGAATCCTGAAGGGTCTGCATCGATATTTATAAAACTTAATACCCTCATTTTCTGATATGGTTTCATGAGATACTGCCAGGCAATAAATGGGATAACGGCCCCTGTGCTTAATAAGACAGCATAAGTTGATTTTTTCAAGCCAACAAACCATAATATTGCAAGAGATGTTAATATAATAATTATTCCTGTGCCGAGATCGGGTTGTTTTACAATTAAAATAAAAGGTATTAAAGTGATAACAAGCGGCTTTGATATTTCTTTTAAGGTCAAGACCTGTCCTGCCCTTTTTTTTTCGTATAGCATGTTTGCAAGAACAAGTACAAGAATCGGTTTCATAAACTCGGAAGGCTGGATGCTGATGCCAAAGATATTTATCCATCTTTTTGCTCCACCTGCCATCATTCCTATAATTAAAACAAGCACTATCAATGCGATAGCCAGCAGATAAAACCACTGTGAATTGTTTGCTATTATTTTGTAATCATATTGTATTATTACAAAAATCAGTATAAGACCGATTGAAAAGGCAATAAGTTGTTTTAGGATAAAATTGTAGGAACCACCGTAGGAAGAAGTGGTAGCGCTGAGGAGGTTTAAAATTCCTATGGCAAAGAGGATCAGACCATTTATTATAAGATACCAATCGAGATGATACATTCTTCTTTTATCAATTTTCATGAATCCTCGCTTCTTTTATCGCAATTTTTTCTTTGAAAAGGGTTTCTGTAATTATTTTTGCAATAGGAGCGGCTACACTTGATCCATGACCGCCATGTTCTATCACTATAGATATGGAAACAGCAGGTTCTTCGGATGGGGCGTATGCGATGAACCATGCATGGTCTCCGTGATCCACGCCCTTTCCTCCTACTGATTGGGCTGTTCCTGTTTTTCCGCTTATATTTATATTTGCAATACGTGATCCGTGAGCTGTACCGCCTGTTTCATTTACAACCCCCTGCATACCTTCTTTAACAATTTTGAATACACCTTTTTTCAGTTTGACGTTAGTATTCATAACAGGGTTAAAGGTTTTTATTGTTTTTCCTTCGAATGACACTATTCTGTTGACTATCTGTGGTTTGAAGGTAACACCTTCATTAGCCACAAATGCAGACAGTTGTACAAGTTGCATAGGTGTTAGCCATACAGCGCCCTGTCCTATGGAAACAGAGACTGTCTCACCTTCATACCAGGGCTGATTGTAGGTTTTTTTCTTCCATGAAGTTGAAGGAATAATCCCTTTTTTTTCTCCCGGCAAATCAATGCCCGTGATTCTGGTAAGACCTATTGCTTCAGACATGGCATGAATTTTGTCTACACCGAGTTTTAAACCTATATTATAAAAAAACACGTCACATGATTCTACAATAGCTTTGTGTACAGATACATTGCCATGACCGCCTTTTTTCCAGCATTTAAAAACTCTGTTTCCAAAAGGGAACCCCCCCCTGCACAAAAAGCTGGTACTTTTATTTATAAGTCCATCTTCAAGTGCTTTCAGAGATGGTACAATCTTGAATGTAGAGCCGGGAGGATACCTGCCCTGAATAACCCTGTCTTGAAGAGGGTTTGATTTATCGGTTGTGATAGCCCTCCAGTCTTCCTTTGAAATGCCGGAAGCGAATTTATTGGGGTCAAAGGAAGGTCTGCTTGTAAGAGCAAGTACGCCGCCGGTCTTTGGATCCAGTGCAATGCAACCTCCTTTTTTGTTTTCAAATGCATTTTCAACAGCAAGTTGAACATCAAGATTTACATTAAGATACAAGTTATTTCCTGCAACAGGCTCTATTGTTTCAAGTGTTCTTACTTCTCGTCCCATTGCGTCAACTTCAACTCTCTTTTCGCCATCTTTTCCTCTTAAATATTTTTCATAAGATCTTTCAAGGCCATATCTTCCTATATTATCTCCAGGGGAATACTCCTTATAGGCTTTGTTTTTTAATTCAGTATCACTGATTTCAGAGACATAGCCAAGCATATGCGCCATCATTTTCTCATATGGATAGTTTCTTTTTGGTTCAATTTGAATAGTTACGCCAGGCAGATATATACGGTTTACCTCAATTTTTGCAACCTCGTCCATTGAAATATCCGACTTTATTTTTACAGGAAAAGAAGGAGGGAAACTGCTGGCAATTTTAAGTTTATCTATAATTTCTTCTCTGTCTATTTCTATCAGTTTGGCTATGCCGTCAACAGTCTGGTTAAAGTCCTTTATGTCTTCCGGTGTGATATACATATTAAAAGATGGTCTTGTGTCGGCCAGGATTCTTCCTGTCCTGTCATATATAATTCCCCTTGGTGCAACGATTTTTTTTATCCTTATGCGGTTTTGTTCGGACAGTTTCCTCATGTCGGTACCTTTTATTATCTGCAGGTCCCAGAGCTTGACTATAAGGATGATTACTGTAAAAATTAATAACCACTTGCACCATTTAAACTTTTTGTCTTCTTGAGTGTTGCTGTCTTTTACGAAGTTTTCCAAGTTGATTCCTTATTAACTATTACTATTCTCTGTTCAGAAACCTCATATTCATTGATTCTATTAGCAAAAAAATAAAAATTGAAATGAATCCTGTAAATATGGCATTTGGTATTGTATAAAATATTACATTTACAATGTTGCTTGTTTCGCCTTTGGAGATAATTGACAGCATCAGAAATAGAAAAGACTCCAAAACTGCCGATCCCGTACATATGTAGGAGAAACTGTATTTTGAGTCAATGTATAATTTTTTTCTTAAAAAAAAGGCGAGAAGAAATATAGAAAGTTTTGCAAAAATCATGGAACCGTTTGGTGCATTTGAAAGGATTTCCTGAAACAGACTTGTAAAAACAGAAGTAATAAACCCGGACAAAGGGCCTAAAAAAAAAGTTGTATAGATTATAAAGGGTATGCTTAGATCGGGTTTGAAAAAATCAACAGGAAAAAAAGAGAGGACAGAAGACTCGATCAATAACAAAATTATTCCTGCAAAAATATATACAAACGTCTTCATTATTTTTTTATTACCAGAACATCATCAAGTCTTTTAAAATTATTAAAAGGCATAACATCTATATCGGCAAATATTCCCGGTTGGTTTCTGTCCACCGTTATTATAATGCCGATTGGAAATCCTTTAGGATAAATGCTGTCCTTGCCGGAAGTTATAAGTTTATCTCCCATAGCTGCTTCATCTTTTTTTAAAATATATTTTAATTTAAGTGTAGTCTGTCCTGTCCCTTCAAGAATTCCTCTTGAGTCTTTGCCTTCAATATATGTATCGACTGAAGAATTTGTGTCACTTATTATCATAACTTTTGAATGCCACTTATTTACTTCAACTACCTGTCCTACAAGTCCTTTTGGTGTGATTACCGGCATTTTTTCTGTTATGCCGGAATTTCTTCCCTTATCAATAATAATGCACCTGAACCAGTTTTTTATATCTTCTCCTATAACACTTGTGGCTATCATTTTGCCTGGATTTTTTTCAGCAAGATTGAGTATGGATTTTAATCTTTTATTTTCTTTTTCCAGCTCGGACATTTTTTGTTTTTCAAGAGTTAATATATCGAGTTTCTTTTTTAGTTCAAAGTTCTCTTCTTTTGCGTGGAAGAGGTCTATATAAGTTTCAAAGATATGTTTTAATAAATTGGCCGGTTTACTGATAGTTTTTAAAGTCGGACCTGCTATTTCTCCGGCATTTCCTTTTATCTTCTTGTAGATATTTACAAAACAGGATGTATTTGTAAAAATAAAGAATGAAAAGGTAAGTAATAGTGCAGTTGTGATAATTATGATAGAAGTTTTCAATTCCTCACTATCTTAAAAATATGTTGCTATTTCTTTAAGAAGAGATACTTCGTCAAGAGCCTTTCCTGTCCCCTCTACTACAGCTGTAAGTGGATTATCTGCAATAATGACAGGCAATCTGGTAACCTCCTTGATTAAAAGGTCAAGATTCCTTAATAATGCTCCTCCGCCACTTATTATAATACCCTTATCTACAATATCAGAGGCAAGCTCAGGAGGGGTTCTTTCGAGTGCGATTCTTACTGCTTCTACAATGGCATTTACAGGTTCTGCTATTGCCTCTCTAATTTCTTTTGATGATATTTCCAGGGTTTTGGGTATTCCTCCAACGAGATCTCTACCTTTTATTTCTATGGTAAGTTCTTCGCCATCCGGATCAGGATATGCTGAACCGATATTTATTTTCACTAACTCAGCAGTTCTTTCACCAATGAGAAGATTATATTTTCTCTTGATATATTGGATTATAGCCTCATCTATTTTATCGCCTGCCACTCTCACTGAATTGCAGTATACTATTCCTGCAAGGCTGATTACGGCGACCTCTGTTGTCCCTCCGCCTATATCAACTATCATGTTTCCACTTGGTTCTGTTATTGGCAGACCAGCTCCTATGGCTGCGGCCATCGGTTCTTCTATCAGGTAGACTTCTCTTGCACCTGCTGATTCAGCTGATTCTTTTACAGCTCTTCTTTCAACAGGCGTAATTCCTGATGGGACAGAAATAACAATTCGTGGACGAGCATAAGATTTTTTATTGTGAATTTTTTGTATAAAATATTTGAGCATTGCTTCAGTTATTTCAAAATCAGCTATAACGCCGTCTTTAAGAGGTCTTATGGCTACAATATTCCCCGGTGTTTTACCAAGCATTTTTTTAGCTTCCTCTCCAACTGCTATTACTTTTTTTGTACCCTTTGAATCTTTATGGATAGCTACTACTGATGGTTCGTTTGATACAATGCCTCTTCCTTTAACGTATACAAGCGTATTTGCAGTCCCTAAATCTATAGCTAAATCTTTCGAAATAAAGCCAAAAATCGTTTCAAGCATATTTCGCCTCTTTTTTTATATGATTAATGTATTGAAAATGCAGGTTTATTATACTATTTTTAGAAGATTAAAATCAATAGAGGAGTAGAGATGCTAAAATTCATGAGAAAACACGCAACAGGTTGTTTAGTTAAAGCATTATTTGGGGTCATCATAATAGTATTTATTTTCTGGGGTGTAGGTTCCTTCAGGGATAGCGATAAGGTTATTGCCGAAGTCGGTCCATATAAAATTTTCCATGAGGAATATCAGGAAGTATATAAAAACCTGATTAATACGTATAGGTTGATTTATAAAGACAAACTTGATGAAAATTTACTGAAAGAATTAAAAATAAAAGAGAAAGTTGTTAATGAAATTATTGATAAACATCTTCTTCTTTTGCAGGCGAAAAAAATGGGAATAGGAGTGTCTGATGAGGAATTTAATGAACATGTAAGGAATATGGATGTTTTTAAAATGGATGGCAAATTTAGTGAAAATCTGTATGCTGAAGTCTTAAAGAAGAACAGGATAGATCCTAAAAAATTTGAAGAAGCAGAAAAAAATGCCCTTGTTCTGAGAAAAATAACCAATATAATTAGTAATAATAGTGCATTCTATGATGAAAAGGATTTATGGACGAGCTACGTGAAAGAGAGGGGAATGGTTAATTTGTCATATATGCAATTTAATTCTGCAGATTATAAAGAGAAGGTTAATGTCGATGAGAATGAAGTGCAGGCATTATATGAAAAGGAAAAATCAATCTACAGAAATGAAAATATTTATCGTTTTAAATATATCGTGATAGACGAAAAAAGCACCCTCAAAGACGATGCTGTATATATGGAATTATTAAAATCCAGTGATATTGATTCATACGGGAAAAAGAATAACCTCGAAGTTGGTGATACAGGGAGTCTGAAGGAAGGAGAACTTTTAAAAAAATTCAAAGATTTTAATATTATTCAATGGGTTAGAGAATTAAAGG
>CAYSBW010000089.1:0-7504 GCA_964429485.1 uncultured Syntrophorhabdaceae bacterium
TTCCCTTGCTCCGCTTCCCCCTCCTGCCGATAGGGAAAAGAAGGAAGAATTAACTTCTCTTCCTTGCTTCACTCGTCATCCCCTCCGGGTTCCTCCCATACGTTCGTCATCCCTTTCGGGTTCCTCGGGGAATTAATACATAACCATCCAACAGTACAGTAGGTAACGACCATCCCCCTCGATATGCATCCAGGGGGATTTTTTTATCAATCAATCCAAAAATACCAATAAGAAAAAAGGAGGAAAACATGCAGACAGAAACAACAGACACAAACCTGTTTGTCCGCACAGCAGACGAAATGGAGTCATGGGACTCCGCAAAGATCACCGCAGCCCTACTTAGGGAAACGCTTCTCGATTCCTTCACGGCTGAGACAATCAGCAAGGAAGTGGAAAGAGAGGTAAAGGACGCAGGCATTGTGGCAACAAGCTCACCTCTTATCCGGGAACTTGTAAATGCAAAGCTTGTGGAAGGGGGATATCATGAGGCGCGCGCCATGCACACCCGTCTTGGTATGCCCATTTATGATGTTGACAGCCTTATTCTTCATCCCAACAGGGAGAATGCAAATGTACCGCATTGTCCTGAAGCAACAAATCTGACACTCGCGGAGACAATCAAAAAAGAATACGCTCTTTTAAGCGTGTTTTCACAGGATGTGGCGGATGCCCATATGAACGGCGACATACACCTGCATGATCTGGGATTTATTGACAGGCCGTACTGCAGCGGGCAGTCGCTGGAATACATCAAGAAGTTCGGCCTGGATCTTCCCCATGCCCTTTCCATGGCAAAGCCCGCAAAGCACGCCGAGGTGCTGCTTGCCCATCTTATCAAATTTGCGGCAGCGTTGCAGAGTCATTTCGCAGGGGCAATAGGATGGGATGCGATAAACATCTTTTTCGCTCCCTATCTGGAGGGAAGAACAGACGACGAGGTAAAGCAGCTTGCACAGATGCTCATATTCGAGTTTTCCCAGCAGGCTGTTGCAAGGGGTGGTCAGGCAATATTTTCCGATATCAACCTGTACTGGGAGATGCCCGACCATTTCACCAATACTCCGGCCATAGGTCCAGGAGGACAGTATACCGGCAAGACTTACGGTGAGTATGAAAAGGAATCACAAAGGTTTGTATGGGCGCTTTTTGAAGTGTACAAGGAAGGCGATGGATCAGGGAGACCGTTCTTTTTTCCAAAGCCCCTTGTTCATATTACTGAAAAGCTCTTCCGCACGGAAGGGCATGAAAGATTTTTGACACACATATGTGATGTGGCTGCAGATAAGGGCAATACATATTTCGTATTTGACAGGGGTGAAACAGCTAAAATATCTGAATGCTGCCGCCTGAGCTTCAAGCTCGAGGCAAGCGACCTGATTGATGCAAAGCAGCCCTGGCGCATGAGGTACTGCGCGCTTCAGAACATAACCCTGAACCTGCCCCGGATTGCTTACAGGGCACAGAGGGATATGACAAAACTCTATGCCGGAATAACCGACGCCTTTGTTTTGGCGGTCAAGGCACACAGACAGAAAAGGATCTTCATGGAACGCCTGCTCGCCCTTGGCGAAGGCGGACCCCTTGCCCTGCTTACCATGGACCGTGACGGTATGCCCTATCTGAGGCTCGACCGGGCGTCACATCTGATCGGCATGGTGGGGTTGAACGAGATGGTACATATCCATACTGGTGAAGAGATGCACGAAAGCAAAAAGGCCCTTAAGTTCGGGCTCCAGGTCCTCTCGCACATGAACATTTTGTGTGAGAAACTGAAGAAAAAAGAAGGACTGAAAATCGTTCTTGAACAAACCCCGGCAGAAAGCACAAGCTACAGGTTTGCCAGGCTTGATTTGAAACATTTCAACGGACAGGCCAGGCAATATGTAAAGGGAAATCATCAATCCGGGGAAGTATATTATACAAACTCAACGCACCTGAACATAAGCAATGGCGTGAACCCTATAGAGCGGGTCACAAAGGAAGGAATGTTCCACCCGCTTATAGAAGCAGGATCAATTTCCCACGTTTGGCTTGGAGAATCACAACCGTCTCCTGAAGCAATCGCCGATTTCGTGATAAAGACATTCAGGAATACCACGGCGGATCAGATAGCTTTTTCGCCGGAGTTTACTACCTGCAATGCTTGCCAGCAGACATCGAGGGGACTGTCGGATAAATGTTCTTATTGCGGTTCAAATGATGTTGATGGTATTACAAGAATAACTGGGTATTTCACAAAAATATCCAGCTGGAACAAAGGCAAACTCGGAGAGCTGAAAGACAGGCACAGAAACGGTTCCTTTTTTGGCGCCGAACTAAAAAAAATAGCTTAAAGGAGGAAAGAAATGGCTGTAGTCAAAATATTCGTGAAAGATGATTGTCCCAAATGCCCGCCGGCAAAATTGCTTGCAGACAAGTTGAAGCATCAAAAAAAAGACGTAGAGCTTCACAATACAGATAGCGCATCGGGACTGGCTGAAGCGACATTCTACGGAGTAATGGCTACCCCCTCTGTTATTATAGAAGGGGATGACGAAAACGTAATTGCTGCCTGGAGAGGTTCGGTCCCATCAAGTAAGGAGGTTGCAGATGCAATCCAGGCCGCCGGTTAAGGGATTCATATTGGTAAGCATTTTACGCCTACCAGAATCCGTCCTTAAAGACAAAACACACGTTCGTCATCCCTCGTTCCTCGCTTCACTCGTCATCCCTCAGTCGTTTCACTCCTTACGGGAATTAATACCACCATATCCAACAGTACAGTAGGCAACGACCACCATCCCCCTCGATACACATCCAGGGGGATTTTTTTATCAATCAATCAATCAATACAAAAAAACAAAACAAAGGAGGAAGACATGTACTATCATTTGGTTGTCAAAGAAATTAACAAAGACCAGGAGTATAGTTATGACTATCTTATCGAGGCTAATTCCATGGCAGAAGCGAAGGAGATAGCCGAAGATAAGGTAAAAACGTTCTACAATTATGGAGATGTTCGCAAAAACGAGGAAGGCTGGTATGAGTTGTTTTATGAAAATATTCTGGTAGGCGTAACATCTCTGAAAAAAACCACAAAAAAGGCTTTTATCGCAGAATACTTGAACGCTGTAACGCTTGGGCCTTTAAACAAAAAATAATCCAAACAAAAGGAGGCAGTATGAAAATCATTCATACGGGAGACTTGCATTTCGATCCGCAGTTGCTCTCAGAAATCGTCAAGTGTACGGATTTTCTGGCAGATGCAATCCGCCCTGAACAGCCGGACATGATCATCCTGGCAGGGGATACCTTTCACGACAGCGTGGAACTCGGCTCCCCAGCGGCGCTTGCCGCAATGGAGTTCATCAGGAAGTGCGGCGACATCGCCCCTGTACTCATTATAAGGGGCACAACGACCCATGACGCCGAGGGCAGCGTAACCGCCCTGGGCAAGCTGAAAGCAGCTCATCAGATTTTCGTGACCGACAAGCTGCAGCAGGTATACCTGCTCGATTCCGGACAGTTTGTAAAACAATTGGCAACATTCGACAGACCGGTTGCTCTCCTTTCACTGTTGCCAGCGGTGACGAAGGCACACATAGCTGCAGGGAGAAGCATGGATGAATCCAATGCAACTGCCGCTGATCTTCTCCGGGATGTCCTCGAAGCATGGGGACAAATAAATGAGCAAGCAGATGTCCCCACAATCCTCGTCGGACACTTCACGGTAACAGGGGCAGTAACTCCTACCGGACAGGTTATGACGGGACGTGATCTCGAATTATCAACAGGGGATTTGAGGCTTGCAAAAGCCGATCTCGTCTGTCTGGGACACATCCACAAGGTGCAGTCCTGGCAGGAGATATTCTATTGTGGTTCGATAACAAGATTGAACCACGGCGAGGCGGAGGACCCCAAAGGGTTCTTCATTCATGAGTTTACCGGCAAGCCCTTGCGGGCAAGCAGCTTTGTTGAGACACCTGCCCGCATCATGAAGACGCGCAGGCCCGAAACAATCCCCACCATTGAGGATGTAGCCGACGTGCAGCCAGATGAACACGTCAGGCTGGTATTCGAGATCAGCGACGACGACATCCCAAGACTGGACGAACAGGCTATAATCAAGGCTGCCCTCGCAAGGGGAGCGGCTGATGTAAAAATCGAAAAAGTAATCATCCCCAAAAATACAACACGTGCCGAGGGGATAAGCAGGCTTGGCAGCGTTGAGGAGAAACTTAAAAAGTGGGCAGAGTTATCAGATGTTACGCTCACCGAAGGCATCCTTAATAAACTTGCCGAGCTTGAACAGCCTGAGCAAACAGGCTCTTTGCCCCTACTGGAGGTGGCCGCATGAGACCATTGTTTTTAAAATTAAAAGGATTCAAAGGAATCAAGGCAGGCATGAACCTTGAAGAAATTGCTATAGATTTCAAAGACATGCCGAACGGTGTAGTCGCCTTCTCCGCTCCTAACGGAACAGGGAAAACGACAATCATGGATTGCTTACACCCATACAGGATAATGCCGTTCAGAACCGGAAGTTACTCGCCCAAAGCATTTTCATTTTATGATCATACCTACGGCGAAGCGGCTAAAGAGCTTGTGTTTGCCGCAGAAAGTACACAGTACAGAAGTTTAGTGTTAATTGATCCGGCAAGGAAAAAGCAGGAAGCATACCTGCATGTCAAGGATGGAAGCGAATGGAAACCCCTAAATGACGGCAAAGTTGAATCATACGACACTGCCGTGGAGGGACTTCTGGGAACCCCGGAACTGTTTTTCATGTCAGTGTTCCGGGCACAGAATGCAAAATCCTTGACCGCCTACTCGAAGGGAGACATCAAGGAAATATTCACCGAACTTCTTGGTATTGACCATCTGAAGGTTTTATCCGAGAAGGCGGGAGTGTTCAAGGCGGCACAGCAGCAGACACTCAATTCCTTGAGGGCAGAGAAATCAATACTCACTGAAACAGTTGCAAGAAAAGATGTTGTTGAATCAAAACTATCTGAAGTGACAGCATCTTCAATGCAGATCAGAAACCAGATGGACGACCTCACCAGCGGTATCGAGGTCATCCGGGAGAAGCTGACGGCAGTTGATATCGAGCTTGCCGCCCGGCAGAAGCTCACCGAGAGAAAAAGGGAGATAGAGGCAGATATATCTGCCAGGAAACAGCGGCTGGAAGCCTATATCTCCGAGCAGGAAAAAAGGACAGACAGTATCGAGGCAAAAGTGTTCAGCGTATCACAGAAGATAAGCAACATACGGACACTGATCGCACAATTCCCTGTGCTCGAGAAGGCGGAGCATGAGAAAACCGAACAATCCGCACACCTGAAAAACCTCAAGGATAATCTCAAGAAAACTGACAATGAATATACGGCCTTAAACAGTCGCATAGCATTGTCAGCAAGAACCGAGGGGCAAATAGCAAACATGCATAGGCAGCTTCAAAAGCTTCGCCTTGAGCGGGATTCTACCTGGCGGCTTGTAAGACAAAACCTTGAAACCGCGCAGGCCCAGCAGCGTAAGCTGCAGAACACCCCCTGCGGGGGTTCCCTTGCGGAAAGCTGCGCTTTCGTTCAAAGTGCGGTTGCAGAGGCAAAGAAGATACCGGAACTTGAAGCAAAGCTGGCTGATCTGGGAGAAGAAACTGCCGGGGAAGCAAAGCTAACTTCCGAACTCGCTTGCCTTGAGCAGCAGATTGCCTTAAACGGCAATCTCAACGAGAAAGCTGAGAAGCTGCTTAATGAAAAAAGAGTTTTACAGGCGCAAATATCCACTCTTGAAACCAACATAGGGGAGCTTGAAAAGTCCCTTGCAGACCTGCCCCGGATTAAGCTTGCTGAAGCTGAGCTGCCTGCAATGCAGGGCGAGCTTGCCTCCCTGGAGGCAGAGCTTGAAACCGTCTTAATGACGGCAGCCCGGCAGAAACAAACCGATGAAGCAGAAATAGCTTCCCTTGAAGCAAAGGCTGCTGGAATAAAATGCAGTGATAAGAGTGAGCTTGACAGTAGAAAAGAAAGCCTCTCGTTGGAAATGAACCGGGTAAAATCCGAAAAGGAGACCCTGGCAGGAAAGCTGGGAGACCTCGCGGTTAGGAAGGGTTCCCTGGACGCTGAAGCTGCAAGGATAACTGAAGCAGAAAAAAAGGTCAGCGATATAGCAGTTAAGGAAGCGGCTGTGTCAACCGATGTATCGGAATGGCTACTCCTTGAAAAGGCTCTGGGCAATGACGGGCTTATCGCCCTTGAAATTTCCGATGCAGGGCCCCAGATCACTACCTATGCCAATGAGCTGCTGAAGGTCATCGGCGGGAGGTTCTCCGTCAAGATCGAGACACAGTTCATCAAGGCAAAAGGAGGCACGAAGGAAGGGTTCGACATCATAGTTTACGATGGAAGGACCAATGAGGCCAAAAGCCTCAAGCTGCTGTCCGGTGGTGAGAAGACATGGGTGGAGGAAGCTATCACCCGTGCGATCTGCCTGTATCGGGCAACCGCAAGCGGCATTAAGTACGAGTGCCTGTTCTCTGACGAGAAGGATGGCGCTCTCGACACCGAAAAGAAAAAAGAGTTCTTCGACATGAAACAGCGTGTCCTTGAACTCGGCGGGTATCGCAACGAGTTCTGCATCACCCAGACGGATGCCCTGCTTGCAAGGGCAAATGCGGTAATAGAACTCAGGAAAGGCAAAGGCGCAGCAATTGCTTGAAGCAGACGAATTGAAAAACAGAGGAGGAGAAATGGTCAAAGGCAAAAAAGTGCTGCTGGGCTATGTGGCAGGCATCATATACTTAGATGGCTACGAGTGGCTTGCAACAACAAGGGATCTCTGCTCCTTGAATCCCTTCAACAAGGATTATGTTCCAAAAATCTACAAAACGCCTGAACAGGCAGAGAAAAGAAGAAAGGAGCTTCTTGCCTCATGGGGAGAGAAGTTCACCCCTTTTGTAAGACCCTGTTTCAAGGAAATATACGAATAGCACCCTCCTTAAAGCCCCGGCTTCCACAGCGGGGCAACAACACCCCTCACTCAAAACAAACCCTGGAGGACACATGACAGATCAACACAAAGAAAGCACAAAGCAAAAAGAAAGGTTTAACCGGAGATATCTGGCTTATTGCATGTACCATTGCCGGGAATTTGAAAAGAAATCTGCAATGTAAAATGGAGGATCATCATGAACTCAATATTGTCATTCCCCGAAAGAGGGCCATATGGGAAATCGTCCTGGCGGGGCAACACATCAGGGCATGTCATCAAGGAACTTTTGAATTATTACATGCCGAAGCTGTTTGTCGATCCGGCGGAAGGCAGCGGCACATCCCGTGACGTGGCAAAAGAGCTTGAATGCAACTACATCGGTCTTGACCTCCATTCGGGTTTCAATCTCCTGAAAGACAGGCTGCTTGAAAGACTTCCGAGACAGGCTGACTACATTTTTTTCCATCCTCCCTACCATGATATCATCAAATATTCAGGGAAGGTATGGGGAACACCCCACCCGGATGATCTT
>CAYSBW010000090.1:0-7327 GCA_964429485.1 uncultured Syntrophorhabdaceae bacterium
AATACAGTTTATTTGAATTTATGAAAAAAATTATTGAAAAACTGAGCAGAACACACCGATGCCATTACCATTCATAATACAATCCAAGGAAGAAAGAAGGGGATATTAAAAAAAAATAAGACATATTGTCGGGACATTTCCTGGCAGTCAATTCACTCCGATGGAGTTATTGCTCATATTCAGTATCCAGAACCTGCCCGGTTATTCCAGACAGTAAACATACTTGTTCCAGATTTTTAGACAGTATTTAAGATTGCCCGGGCATGAAATTATGAGGTTTTACAATACCGCCTCAATTTGTGTATGAGTGTCTGACCCCTGCATATCGTATGTATATTTCATCTGTCTTTGGAAGGGTAAAAAAAATTAAGTTCAGCGCCCATATTCAAAAAACCCCTTTATTCAACTGCTGCAGTTTCTCAAATCATCGATTTTAGTCAACTTAAAAACCAGTAAAATCAACACACTACTAATAATAGTCTTGCTGTAATCAATGATCTAAAAATACATTGATATTTTTTAAAATATCGTTATAATCGCATTTAGCATATGAAAAAAACAAGATCATATATCCTTGCAGTTCAAATTTATTAGATCGAGTCCTAACTGATAAGGAGCATCTATGCTTAAAATGATAAACTCTTCATCTGTCGTTTCAAGTTTTCCTGAAAAAACAAAATTCATAACTTTGCGGACTTACGGGATATTAAGGCTGATCTTGTATTTTTTTGTAATTGCAGCTTTTTTGTCTACAGCGGCTTATGCTCAAAAAGGTGCCTCCGGAAAACCAAAGGATGAAAGCGATCCGGCCATCGTAAAACTTGCCGGTACTTCACGCTTCAAAAATCCCAAAGAGATAAGAATTGCCAAAATGATGCTTGCTGTAAAAAACGGGAAGCTTAACCCGGAAGGTTTTTTCAAGGGCCTTGCCGATGCAGGCGGTAATATGAAGGATGTTATCAAGGTAAAGAAAGACCTGGAAAGTGAAGGTCTTAAAGCCGAGTTTCTTGGTGAGGATTATCCTAAAGGCGGTACGCCCGTTGAAGACAGGGTTTTGAACTGGCGAAGGGCGCAAACTGAACTTTCCATAAAGGAGTCAATCAAGGGCAAAAGCAGCGGCTCAAGCGTTTTTGTCGCATATGTGGGGAGTTGGGTGGGCCAGGACTCCAAGGCAATGAAATTCGAGAGTGATATAGATTTCAGTTTTGTATCAAGAGATACAGATATTATCTCACAGTTAAAAAGCACTTTTGAGAACGAACTTACAAAAAGGACCGGACTTTCTTCTAAAGCTATAGACTCGGTCTGTACGAAACACGGCAAGGCAGATCTTGATGTTTATATAGGGAAGCACGGCGCTGAATATGCCCTGTCACAGATGAGGACTGTTGATGAAATCATTTTTTCAGAAAGCAGACTAGGGCGCCTCTCTGAAGACTCGGCGCAAGGAACGGTAAGGAGTGCGCTCGGAGAAGCAGTCAGCCGAGTTGTAAGGGAGTCGGAACTACATGCGGCAGAATTGCGCGCCCCGGCTTACCAATACAATGCAGAACCTGGTCTCTCCATGGAAAACCTGCGTCACTTTTATTCCGACATTGTAAGAGAAGGGATTTATAGTCCCATGGACACGGTTGTAAAGGCGGCAAAATATGTTAACCGCAGCGACGAAGCACTCATGAAGTATCTGGGCATAGGCCCATCCGATCCGGGGATGAGCGCTCTAAGCGGAGAGCTGGACAGACTGAAAAAATCGTCAAATGTGAAGCAGATGGATCAGAAGGTCAGGGGATACTTCCAACAAAAATACGGCTCAATGCCTTTTGTGCGTTTTGAGGTTACCACGTCAGGCACCGGCGGTGCATACCTTATGACAAAGCCAAATGCAAACATAATGGACAGATTCAGTAATGACTGTATCAGCGCAATGTGGAAGAACGTGGAAGTCGGATACAGCAGGCGGATTGAAGACATAAGAAAACAGCTTGATCAGTTAAAACAGCTTGAAGGAAGTGATTCCTCAAAGGAACAGGCAGGGCAGTTGGAGGAAACACTGAGTAAAGAAATCGACGACCTTGAACGGATGACGGACATTGAGATGGATGTGCTTAAAAACGCAGGGTTGACTAATAACAGCGTTTCAGAACTTCACGAGACGTTCAAGGCAATGGCGGACGAATTCAGGCAGGGCAGGGCAAAGGCCACCCCTGATATGTTAAAGGATAAAGAGTATCTGAAGGCACAGTTCGAGGCAAAAACAAAGCTCGGTCGTATGCTCGGCATTGCATATCTTATGAACAAGATTGAGAAGGGGTTGGATTTAGGCGACAAAGGAATGAGTTCGATAAATTTCTATCTCGATATCCTTGACGACAGGCTGCTCGGCGAATTAAGAGGTGATAATCCCGATTTAAACAGGTTTATGACCGAATACAAAGAGGCTAAACACATCAGGGATTCAAATAAAAGATCATCCGTGCTGGCAAACCTGAAAGGCACTGTTGTAAGCGGGATACAGCAGGTTAACCTTAAATGCAACGAGTCCATACAGTCTACCGCCACTGGACGTGGAGCCGT
Source organism: uncultured Syntrophorhabdaceae bacterium (assembly GCA_964429485.1). Taxonomy (GTDB): domain Bacteria; phylum Desulfobacterota; class Syntrophorhabdia; order Syntrophorhabdales; family Syntrophorhabdaceae; genus JAPLKB01. The sequence continues at coordinate 2,575 of CAYSBW010000090.1, forward strand.
GAAGGGTCTTGTTGCGATCGGGCTGGTCGAGGAGGGCGCAGCATATCGCGATGCATATCTGAATGGCGGCTGGGGAGAACTCGCTACCGAATTCTTCCGCAGGCGCGTGCCCTTCGGTTCGTCTGTCGAACAGGCAATGATGGGTAATTATCTTACTGCTGGATGGGAAGTTGTCACGACCCTTGTTCCCCCCGTCGGCCTCGCGCAGGCCGCAGTCGGAATAAGCAAATATGCGCTTTATGATATGCCTTTATCGTTCTACTGGACCGAGCAGCTAAACGTCTTTGTTGATTCGCTTTACGCCACCGCCACATTCAAGCTTATCGGGGTCGAGTCATACGAAAATGCAAAAGTAGGCATCTGGCGTCTTGTTTCTGCAAAATATTCAGGCGGTGTCCTGAATGTGGAGCAGTTTACTAAATACAAACAGGAACAGATCGAAGAGATGCGTCAGCAGCTGCAAAAACCTCTATCGCAGCGGAAAACTGATTTTAAAGGGGTAGGTATTACAGATGATAAAGATATTGATGCTATGCTCAAAAAAAATATCGCCGCAACCGACGCAGCGTTAAATCTTATCGACCAGATGATGAAGAATGAGTACGTGGGGCAGAGGCTTATGCAGCACTACGGCGATATCTACAATACGCGCTGGGAAGACGCAAAGCTGAATTTTGTGCTCAACATGATCCACCAGCTCGAAAAAAGAAAAGCCATAGACGATGCCCTGCTGAGGGGGATGCTGCCCGATATGTTCGCCGAATTGATTAAAATCGCCAAAGAGCTGAAGATTGAAGCGGAATTGGAAAAAGAAATGGACAAGGAACTCAATACGAATAACCTGAAAGCCATATTCAACTGGCTATGGAATATGAAGCGCGATCTTTTCAGTGAAGGACAGATGGAAAGCGACTACACAAAGGCCGGCGAGATAGTGAAAAGGTACCTCGATGCCTATAAGGCCGTATATGAGGCAAGACAGGAAGCCGAAGGAATCTTCGCGTCAGGCAGACCTGTGGAGCATGGGAAAAGGATACTTACAGGAGCAGACTTTCTCGTTGCAAAGCCTGAAGACGACAAGAAAACGGCAGCTCAATACTATCAGTTTGTAACCTCCACACGGGATGCAGTCGAGAAAGAACTCCTCGAGATAAAGACCGGCTGTATACCCGGGGCAAAGCTCGACAGCGAATATGACAGAAAAACTTTTAGCAATCTTGTTCGAGACAGGGTATGGCAGCGCTTGTGGAGCGATCTTTTCAAGTCAAAGAGCGACAATTTTAAAGAGATAGACTCACGACAAGAGTATCCAAAACGGGCAAAAGAACATAACGACAAAAGTATTGCCGCGATAAAGGAATTTAAAGAATATTACTCCAAAAACTGTCTGGTAATCAGCATTGAAAGCGATCCCGCGGAGCCGTATATGCTCGGGCAGGCGGCAACGCTAAGGGCGGTTGTAAAATTGCCCGTTAAAGCTGAAAAGCTCCCTGTATTTCGCTATATATGGAGTAACGGCAAGGGTTCGCCCCGCTCAGAAGATCAGACGGACAGCTTCAGAGTCAATACGTCCACAGCGGGTACGTTTGAAATAAGGCTGCAGGTAATGAAAGCGGAGGGAAACAAGTGGGAAAAATTCGGTGAAGCAGCTTACAAGTTTAAGGTGCTTGAAAAACTAAAAATAAACATAAAGGCCCCGGAAAAGGCATCTGTGGGGCAATCGGTCGATTTCAGCGTTGTGACTGAACCTGATTTTCCGGGCGCATCCGCACTGCATTATGCCTGGAGGATGAAAGGCAGCACGCAGGTTATAGAAAATAGAAAATCCTTTTCAAAGCGAGTTGACTACCCCGGAACATATGAATTCAGCGTTGTTGTCTACCAGACGGATATGGTTAAAAAGCAGTCGATCAAATTGGGCGAGGCTAAACACACGATGGTTGTAGGCCAGGGCACCACCGTAGACATCACCGGACCGGCACAGATTTCCATAGGAGAGAATGTCCCTTTTACGGCAAAGGTATCCAAGCCTGAAACAGATACGGGAGGATTTGCCAAGGCTGCGGGGGGTATTATATCTTCCATCGGAAAAGAGCTTTTCGGGAAGGATATTGTGGGGTCAGGTACACAAGCAGCAGCTCAGCCATACGTTTTCGAATGGCATGTTGACGGAGCGCGGGCGGGCGGCCCGGGAGGCAGCCTGACACATGCCTTTGCGGCTCAGGGAAACCATACGGTAAGGGTGATCGCCTATGAGGATATTGAAGGAAAGAAGCAGAAGTTAGGCGAAAAGACCGTAACGGTAAATGTGAGTGAAAAGCCAAGCCTTAAGGGGAATGCATCCATATCCGGACCAAGTCGGATAAAAAAAGGAGAAACTGCCTCATTCAATGGATACTATAGTGGCTGCAATGCTCCGGAATCGACACTGTATTTCAACTGGATTGTGGATGGGCAACATAGAGGTAACGCAAAGTCAATCAGCGTTCCCGGCCAGTCAGTAGGACAACGCACCATTGAGTTGGAATTGTGGAGTCGAACCAAGTCCAAGCCGATACGGTTATCCAAGGCATCAAGAATACTGGTCATTGAAGAAGAGAAAACCGAACAAAAAAAGAGCGCCGAGAGTATCGAGGCAAAAGGACAGGCTATATGCGACTGTATGGACAAACACCTCATCCGAATATACGATAAACCTGGAGAGGATTTTGTTTTTGTATCCAGAACCAGATACAACCCGAGAACCAAAACATGCAACGGTACAAGCTGGCGTAAAAAAGGTGTTGGTTTCCATAACTCCGCGGATCAGGGATATCCTCTCTCCGACATCGAGCGCGCGTATTGGGACAGAAATACAGGAAGATGCAAAGAATAAAAAGATATTATTATAATTTGGAGGCATTATGATAAGATTACCTTTTTTGATGTTTCTGGCAATCAATCTTGTTCTCGGCATATTGCAAACTGCCGGCGCTACCGGCCCTGTATGCTTCAACTATGGAACTACAAAAAATTACGACAAGCTCTGTATTGTGACAAAAATTGAAGGCAATCGCATGTGCGTGGTTGACTATCACGCGCCGTCCAAAAAGCGAGGTACTTATGAAGACTGCGAAAACATCAGAGACCACGGCGGCGCCAGGGTTGGTGATCAGATAATCATAGACGCAGTTGAATGGAAGGGGCCTGGTGATAAATGCCACAAACCACCATGGTGCGGCAAGGCGATTGTTGTAAGTTCAACAACGGCATCGGCGCCAAGCGGAGCAACCGGGACAACATCGACTGCGACCGCACAACAGCGGACAGCATCAACAGCTTCTGCAAAGAAAGGCGCATCACAGGTAACGTACACCTCGGTTAATGCAATTTGCGCTGACGGGAAAAGGGCAGCGGGCAGGATAGCCGAGATTTCAGGTCTTTCTGTGCATGATGCCTTCCCTGATGACATCAACCTCAATTTTCGCGATGGCAGTAAAATTTGCGGCAGATTACTCTATATATCCTTAAAGCCTTCCAAAAAGCTGGCGGATAAATTTGAACCTTATGGACCTGGGAAAAACAGACACAGCCTGCCAAAATTAACGGTTACATTTAAGGTTGTTAATATCGGATCCGACCGTATCAACGGTGAGTTCATAGATTTTAAAACACAACAGGATCAGCCGGTCGCGCCGTCTCTTCCGCCGCCCCCGAGTGCACAACAGACTATTCAGGGAGGCGAATCTTTGCCCCCGCCTCCGTTACCGGAAGGGGAACAGGGGCAGCAACAGGGCGTACCAACCGCTTCGCTGCCCGCACCGCCTCAGCAGCCGCAGGCTCAGTCCCCTGCACAGCAGGAACCTCAGCAGCCTGTTACGCAGACTATTGACAAAACGTTGGACATATTTAAAAAGGCAATAGACCTATTCAAATAGGAGGTATATATGTTCAGGTTTATAATTCTTTTATGTGTGGTGACAGGTTTAGTGTTTGGAATGTTTCAGCTTTCAGGCGCCTCTGATCTTTGCTGCATAGGCAATATTGAAAAAAACGTAAAGGGCAATTGTATAGTGAAGGGTTTTCAGGATGGCCGGATATGTTTAGAAGAGACATCCAGGGAATGCTGGGGAAGATCCGGCTGTTATCAGTTGAAGGACTTAGGCAGCGCTGGCGTTGGAGACCGTGTGATAGTTACCGGCTGGCGGGAAGGTGACCAGAAATGCTACAACGGTCCGAACTGTGGCAAGGTAGTAGTGGTAGGTAAGGACAGCGCTTCTTTGCCCCCGCCTCCGTTACCGGAAGGGGAACAGGGGCAGCAACAGGGCGTACCAACCGCTTCGCTGCCCGCACCGCCTCAGCAGCCGCAGGCTCAGCCCCCTGCACAGCAGGAACCTCAGCAGCCTGTTACGCAGACTATTGACAACACGTTGGATATATTCAGGAAGGTAAAGGATCTGTTCAGATAGTACAAAATCAACATACCTTTATTTTCCAGAGCTTTTAATGGTATTGTTTAGAAGTATTTATATCGCGAGAAGAATTGTTTCGTCATGCTTAAATTGCGTCGCCTTATCGACCGAACATTTATTAACAACTCTGTAAATATGGTGCATGCATTATTCAAGGTCTGTTCCTTCTTGCAGGGCTTGGGTTTTGTGACTTTATTATCCTGCAAGTATAAAGAACAGGCCATATTTTTAATAAAGTTTTATCGGACGTTATCAATTTTCACTGATTACTCACCATTTCCATATCGTAAGTTTCCTCTGCG
>CAYSBW010000091.1:0-2129 GCA_964429485.1 uncultured Syntrophorhabdaceae bacterium
AATGAGGATTCACTCTCTCGAAGTGCCTCCGCTGCCAGCTTTAGTGAAGTAATGTCTTCTGTTGTCCCCTCATAATAGAGGATTGTGTCCGTTTCGTCCTTCACAGCCCGGGCATTGAGAGAGACCCATATGCAGGTACCGTCCTTCTTCAATACCTTAAGCTCTAACCCCCGGACCTCACCCCATTTATCCATTAATTCCTTGAACCTTGTACGGTCATCCTTGTTGGTATAGATATGCGTGCCGACATTGATATCTCCGTTAATCAGTTCCTCTGATGACAAATATCCGAACATCTTCACATAAGAAGGGTTTACGCTAAGGAATTGTCTTTCCGGGGTCGTCTGAAATATGCCTTCAACGGCGTTTTCACAAATGGAGCGGTATTTTTCCTCACTCTGGCGGAGGATACCCTCCATCCTTTTGCGGTCTGTAATATCGATAACAGAACCCAATATTGCTGGCCTACCTTGATATTCAATTAAAGTTGCGCTGAAGCTACCGTATCTTTCATCGCCGGACTTCGTGATGAACTTCAAATCATATCGTGGAGGAATATCTTCCATTTTTTGACGTGCAATACCCCTCACTCTTACCAATTCTTGCATATCTGGGGATATTAAATCCCAGAAATTCATGGATGATATATCGTCGAATGTATATCCTGTTGTGGAGGTGAAAGCTGGGTTTATATAAACATATTTGTCATCTTGAATAACAAAAAAAAACTGTTGCGCCGTTTTCGGCAATGGCACGAAACATTGACTCACTTTCCCTGGCGGCATCTTCCGTTTGTTTGATATCGGTTTCCGATCGTTCCAGTTCCTTAATTCTCTGTTTTAGTAAGGAATTCTCTTTGATCAGTTCAAATTCTGTCATGGATTTATCTTCCATCTGGTTCTCCTATAACGATGAATAGCAGGAAAATATAACAAGATACCAAGAATACCATCCGTTGAATACAAAAAAATGTCTAACTGGTATCCGTCATTTTGTCTCCGCTAATCATATTACAAGGCCGTAAGGGAGTATTTGTTTCACTATGATTATCGCATAATGTCCTTATGGGTTTTATACGAATTTTACTGTTTCAGGCAACTCATTACCGCTTGAAAGCTGCGATAATCAGCTGAACATTGCAGCTATTTAGTACAGGAAGGAGGGGTTGACGATCGGATACAAAGATTCTGGTTAAAAAATTGGTTCTTTTGAAGTCTGGAAAACCATTTGTTTGCATCGGTAATCGTTAAACGTCGGGCCTACCCGCCTTGTTGGGTTAAATGTATTATTAGCAGAAGTAACAATTGCAAATATATCCATATTTCTAATAGGTTTCAATCAGTTAGTTCATTAAGCGGCTTAACGCTGATCGTTGCTCCGGATTTTCTTACCTGGGCAAGGTCATATGCCGCTTGTAACTGGAGCCAGCTTTCGGGACTTCTACCAAAGGCCTGCGATAATCTCATTGCCATTTCTGGAGAAATACCCGCATGTCCGTTCAAAAGCAGTGAAAGGGTTTTCCTGGTGACTCCGAGGCCTTCCGCTGCTTTTGTAACAGTCAGACCGAGGGGTTCAATACACAGGTCCCGTATAATCTCGCCAGGGTGTGGAGGGTTTTTCATATTTTCCAGACCTTGCAGTTTTTCTGAGATCGGCCTTGAATTGGGTTGTTTGAACTATTGCTCGCAATCTGCATCCCAGTCTCTGGATATTTTCTCAATAGTTGTTGTTTCTGCTTCATCTCGATCCGCAGATTCCATAGCTTTTATTGTTACAGAATTAGGTGTTTTTGCGGAAAACGGCAGTTCTTTTTGTACTATTATTTCATGCAAAAATAATCTAATTTCATCGCTTAAGGTCAATCCCATAGACCGCAATATTTTTGATGCCTCGTTTTTAACCATTGGGTCTATGCGGGAACATACTATGGCGTTGTTGTCAGGCATGGCGTGTCACCTCCTCTTGTTTTATTATTGCCACGATGTGGCTATAAATCAAGAACAATATGTTTGGAATTATAACAACACGAATTACAGTTGTTAAAATTACATTCTTGCTGTCAATGTGTCATGTGATAACGTCCGTTATTAATATACTATATAAGCAAGTGATAGTAATAGCATTCTTTG
>CAYSBW010000091.1:2229-6957 GCA_964429485.1 uncultured Syntrophorhabdaceae bacterium
ATAACGTCCGTTATTAATATACTATATAAGCAAGTGATAGTAATAGCATTCTTTGACATATTCTGTTAAATAATGTACAATTAGTACGTTATCAGTTGCATAACATTTTTTGGAGGCAAAAACATGAGTAATAGCCAGTCAATTAATAATCTGAATAGTTCACAATACAAGGCGGTGGCTATCAGCCAGGGCGCTGTGCTGGTGATCGCCGGAGCTGGTTCAGGCAAGACGAAAGTGATAGAGAGCAGATGCTCGTATCTGGTTAAAAGCGGGGTGCGACCTGAGTCCATACTGCTGCTGACATTCACAAAGCGAGCGGCACGGGAAATGATAGAGAGGGCCACAAAAAGCGACGCAAGGTGCCGGGCTATTGATGGGGGTACATTTCATTCCTTTGCAAGCAAGGTACTGAGACAATACGCTGACGTTGCCGGAATAAAAAGCAACTTTGCAATCTGGGATGACGGGGACACCGAGGATGCAATCAAACGCTGTATGAAGCAGGTTATTCCGAGAGATGCCGTTGGGGAATACCCGAGCCGGGATGAACTGGTGTCGCTGTTCGGTATGCTCGTTAATAAAAGCCTAACACTGGAACAGGCAGTCAAGGAACAGATGAGTGGTTATGAAGATATGATGCCAGACATTAGGACGATATTCTCTAGATATACCACGCTGAAGCAATATGCGAATGCCCTCGACTACGATGACCTGCTCAAATATCTGAAGAAGGTCCTCGACAACAGCGAAGCACGCAAGCGGCTATCTTCAAAATTTCAATACATAATGGTAGACGAATATCAGGATACGAACAAGATACAGTCAGATATTGTCTACCACCTTGCGTCTGTCCATGGCAATGTCATGGCGGTGGGAGACGACGCACAAAGCATATATGCCTTCCGCGGGGCTGTAGTAGAAAACATACTAAGGTTCCCTAACAAGTTTACCGGGTGTACAGTAATCAAGCTGGAACAAAACTATCGTAGTACCCAGCCAATTCTTGACATGGGAAATTGCGTACTGGCAGATATGAAAAACAAGTATGACAAAAAGCTCACTGCTGCCACGGGCAAAACAGGGGGGAGACCGGTCCTTATGGAATTTGCTGACGAGTGGGAGGAAGCGAAAGTAATAGTAGATAAGGTCCAGGCACATGTAAACAATGGGGGGAGGCTCAGGGACATAGCTGTTCTGTTCCGATCAGCGTATGTCAGTTTGCATCTGCAGGGGGAACTCTTGAAAAAAAATATCCCATTCAAGCTATTCGGGGGCAAGAAGCTAACAGATAGCGGGCATGTGCGTGATATGCTTGCCTTGCTAAAAGCATTCAGCAATATGCGGAACGAAGTTGCATGGTTCAGAGCACTCTCGTTTGTGGATGGTATCGGAGCAAAAACAGCGGCAAAAATAATATCGGAAATAGCTCAAGAAAGTAGTATCGAGGGAGTAGGGGATGTGATCGTGAAGCTCGTAAGCAAGAAAAGTAAGGAAGGGGCGGAACGGTTCAAAAAACTGTTGTTGGATATGGCGAAAACCTCAACACCGGGTGAACAGTTTGTCAAAGCAATGACATACTACAGTCCAATCCTGAAAGCAAAATACAACAAGGTTGAGAAGAGAAAACGTGATTTCACCGCATTAAAAAACATGGCTGAACGATATGAAGATCTGAACAAATTCCTGTCAGACATAACCGTTGATGCCGAGGAAGCAAGAGAGAATGAATCGGCGGAGTTTTTGACGTTGAGTACAATACACTCAGCGAAAGGGCTGGAATGGGACAAGGTTTTTCTAATAGGGATTCAGGATGGCGTGTTTCCATCGGCTAAGTCCAGCAAGGAGGAAGAGGTAGAGGAAGAAAAGCGGCTGCTGTATGTTGCAATTACGCGTGCAAGAGAGCAGTTGCACCTTTGTTACTGGCAAAAAGATGAGAATGGCTTGTGCAGGTTTATCAGCGGCGATGTTATGGAGTCGCTCGATGTCAAGACTGTCGAGACAGAGACAACAGAATCTCGGGTAAGACAGAGACAGGAGGGTAGCATCAGCATGAGCAGGGGAGGCTGGCTGATAAATAAGAAAAAGGAGAATATATTATGAAAAGAGTTCTATCCGGTTTGGTTTTGGTAGTAATCATCGCTGTGTTTTTTGCATTTTCTACTTTTGCTGCCAGCGGAGGCAATACCTTCAACGATTCTTTCAGCAATTCCAAAAAAATCCTTGAACGTGATGTATATAGAGATCAACGCATTACCTTTTATTGCGGTTGCCCCTACGACAACCGTAAAAACGTTCAGGTCTGTCCGAACTATACCCCCGTTAGCGGAAGCAAACGTTCTACCCGGATTGAATGGGAGCACATCGTCCCTGCCGCCCACTTCGGACAGTCTTTCAGGGAATGGCGAGAAGGCGACCCGGCCTGTGTGGACAACAGAGGCAGACACTTCAAAGGTCGTAACTGCGCCAGCAAGATTGCCATACCTTACCGCTTCATGGAATCAGATATGTACAACCTTGTCCCGGCAGTGGGCAAGGTTAACGGGCTACGTTCCAATTATAGGTTCGGTATGGTAGCGGGGAACAGTTATATCGACGTTTGCGGCATGAAAATCGACAAGGAAGCCCGCACGGTGGAACCTCCTGAGCAGACACGGGGATTCATCGCACGCACCTATAAATACATGGATCAGGCATATCCGGGGCATGGTATAATAGGAAAGGCAAGCCAAAAGCTGTTTGATGCCTGGGACAGGCAGTACCCAGTGGACAAGTGGGAATGCGAACGCTGCAGACGGATTGAAAAAATTCAAGGCAACGAGAATGCAGTCGTAAAAGAACAATGTAAAATGGCAGGATTATGAGCGACAGCAAGACATACGCATATTTAAGGGTAAGCACAGACAAGCAGGATATCGACAACCAGCGTCTTGAGATTCTCACCTATGCGAACAAGCATAACATGAAGATAGACGAGTTCATCGAGGTCGAAATATCCAGCAGGAAGGACCTGCTCAAGCGGCGCATCACCGAGCTGCTTGGCAAGGTAAACGAAGGCGATACGGTCATTGTTGCCGAATTGTCACGCATCGGCAGAAGCATAGTCGAGGTGATCAACATCGTAAATGAGCTTGTGCAGAAAAAGGTAAGGCTTATAGCAATCAAACAAGCGCTCGACATACGGGGAAACGGCGACATGCAGACGAAGATAATGATAACAATGTTTTCCCTGTTCGCAGAAATCGAACGTGATCTTATTTCCCAGAGGACCAAATCCGCCCTTGCCGCTTTGAGAGCAGGGGGAAAAAAGCTCGGCAAACCGAAAGGAACGGTAGGGAAAAGCAAGCTCGATCCTTATCGTGAGTTCATAGAGGGAGAAAGAGTATATAAGACCCCGGTCGCTCTAATAGCACGAAAGATCGCACACATGACTGGTACAACATGTTCAAGACAGAATCTGCGGATGTACATGAAGAAAAGGGATATACATTGAACAAAAACACAATGATCTCATCAGTGATGAGATCATTGCTTGATTACACTATTTTTGACGTTTGAACAAAAAAACGACCCTCACATTTGCCTCACAATCAATTATTTTGACCCTGGCCATACAAAACCATTACCAAAAGTCTGCCTATCTGTTTTTGAAAAGCGTATTGAGTTTTTTATCGAAGGTGAAAATGGGCATGCCGTAGTTCTTTCCTTTCACCGCCAGGATGCAGTCAACAATATCGATACTTCTGGCTTTGAAGATGTTAAGCGCTTCAATTAATTCTTCCCTATCACAATTCTCTATGCCTTTATAACGAAGCATTCTCACAAGGCTATCGACGATCTGCTCTTTTGGAACTTTGTAAATCATGTTTAAGACATAAACACATTCCACCAGCACGCTTTCAAGGATTACAGCTTTTTCATCGCCTGCCAGGACCGATTCAAAAAAAACGGAAGCCTTTTCATAGAGAGAGGGCTCATCTTTCGTGAGGTACCGAATAATCGTATTTGTATCAGGGAGTTTTTTTGCTGAACTTGGCATCCATTGCCTCCTTCCAGGCCGCATCCCTGACATTTTCAAGAGGGGTATATCCTTTCGCGTACTTACTCAATGATCCGGCAGCGCTCTCTACCGGGAGCACTACAACCTTGTTGTCGATTACATCAAATTCAACAACGTCACTTTTCAAGAAATCACGGATGCGTTTCGGTATGGTAACCTGTCCTTTTCTTGTGATCTTGACAGTCCTAAGCTCCATGGCATCTCCTTACTTAAAGAATATTTCTTACTTATAAGTAATAGTACTACTTATTATCTAAACAATCAAGCTTTTGCTCCGTCTGCTTCAATCCGCGCCCCCGTGCGGGGGGCGACGCACGCAGTTCACCGCCAATGCAGCAACCTCAGAAAAAGAGCTTTCAAAATAAGCCATTTGATACTCCCCTGGATTTAATACATGGGGAGCGTCATTCGTATTTTTAATCCCCGCTTTTATCGACAGTGCCGTAAAAACCTGTCGCCGCTTGGCTGGGAGCACATTAATTTGACTGGTGATTACGTTTGGCAACAGAGCAGATTGGTCGAGCAGGGACGGTTCCGACCGCTGCGAACTCGTGATGAGAGTTAAGGCAATGCTACGGCCTTAGCGTGCTATATTTTCCGTTTCGTGAACAGACCCGTGACATACTCACGGGGTTGAAACCCCGTGCATCTTAACGTGAGCTTCCTGCTTC
>CAYSBW010000092.1:0-6919 GCA_964429485.1 uncultured Syntrophorhabdaceae bacterium
GTGAAATTATAGGACTTCTTGAAGAAAAAGGCCAGAGTAGTATGGGCTCCGATCAGGACGATGTTGTTGTCATACCTCTAAGAACTCTCCAGAGAAGAGTTACCGGTAATCAGGATATAGGTATGATACAGATATCTGTTCAACATGGAGCATCTACAGATAAGATACGGGAGGATATTGTAAAACTGATGCGAGAACGTCGCCACCTTGGCCCCAGTGAAGATGATAATTTCCATGTCATGGACATGAAGGAAATATCAAAGATGATGACAGGCACCACTGAACTCCTGACAGCTTTGCTCAGTGCTGTTGCGGCTGTTAGCTTGCTTGTCGGAGGTATAGGAATTATGAATATAATGCTTGTGTCTGTTACAGAGCGAACCAGAGAGATAGGAATTCGTCTGGCAATAGGAGCCCTGGAACGTGAAGTTCTCATGCAGTTTCTTGTAGAGGCGGTTGTGCTTTCCTCTTTAGGTGGTATTATAGGCATTATACTGGCTCTTGCCTCGTCCCTATGGCTTGCAGGATTTCTTCATGTTCCTTTTGTATTTAATGGCCCGATTATTTTTATTTCTTTTCTGTTCTCTGCTATTGTTGGCATGATATTCGGCTATTTCCCTGCACTGAAAGCAGCAAGAATGGACCCTATCGATGCATTGCGACATGAGTAAAGATTGACAATCCCCGGCTGCTAACAGGCTGTCCGACAATTATGATGCCAGATATGGTGAAAAAAATGAAAATCAAAAGGATCAGGAATAAGTCAATGGCATACATTCAATCTTACAAAGGACAGACATGGCTTCTGCCGCCAAGCATAGAAGACATGATACCCGAAGATCACATATGTTATTTAGTAGAAGGTCTTGTGGAATCTCTTGATTATACAACATTTGACATAAAATATTCAGGAGCAGGTCATCCGGCATATCACCCTGGAGTACTGCTTAAAATACTCATTATGGGAATAATAGACAGAGTAAGATCTTTGAGAAGACTTGCCGGAAACAGCAGAGAGAATATTGTATATATCTATTTATCCGAGAAACTGACGCCTGATTTTAGAACGATAAGTGATTTCAGGAAAAACAATCCCGAACTACTCAAAGAAGTATTCAAGCACACAGTAAGCTTTGCAAAAGAAGAGGGGCTATTAGACCTGTCTTATCTTTGCACGGACGGGAGCAAGATAAAAGCCAATGCATCCAACAGAGCTGTAATGAATGAGGAAGAACTAAAAATACTAATGAGTTTTGTGGAAAAAGAATTACAGGAATGGGCAAAACAGGATGCAATAGAAGATGAAACAGACCAACCCACTAACATAAACAAAAAGGTTATAAGGAAAGCAGCTCAATGCTATATCAAAAAGCTCAAAGAAAAAAACATTTATATAAAAGAAAAAGTAATAAACAACCTCCAACAGGCAATGCAGGAAATAGAAACAGAGAAGATGAAACAGGTAAGCATAACCGATCCTGAGAGCCGCTTCATGAAGACTAAAGGCGGCAAGATAGACCTGGCATATAACTGTCAGATAACGACATCTAAAAACGGGATTATACTTGCAAATGAAGTCTGTAATGAAAGCACCGATTATAAACAGATGATACCACAGATACAACAAACAAAATCAGATATTGAGGAACTTGGGAAAAACATAATATGGGCCTGCGACTCCGGATATTTTGAAGGTGAAAATATTAAATTCTTATCAGACAACAAAATAGACGGATATATACCGGATAACAACATCGGCAAAGCAAAGAACCCTTATGACAAGAAGAACTTTAAATACAATTCAGAAAGAAATGAATACATCTGCCCGACGGGTCAGACAGTGAACTTTACAGGAGAATATCTTGACCGTCAGAAAAACAAGATGGTTAGACATTATAAAGGCCAAGCATGCCTGAACTGTAGTGAGAAAAGACAATGTACTAAAAGAAAGGGCGGTATCCGGTATCTGAAGATGTTCCCTTATGAGATACAAAGGAATGCCATGACAATAAAGATGGCAACCGACAAAGCAAAAGAGATATACAAATTGCGGCAACAGATAATTGAGCCTGTGTTTGGAGATATAAAAGAAAATAAAGGGATGAGGCAATTTCTGACCAGAGGAATAAAAGCAGTAACGGGGGAGTTCCAACTTATCTGTGCAGCAGTAAATATAAAGAGGATATGGACAAGGATAAAGAACAGCAGGGATAACCCCGATGGGTTTATCCCTGTAACATTGCCAAGTCCGATAAGTTTGTCATATCAGTATTGCTAAATAATCAATGCTGAATATAAGAAGACAATGAATTGTCGGACAGCCTGCAAGGTGCAGGGAGTAATCAAGTTCACTTTGCTTCATAATGATTCGTTGCAAATGGCAATTCGCTCCCATTGACATATAAATCTGCCATGGCCTATACTTAAAAGCCACGTGTCAATAACATTTACGGAGGCTATTATAATGCAAGACAATATCGATGATGAGAAATTGAGTATCCCGTCCGGTGACGAATTGGAGGCGCTGGAAAAAGAGGTGCAATTCCATACGACAAGGCAGGGAACGAAGCTGGCGTTCCATGTGTATGGAGACCCCCGTGGACGTCCTCTTTTTTTCTACCACGGGACCGGCTCCCATATCCATGGCATGCTCCTCCACAAGCCCGCCTTGAAATATGGCTTTTGCATCATTGCTCCTGATCGTCCAGGAGTCGCCCAATCTGACTTTCGTCAGGGCTGGACCATCCTGGAATACGCACAAGACATGGCCGATCTTGCTGATGAACTTGGGATCCATACCTTTGGCGCCATCGGTATCTCCGGTGGAGGACCTGCTCTGATGGCCAGCGCCTTTGCTATCCCTGACCGGCTGTGCTGTGTTGTGGATCTGGCGTGTGCCATGCCTCTTTATAGAGATCCGGAAATGGCAAAGCATCTGGGCGCAATGGATCGCCTCTATGCTGAGCTCGGCACGCATTTACCTCTCAAGCTCTTCGAGATTCCCTTTTCGCTTCTTGGTATAATGCAGAAGATCATGAAGAGCCCTAAATCCTTTTCAAAGATGTTTGACTCCAGTCTGTGTCCTGCCGATAAAGAGCTTTTCAATAACCCCGATTTACAGTACCTGTTCATGCGCGATTTTCAGGAGCTCTTCCGTAATGGGGCTGAAGGACCGGCCTATGATGCTCAGACAGTGTATAAAGAATGGGGTTTTAACCTTGCCGATATCGACATCCATATAGAAATTTTTCAAGGTACAGCGGATATTTTTATTCCCCAACAATTCAGTGAATATTTGGCCCATACTGCTAAAGATGTCCATCTTAACCTTATTGAGGGTCAGGGACATTTTTATCATCTTGCCTATGGTTACCAAATATTGAAAAAGGTTGAAGACATCTACCAAACGGGGAATGGATATTCGGTACAGCAGCAAAAAGAGACATGATGCTAAATTTGTTGCGAACGTCTTTTCCGGGATAATCGCAGTCCTTCAGGGCGGGGAGGATGTCAACAATAATACTATCATAGGGACCCATAGAGAAATGATCTTAACCAGAACCGGAGCTCATAAGAAACAAGAAATTACCGCAGTAGTAAAAAATGTGACCTATAAAAATACTGACAGTGGATATATGGTGCTTAAAACAAAAACAGGGATCACATTATGTGGTGCCTGTTTTGATGCCGATCTTCAGGGAGTTCAGATAAAGGCCATAGGGGAATGGCAGAAACATAAAGCATACGGTATGCAGTTTATTTTTGACGAATTGATATATGTAGGCTTTCTCTGGTAGAGTTATCTATGTAAAAATTCTCTTTTCAACAGGTTCGCTGATTGAACATTACACAGCCGTTATTTCCAAACCTCTTGAAGAAACAGCTATCTGCGACAGCGCCTGCATCAATGTAAGGGCATTATTCATACTTAAGGCTTTTGATCGAAGGATTCCTTGACGATGATGACTTTTTTCAATTCAGGAAAAATTGTCTTGACGAGATTCGCAGTCTGGTCAACATTCTCTCCGCTAATAACAATTTTTGGCTCGGCCTGTTCTAACAGTTGCTTGAGTTCTTGTTTAGAAATCGGGTCTTTTCTGACGTGATCGGCATATTGGGAAGAAAGTGCGTCATAGGCATACGCTGCAGCTAATGCCCCTTGCTCTATGAATTGCGTGGAAGGCTTGGCATATCCGCGCATTGTCATTTCGTTTTTGATAATGTCCTTGAACACCGGGTGGTGTGTGCAAAACAGGCCTGCAATGTCCGGTTTGTGATCCGGCGAAACCCTTTCAAGAAATAGTCTGATATCCTCCCGAACCACCTGTTGTTTGATCGCTTCCGGAGCGCCTTCTTCGATCATGCTAACCCAGTTCCCTGGCGCGAATTGATAAATGAAGATGGTTTTCTTTTTAGGAAGTTGAATGAGACTGCTGGAGAAGAAGTTGGCTGCTTGCCCGGGGGGAACTTTCCAATCGTATCGCTTGAATTCCTGAAAGTCACCCTGCTCCAGCTTTCCCTGGTAAGCATCGGCCAGCTTCGCCGGGTACGTCATGCTTTTCACGGTGGCTGGTGTTGCGAATATGGTAATTACCGCTTGATCGCTTGACAGAAGACCCATGTCCAAACGCTTTTTGACGGCACTTATGGTCGGAGTAATGATCGATAGTATGTATTCTTTCTTGCCAGAATAAGCATTTTTTATGTTTTCAACGACAGCATGATGTTGGGTCGAGGCGGTATTGCAGGCTATTACTATGGCGCTTGCTTTGTCGCTGAAAGCCTTTTTTACGCCAATCTGCGTCAGCCTGGCGATTTCCGTCGGCGGTTTGTTTCCATACGGAGCGTTTTTCGTGTCACCATAATGGGTGACGAAAATTGCGACATCGTATTTCTGTACTATGGCAGCAGCCTGGTCAGCCATGCTCTTGGTTGTAAAAAATCCTCCAAACCCGGAGTCAAATGTCGCCATGTTGATATGAACTCGAGCAGGGGGTGGTAACGGCTGTGGCTTTGAACTTAGCCAGCTGCAACTGCTGATAAGAAAAAATGAGGTGAGCACTAAAAACAGGCGTGTAGTTTTCCGCATGACCTCTCCTGAAATTATTGATAATCGATAAGAACTTTCTTTTGTGGTATGGAGTATATGTGGCGGGGAATTGCGTGTCAAGAAGATTTTAGACACAAGGTGCAGGAGGTGTGCAGGCCACCTAAATCTTTTCCTGATTTTTATCAAATGAATTTCGGGTTATGTCCCCGGAATTGCATTTTAAAGAACAGCTTCCGATCCACAGTAACCATACGCAGCGGTTACATGCGCCTCACGCTGCGGTCGCGGCGGAGCGATTCAATAGGAGAGAAGCACTTTTCTGGATGTACATCAAGATGGCCCCAACGGCAAACGAGAGTATGAGAATAATCAAGGCGCTGGCCGAATGTACCCAGACCGGCGATTCAGGTCTGATATAGAGTCCTATTATGGGCTCCCGGATTATGCCGTTTACCAGAAACATATATACTGAAATATTACCTGTATATGACAATAATTTATCAAGATGCTTGATTCTGCGCACAAAAGCCAAGATTGGATGAGAGACAATAACGCAGAATATAAGAATGGAAAAAGAGGAAAAATACCAAAAAAATTCATAAATGTTTCCGATATAATATAAACAGGTCATAGCCGTTGCAAGCACAGTCGCCTGTACGGATGTTAATTCAATCTTGTTGCTTCTAACGAAATAGATGCCCAGCGCAACTTCAGGCAACCACCCGATGATATTCTTTTTTAAGAAAATATACTCAGACAATACATTATTGAATACCATCAGTATTACAATTGAAGCAACCGAAATGCCGAGAAGAAAGTAGTTTCCAAACCTTTTTGTGCCGTACATTAACATATGAAAAACTAAATAAAGCTGAATAATTGCTCCCAGAAACCACCACGGACCAACAATTACGGCCGAATAGCTCGAGGTAAAGTTGATGAGCGTCGCGAACTGCAAGAACAGATGGTAAATAGTGAATCTGGTATGTGTTCCGTATTTACCAATAATAAAAATAAAAAGTAAAAGAAATATCGTTGAAATAAATATAGGAGTATATAATTTGATCAACCGCTTTTTGACAAAAGGCCAGTATGGCATGTCGTTGCTACTGTTAAATTTAAATGCAAGTCCGTAAGCTGATAAAAAGAAAAAATAGGCGACTCCTGTGTATCCGAATGCCATTAATATGCAATTTGGCAAGGTAAGAATATTGCTCGAAACAGTGTCCCAAAAAAATTGTATCCTTGAAATGGAAAAATCGAATTCATTGCATACTTTCAGTGGTCTGTAAATCGGGTGCAAAGAATTATGCAATACAATGAAAATGATGGAAATTGCTTTCAATATATCTGTATCCCGGGGCGAAAATTTATTAATAATCATTTTTTACCTTCATAGTATTTATGTTGCTAAATAATTCGAACAAACCAAGCTGATCCAAAGCAACGCCTTCTCTGGGTGGCTCATAAAGAGAGCCTGTCAGAACTGACTGCAAAAAATCAAATTTCAGCAAAACGGTTTTTTGAAGACAGAGTCTTACCCCCATGGTGTGAATTCTTCCCTTTGTTCTCTTGGCTTTGTCGGTCGCAGGGCTTGATCCCTAACGACAGCCTTGCCCCGCTGCGCGGGGCCTTGGCCCAGGCAACGACGCTCGACCTTGGGTTCGGGAACCGGGTAGTCGCGCCATCCGTCTGGGCCTTTCCGGCACTGCCCCGGAAAGGCCAGGGTCTTTATCCCATTCGACCAATTGCACACAGTTCCCTCGACCATGGATATTGATTAGGCCTTCCTTGTTTTGGCGTTAAATATATCAAGTTGACCCCTGATGTGAACAGGTTGTTGCCCGAATGCTCCGTATGAACTGCATG
>CAYSBW010000093.1:0-6157 GCA_964429485.1 uncultured Syntrophorhabdaceae bacterium
GACGGGATTACTGGGCCACAAAAATTATAAAAGACGCAGTGTCAAGACCACCGGATGCCTCACTTGTTTCAGAAATAGATGGAAAGGTTGTAGGTTTTATACTCGGAGAGGTAAGCGGCTGGGAATTCAAGGTGCCAAACAACATAGGATGGATTGATACTATAGGCATCGATCCTGATTATCAAAACAGGGGTATTGCCAAAGTCCTGGCAAATGCTCTTATAACAAATCTTAAAACCTACAAGGTTGATACTATTTATACTCTTGTCAACTGGAACGACTGGGATTTACTTCAGTTTTTCCATGCTATGGGCTTTTCCAGGGGTGATATGATCAATCTTGTGCTTAAAGTATGAAGAAGCAAGCCTTTGCGCTTTGCGTATAGCGCCAGTCAGGCCAGTTTGTTATTAAATTCTGTATCAGCCTGCATTAACCCTCAGTTTCATGTTCGGGTGAACAACATCTGTTTTTAATTTGTTTACAGACTTGATACCGGCAATATCCATACCGTATTTGTTGGAGATGGTAGTTAGTGTTTCGCCTTTCTTTACTATGTGGTATTTTACTGTTCTTTTCTCTCTTTTATCTTTCTTTTGAATGTGCTTTACAAGCTTTAATTTCATATTAGGATAGACCATACCGGCTTTAATGTTGTTTGCTGATTTTATAGTTGAAACATCTATCCCATACTTGTTTGATATTCCTGCGAGGGTCTCACCTTTTTTCACTATATGATGCCGGGGCTGCTTTTTCTGCTCCTTGATTGCAACGTTGGCGGCATAATTTTTTCTTGCAGTTTCCTTGTTGTCAGGTCTTGAAATTCTTGCAGTTTTTTCTGATTTATTTGATTGAATTTCTGTTGCATCTTTTTTTGATATTTTTACATTCTTCGGTGTTTTTTCTATAACATCTTCAGTAAAACCAGCTCTTGCAACTTTTATATTCCGATCCTGTTTTTTAGAATCAGCTATTTTTATTGCACTGCTGCCAGCCAAACGCGGTATATTTATAACCATCCCTGGTTTTATCTTTATATCACCGCCTGATCCATTGACCAGAGACATATCATCTATGGTTATCCTGTATTTTTTTGCAATCCTTGCCAGTGTATCCTTTCTCTTTACTTTATATGATGAAACTCCTGTTATCCTGTTATTATCCTCTGCCAGGGATGCCTGAAATCTGTTATTGAAGGAAAATAAATCAGTAGTGGATGGTAATTTGATTACATAATTATTCATATCAGGCGGGGTTATGCCTCTGAGTATCTCTGGATTGATTGATTTCAAAACCTTCACATCAATTGAAGCTGCTTTTGCTATAGCACTTAGAGGAGTTCCGGAAGGAACCCTTACTTCAGTAAACTTCACCGGTTCATCATAGGTAATACTTCCAAAACCGAATTTTTCAGGTTCCTTTGCTATAATTGCCGCTGCAATGAGTTTGGGGATGTATTCTCTTGTTTCCTTCGGCAAAGTGTTGTATTTGACAAGCTCCCAGAAATCGCTTGTATTATGCTTGACAATAGCCCTTCCAACTCTTCCTTCACCTGCATTGTATCCTGCTGCAGCAAGATACCAGCATCCGAATTGCTTAAAAAGATCTCTCAGATATTTCGTAGCTGCGACTGTAGATTTTTCAGGGTCACGTCTTTCATCTATCCAGTAATTTGATTTTAATCCATATCTTCCACCGGTTGCATAGATGAACTGCCAGGGGCCCGATGCACTGGCAGGCGAATAGGCTTTCGGATTAAATCCACTTTCTATCATGGCAAGATAAACAAGATCTTCAGGCAACCCCTCTTCATTCAATATTTCTTTAATGATCGGTGCATAGTACCTCGACCTTTTCAGCCAGTTGCTGAAAACCTTCCTTTTCTCGGTTGTAAAGTACTGAATGAAATATTTGACAGCATCATTGAATACAATAGGTATATCAAAATTATTACTGTAATCCTCACCAAAAATAGTTGCAATATCATCTTCTTCTTCGATAACATTTTTAAAAACTTCTTTCCCGGATTTATTGCTCTGTTCACTGATATCAACAGAAGTTACATCCTTTTTTGTATAGTAAGAGGCGCTATTACTGTCAGGAATCATGTTGTACGCAATGTCACTTCCTGTAGCAGAACATCCGGCAATCAACATTGAACTCAGGATGGGTAATATGAAATATCTTTTTCTTTTCATTTTCTCCTTCTGATGCAGCAGGAAAGACTCTTCCATGTTTTGATGATAAATATTATATTTGACTTATGTCAACAAAAAAACACATTATTTTATAAAGATTATTTAAATTTTTTTCCTACAAGACCTCTGTAGCCATTAGCAAATACAGAAGCATTCATTTTTTTCCTGTTTTCCATTTGTATTTCCTTGACAATTATTGACCCATCAGACGCTGATACAAGAATTCCATGACTGTTTTTTCCCAGTATTATGCCCGGTTCATCCTTCCCTTCCAGAGAATTAATTTCTCCGTCGAATATCTTGAAAAGAGTATTGTCCAGAGTTGTATAGGCTACAGGCCATAATGCAAATGCTCTTATCTGTCTGACTATTTCAATTGCCCTATGATTCCAATCTATTCTCGCCATTTCCTTCCTGATCAAAGGAGCATATGTAACCTCTTCAGCTTTTTGTTCAATGCCTTCAGGCAGCCCATCCCTGCTTATACGGTCGATAATCTCAGGGAGAACAATACCTGCCCTCCTTGAAAGCCTTTCAGAGAGTGCTATAATATTTTCGTCCTTATCTATGACTGAATCTTCCTGATAAATAATATTCCCTGCATCCATCTTTTCAACCATTTTCATTACTGTAATACCGGTTTTTTCATCTCCCTTCAGGATAGCCCACTGCATGGGAGAAGGGCCTCTGTGTTTCGGAAGGAGCGATGGATGAATATTTATTGAACCTGTTGAGGGAAGATCCAAAGCCCATTTCGGAAAAATAAGACCAAAAGACACAACCACAAAAAGTCCGGGTTTAAGATCCTCAAGCTTGCTGACAATTTCCCGGTCATTGAATGATTCCATTTCCAGAAGTGGAATTCCTGATGCAATGGCAGTTTTTTTGACTTCATTATCATCAAGCATGTAACCCCTGCCCTTTGGTTTTCCTTTTTTAGTAACAACACATGAAACCAGGGAAGAAATGGATTTTAAGGAAGGTACGGAAAAATTTGATGAACCGAAAAAAACTATCTTCATAATTCAGTTCTTTAAATATTGTTTCTTAAAAAAATGTCTTTTAACAGGGCTTAAATGATCAATAAAAAGAATACCGTTCAAATGATCAATTTCGTGCTGAAATACCCTTGCAAGATACCCTTCACATTCCATTTCCAGGGTTTTGCCTTCCGGTGTTACTCCTTCAACAGCAATTTTCCCGGATCTTTTTACATGATCAAAATATTTCGGAACACTTAAGCATCCCTCTTCCTCGGAAATTTCCTCTTTACCTCTGTATTTTATCAAAGGATTGATAACGATTATAGGCTTGTTGTTCTTTTTGAGCTGAGGGTCCAGGACAATTAGCCTCAGTGAATAACCAACCTGATTTGCTGCAAGGCCTGCCCCGCGGGCAAGCACCATTCTCTCAACCATATTCTCTGAAAGTTTTATTATATCATATGTGATATCTTTTACAGGTTCAGCAACTTTTCTGAGAATTGCATCCGGGTATGTTACTATTTCGAGAATAGACATACATATATTTAAATCAAATTAGACCTTTAGTCAACAGCACATTTCACATGGACTGACTGTTAATGCCTGTTTTGTCTTGACTTATTAAAAAAAAAATTACATCTTGAATATATAAATCCCAAAAGTTTTCATATGTTTCTTCATTAAGCATTCTGCCACCTCTACATATAAATCCATTTTGTGCATCTCCTGCACCATCATTACTACCTCCTATAACATGCATACCCTCAATTATATGTATATTTTCTCCTTTGAACTTACAATCACGAATTAAATATACAGCCCCTGCTAATGATCCTAGTCCTCCACCTATAAAATATACTTGCCTATCTCCATAATCAAAATGTGTTTCATTTACAACTTAAAATATTATCTTTTTTATTTTTTATTGTTAAAGCTGCAACTGCTGCTGCACCTGTAATTGCACCTAATAACCAATACTTAGTACAACCTCTTCGATTATTTATACTCATAGTATCACTTCTTTCTAAACTAAAATATTTTTACTTATTTTTAGTTTTGCCAAGAGTGATATTTTTTATAATTATTCCTTAACCATTAATAAATTTAACTAATTCATCTAATCTTTCATTAACTAAATTATAACCCATCTTATATGATTCTTTTATAATTTCTATATTCTTTTCAAAACTTTTTAGACTATACTTTGGTCTAAATATAAATGCTTTACCTTGTTTTTCTAATTCCTCACAATACTTAACTGTATCATTATACTTAATATGTCTTGTTAAAAGTACTTCCTCCAATTTTGGATATTTTCTTTTTAATCTGTTTGCAACCACTAAATTAGTTTTACTCAATGATTTTATATATCCTTTTGGTCTTGTTAATACAATTAGATGTTTCTCATTTCCATCTTCAATTGCCTTTCTTATAGGTATAGGATCAGCCAATCCACCATCATAATACTTTTCATTGTCTAATTCTATACATGGAAAAGCATATGGAATAGCACATGTTGCTCTTAACATCGTACATTTTTTATCAATCTTCATTCCGTTTTTATACTCTATCATTCCAGTATTAGCATTAGTTACTCCTACTAATACTTTTCCTGTATATTTATAAAACTCATCCCAATCAAAAGGATATAATCTATTTGGCACTTCATCATATGCAAAATCTAAACCAAACAAACTTCTATTTTTTAATAAATTCCTTTTTCCAATATATCTTTTATCATGCCTAAAGTTTACTAATATATCTAAGTTTCTTCCTTTTTGTTTAGAAATATATGAATATCCATTTGTTATCCCTGCTGATACTCCTATAACATATTCTAAGTTAATATTATTATCTAATAATGCATCCATTATACCTGCACTGAAAATAGGTCTAAATGTACCACCCTCTAATACTAAACTAATCATAAAATTCCCTTCCTACACTTTTATTTTTATAATTTTGATTTTACTATATTGAATATTCATTGACAATTTAAATTACAAAAAAGTCATAAGAATAATTCTTATGACTTTTACAATTATTTATTAACTTAATCCATTATTTTTCATATCTTTAAACTCTTCTTTTATACCATTTTTTATATCATCAAGCCCATACTTCATTTTATTCATACTATCTTTTACATCTTTTTTTATTTCTTCTGCACTATTCGTAATTGTATTCTTTACATCATTTACACCATTCTTTATCTTTTTATTCATAAATAATACACATCCTTTGTACAATAATAATACTTTTATTGTACCCAAAATAATATTATTTATAATAAATTACGCTTAAAGTTAACTATTTCTATAAACTTTCTAATATCATTCTCTATTAATTTTAATGAATTCTCCCAAAAACATTCATTTTTTATGTCTATATTTATTACTTTTGCTATATCTTCAATTTTATTTTTACCTGTTACAGATAATAGCTTTTCATACTCATTTATAAATGAATCTCCTCTTTTTAAATATTCAACATATAAACCTTTTGAAAATAATAATCCAAAAGCATATGGGAAATTATAATAATTATATTCTGCATCATAATAATGAGGTTTCCACAACCACATATATGGATGTAAAAATTCTTGATCTAACCCATCTCCATAGGCTTCTTTTTGAGCCTCTATCATTAATTCTTTTATTTCATCTACACTAAGAGAACTATTTTCTCTTTTTCTAAATAAATTATCTTCAAATATAAATCTTGAGTATATATCAACTATAATTTGAGTACAATCACTTATATCATTTTCTAATATTGCTAGTGAATCTTCTTTATTCATCATTTTAATTGCAGCATTTTTTACAATTGTCTCACAAAAAGTTGAAGCAGTTTCAGCAATTGGCATTGGATAATCACAATTCAAAATAGATTGTCCCTTTAAGCATTCTCCATGAAAACCATGTCCTAGCTCATGAGCCATAGTTATAACATCACTGAAAGATCCACCAAAATTTAATA
>CAYSBW010000094.1:0-6103 GCA_964429485.1 uncultured Syntrophorhabdaceae bacterium
AACGGGCGTGAGGAAAAGTCTTTAAATGCCTTATCTCTCGCAGAGGCGCAGAGTACACAGAGAAAGACGAGTTATATTTGTGTCCAAAATCGTGAGAAAGCTCAATTTTGTCCACACACTCAGCACCTGCCGGTGCTAAAATTTTACCCGCAGGGTTTGCGGGTTTACCGGGATGAATATTTCTCACATACCGGTAAAAAAATATGTTCCCTCTCAGCGTTCTCTGTGGCTCGAGTGAACGCAGTGAACGGGCGTGAGGAAAAGTCTTTAAATGCCTTGTCTCTCGCAGAGACGCAGAGTTCGCAGAGAAAGATAGAAGATATTGTCGGCTGAAGTAAATAACCATAATTATTATTTCATCTGCAGTTATCTGCCTCTATCTTTGGCTGAATAAAAAAGGTGCAAGGTTTAATCCAGATTGATGATGGACGACCCAAAACTCAACACTGTTTTTATCCTTGTTGCATAAAAAATCTTTGTTGCCAATGTAAGGGATTCTCTTGATATTGAATATTCCTTACAATATAATAGATATGTAAGGAATTACACAAGGAGGTCAACGACATGCAGTCGGTCATTACTTCGAAATACCAGACAACTATTCCCAAAGCAATTCGGGAACATCTCGGCCTTGCCGTAAAGGACGCCATCGAATGGAAGGTGGAAGAAGGCAGAATCCTGGTCTATCCCGCAAAAAAGAACTTCCTGAAGTATAGGAATGCTGTTAAAAGAGGAGAGGGAGACATTGCCGCCGATATCGAAGCGGCCTGGAATCTACGCGTGGATAAATACCGTTGAAGCGATACATTATTGACACGAACATTCTTATTTCCTTTGTCACTGACCGGAATCAGGAGCAGCAGCAGAGAATTGCACCCTTATTTGAGGCGGCCGCAAACCTGAAGGCTCTGATCCTCTGCCATCAGTTTGTTTTAACAGAATTCATTTACGTGATGGACAAATTGTACCATCTTCCCAAAGATGAAATTGGCCGTATGATCGCCGATTTTATTCAGATGCCCGGTATCGAGATTATTCAGAAATGTGATTTTGACGCTGTGCTATCCTGCTGGCCTTACCCGCTCACTGATTTTGGTGATGCTGTCATTGCTTCGGTCAATATGTCCAGGAGGGATGCTGTGATTCTAACCTTTGACCGGAAGTTTGCTGGAGCCCTGAAATCGCTGGGACTCAAGAGTTATGAGTTTGAATCACCAGGCCATTAGATCGGCATACAATATAGATTGCCGGTGTATCACAATAACTGTTTCAAGAAGTTATATTCCTTCTTATCCGTCTTTATCCACTCTTATCCCTGTTGCATAAAATTGGTTCTGAAGTAAATTTACCCGCAAGGGTTTGCGGGTTTGTCATGATTAATCTTTCTCTGAATCATGACAAAAAAATTCCCTCTCAGCGTTCTCTGTGGCTCGAGTGAACGCAGTGAACGGGCGTGAGGAAAAGTCTTTAAAATCTTTATTTCTCGCAGAGGCGCAGAGAAAGATAGAAAAATATTGTCCTCAAAGGTAGAATAAATTTCATAGCAGGAATTTAACAAATCAGCTAAAGAAAATTCATATCCGCAGTTATCCGCCTTTATCCCTGCTACATAAAAATAATTTTAGCTTTTAAACAATTAAAAATTGATCTAACATGACTACAATAATAGCCATTTTTTTAATTGCCCTGCTTATCTCTTTTTTTGGGACACCTCTTGCGGCAAAACTCGGTTTTTTTATAGGTGCCGTAGATCATCCCAATGCAAGAAAGGTCCATAAGAAAATCATTTCGAGATGTGGAGGCATTTCAATTTTCGTTTCCTTTATCTGTGCTTTACTGCTCAGCAAACAGCTAATAAATACAAATATTATTGATCAAATTATTTGGGACACTAAATTTATCGCCTTTATAGGCGGCGGCACCCTGATTTTCATTGTGGGACTTCTTGACGATATCTACCGTTTAAATGCAAAGATAAAGCTCATTTTCCAGATTGTATGCGCATCCATTGCATTTTACGGTGGATTAAGAATTGTTTCGATACACACAATTACATTCACATATCAGACACTTATAATCAGCTATTTTATTACTGTTTTCTGGTTCGTTCTTCTCATTAATGCAATAAACCTCATAGATGGACTTGATGGTCTTGCAGGAGGCATAGTTTTTCTTACATCGATTATTCTTGTGTTCCTGCTGGCCTGGCAAAAAAATTATCTCCATGCCGTCATGTTTGCGGCTCTTGCAGGGGCAGTTTTCGGATTTCTCCGATACAATTTTAATCCAGCCTCAATCTATATGGGGGACGGAGGAAGTTATTTTCTTGGTTATTCCATAGCCGGGCTTTCCATTCTGGGATCTGCAAAAATGCAGATGAGCGCTGCAATATTAATTCCACTGCTTGCTCTCGGTGTTCCTGTTTTTGATACAATACTTTCTCCAATACGTCGATTTATAATAGGTGAAAAACTTTTTCAACCCGACAAAAGCCATATTCATCACAAGATCATAGAAAAAGGTTTTTCCACGAGAAAAGCTGTTTTATTAATTTATGGCATTTCAGCTGCTCTTTGTATTTTTGCACTGGTTGTGATCCAGTCGCAGCATAGACATTCGGGATATTTTCTGATAGCAGTTGCAATAGCCGCCCTTGTAGTCACCAGAAAACTCGGATATTTTGAGTACTTCGCAGTTGATAAAATAGGTGGTTGGCTTAAGGATATTACTGATGTTACGGGAATAAGCCATGCCAGGAGAAGTTTTCTCAGTTTACAGATAGAAATCAGTCATTCGAAAACGTTGGAAGAGATGTGGGCAAATGCATGTCGTGCCCTGATTTTGTTGAATTTTGACTGGGCATGCCTGAATCTTGGGAATGACGGTGTAGAAGATGGCCAATCTGTTTATTACACAGGGGAAGAAAGAAGGAGGGCTGACTCAAAAATTCAGTTGATTAATACAAATACACATATCTGGTCGAAATCAGAAAATGGAGGACCTCCATCAGCATTTTATTGGGCACGCGGCAATTACAGGCGAGAAGAAGACATACATAGGTGCTGTCTCTTCAAGATAGAAATCCCGCTTATGAATGGTAATGACAAAAATTATAAAACACTGATTCTTATGAAAGATATAAAGGTGGAGCACTTAAACCGTTTAACCTTAAGGAGGGTGGAGCAACTGAGATCGACAATGTTGAAAGTCATTGACTGGATTGAAAGAGAGTCTTCAACAGAGACAAAATTGGTTGATCCGATTCCTGCAAAAGGCATAAAAGAGAAAGAGGCAAAAGCACTTAAAATATTGAGCAATAAAAAAGAGATAAAACCATCTCAAAGCAAGAGAGAACAACCAATAATCCCATAACATTTATATTTATCATAGTTGCGCATTCAGCTTTGATTTGAAAATAACAGAAGAATATGAGATATGCTATGAAAGCATTGTCATTCCAGTCTTACATGAAAACATCAGGCCATAAAGAACGAATATTAGTAGTTGATGATGAAGATAAAATACTTGCGGTCATCAGTGAATATTTTATAATTCAGGGATATGAAGTAAGAACAGCCATTGACGCTAAAGAGGCTTTACAGGAATTTACTCCAGGAAAATTTCATTGTGTCATATCTGATTTTTCAATGCCTGGAATGGATGGCATTGAATTGCTGAAAGAAATAAAAACAAAAGACCCGAAAGTTATCTTTTTGATAATAACAGGTTACCCCAGCATTGAAAGAGCTGTGGAAGCCATTAAGTTGGGTGCTTATGATTATATTACCAAGCCAATAGATTTGAATGATCTCCAGATCAAGGTAGAAAGAGCCCTCTATACAAAGAAACTTGAGGATTCCTTAAAAACAGTCAACGAACGTTTGAAAAAACTTATCATTTTAATCCCCATTATCGTAGCCATTCTTATTTTTTTAAGCATTTGCCGGAATATATTCTGAACCGACCTGATTATTTAATAATATGAAATCAAATGAATTACTCCAAACAAAAACTATTCACGATTCTCTAAAAAAAGAGGGATAAATGAATGGAAATAGCAAAGATAAAGGACTTAATAAAACATACCGTATACTTGTTGTAGATGATGAAGATCTTATACGTACAATGTTGAGAGAATTTTTTATTATACTCGGTCACCATGTTGATACGGCAGAATGTGGCATTGATGCAGCACAGAAACTTGAGCCCGGTAAATATGATTTTATTATCTGTGACTATGAGATGCCCGGTATGAACGGCCTTCAATTTTTAGAACATGTAAGAGAAATTGATGAAGAAGTCATATTTTACATGATCAGCGGAAATAAAAATTATACAATGGGGTCAATAAAAAAGGGTGCTAACGATTTTTTATTAAAACCCTTCAACCCTTTAAACATTCTTGAGAGAATGGAAAGTAAGTCATTGATTGTCAAGAAATGAAAGAAACCTGAGCTTTTTTATGTATGAATTTTATATTACATAAAAGGTTTGCCCGCAATCCTTTTAACCATGGCAAGCCTTTGCAGGGCTCTGCTGAAAATTAAAGCCATACTTGCATAGCACTGCTGATCCGATATTTTCAGGACACTTCTCGGATATTTTGGATCCTTTCTGTTAATTTCATCTGTCAGGTTTACAAGGGCGTCCTTTATATATCGTAAGGCATTGAGATGGGCGCTGTTACTTGATTTTCCATAATATGTATCGGCATAATATATTCTTTCCAGCATAAGATATTCCGTGCTCTCATAAGTGTGAGGTTTTGTCTTCAAATAATCTACCAGATCATCCAATGAATTCAACGGGTGCTCAGCATCTAACCGATAACCGAATTGAGCCAGAAATGGCAGCAGTTCATCTTCCGTCTCGTACATGATGTGAACAATTTCATGTATTGTCAGTTCCTCCACGAGACGTTCTCCAATGCCTGAAGCCCTGCTTCCGTAAAGATCGAGTATCCATTCGTAAGGGATAGCGATTACCCAATCAGGTTTTGCAGATCCCTTAACTGCAAGATTATAAGGTAGTGCAACAGGTGGAACATCTTCAGTAGAAAAGATTTCTTCACCGAGAAGAACACGGTTGTAATCCTCCAAAGTCCTGCCAAATAGATTCCTTCTTTTTTTTCCTTCCACGTCAAATCCATTAAAAACATCAAGTTTTGCTATATTAAAAAGTTTTATTACTGGTATTTTATTATTTGGTTCTGTATAGAAATACATAAGAAACATGCCTTTTGGTATTAGAAACCGATTAATATGATGTAATGGTTTAAAGTCACTTTCCTTAATATCGTAGTCGTTAAGGGTTTCAAGAGACTTTCTTGCCTTTACAGGATCCTGTTTTACATGGGTGTAAGTTAAATATTCTTCAAGCTGTGAAACCAATTCCTTCCATCTTGGGTCAATCTTAGGTCCAAAGAAAAATGAATAGGAAATCGAAGAAGTTGTTACAACCAATATAGAAACAATAGCTACGATCTTGGCAGATTTCTGAAACATCCTGACGAAATTTGTTTCAAGTATTGTTGTATATTGATCTAAAATATGTGAGATTTTGTCTTTATAGCGCATAAAATTTTTTTATATTTTGTTTATCGACTTATTAGCAAAATAATTAAGCAGAGCTTATTTTTTATGAGCAATTAAGCGGGGAATTGATGTGCTGCGATTATCGTAATCAAAAAAATCAAGACTTTTGATTTATTTCTTATTTAAGTGCACAAAACAGTTTTTAATCTTGGAATAAACTACCCCGCTGATATATCAGGCCATCCGCACATCATCCCGGAGTGCTGCATAAAATACTCATTATGGGAATAATAGACAGTACTAAAAGGAAGGGCGATATCAGGTATCTGAAGATGTTCCCTTATGAGATACAAAGGAAAGACATGAAAATAAAGATGAAAACTGACAAAGCAAAGGAGATATAAAAACTCCGGCAACAGATAATTGAGCCTGTGTTTGGAGATATGAAAGAAAAGAAAAGGTAAGGCTTTCCATGGTACAGATGAATATATTATAAAACTGTTAGCCCTATAGCTGATTATGATAACCTAAAACTGACCCACCTGACATGGAAGTGATAATGCAAAAAT
>CAYSBW010000095.1:0-5817 GCA_964429485.1 uncultured Syntrophorhabdaceae bacterium
TTATGAATATTATCTCTATTTTGCATTTTCGTAATACAGGCCAAGCAGCGAATGGTAAAGTACTTCAAGTGTAACGGTTTGATTATTCAAGTACTTATAAAAATCTATTGATATATATTACTTGTATAATAACTAATATTTACTAATCATTAATTATAATATCCTATATTAACTAAAACGTAATTAATATCTTGTTTTAAGTAATTAAATTATGATAAATACTAATATATACTAAATTTGTATTTATTAAAAAGCAGGTAAATTTTATATAGCTATGAATCCGCTTAATCTGTTTAAACAAAATTCATTTAATATCAAAGCACAAAAAAACAATCTTCATTTAGGAAGACTTTATTTTTATATAAGGAGAAAGCAAGTATGAGAACCAGGACAGGATATTTATTGGTTTCAGCGTTTTTTATCTTCATTGTAAATTCTGTAGGAATGGGTACATCTTTGGCAAATGAAAAAGTTTCTGGAACACCAGGATCAGAACAGTATACGCAGACTTTTCAGGTTAAGAAAAATATAATCTCGCAACAACAAACTGCATCAGAAACTTCTAATACTGAAATAAACAATAAAGCCACAGAAAAATTTACCTTGGACGTAGTGGAAATTAAAGCCTTTAAAAAAGGCACTACCGAAGATGGATATCGTGTTGACTCCGTTTCTGTAGGACCGATGGGTGATAAAAACCCGATGGACATTCCCTATTCAATAAACGCAGTATCAGAAGAAATGATGGAAAATCAGCAAATTACAACTTTAAAAGAAGTTTCTAAATACCTGCCGTCTATGCAAATTGAGGAAAGAGGGGGACCGGATGTAGGCCGTCCGCAAACCCGTGGATTTCAAGGGACCGTTTCAGAAAACAATCGGATGGATGGAATGAATATCGCTGTGACAACCTCTTATCCTATGGAACAGTTTGAACGTATTGAAGTCCTTAATGGTCTGGCCGGTTCTTTTTATGGCCCAGCCAACCCTTCAGGAACATTTAACTTTGTTCTCAAACGTCCCACTGATAAACCTTTTTTTAAAATAGCTGGTGATTATTCTACCCATAGTAAAAGTAATGTTCATGCAGACGCCGGTGGTCCCATAGGAAAAAAATTCGGTTATCGTCTTAACTTGCTTTATAATGACGGAGAAGGATACGTAAACAGAAGCAACCTAAGGCGCAAACTGGCAAGTTTATCATTAGACTGGAAGGTAACCAACAATACTACTGCAGAGTTTAATTTCAGCAGTTATGATTTTAATCTAAAAGGTTATCCAGGCGGTTTTGGTTATGCGGCTAATATAAAATTACCGGATGCACTCGATCCAACACGAATTGGCTATGGACAATCATGGGCTGGACATGAACTCAATACACAGACTGCGAGTATGCGTATTAAACATAATTTCAATGAAAACTGGCACATTATTGCTGGTTTTCTGGATCAGGTTGCCAACAGAGACATGATTACTGTCAGTAATACACTTACCGATAATAAAGGAAATTACCGTACTACGTTCAGACCGTCATCCAGCGCATGGGAAGTAGACAGTGGTATTATGTATCTTAATGGTCGGATTAATACGGGCAGTCTTGCACATGACGTTTCGATCGGAATCAACGGACATGAACGTCGTATGATGTCAGCAGATACAAGTATGCCTCAAATAACACTTGGTGTTGCCAATATTGAAAACCCTATGAGTTATAATGAACCCTTCTGGTGGGTTGACTCTCACAGATATAAAGCAAGTGTAATGGATAATTATGCTTTCATCCTGGGAGATACTATTACTTTTAACAAGTCATGGTCTGTAATGCTCTCTGCGAGTTACAGCTGGTTAAGCGCCAGAAATTACAATGTCAATGGCGTGAGCACTGGCAGGTACAACGACAGTGGAATCAGTCCCGCAGGCAGTCTGATATACAAGCCACGTGAAAATATTACTGCTTATATTACTTACGCCGATAGTCTTCAACAAGGAGCCACTGCACCGGCAACTGCTGCAAATCCAAACGAAACTCTGGCACCATACCGTAGCGAACAGTGGGAAACAGGCCTGAAGGTGGCATTAGGTAAAATAAACCTGTCAGGTGCATTGTTCCGGATTGAGCGCCCCTTCCCCTATACAGATACTGATAATGTTTTCAGAGTGCAGGGCAACCAAGTTAACTATGGTTTGGAGCTGATGGCTATTGGCAAGGTCATCGATAGTGTAACAATTTATGCAGGTGTTACACTGTTGGATCCAAAACTGAACCGAACAGGTAATTCGACTACCAGCGACAAACAGGTGGTTGGAGTTCCCGAAGGTCAGGCAAATCTTCTTGTCGAATACCAAACCCCATTTATTAAAGGTCTGACGCCTTATTTGAATCTGCACTATACCGGTAAACGTCCAGCAAATGATGCAAATACATCCTGGGCAAGCGCATATTCAACAATCGACATTGGCACACGCTATACAACAAAAATCAAAAACGTGGAAACCACCTGGATGCTTTCAGTAAAAAATCTGACCGACGAAAGATATTGGGCATCAGTTATGCCTGGTAGCACTGACGGAACAGGAGCAGCTTGCAGCGCTTTTCCCGGGACACCCAGAGAAATTATGGGATCAATGCAAGTTAAATTCTAATACTAACAAAATTAATTAAAACAGAAAGGTCTACCTATAGATGTTTAAGTTAAAAATAATAATTTGAAGAGGTTTTATTAATGATTAATGTTTGTCATCACTTGTACTATTCTATTTTTATTTTAATAGTGTTCATCACATTTTGTCCTGCTGCAAGTCTTTCGAAGGAGGAACAGGACATGCCTGAAGTTGCTTCTTCGGTAAAAGGACAATTCAGAACCATAACATATTATAGAAATAAAAAAATAACTGTTCCTTTTAAAATCAACAGGATTGCCTGCGGCTGGAATGCACAGAACTCTATTATTGCTATGCTTGGTTATGGAGACAAAATTGTTGCAACCACGCACATGATAAAAGCAAGCCCAATATTTGGCAAATTTGTACCTAATATTAAAAATGCCGTGGCATGTTTTCTTTCTTCTGGAGAACTCAATATTGAAGGCTTGCTGACCACAAGACCGGATGTTGCTTTTATGACAAGCAGTTATGGAGGGCAACAATTATATGAAATGGGCATACCCGTGGCACTCCTTAAAGCAAATTCCATGAAAAATATAGTTGATCGCGCTGTGATTACCGGTCGTATTCTCGGTGACGATGCATATGAACAAGCCATGCATTATGTAGATTATTTCAATAACAATGTGAAAAGAGTTAAAGAGCGTATTTCGAAAATTCCTCATGCAAAAAGATTGAAAGTTTATCATAGTATGGGTAATCCTCTGACTACCTGCGGCTCGCCAAGCCTTGTTCAGGACTGGATGGATATGGCAGGAGCAATCAACATTGCCGAGAGCTGGAACATAGCCAGTCTCAAGTCTTCAGGTCAAAGCAATACCAATCTCGAACAGATCATAGCTGCAAACCCTGATGTAATTATCTCCATGGATGCTGCAGATGCGAAAGTCATAAAAACAGATCCGGCCTGGAGAGTTATTAGTGCGGTAAAAAACAATAGGGTGTATGTCAATCCAAAAGGTATGTTCCTTTGGTGCCGCGAGACGACCGAAGAAGCACTGCAATTTCTTTGGGTAGCCAAAACACTTTATCCGGATTATTTCAAGGATGTGGATATGGTTAAGGAAAC
The DNA here is from genome assembly GCA_964429485.1 of uncultured Syntrophorhabdaceae bacterium. Lineage (GTDB taxonomy): Bacteria > Desulfobacterota > Syntrophorhabdia > Syntrophorhabdales > Syntrophorhabdaceae > JAPLKB01. Next base: position 3,734 of record CAYSBW010000095.1, read on the forward strand.
AAGGCATTTCTATAAGAAATTTTATAATATTAATTTAACCAATGAAGATGTTGAGATGTTTTTGTATCCGAAATAGAAACGATTAATAGGCAAGAACGAAAATAATGACAAACCAAAACAATTATATTGCTGGTTATCTTAAAGCTGCATCCGTCTTTGACGGACAAATAAATTATATGAAACAAGGAGAATAATTTAATGAAACCATTGATTAACTGGGAAGAAATTCAAAAGATCACAAGTCCTGCAATGAGACATATGTCCAAAAAAGATAATGCCTTTGAAAAGAACTTCGCATCCTTTTACAATAAGATGGCCTCGATGGAAAAACTACATACACTTAATCAGGTAAATGCTCTCCCCTTACAGTCAGATGATACCTTACTGGATATGGGTTGCGGCCCGGGAAGATTGTCAATTCCACTTGCTCAACGCGTCAAAAGCGTTACAGCCCTTGATATCTCAGAGGAAGTATTAAAATATTGTAAAATAAATGCCGATGAGGCAGGATTAACTAACCTTGCCACAAAAAAGTTAGATTTCAAGGATGCAGTTGCAGGCTCGGATATCGAAGAGCATGATGTAGTTGTTTGTTCGCGTTCTGTAGGTTTGTGGAATCTAAAAAAACTTTCAACTTTTGCAAAAAGACTGACGGCAATAATCACATTTGCTAATGCACCCACTATACCTCAGTTACTGTCAAACATATTTAAAGATACAGTTCCTGTAAAGGGAGAAAGACCTCCATTCACAGGATACGGCAAAGATAGAAGGACAAATTACAATGTGCTGTTCAACATTGCCTATGATTTAGGTTATGAACCCAATATCAATATAGTCAAAGACGGTTTTACCAAAGATTATATCTCCAGAAAAGAAGCATATGAAGACATTATTACACTTGGAAAAGTTGATGAAAACAAAATGGATGTCTACAAGAAGAATCTGGACAAATATTTGATAATAAATTCTGATGGCAGCGTTACATTCTTCATAGAAACCAGAACGTGTGTAATGTGGTGGGAGAAACAATCAAGAAAATTTTTTTAATAAGAAAGTTCTAATCTTAACAATCGTGATTTTTAATAATTTCTAAAATGGAGACTTTAATTGGAGTCTATAAATTCTAAAAAATTCAATAAACGGGCCTATATAATTATTTTGATATTTGCTGTGCTCCTTATCTTAACCAGTCTATTCTCGCTAACCTTGGGACGTTATCAAATCTCCCTGTCTTCTGTAGCAGGCATTCTTCTTACACCAGCATATTTAAACTCTTCAGGACATGAAATTGAATGGACAGTGGTCTGGATTGTCAGATTACCTCGTATCATAGTTGTCATATTGGCTGGTATGGGACTTGCCTTGTCTGGAGCAACTTTACAGGGTATTTTCCGCAATCCCCTGGTAGGACCCCAAATTGTCGGCGTTTCAAGTGGCGCATCATTCGGAGGTGTGCTGGCCATTCTTCTGTCTATGCCTTCTTCAGGTGTTGTAGGTCTTGCATTTGCATTCGGTATGCTTTCCCTGGTAATGGTATTCGGACTTTCACGGCTGGCTGGAAAAGCAGGGATTCTTTCATTGGTACTTGCTGGAATCATTTTAAGCTCTTTTTACAGCGCTCTGGTAGGAATAATCCAATATTTGGCAGACCCGGAGACTAAACTTCCGGGTATCGTTTACTGGCTTATGGGAAGTTTTGCTGCTGCTGACTGGAAAAAAGTGCCTGTTATAGGAGTTCCCACATTAATTTCCGGGACTATATTATTGCTTCTTCGCTGGCGCATCAACCTTCTCTCTCTGGGTGACACTGATGCAGCAGCTCTTGGAATAAAAGTAGGGATTATGCGGTGGACTGTTCTCGTTCTTGTTTCTATTATTGTTGCTGCACAGGTATCAGTGAGCGGTGGTGTAGGATGGGTAGGCTTGGTAATACCACATTTTACCCGCATGATGGTAGGACCTGATCACAGAGTATTGCTACCAGCCTCAGCACTTCTTGGTGGAATATATCTTCTTATTATGGACTGTCTTGCAAGAAATCTTACTATGCTTGAAATACCTATAGGATTATGGCAAAAAAT
>CAYSBW010000096.1:0-5772 GCA_964429485.1 uncultured Syntrophorhabdaceae bacterium
CAGGTTATACCCTGTTTCTGCATACCTCATGTTTTACACCTCTAAGATCTGTTCGGGTTATTCTTTATATTTTTACTGTATCCTCACTGTAAACGACAATCAATTTCTTCAGAAATACCTTTTAGTAAAAGCGTCAATTCCTTAATATCCAAATCTGACACTTGCTGCCTCAAGCCAACAGCCCATATAGCAGCTTGCATATCCCTTCTGTATATTTTTACAGGCACTGCAAAAGCAACCATACCTTCAATGTATTCTTCTCTATCATAGGCAATACCATGTTCTCTAACCTTAAAGATTTCCTCTTTGTAAGCCGTTTTATCAGTTATAGAGTGTGGTGTGCAATGTCTAAGTTCAGTTCTTGCAAGAATATCATCAATTTCTTCATCAGTTAATTGAGAGAGCATGGCCTTGATTCCGGCGCCCGCCAGTATAGGCATTTTTGTACCTATTTCCGATGATAGTTTAATTCCGTTTGCCGAATCAACTTTATCAATAAGAATGGCCTGGCGATCAAAACGAAGTCCTAAAAAGGCTGAAAGTTTGGTTTCTCTGTTGATTTTTTCCAGGTAAGGATGTGCTATTTGTATAAGTGCAGAACGCTTACTCGCCATGTTCGCCAGTATATAGAAGCGGGTTCCAAAAACAAATTTACCATCACATTGTTTTTCCAGAACATTGAGATCAACAAGGGTATGACCAATATTGAATACTGTGCTTTTATTAAGATCAAGTTTTCCGGATACCTCGCTGATTCCCATAGGTTCTTTCGATTGCGCAAGCAACTCGAGAATGGAAAAGCACTTGTCAATAGCCGGCACTCTTTTAAAACCTTTTATCTTCATCATAAATTATTGTCTAATAAAATAAGTCTAAATTTTGTTTCCTATAGTAAACAATTGTTTTATATATCAAACACTTGTTCTTTGTCAAGTAAATAAATGGACTGCTCTTTTTGGATTTTTCATAAATGAATATCACTCATTTTTTCTAACATATTAATAATTAAATGAATTATGTGTAATAAAAATTCTTTACAAAATCAAAGTAATATCATATAATGAGTTATGCTCAATTTTAAGTCAGAGGAATTATAAAGTGACGAAAAAAGATTTGAGAAGACAACAGATCATTCAGGCTGCTGCGGAAGTATTTGGCAACAGCAATTTTCAAAGTGCTGTGGTTTCAGAGATTGCCCAGAAAGCAAATGTTGCTGAAGGGACAATATATCAGTATTTTAAAAACAAGGAAGATCTTTTCTTTTCAATTCCTGCACAAAAAACTGAAGAATTCTGTGAAGAATTCAATCTTCACCTACAGGGAATTCATGATGCTTTAAATAAAATCAGAAAATTGATTTGGTACTACCTTTATTTCTTTAAAACAAATCCTGCCTATGCGAGGATATTGATGCTTGAAATGCGGGTAAGCAAGAGCTTTATCAAATCTGAAACATATGGTAGAATAAAGGCGTTTACAAACAAGATATTGGAAATAATTAAAGATGGTCAGCAGGAGGGCAGTATAAGAAAGGATGTTGATATATATACAATCCGGGAACTTATGCTTGGTATCATGGAGTACAGAGTGACCAGATGGCTTCTTAAAGGTGAAAAGTACGATCTTGTTGAAAATTACAATGAGATTTGTGACTTGATATTAAATGGAATCAAATCTTCCGGATAGGGATAGAGGGAAGAAATATTGAATAAGGAGGAACAACATCATGGCAATGGAAGTAAAAAAATCTGATTGTATAATGTGTATCAATAGCTGCGGTATAAACGCATATGTTGAAGACGGCAAGCTTGTAAAAGTTGAGGGCATGAAGGAACACCCTATCAGTTTAGGAGAGCTCTGTCCAAGAGGAGAGGCGCTGCCTCAGTGGGTATATTCAAAAGATAGGCTTACACACCCTATGCGCAAAAAAAGTGACGGTGGCTGGGAGCGCATATCATGGGATGATGCTCTGGATACAATAGCTCAAAAATTTCAGGAAATTAAGGATAAATATGGCGCAAGGGCACTCGCTGTCTATACAGGCTCTTTAGGAACAGAAAATATTGAGCTGGCAGCTTTTGCACAGAGATTCCGCGGAGTTTATGGAACTCCTAACCTTTTGTCCGTTGAAGGAAACTGTTTCCGCTCACGCATTATGGCAAGACAGATGACATTTGGCGGATATCCCATTGAAGAACCATGGAATTCAAAGTGCATTATCGTTTTTGGCCAGAACATGGACAACTCAAGAGTAACTGTAGGTCGTAAAATATATAAAGCCATGGAAGCAGGCACACTTGAACATGTTATAGTCGTAGACCCGAAAAAAATACCTATGGCAGAAAAGGGAATTCATATCCAGATCAGACCTGGTACAGATACAGCACTTTGTCTTGGCATGTTAAACGTAATTATCGGAGAAAAACTTTATGATAAGGAATTCGTTGATAAATTCTGCCTTGGCTTCGATAAACTGGTTGAACATGTAAAACAGTATACACCGGAAAAAATGTCTGAAATCACATGGGTACCGGCTGAAGATATCAGAAAGATAGCGCGCCTTTTTGCAACAAGCAAGCCCGCTGCTCTTGTTCCTGGTACATGCTCTATAGACCAGCACATAAACGGTTTCCAGGGTAACCGTGTTCATGCCATCTTACAGGCAATAACCGGCAATATTGACGTCCCTGGCGGCTGGGTAAATATACCTTTCATCCGTCTTGGAGATATGAGGGTTACTGAAATCAGCGATCCTATAGGCAGTGAAGAACACCCTCTTTTCCGTCGTTTCTGGGGAAGAACATCTCCTTACGGTCAGCAGATGCTCTTTGCTGATGCAGTCCTGAAAGGAAAACCATATCCTATAAAAGGAATGATGTGCACAGGCGGAAACCCTGCAATGACCCTGCCTGATTCCGAACGCATCAGAGAAGCTATAAAGGCTCTCGATTTTGTAGTAGTATCAGAATTGTTTATGACTGAAACTGCGGAGCTTGCAGACATCGTATTGCCAGCCTGTTCATTCCTTGAGAAAGGTGGTGTAGGTTACGTTTACGGTGTTACAAACTGCATTCCTTACGCAATGGTCCGCAAAAAAGTAATAGAGCCCATAGGCGAATGCTGGCCGGATTGGAAAATCTGGACAGAGATAGGCAGAAGAATGGGTTATGCAGAATTCTTCCCATGGAATACAGAAGATGAAATTGTGGATTTCTTCCTGAAACCAAGCGGATTAACAAGAGAACAGTTGACTAACGAACATCCCGAAGGCGCCTATTACACAGAAATGAAGTACGTACAGCAGAAACGTTACAATACGCCTTCAGGAAAAATCGAGTTATATTCCCAGACATTGGCTGAAAACGGTTATGACCCGTTGCCGCTGCCGGTAGAACCGAGCAAGAGCCCTATAACCACACCAAAGATCTATGCCAAGTATCCTGTAATTCTGACAACAGGATCAAGGATTCCGGAATATACGCATACTCAGCTCAGAGGCGTACCAATGTTGGAAAAGACTGCTCCAGAACCTCTCGCAGAGATCCATCCTGATACAGCTGCCAAGTATGGTATCGCTAATGGTGATATAATGAATATTGAAACAATAAAGGGTAAAATTTCCATGAAGGTAAAGACTACTGACGCACTCGTTCGTGGCGTTGTAAGTATCCCTCACGGATGGTCAAAAGCAAATGCAAATGAATTGACTGAACTTGAACCTCGTGACCCTGTAACAGGTTATACAGAAATGAAGGCTCTCCTTTGCAGGATTTCCAAAGCAGCTTAATAAAATAAAGTAATAAAAACCGTAACCATAAAAAAACCGCCGTTCAACAATCGGCGGTTTTTTTTGATCTTGGCTGTTTATGCAAGTTTTTCCAGGACTTCTTTGAGCATCCTCTCGAGTTTTGCCTCCTCAGTATCATCAGCATACTTGGGTCTTTCAACATCAGGAAAAAGTTTAAATATACCATTCATAATAACTTCCGCATGGGGAGGACAACCAATAAGACATGTGCCCTGATCAGCATGATGGAGTTGACAAATACCCATAAAAATATTTGTCTCTTCAGGGTTTATACTATTCCCCTCATAAGGGCCGAGAAAAATATTTACTTTCGGTTCAAAAGGACGATCGATGAGCAACCTGTTCGGATCAGCCGGATCAGGTTTCCTTAGCTTATTAAGAACAAAGTGGAGATATCCCCTGCAACCGGAGCAAGCATTATCAGCGTGAATAATAAAATCTCTACCGCTTGCAAGGTTTATAATAGGGAGTTTAAAGGCTTTTTTAGCTTTTTCTATTGGTGTACCAAGTACTTCAATCCTGTCAGGCTCAATAGGACCCAATCCCTGTAAATATGCCAGCAAGACAGGCGGGGACATATGCGGATCCAGACCCATTACTCTCATTGTAACAGCATCCACTGCCACGGGGTTGCTGCCTCCTATAAGCAGGTTCATTGTTTTCGGAGTTCCCGAGACTGGTCCAAAGTCCTCCTGTCCAACAATCCCATCAATTATCGTCAATTTTGGCTTTACAACATGGTGTATGTTTACAAGATTCTGCCAGAGGCCAAAAAAATGCGTCATGTATTTTTCAATAGGGGGCATTGTGCCCTGAAGATTTTTCACAGAAAGTGAGACGCCTGCTGCAAAATGTATTTTCATAACAGGAAGATTTATAACAACATCAGCCTCTTCAATGGTACGAGGAACTTTCCGAGATTTCATCCTCTTGCCTGCCGGAACCATTTTTTCTATCAGCTCATCAGTATTCAGATCCACCAGACTTACCTTTTCAGGGTCAAGATCGATCAACTTCGGATATCCGTATACATCAAACATTTTCCCTGTTGCACTCCTGTTAATCGAGGATCCTTCCGCAACAGTAATTTTACCTGCCACTGGCAGCAATAATTTTATAAGTCCTTTCATTATTCGAATATCCGTAACTATGCCGCCAGTATATTTGCCTTCTGTCATGCCGTGGTCTGCCACAACATTCGGCTTAAGTACCACTGTTTGTCCTTTCTTTACAAATTTATTTAAACCGCCAAGCCTGTTCAACAGGTTTTGCAATCCCTTTCTTATATCTTCTTCTGTCTGTGTTTCTGCTATCTCTTCGATAACAACACGCTCTTTTTTGCGATAAGGCTTCACAGGATTGTATCCTTTCAATCTCTTAAAATAAACTACAGTACTCAGTTCCATTTTAACAAGACAATATCCATTCAAATTTATCTTTCTGGTTGGTCGAAAACCGTACTCTGTCAACCATTCCAGCTTTCTTTTGTCTTCCTCGGATATTTCTGCAGATACAAGACTTTCTTTGGAAATTAGCTCATCTATTGCCTTAATAAGAATCTCTTGCTGAGCCTTCTCAGGCTTAATTATTATATCCTCTATTGCGCTTGTTGCACTGTTGTAAATAATCCAGCCGCATATTTTATTATCCATTCTAATAAGATAATAAATTATATCCGGGTTTTTAATCCATCTTTCCTGTCGGATATCAGGATAAACAGGATCAAGAGATTTTATTCCAGAATAATAATCGCCAAGTGTTTTCCACAAACTTGAAGATGCTTTTCCTTTTTTCAAAGTTATTGACATAGCATGTCTCCTTTAAATATGTGTTCCAGCGACACCAATCGTTCGCGTTTGACTATGGGAAGTATAACTCAATAATTATATTGAAATCAAGAAGGGGTGGACTGATGTCCACCATACACCAATGCCCTGTCTTTCAACAGGGCATTGGTGTATGGT
>CAYSBW010000097.1:0-5489 GCA_964429485.1 uncultured Syntrophorhabdaceae bacterium
CCATAGCGGAAGTTGTTTTCCAGCATCATGAAAGATTAAACGGTTCAGGTTATCCACAGGGTCTCAAGGGAGAGGAAATACTTCCTGAATCAAAAATAATAGCTGTTGCTGATGTGGTTGAAGCAATGGCATCTCATCGTCCCTACAGACCAGCACTGGGTATAGATACTGCCCTTGAGGAGATAGAAAGGAACAAAGGAATTCTCTATGATGAAGAAGTAGTGGATGTATGTATTAAATTGTTCAGGGAGAAAAAATTTGCTTTTGAGTAATAAGGTGTTGTCACAAGATAAGCAGGAAACAGGGTAAAAAACAGAGGGACAATTTTAATCAGGCAGGCAGGGGGTTTTCATGAAAAATGCTCTGAAACAGATAATCCGATGCATGGCAGAGGTATATTTCAGAGATATATCCATGTACGATGAATCCTTCCTGAAAAAATCCATAATGAAAAGGATGTCCGTTATATCTGTGACAGACCCTGGACTGTACCTGATGTATCTTAATAGCAATCCCTCTGAAGTAGATAGTTTCCTTGATTCCCTTTTAATTGATTACAGTGAATTTTTCAGAAATCCTCTTACCTTTGCAATCATTGAAGTTATTATTCTGCCTGCTCTACTGGAAAATAAGAAAAAGACCTCTTCTTCTGAAATCAGAATCTGGTCTGCCGGATGCGCCGCAGGCCAGGAAGCATATTCTGTAGCCATCCTGCTCAAGGAACTGGCCAAATCTCGTGGTGAAAACATATCATTCCGTATTTTTGCCACTGATCTCCACGAAAGGGAACTTGTATCTGCCCGCAGAGGGATATATGAAGCCAGAGAAGTGCAAAATCTGCGCATAAAACACAGTCTTGCCTATTTCAGTAGAGACGGAGATTGTTATAAAATTGCCCAATGTCTCAGGGAAGGGATAGATTTCTCTGTCTATGATCTGCTGGATGAGCATTCTTCCTGCCCCTCGGCAAGTATATACGGGGATTTTGATCTTATTATATGCAGCAATGTTCTCTTCTACTATCGGCCCGGAATACGTAGATTTATCCTTGAAAAATTAAGGTCATGCATATCTTCTGAAGGATATTTTGTAACAGGTGAGACGGAAAGGGCTATAGTAGAAGAAACAGAGGCTTTTCGTGCAGTAGCTCCTTTGTCAGCAGTTTTTCAGAAAATCAGAAAGGGGATATGATCCATGGAACTGAAAAATTTAAAAGTAGGCACGCAACTGAAAACAGGTCTGGGAATAATTCTTTTCTTTGTCGTGCTTCTTGGAATTATGGCCTGGTCGAATTCGGATATTCTCTGGCAGGAAGTCAGGGGGATTTATAACCATCCTCTTCAGGTACGTAAAGCCATAGGTGAACTTAGAGCTGATGTTCTTGCAATTCATCGGGACATGAAAGATCTTTGTCTGACAGAGGATGATCATGAACGCAATAATATCCTCCATGTCATTGATGTCCGGGAAGAAGATGCCTACAGACAGTTTGAAATTCTTTTTAATAAGTATCTCGGCCCTAAAAAGGATATTGATGATGCCTTCGAAGCCTTTGTTCAATGGAAAGCTATCCGTCATGAAACAATTAATTTACTGAAGTCCGCAAATGTAGCTCAAGCTGTTAAAAGGACAAAATCTTCAGGGGTGGGAGGAAGTCATGTTGAAAAGTTACTTACCCATATTAACAAGGTAAGCTATTTTTCTTCAATGAAAGCAGAGAATTTTTATGAAAAGGCTTTCACACATAGCAAATCCTTGAAAATCAGGCTTGTTTTTACATTCGGGATCATTCTACTTCTATCCCTGTTCCTGAGTTATTTCTTGTTGAAGAAAATTAAAGACCCTCTGCATGAGCTTACTGAAACAACAAGAGATTTTCAGGAAGGAGACCTTAATGCCCGCAGCAGTTATACTTCTGAAAATGAATTCGGAATACTTGCCTTTGCTTTCAACAATATGGCTGAAAAGGTTCAGAATGAAATAGAAATCAGAAAAAGAACTAACAGCGTTGCAGGGGTTATGCTTCATGAAGATGATCTCCGGCCTTTCTGTCAGAAGCTGCTCGATGTACTGATTGAGAACACAAAATCGCAAATCGGGGCAATATACCTGTTAACAGAAGAGAAAACAGTCTTTGAACATTTCGAATCTATCGGACTCGGTTCTGCATACCGTAAAGACTTTTCAGCAATAGAGTATGAGGGGGAATTTGGCATTGCTCTTGCCACAAAACAAATTAGTCATATCAATAGAATTCCCGATGGTACACAATTTATTTTTTCCACAACAGCAGGTGATTTAATTCCGAAAGAGATAATAACAATTCCCATTCTTTCCAATAAAGAGGTTATAGCAATAATTTCCATTGCCAGTATCCATGAATATTCTTCCCAGGCAATTCAACTGGTCCATGGTATATGGCAAGTTCTGTGTGCCCGCTTAAACGGAGTTCTGGCTTTCAGAAAAATACGTGAATTTTCTGAAAAAATGGAATATCAGAACCGGGAACTGGAAGTCCAGAAAAAAGAACTCCTATCACAGGCAGATGAATTGTTTGAGCAGAATACCGAACTGGAGATGCAAAAGAAGCAGCTTGATGAAGCCAGCCGTATGAAAAGCCAGTTTCTCTCAAATATGAGCCATGAACTTCGAACACCCCTTAATTCTATTATGGCTCTCTCACGTGTCCTGATGATGCAGGCAAAGGAGAAGATAAGTGCTGATGAATTTAAATATCTGGGAATAATTGAACGCAACGGTAAAAATCTCCTTGCCCTTATCAATGATATTCTTGATCTGTCCAAGATAGAGGCTGGAAGGATGGATATAAATCCAAGGTATTTTTCATTGAAAACCACAATTGAAAATATTCTGGACAGTATAATACCTCTTGCTGATGAGAAAAATTTAGGAATCATTCATGATATTCCTGAAGACCTTCCTTTACTGGAAAGTGATGAAGTAAGAGTTTCTCAAATTCTGCAGAATCTTATTTCAAATGCTGTTAAATTCACTGAAAAAGGCGGGGTGACTGTTTCCGTAAAAAGTGACCTTAAAAATGTTTTTGTATGCATCGAAGATACAGGCATAGGAATTGCCTCTGAAGAGATCCCTTATATTTTTGACGAATTCCGGCAGGTGGACGGGTCTTCATCAAGAAAGCATGAAGGAACGGGATTGGGTCTTGCAATTGCCCATAAGGCAGCAAGGATGCTGGGCGGTAAAATTACTGTTACGAGCATTCCCGGAAAAGGGTCTGTTTTTACCCTTATATTGCCTTCTTTATGGCATGGAACAGTTACCGCCTGGGAACAGGTTGATATTAAAAAGATTCCTTGTATTAAATCAGCCCGTAAAACCATTCTTATTATAGATGATGAACCTGAAACCGCTGCAATGATCTCCCGGTACCTGCTCCAGGAAGGTTATAATACTATAACAGCAACGTCAGGTGAAGAAGGATTGAAGCTTGCAGCGAACAGGCTTCCCTTTGCTATCACCCTTGATGTTGTCATGCCTGATATGGATGGATGGGAGGTGCTTCAAAATCTTAAGAAGAATCCAGATACGAGAAGCATACCTGTAATTGTGGTGTCCATCTCTGAGGAGCAGGAAACAGGGTTTGCGCTTGGAGCTGTAGGTTATGTTTCCAAACCTGTTTCAAGAAAACAGCTTGTTTCTGAGATACAGAAAATCAGCAGTAATATAAATTACTCAGTAATGATTGTAGATGATAATGATGAGGATAGAAAAGAAATAAAAAGAATTATCGAAGAAGAGGGAATGACTTCCATTGTGGCAGCAGATGGTGCAACATGTCTTGAATTGATAGAGAAAAAGATACCTGATGTGCTGATCCTTGATTTAATGATGCCTGAAATTGACGGATTTGCAGTTCTTGAAAAAATCCGCAGCAACCCGGAGACGAGGGATTTGCCGGTTATTGTAGTTACAGCAAAGGATCTGACGGAGAAGGACAGGCTCAAATTGAGCGGCAGAGTATTTTCTGTTCTGGAAAAAAGTTCTGTTACATCAACTTTTTTGCTTGAAGAGATAAAAAGGATATTGAAAAATCTTGAGGATGCTCAGGAAAAGGATAATCCTGAAAAAATAATTCCTTTTCCAAAGATTCTTATTGTTGAAGATAATGAAGCAGCAATTATACAGATAAAGGCAGTTCTGGAAAGTTCAGGTTATATTGTGGACATAGCAAGGGGTGGTCAGGAAGCTATTGATTATGTTTCCCATACTGTACCTGATGCGATTATTCTTGATTTAATGATGCCTGAAATTGACGGATTTGCAGTTCTTGAAAAAATCCGGGGAACAAAGGCCACATTAAAAATACCCGTATTGATCCTTACGGCAAAAGATCTTACAAAGGAAGATTTTAAAAGGTTAAGCGCCAACAATATTCAGCAACTTGTTCAAAAAGGGGATGTGGACAGGGAAAACCTGTTGCTTAAAATCAACTCTATGTTTTTGAAATCATCCTGAAAAGGATTGAAAAAATTTGAACAGGCAATGGAGAGCTTATGAAAAAAATACTTGCAATTGATGACAAAGAGGATAACCTGATCACCCTGTCGGCATTATTAAAAAATCTTATGCCGGATTGTGTGATGACCACAGCTAAATCCGGCAGAGAAGGTATAGAAAAAGCTAAAGAGGAATCGCCTGATACTATCCTGCTGGATGTAAAAATGCCTGATATGGATGGTTTTGAAACCTGCCGCATACTTATGTCAGATGAAAAAACCAAACATATTCCGGTAATTATGATTACAGCAATAAAAACTGATTTGCAGAGCAGGATAAAGGGTCTTGAGATGGGCGCCAATACTTTCCTTGCCAAGCCTATTGACGAATATGAATTGGTTTCCCAGCTAAAAGTTGCCCTCCGGATTAAAGAAGCTGAAGATGCACTGAGAGAGGAAAGGAATTCTCTGGAATGTATTGTGAGGGAGCGTACCGCTGATTTGCTAAGGGCAAAGGAACGACTTATAAAAAGTCTTTTAGGGACTGTCCAGGCCATGTCTATGGTGGTTGAGACAAGGGACCCCTATACTGCAGGCCATCAGAGGAGAGTTTCAAATCTTGCCGGTGCTGTTGCAAAAGATTTGGGGCTACCGAATGATGTTGTTGAAAATATCCAAATGGCAGGCTTGATCCATGATATTGGCAAAATGTCAGTGCCTGCCGAGATATTAAGCAAACCAACAGCTTTAAATGATATTGAGTTCAAGCTCATAAAGGTACATTCCCAATTAGGTTATGATATATTGAAAGATGTTGATCTGCCATACCCCATAGCAGAAATAGTCCTTCAACACCATGAAAGATTAAACGGTTCAGGTTATCCACAGGGTCTCAAGGGAGAGGAAATACTTCCTGAATCAAAAATAATAGCTGTTGCTGATGTGGTTGAAGCAATGGCATCTCATCGTCCCTACAGACCTGCTCTTGGCATTGATACTGCCCTTGAGGAG
>CAYSBW010000098.1:0-5085 GCA_964429485.1 uncultured Syntrophorhabdaceae bacterium
GATGATGCCATAGAGGTGAAGGACATTACGGAGATTCTACAGGAAGTAATATAGGAAAGCCGGAATATTATGCAGGAAGAAATTGATGAACTGATCCTTAAAGGTGTTGAAAAAGATATAATCTGTCAACGGTTTTCAGACGAGGGTTGGGTTACAAAACCGGTTTATGTTCCTGCAGAAATGCATATTACAATCTTTGTAAACAGTCAGGAACTTGTCACAATTATGTGTACTCCAATAAAGTTGAATTGTCTTGTCATAGGGTTCCTTTATGCAGAAGGGATTATTTCAGATTTAAGCGATGTTATGAGCATGAGGGTCTGCGAAGAAGAAACAACAGCTGATGTAAGGTTGAGTAATTCAGAATATCAGTTACCGATATTGAAAAAGACACTTACATCCGGTTGTGGAGGCGGATCAGCTTTTAAAAATCAGGCAGAGAAAGTTGACTCTGACATGGTAATTAAACCCGATGATGCTTTATTTCTGATGAAGGAGCTTTTAGAACATATGGATTTGTATCGCCTCTGTGGGGGAGTACATGCATCAGCTCTGGCTGATAGAAGGGATCTTCTTATAGTAGCTGAAGATATAGGGAGGCACAACACCTTCTACAAAATTCAGGGCGAATGTTTATTGAGGGGAATATCAACAAAAGATCGGCTGCTTTTGAGTACAGGACGTGTTTCGTCAGAGATGTTACTCAAAGCGGCAGGGATGCATATTCCTATTGTTATTTCAAGGACCTCGCCTACAGGACGCGGTATTTCACTGGCTCGCGGTCTTGGTATTACACTGGTAGGCTACGCCCGGGGTAAGCGTCTTTCAGTTTATTCACACCCGGAGAGACTTGGCTGTTCAACGAATTAAGTTTGGCTATACCGGGCTTACACAAACGGTACAGGTATTTAAAAACCTGATGAGGTGATGAAAAGTGGAAAAAGAAATTCTCGAAAAAGAAAAAATGGAACAGATCTGTAAGAATTTGAAAGGCAATGATTTTGGTGATGTTATGGTGGTTGGCGGAGGGATTAGCGGGATTCAGGCATCTCTCGATCTTGCCACTGCAGGCTTTAAGGTTTACCTGGTCGAGAAATCACCATCAATAGGTGGCCATATGGCCCAGCTTGACAAAACCTTTCCGACCAACGACTGTTCCATGTGAATACTCGCACCTAAACTGGTCGAGGTCGGCCGGCATCCAAATATAGAGGTCCTGACGTATACAGAAGTTGAAAGTATTGCAGGAAAGGCAGGAAATTTTAAAGTAAAATTGACTAAAAAGCCAAGGTACATTATTGAGAATAAATGTACAGGCTGTACTACCTGTGTGGAGTACTGCCCGGTTGTGTATCCTGACGAATATAATCAGGATATTTCTAAGAACAAAGCTGTCCATGTATATTTTGCTCAGGCGATTCCGCTTATTACTTATATAGATGAAAGTTGTCTTTACCTTCAGGAGAAAAAATGTCGTATCTGTGAAGCGGTGTGTAAAAATGATGCCATAGATTTCAAACAAAGTGCGGAAACAGTTGAAGTGAATGTAGGGGCTGTAATTTTGTCTCCAGGACTTGAGCCTTTTAATCCTGAAGTGAGGAAGGAATATCACTACAGAGAATTTACCAATGTGGTAACCAGTATGGATTATGAACGCCTGCTCTGCGCTACAGGACCTTACCAGGGAGAGATCTTGCGTGCTTCAGACAGGAAACACCCCCATAAAATAGCATGGATTCAGTGTATAGGCTCCAGACAGGTTATTGAAGGGGGCAACAGTTATTGCTCGGCAGTATGCTGTACCTATGCTCAAAAACAAGTTATTTTAACAAAAGATCATGATGCAGAAGCTGAGTGTACAATATTTCATAATGATATTCGTTCTTATGGTAAAGATTTTGAACGGTTTTACGAAAGAACGGAAAAGCTTCCAGATGTTAGATTCATAAGAAGTTATACTTCCATTGTCAGAGAAGATCCAGTAACAAAGAACGTCACAGTAAGGTATTCCACAACTGATGAAGGAGTGAAGGAAGAAGAATTTGATATGGTAGTATTATCTGTTGGATTGAACCCGCCCACTGATGTACAGGGTTTGGCAGCAAAATATGGTATTGAACTCGAATCCCACAGTTTTTGTAAGGCCGATCCTGTAAATCCTATGGCAACCAGCAAGCCTGGCATCTATGTGAGTGGAGCCTTCCAGGGGCCTATAGATATACCGGAATCTGTTTTCAGTGCCAGCGGAGCTGGTTCTCAGTGTGGCGAACAACTTGATTACAGGCGGGGTAAGCTGTCAAAGGAAAGAGTCTACCCGCCGGAAATTGATGTATCCAAGGATGAACCAAGGATAGGTGTTTTTATATGTCATTGTGGAGCCAATATTGGAAGAATAGTGGATGTTCCTTCTGCTGTTGACTATGCTTTAACGTTACCCAATGTAGTTTATGCTCAGGAACAGTTATTTTCATGTGCAACTAATTCTGCCCAGGAGATAACAGATAAAACAAGAGAAAAAGGGCTCAACCGGGTAGTGATAGCCGCCTGTTCTCCCAGGACCCTTGAACCTCTGTTTCGTGACACACTGAGAGAGGCTGGGATCAATCAATATTATTATGAAATGGCTAATATAAGAGAGCACAATTCCTGGGTTCATTCTAAAGAAAAGGAAGAAGCTACAGAAAAGGCAAAAGATATTATAAGGATGTCCGTTGCTCGGGCATGTCATCTCGAGCCTTTGCAAGAATTTGATCTGCCGGTAAACAAGAGGGCGCTGGTAGTGGGAGGAGGAATAGCAGGAATGACATGCGCCCTTTCCATAGCTAATCAGGGACACGAAGTCTCTTTGTTGGAAAAGGAGTCTGATCTCGGAGGAATAGCAAGAAAAATCCATTACACACTTGAAGGTTTGGATGTTCAGGACTATTTAAGTGATCTTTCCCGAAAAGTCTATAAACATCCCCTGATCAGTGTATATACGGATGCCACAATAGATGAAGCTACCGGTTATGTTGGTAATTTCGTCACCAGAATTAAATCTGAAGGAAGAGTTGTTGAAATAAAACACGGTGTTGCCATAATCGCTATAGGTGCTGACGTTTATAAGCCTGTTGAATATCTTTATGGTGAAGACGAGAGAGTCCTGACACAACTGGAATTGGAGGAACAGATTGCCAGAGGAGAAGAAAAGATAATTAATGCCGGAAGTATGGTAATGATCCAGTGTGTAGGATGTAGAAATGAAGATAGAGATTATTGCAGCAGGATTTGTTGCAGCGAGTCCATAAAAAATGCGTTGAAACTTAAAGAGAAAAATCCGGAAATGGATATATATATTCTTTTCAGGGATATGAGGACCTATGGCTTTAGAGAAGATTATTATCGTGAAGCTGCAGATAAAGATGTAAGATTTATTCGTTATGAGCCTGATGAGGTGCCACAGGTAAAACCGGGCAAATCTGAAGACGGCAGGCCTGTTCTCAAGATTACACTGAAAGATTTTGTTCTCAATAAAAAGCTTGAATTGGATGCTGATATCCTTGCTCTTGCCGCAGCGGTTGTACCATCTGAAACTACCAGGGAGATTGCAGGATTATTCAAGGTAACTCTGAGCCCTGATGGTTTTTTCAAAGAAGCCCATGTAAAGTTAAGACCCGTTGAGTTTGCTACTGACGGAGTTTATCTCTGTGGATTGGCTCATTATCCGAAATTTATTCAGGAAACAATAAATCAGTCCTATGGAGCAGCCGGACGGGCATTAACTCTTCTTTCCCACGAAACAGTGACAGCCTCGGGTTCTGTTTGTGAAGTGAATGAAAGCAAATGTATGGGTTGTGGCCAATGCGTATCAGTATGTACTTATGGTGCCCTGGAATTACGTGAGACAAAACAGGGCAAAAAGGCAGTGATTAATCCTGTTCTGTGTAAGGGGGATGGCCTTTGCAACTCCAAGTGTCCGACAGGGGCTATAGTTCTTAAACATTTTACCGACGAAGAGATAATGAGTCAGATAGACGTTGTAATACCGGAGCAAGAGATTATGGAGCAGATAGATGCGGCAGTTGGCGATGAATAATAACAGATGTTACCATATATTGATGATAAGACAGGGAATTTTGTAAAGGAGGTGAGAGCATGAGTGCAGGGCTTAAATTTAAACCGAAAGTATTGGGTTTTGTATGCCATTGGTGAGCATACGGTGCTGCTGACCTGGCTGGAGTTTCCAGACTGCAATATACAACTGAAATGAGACTCATCCGTGTAATGTGTTCAGGAAGAGTAGACATGAAATATATATTCAGAGCCTTTTTGAAAGGAATAGATGGCGTGTTCATTGGAGCATGTCATTTAAATGAATGTAATTATATTACTCACGGCAATTATCATGCGCTGAACATGGTGCTTTTGTCCAGAAGAATAATGGAACACATAGGGATGAATCCTGAAAGGTTAAGAATCAATTTTATGTCCGGCGCTGAAGCTAACCTTTTTGTTGAGGATGTTAATGATTTCGTAAGGACAATAAAGGGAATAGGTCCACTCGGTGTAAGTGAAGGTATTGAAAAGAATGAACTTAATTCAAGACTCCTGAAAATTTATAAATTGGTACCTTATTTTAAACTGGTGAACAACGAGAAACTGGGAACACGTCTTCAGAACGAAGAAGAATATGAAAGGTTTTTTACAAAGGATGAAATAGATAAACTTTTCAGTGAGATAGCTTCATACTATATTGATCCTGCTAAATGCCAGGCCTGTATGACCTGTGCAAGGAGATGCCCTGCAGATGCTATAATAAGCGCAAAAAACCAGATTCACATTGTTGATCAGGAGAAGTGTATAAAGTGTGGAACATGCTTTGAAGTCTGTCCCCCAAAATTCAGAGCTGTTACAAAAATTGTTGGCGCACCTGTTCCACCCCCTCTTCCTGAAGATCAGAGAACAGTGGTCAGAAAGACCAAAGAAAAAGAGGTTGCATGAAGAATGTTGAGCATTAAACCCTGAAATGAAAACAAATCAGTGTTTAATGCTCAGGGAATCCTGATTGCCTTGGCATAGGCGAATATAGCCTCAACATAATTATCA
>CAYSBW010000099.1:0-4859 GCA_964429485.1 uncultured Syntrophorhabdaceae bacterium
ATTTGCTCAGGGCACAGCTTTGCCCTTAGAGATCTAAGGTTTAGTTTCATCACGAACTCGTATGGTGAGCTTGACCATCTACTGTCCCATAGATAAAAGCATCCCCTCGTAGACAAGGAAATACATGCGACGCTGCCTTGCGTCATGACACATACCGCTTGCAAAGGCTGTATTGATGCCGGATAGGGGACAGCTACCCGGATGTGCAGCACGGAATGTATCGCGTTAGCCCGTTTCGGCAAAGCCTACTGTACTGTGATTGTATATATATTAATTCTTGAGTCGCTGTAGATGCAAGCAAAATAGTTTCCGTATGGAAAATTTTAAATATTTTTTATGTCAGAAAATGAATTTTTTTGAATATTTGGTTCACAGTTTTTTTGAATTAAACTGACATTTATTTTGCAGATCTGTGAAAATGATCCGGGGAAGTTCCTACAGCTCCGTGATGCCGATATTCAGGGCGTCATTCAGCCAGCTTGCCACAATGTGCCTGTGGCAGAACTTATCCGGCGCTTCCCAGCAAAGAAGTACTGCATCAGCGCCCAGCGCCTGGTACACCATTTCGGGATCAAGCCCGCTGAGAATGTTCGCATGGTAATCATGCTCGTATCGGGCATCGGTGATCCTGCCTTCCTTGTATGCCGATATGAGATCCCAGGGCGGGCATAACGGCCTGTAGACTGTTATC
The DNA here is from genome assembly GCA_964429485.1 of uncultured Syntrophorhabdaceae bacterium. GTDB lineage: Bacteria > Desulfobacterota > Syntrophorhabdia > Syntrophorhabdales > Syntrophorhabdaceae > JAPLKB01. Next base: position 692 of record CAYSBW010000099.1, read on the forward strand.
GGGATATAGCAATCAGGTTCATGGATGAATTGAGTTTTTTTGATGCATAGTATGATGTGTGCAATATGTATCCTCCCTTGTATTACTGTATTACTATCATACGGTATTACGGTGTCATAGTAATATAGTAATACTATATGATTCTTTTTTTGAAGAGTATCTGACTTCTCATGTTATGATAGTTAACGCCACGGATATATTGAGCCTTTTTGATAATATTATTTTGACGAAGCCCGGAAGTAATACAATGTTACGGTATTACGGTAATACTGTATTACGGTATTATGGTGTCATAGTAATATAGTAATACTATTGGAGTGCAATAGTTCAAGGCGGAAGTAATACAGAATGTGTAATATTACAATCTTTTTGGAGGTCATGGTGCAAAAAAATGCGGGGAGGGCTGGGAAGGGAGGCATTAATCTTTCCATCATAGCGGAGTTCCACAGGTTTCTCTTCCAGCGGGATGATTTTTCAGTGATGAACGTCAAAGTGGTGGATGTTGTTGAACATGGATTCAAAAACAGCAAGGACTGCCCGGCGGCGGGAAGCAGGATAACCTGCACGGGGTCCTTTCCCCAAGGGCTTTTCTACGACGGCGTTAAACACGTCATGTCGGGAAGCTGGATGAGCAACAAATACGGGATGCAGTTGAAGGTCGATAAGATTACCGCCATCGAACCCCACGACAAGCGTGAGATAACAAAGTTTCTATCTTCGGGTCTTATAAAGGGTATCGGTCCTGTTACAGCAAAGAGGATAGTGGACTATTTCGGCAAGAACACCCTTGAAGTCCTGGACAGCAACCCTGGCGCAATACTTCAGGTAAAAGGCATAGGGCAGATAACCGCTGAAAAGATCATGTCCTCATGGAAGGAGCAGAGAAGCATGGCAGACCTCATCACAACGCTTTGCTCATATGGCCTTACCGTGACATATGCGAAAAAGGCTCTCAAAGCCTTCGGAGTTTGCGCCATAAACAAAATCAGAGAAAACCCCTACATCTTAACAGATATAAAGGGTGTGGGTTTTTTAAAAGCAGACGATATTGCAAAGGAACTCGGGATCGGGCCTGACCATCCTGCCCGCATGACAGCAGGCATCATGTACTGCCTTGACAATGCAACATACAGGGAAGGGCACAGCTATCTGCCCGAAAAGGAACTGCTTCAGAGGGCAGGGGCGCTGATGCAGCTTGACAGCATGGTAATTGCAGACCATTTTTTTGGGAACGATTTCAAAGAACTTGTGTTTACCCAGGACAGCGTTTATCTCAAACGCATATATCATGCGGAAAGATATGTATCCGACAGGATAGACAGCATGGCAAGGGAAAGATCAATGATTAAAAAGGCAGCCATAGAGGGTGTTGACTTTACGGGCCTGACGGACGAGCAGGAAGCAGCCGTAAAATCCGCCCTGTCAAGGAGGCTGTCCGTGCTGACCGGGCTTCCTGGAACAGGGAAAACATATTCCCTTCAGAGCCTTATACAGATACTTGAAAAGCTGGGCATAACCTATGCAATTGCAGCTCCCACGGGCAAGGCGGCAAAGAGGGTATCAGAGGTCACGGGGAAAGAGGCAAGGACAATACACAGGCTTCTTGAAGCGGGCTATGACGGGAGCAGGCTGATATTCAGGAGAAATGAATTGAATCCCCTGTCCGTCGGCTTTGTCATCATAGATGAAATGTCCATGGCCGACATGTTGCTTATGGAAGCTCTCCTGAAGGCAATAAGAAGCTCATGCCTTATCCTGGTAGGCGATTATAACCAGCTTCCGTCTATCGGGGCGGGACGCATACTGAAAGACCTGGTCGAGCATGAACTGTGCACGGTCAATGTCCTTTCAAAAATACAGAGGCAGGCGGAGGATTCCAGTATTGTAAGGGCCGCTCATTTCATACATAACGGGGAATCCATACATCATCTTCTGGGCGCCCCTGACCTTGCTTTCATTCAGGAAGAGGAGCCTGCCTTCATCAGGGACAAAATAGTTGAGGCTGTCATGCGGCAAACCTATGCTCCCATGGAGAAAACCCAGGTTTTATCTCCTATGAAAAAGGGTGATACCGGAACAAAAGAACTCAATGCCGCATTAAGGGATATAATGAGAAAGCATAACCTGATCATGCTCAGGAAAAACACACAGGCTGCAAAACTGCTGGCAGACGGCAGGGGGCAGCTTGGGGGATTCCTGCACGGCGACAAGGTTATACAGATGGAGAACAACTATGAAAAGGAAGTGTTCAACGGGGAGATCGGTTATGTGGTAAACATAGAAGAGGAAGACAGGAAGGTATCAATACTCTTTGACGGTAGGATAATAGTGTATGAGGATTTCGAGCTTGACCAGATTGACTACGCCTATGCATTAACCGTCCATAAATATCAGGGAAGTGAAATACCCTGTGTTATCATGCCTATAACGACACAACATTATGTAATGCTTTACCGTAACCTCATTTATACGGCAATCACCAGAGCAAGGGAAAAACTCGTGCTGGTAGGATCTGAGAAAGCTCTGTCTATTGCCATAAAGAATAATAAACAGATATTGAGATACAGCGGACTGGGAGGACGGTAGAAGATCCTGAACCTGCCCCGTCCGTATTATGACAGATCATCCTACTTGACTAAAGGTCAAATGGAAGGCATATCCTTTGCTGCCAAACAGATATATCAAAGCAGATCAAGAGGACTCTTCGGAGCATTTGTCATATCTCTTATAACGTGCGTATAGATCATGGTTGTTTCCACATTCTTGTGTCCCAGCAACTCCTGTACCTCCCGGATATTGACCCCGTTCATGAGCATATGAGTGGCAAAGCTGTGACGGAGCGTGTGAACTGTAGCATGTTTCGGAATAGCCGCCTTTTTGAATGCCGTGCCGATGGCAGATTGGATTGCCTTATCGGTTATATGATGTCGCCTTATTTTACCGCTTCTTGGATCAACAGAGCGCTGATTGGCTGGAAAAACATATTGCCATGCCCAATCTTTTTCTGCGTTGGGATATTTTCTGGAAAGGGCTTCCGGTAAATGTGCTTCGCCATACCCTTCTGCCAGGTCTTTTTCATGTATCGCCTTGATCTCTTCAAGGTGGTTCTTGAGGAATTCTTTTGTTGCCTTCGGAAGTATTGTAGTCCTGTCGTTATCACCTTTGCCGCTTCTCACATAGATGAGGTTCCCGCCAAACTCCACATCCTTTACCCGCAGGCGGGCACATTCCATAAGCCGCAGGCCTGACCCGTAAAGAAGCTGGGCAATCAGCAAATTTCTGCCGGAGAGTTGGGAAAGGATGGATTTTATCTCTTCTACAGTAAGAACAACCGGAAGTCTCTTGCCCCTTTTGGCCCTGACAGTATCCGATAGATCGCCCACATCTTTTCTCAGCACTTCTCTGAATAGAAACAAAAGGGCGTTGAAAGCCTGATTTTGTGTAGAGGAAGAAACCCTTTGATTAACGGCAAGCCATGTCAGAAAATTCTTTAAATCATTTTCCGAAATGGAAGATGCACTCCCCTTTGTTTCAGTTATATACAAGAAAAATCTCTTAGCCCAGTCAAGATATGTCCTCTCAGTGCTGTATGAATAATGCTTCAATCTGATAAGGTTCTTCATTTTCTCCATAATAGCAGCTTTATTCAGATTATCCTCACCGTTCTTTCCATCCTCGGTCTTCTGTAAAAAGGTTCTGGCACCGAAATGATCTAAATACAATTTCAATGCCAGTTCGACATGCCGGATTTGCCAATCTTCCAGCTTGCGTGTTTTTTTCTGTCCTTCAAGGAATTTCAAAACAAGTTCATCAATGTTGCCTATATCATCCTTATTAACAAATGAAAGGAATCTGCTCACCCATAAAGCATGAAATGGAATATTTTTTTCTTGCGCAAGTTTGTTGGATTTTAAAAATTCCTGAAAATCAGGCAAAATCTCTTTTAAATTTTCGTTTGCCATAAACACCATAAATTACGATATTCGTTTTTAGTATTTATTATCACCAAAAGAGAATATCATGCAATAAAAAATTAATAATACTGTACCTTAATTTATTGTATTTTTTGAAACAATTCATGTAATATTTAAGAATAACGATATTCGTATATTAATTGTTATATTGAAATCGAAAAGGAGAGCTTATGATTGAAATTTTGTCATACTCC
>CAYSBW010000100.1:0-4788 GCA_964429485.1 uncultured Syntrophorhabdaceae bacterium
GTTCAGTGTTCTGCTATATAGCCAAAAAGAAAATAATTATTGAATACAAATGACAACAACGTTTGTTTTATTTGTTATGGCATGGAAAGGTAAAGGTAAAAGAAGTTCCCTTTTTCTGATCGCTTTCCACTTCTACAGTCCCTTTATGATCTTTTATGATCTCATACACAATGAACAGACCAAGTCCAATACCTTTGCCCTGTTGTTTTGTTGTAAAAAATGGTTTGAATATGTCCTTCAGTAGCTTTGCATCTATTCCTGATCCATTATCCCATATTCTGCATATTACCTGCTGATCTCTCTGATTAAAAGTCTCAATTTTAATAGTACCATCTTCATCGCCAATAGCATCAATTGCATTTTTTATTATGTTTATAAATACCTGACATAGCCTTGCAGAATTACCCATAATAATATTGTTTGTTGCATTGAAATTTTTTTCAATGGAAATCTTCTTTAATTTATACTGATTATGAAGTATTCTCAAAGTATCTTCTATAGGAGCGTGTATTTCGACAAGCTCTTTAACCTCGTCTTTCTGTCTCGAAGCTTCGAGCAGGCTTTTAATAATTTCTTTTGTTCTTTTAAGTTCTCCAAGAGAGAAGGTCAGATCGTCGACAAGTTCATCCTGACCTTCAAGGTGTTCAATATAATATTCAATAGTGCTCATAACTCCTGCAATGGGGTTGTTAAGTTCATGAGCAATGCCTGCAGCAAGTCTTCCGACAGCAGCAAGACTTTCACTTTGAATAAGTGCTTTAGTTCTCTCGTCGACAATTTTTTCAAGTGAGTTGGAAAAGTCCTGTATTTTCTTATAAGAGCCTGCATTGTCAAAAGCAAGGGCTATGTGATTTGAAAGGATTGTAAGCATTTCAGTTTCTTCGGCTGTATAAAGGCTCATGTCTCCCTTTTCACCCAATAATAAATAGGCAGGATGTAATTTTGAAGGTACAGGCAGCGATAACCTGTAGCCCTGTTCCCATGACTTGTCTGTTTCTTGAATGAATTGAAAGCCTTCATTTTCCTCTATTTTTGGACTCATTCTGATATTACATTTTTCAAGAGCGAATGTTGCAGTTAATTTCTTAATTACAGTTTTTTTAATTTTTTCTACACTGTAGAGGGTTAATATTTCAAAGCTAAGATCCTTTATGGCTTTTCTGTTTTTTATAAATTCCTGCTGGAGAAATTGAATAAGAAAATTTTGCAGCCTTTCCTTGGAAACGTAAATTAGGAGAAATGTGAAGAACATTGATGTTAGTGACATAAGACCGTAATTTGATGAATTATGAAAAAGAGTTTTCAACAGCACTTCAAGACCTATAAAAAAACCTGTAGATGCGAGGAGCAGGGTAACAAAGACAATACCTTTGTTCAGAAATATTTTCCATTCCATTACATCATGTTTGTAAATTGCATAACCGAGCAGACACATGGGTATAAAAATGAAGTTACCGATGGGGTATATCTCGTATCCACCCATAACAGCAACATCAAAGTGATTTACAAAAGCTGCAAGACCGAAACTCAAAATTATATATTTTATTTTTGTTTTCCTGATTGAAATTTTTTCTTCTTTTAAATTTTTAAAAAGAAGAAAAAGTGACAGAACAAAGCTTAAAGTGCAGAATGTACCGAATATATAAAATAAAGGTCCTGATGCACCGAACAAACCGAAGTAATATTGCAGCACACCCGTCAGGTAAAGAGGATGCTGAGTAATTGGTACAAGCAGAAATGCAATTGCATAAAATATTTTTACCAGTGGCATCCAATCCTTACGTTCTGTTGCAAGAATAGTAAAGTGGAGATAAAGGGGAATAATAAAGACAAGGAACATGTGGTCAATTCTACTTATTCTGATTGCGAGTTCTTGGTCTTCTATAATTGTAAGTAAGGTTTTGTCAATGTTAAGCAAACAGCCGATGATACATATGAGAGAGAACAGTAGATTTATCCGTGCATTTTTGGCTTTAAGGATCCCCATTAAAAAAAGTATGAAGAGAATTATGGCGCTCAAAAGTGGAGGTATGCTATAGGCATTCATCATTGATATTTTGAAATTACAACAAGTTAAAGGATGGTGCAAGAAAAAAACATTTTTTTATCCTGTTCGGAACAGATCAAATAAAAAGAGAAAAGGTATCCTCAGGGGGAACCTTACAAAGCCTCTTCTGCTTCGAAAATAGATTTTATTTCCAATGGAACACCTCTGAAATCCAGATATTTCATGATACCATCCATGGTAAAACCCTTTGTTTTTCTAAATGTACCCTTTCCTCGTACACAAACCCGTCCGGATTTGTCTTCAATAATCCCTTGCAGATAGTATAAATTTTTAGTGGAATTTAAGATTAATCCCGATGCACGGTATGAGTGATTGCACAGAATGGGCATCTTGAATTCCACTTCTATCTTTGAAGTTGCACAGAGGGCTTTTGTATTGGCAAAAAGTGTCCACCACATAACCTCATCAATGATTCCTGTTACAATGCCGCCATGCAGCATTCCATCATAACCCTGAAATTTTTCATGTGCTGTAAATTCACAAAAAGCTTTCCCATCTGCGTATTGGATTTCAAGGCAAAGACCATCTGCAGAAGGTCCGCAGAAGAAACATTTTTTATAACCAGGTAGTAATCCCTCCATATACTGTTTTGCACTCCTTTATGTAGATATAATTTCTGTAAATCCTGCCCCCCGGTTTTTTTCGTTGTGCAGATCGGTTTTTTTATTTTACTATCCCGGCATTAAAACCCCTGGAAGCCATGTGGCTAATTCCGGCCAGATAAAGAGAATAATAGCCCCTACCACGAGACTTATAAGAAAAGGAGCTACACCGGCATATATTACGCCAAAAGGTGTTTTGGTGATGTTTTTTACTACAAAAACATTAATTGCCACAGGCGGTATGACAACTCCGACCATAACGGTAACACCAATCATAATGCCGAACCATAAAGGATTATAGCCAAGTTTAATTATCGCAGGATAGAAGATAGGTGTTGCCAATATCATAAATGCGAGATCATCGATAAAAGAACCTCCGATGAGATAGATGAAGGCAATAAAAACCATTATAACCCATGTTGGAAAAGGAAGGCTTACAATCCAGTCAGCAGCGATCATAGGTATTTTTGTTACTGCAATAAAATGTCCGAGAATCGTAGACCCGGCGATAAGCATCAGTACCATACATGCTGTTCTTATAGATTCGGAAACAGATTTGATATAGCCTTTGATATCCAGATCCCTTTTGAGAAAAGTTAAAAGAAGTACGAAAAAAGTTCCCATACTTCCGGCCTCGGTGGGTGTGAAAAATCCTTTGAGAATGCCTGCTATCATTAAAACAAAAATTGCAATAACCCATATGACTTCAGGAAGAGCTTTGAATCTTTCAGCCCATGTAAATTTCGGGCCTTTAGGACCGAGAACAGGGTTGATTTTGCACCAGCCATATATTATAACGACAAAAAAGAATGCAATAAGGAGACCTGGAAATATACCGGCAAGGAATAGCCTGCCGATGGACTGGTCTGATATAATCCCGAATACGATCAGTGTAACACTTGGAGGTAAAAGTATACCCAGAGTTCCAACTGTTGCTACAATGCCTGTGGAAAGCCTTTTATCATAATTATATCGGTCCATTTCAGGGACAGCAACACTTGCAAAAGTTGCAGCAGTTGCAGGGGAAGACCCACAGATTGATTTAAAAGCTGTTGCTCCTGCTACTGTTGCCATTGCAAGGCCGCCAGGTATGTGTCCTATAAATTTATAGGAACAGTCGAATAGCCTTTTTGCAATGCCTGAGTTAAAAGCAATCTGTCCCATAAGTATAAAGAGTGGTATCACAGTAAAACCATATGAATTAAATACGTCGAAAAAATCTTTTGCAAGTAAATTTGATGAAGCACTCCAGGAGATGAGATAGCCGAACCCTAAAAAGCCTACAAGAATCATGGCAAATGCCAACTCTATACCTGTTAGAAACATAATTAGCACTATGGCCAAACCTAAAAGTCCGATACTTACCTCATTCATATTGTCCTCCAGCAATTTTAACGATATCAGATATAAGTACGAGACATTGTATGAAGCAGCATACACCTAATCCATATGCTATAGGATAAAAAGGTATCTGGCGTGTAGTGCTTACCTCGCCTGACCGGTAAAGGCCTAACCCGTAAATAAAAAGGTTCCAGCCTATAAAAATGAATAGTACAATACCTGTGATACGTGTTGCAATGTTGAATGCAGCCTGAATTTTGTTCGAAAAACTTTTTACAGCAAAGTCAACAAAGATATGAGCTTTTATCCATGATGTGATCGGAACAGCAAACCCGATGACAATTGCTCCTCCAAAACCTACTATTTCGTAGGTTCCTATTATCGGACGATTGAAAAGCCGCAAAAACACATCAGCTACTGTTACAAGCATTATTACCGTTAACGCACACCCGGAGACAATGCTCATCCCTTGGCTTAGTTTTTCGACAATTTTTAGAAATACAGTCATAAGAATCCTCCTGAATTTGATACTGTTTTCTAATACCTTGTTTATTTTATAATGGCTGATAAATATTTCCATTTTTGTATACACTTTGTCAAGCGAAAATATTTCTATTTTATACTTCTATTTTGTTTAGTCAATTTTTGTATGTATTTTTTATTGTACAATCAACTTGAAGTCTGCATGTTTTTTCAATAAGTTGATCTCTTTATGATGACAGTGTCGAATTGAAAAAAGAGTGAACATATTTTTAGCTGAAATGAAAGTTGCAGCTT
>CAYSBW010000101.1:0-4711 GCA_964429485.1 uncultured Syntrophorhabdaceae bacterium
AGCATCAGGCTGTGGTCCTGGGGGCTGAGGGTTCGAGACCCTTCACCCACCCCAAATAACATATTGTAATTATTCAATATTATATCAGGTAATCCTCCGAACAATACCCATCAATACCCATAGAAAAGAACATGTCAGCGTTCCTTTTTGAAGAAATCAGAGATGGTCAAACCCTTACAGCATATACGTTTCGGTGGATTTTCTCTATCAAGTCCATTGCCGGATTATTCGACTATATGCAGGTTCAGAAATAATCTCCTTGAACTTGATCTCTATGAAAAACTATTTGAAGAGATAAACCGGCAGATCGAATCAAAGGGCATATTGGTAAAGGAATCCAATGGCGCCATACTTGATGCAACTATTATAGAATCTTCCCGGAGACCGAGAAAGGTTGTAGAGATAATGCAGGAAGACAGGAAGGAAGGAGAGACTGATATATCTTACACTGTCACATACTCCGATGATATTGATGCAGCCTGGATCAAAAAAGGCAAAAGCGCTTATTGCGGATTCAAGGCTCATAAGATGGGACGAATATTACCATTAAATATGAGATATAATTAAAAAAACAAGAAGGGATGGACAGAACGCAGAATAAAGTCAAAAGAAGCATGAATTTTACCACACCGAATCGTGTAATCATAAGCGATAAAGCATTAATTACTCTTGTAAAACAAAATACAGAATAAATGAGGCATATTTTTTAACCTTCTGTCTTCTTGTAAGACTATAATTTTAGTCCCCATTACTGTTGATATTGAGGGAATTTAAAGCCATCATTATGGTAAAATGTGTTGTTAGACAACCTTCTACAAAAGAGAGCATTTTGAAATTATTGGAAAAATATCATGGTTGAAAAATACAGTGCAAGACAATTCATTTCCTTACCTCATGGAATACCTCGATAACCCTCCTACGGACTGCCAAGTTCCCTTCTGCTCTCTTTGGAGCTAATGCCAGCCGGTGGAGGATTTAGGTTGACTTAAAAAGACCTTGTTTCTATACTTTTTCGTAATGAAAAAGTATATAATACCAATTGCATATTATTTCTTAAGGGCATTAGGGAGGTTGTCGTGAAACTTGCCTCTGGTTGGTCAACCTATTCTGACTCCGAAAAAGCAGCAGAAGAAGCATTCGAAATGATGCTTAAAAAGATTGGATATCTCCCGCAACTTATTCTTGTTCACAGTTCATGTGCCTATGATAATAAAGCCGTACTGACACGGCTTTCCGTTCTTGCCCCCGGTATACCTCTACAGGGAGGTACAAGCTGTATGGGAATAATGACGGAAGAAGGTATCCATTCTGAGAACCAGTTGGGACTCGGTGTTCTTGGTTTCTTTGATCCTGAGGGTAGTTACGGAGTTGGGATTGCGAGAATTGAGGATGATCCTGGAGACGCCACTACGTATGCTCTTATTGAAGCTCTTGAGCAGGCAGGCAGACCAGGGGAGTTGCCCGTAGCTGTTGTGATAACAAGCTGCCCGGGGAATGAGGAAAGCATAATCCGTGCTATAGAAAAATACCTTGGTGCGGATGTACCTGTCCTGGGCGGGACTTCTGCGGACAACGATATGACGGGACAATGGCAGCAGTTTGCAAACAACTCTGTGTGCAGGGACGGAATTTCTGTTGCTGTTCTTTTCCCGTCCGGGGATGTGAGCTATGCCTTCCACAGCGGTTATGAGCCCACCGTTCACAGGGGGACGGCTACACGTGTAAAGGGGCGTATTATTCATGAAATAGATGATCGTCCTGCTGCAGTAGTCTATAATGAATGGACAGACGGTCTCATCGAAGATGCATTGGAGGGTGGAGGCAGCCTTGTACCTGTGGCAAGCCTTACCCCTCTTGGCCAGCCCGTGGGGCAGGTAGGCGGAGTTACATATTATAAGCTTTCTTACCCGGTTGCTTCGCTTCCGGACAAGGGGCTCCAACTTTTCGCAGAGATTCAGCAGGGATCGGAGATTCTGCTTATGAAAGGTACACCTGAAAGCCTTTTGAGAAGGGCAGGTAGGGTGGCAAAGGCGGCAATCGACAATGCTTTGTTTCCCGATAGCAATATAGAAGGTGCACTTATGTGTTTTTGCACGGGATGTATGCTTGTTGTCCGGGATAGAATGGAACAGACGTTTTCGGACTTGCAGAATGTTCTGCAGGGAAAACCCTTCCTTTGTACATTTACCCTTGGAGAACAGGGTTGTTTCATAGGTGGAGAAAACCGTCACGGAAATCTGATGATCGCCACCCTTCTTTTAGGATCTGTCAAGTAGGTTTATTTTGGGAACATCTGAAGAATTAAGAGAAGCCCTGCTTAATCTTGATGAAGCAAGAAAGAAAGAAGCACTTCATCGACAAATGGCTGAAGCCCTCCTTGAGGGGCTTAGCGTGCTTGTCGCAAGCAAAGATCCCAATTCACTTTTCTTGGGACTTTTCGATGCAATGAAAAAACCACTGGAATTCGATTCAGCATTCTTTCTGCTTGAAAATAGCAACGGTACATTCTCAACCTTTAAGTCCTCCAATCCTATTTTTGCAAATACAATCTGGAAACCAGGTGCCATGATGGGCCGAGTTCTGAAAGGTCAACTTGTTGCAGTATTTGACACACACCTTGTAGAGGAATGGACGCAGCAGCCGGAAACAGTACTTTCTGCTGCCGGATCGGCCCTTTATTTTTCAATCCGTACCATTGAGAAAAATGCCATCATGGTTTATACGCACAAAGGCCGGGCACATTTTTCCAAGCATCACGTAATGTTGGCAAGGCGGTTTTCCATGCTGGCTGCACAGGCGCTGCAAAAACTTGAATCCGAAGAACGGGTTGCAGATTTAGAGAAAAAGCTGGAGGCCAAGGCTCGCATGGCAGAGCTTAATCGTAAACTTGCCGAAAGTGAACAGAAACTTGCCAGGGCTAAAAAGATGGAGGCGGTCGGGCTTCTTGCAGGCGGGGTGGCTCATGATCTGAATAATATTCTCACCGGCATAGTAAGTTACCCCGATCTTCTGCTTATGGATAAAGATATTATACCGCAATACAGGAGTGCTCTGCAGATAATAAAGGATGCCGGACTCAGGGCGGCTGCTGTTGTTGAAGATTTGTTGACTGTTGCGAAAGGTGCTGCCAGCCCAAGGGAACCCCTAAACCTCAATACGATTATTTCGGGGCATCTTCAGTCTCCCGAACACCACAGACTCCTCCAGATTCACAGTGGTGTTACAATAGAGACGAAACTTACAAAGGACCTGTTTAATATAATGGGTTCCCCTATCCATTTAACCAAGGCCCTTATGAATCTTACATACAATGCTGTGGAGGCGCTTGATCTGCCGATTGGGGGACGGGTTATTATCAGTACGGAAAACAGGTATATAGACAGGCTGCTTAAAGGATACAGCGATGTAAAGATGGGCGAGTATGTCGTTCTTTCTGTAAAAGATAATGGCAATGGTATTTTGCCTGATGACCTTGAAAGGATTTTTGAGCCATTTTATACAAAAAAGGCAATGGGCAGAAGCGGTACAGGTCTTGGTTTAACGGTTGTCTGGAACATAATGGAGGATCATGGGGGCTATGTGGATGTGAATACAAATGAGCACGGTTCTGAGTTTATACTCTACTTTCCGGCAATACGTGAGGCGATCTGCGATACATCAACAGCCCCTGTATTTGATGATTATGAGGGGCACGGTGAGACCGTGCTTGTTGTCGATGATATTGAAGATCAGAGAAGCACTGCCTGTGCTATATTAACAAGACTTGGTTATAATGTCCTTTCGGTTGCAAGCGGTGAAGAGGCGTTGGAATATTTGAAGGATCATCATGCCGATATCATGCTCCTTGATATGATTATGGATCCTGGCATGAACGGCATGGAAACATATAAAAGGGCTATCGAGATTCATCCCGGACAAAAGGCAGTTATATCAAGCGGTTATTCCATGAGCGAGTACGTTGTTGCTGCCCAGCATCTCGGGGCAGGTGTTTTTATCAAAAAACCATACACAATAGCAAAATTGGGACAAGCCTTGAAGGAAGAATTGAAAAAGTAAAATGTTGGTTTTTATATTTTTTTTGTTACAATGGTAGCAGCTTGATCATACACAATTGGCTTGTTGACAAAATTTATGCCCCTTTAGGAGTTTTTTGATGGGTTCAATTCACCAGACGGGAACAATTACAAGCTAAGCGATCATATTATCGCTGCGAGTCTGTAATGATTGAAACCTCCCTTGTTGGAATAAACTCGATGTTATAGTAGTTACATGTTTACAATATCTACCAACAACTGAAGAATTGCCAACTTTGGTTTTGGTGAATTAAGATACACCGTGTATTACCGAATGAAAGCCTCCATGAAATTCAAAAGGCTGTTGGTGTGGATAACAGGAAGACATTTTTTAGACAGAATCCCCAACACTTTTCCAACACTTGATTGATTTTATCAGAAATAATCCTTCTGGTATCATAACGGTCAATCCCACACAGAAGAAACTCATCGTATTCTGTTTCAGAGTGTGCCGTATGTGAGCTACTACTGCAAGTGTTGCAAGATACTGATCTTTGCTGATTAGTAGTTTCAGAGTGTGCCGTATGTGAGCTACTACTGCAAAGGTGATTGATTTTGTAATTTATCATGCTAATCTAACCCAGTTTTTTCACCAATTTTCGGAGATATTGTCAACTTCCTATATCAAGTATTAATTC
>CAYSBW010000102.1:0-4167 GCA_964429485.1 uncultured Syntrophorhabdaceae bacterium
ATTCTATGTTCTTCATATAGGGAATTTTTGAAAGGCTTTCAACAAGATTCGATATGGATTCATTTTCCGGTGAACGCCCTTCAAGTTCAAATCTGTTCTCTGCCTTTTTGAAGCTCTTAAGCCATATGTTGTTTTTGATAACTGAGGTCAGATCATAAATAATTCTTGCAGAAAGATGTCTTCCTTCCTTTATGCCGTCTATCGCTTTTATCCTTCTCTGTATCTCTTTCTTTTCCTTCTCCATTGCAAGATATTCTTTATATATGCTTTGCAAACTTGCAATTTCCTGCTTCGTCTTCTCGATTTTACCCTTGTATTCTGATATATCTCTCGCATTAAGATAATAAACAACACCAAAAATCAGCAGTGATATGAACGTAACAGAAAAAAACAGATAAATGTCAGTCTTTATAGCATGTTTTTTTGTTTTTCCTGGTAATAAGTTTATTTTAATCATTAGCCCAAATCCGCAACCCTTGATGATAAGTAAAGAGCTACTCCTGCAAAACTGCTGTATTCCTCATAATTTCGATGTTTTGATTTATCTTGATTTACAAGCAAAAAGGGATTTATATACTCTACTTCTATACCGGTATCTTCCCCTATCTTTTCCTTTAATCCATGCAATAAGGATGATCCTCCTGTCAGGTATATTTTTCCAATAATTTCATTAGGCTTTGTAGCTGTATAAAAATTGATTGTTTTTGTAATTTCAGAAGAGATATTAAATATAAAGTCTTCAAATAAATACAAGACGTCATTGTCTGCTGCAATTTTCTTTTCTTCAGCTTCCCAGTGGCTAAGTCTGGTAGACTTTTCTATCTGACCTGTTAAATATTTGCCCCCAATTAATATTTCCCTTGTGAATTCGAGGCTATATCCTTTTAATATAGCTATATTTGTTATAGAAGAACCTATATCAACAGCAATTACTGAAAAATCTTTCGGATCATAGGCCTCTTCAATAATGTTTGTGATTCCGAAAATATCAACATCCAGAATCTGTAAATTTAAACCCGCCAGCAGAAAAGCCGCTGTATAACTATCAACTATTTCTTTTTTTGCTGCAACAATCTGGACATTCATCATATCTTCTTTTTCTTCATCTATACCAAATACATAATAGCTGTAATATATATCTTTCAGGGGAAAAGGAATGACTGTTTCAACTTCAACCTTTATAGTATTTTCCAGGTCCTCCTCCTCAAGAAAAGGAACGAGAATTTTTTTAGTGATAATTGTATAGCTTGACAGTGCACAGGCCGCATCCTTGCACCTAATATTGTTCTCCTGAATAACTTTTTTAAGTTCCTCAGCGATAAAAACATGATCTATTATATTTCCATCGCTTAAAAGATCTTCCTCATATGTTTTTTTAACTATATTCTGTATCTGAAAGGAATTATTTACTTTCTTCAAGATGCACAGTTTTATGGAAGAGCTTCCTATATCAACACCAATTAATTCATTAATGGTTTTTAATCCTATTTTACCAAGAATATCCATATTGGACAGAAATCCTGCTTTAACTGATTTAACATTTTTTTCTCTCTTTGTTTCAGTCTTATCTGTTTTTTCCTCTTCTTTTAAATTATTATTTTCACTTAACATGGATCCAGAGTATTGATTTTGATCTTCTTCTTCATTTGCAAGAACATATCCTTTTGGCCCGGAACTGTCGAAAGCCATTATAAATACAGTTATATAAAAAAGGAATGATCCTGCTCCGTAAATCCAGTAATTTTTGCCCAGTCGCTGTGCAATACTTCCCCAGATATGTATTGTAAAATAAATATTTACTATAGGTATGAAAAGCCCCAGTATGTTTAACGGCGAAATATCACCGCATCTGCACATAAGTACAATGTTATATATTGGTATGCAATATTCCAGAAAAGATCCTGTCTGGAATTTTTTGCCTATACGGTACATGACATAGGAAAAGAAAAACCATGCTCCGACAGCAAAAATAAATGATATAAACGCCGGCAATATCTGTCTCATAATCCCTATCCCTGTAATGTAGTATTTGTTACATTTTATTTAATAAAAAGACAAGCTTTTTCTACATTAATTTGACAAAATAAAGAGTTTGGTTATATCCCTTTCAGGATATAACCTTAGTATGCTCCTTTCCCGCTTAAAATTACTCTGAATGTTTTCAAAATAATAACAATGTCAAGCCAGAGTGACCAGTTTAGTACATATTGATAATCAAGTTTCACCCTTTTTGAATAATTTATATCACTTCTGCCGCTTACCTGCCACAATCCTGTAATACCTGGTTTAACTTTTCTATATATTTCCTTATAGTCATCATAATAGTCTTTTAAGACTTCCCTTGAGTCTGGCCTTGGGCCCACAATTGACATATCGCCCTTTAATACATTAATCAACTGTGGCAACTCATCAAGAGAGGTTTTTCTAAGAATTTTTCCGAAAGCAGTTACTCTTGGATCTTCCTTTATTTTGTTTTTCTCTTTTAAATCTAAATATGCCTCGGGATTTTCTTTGATATATTTTTCAACTAATTTCCCTGAATTGATATGCATTGTCCTGAATTTAAGCATGTTGAATTCTGCCATTTTAAACCCGCAACGCTGATGCAGGTAAAAAGCAGACCCCTTTGAATCTAACTTTATAAGAACAGGAATCAATATAAAACAGGGAATACAGATAACCAGTCCAAGAAAAGAGCATATAATGTCAAAGGCTCTTTTCAAAAACACTTTGTTTGCTGACAGCAGACCGTTTTTAGTTGTTATCAGGGCAATATCATTATCAAGATAAGTTTTGATCTCAGTATTCATAAAGGAAAATCCAAATCCCTCTGAAATCATAATCAAATTTTTTACATTTTTTTTAAGACATTTTATTTTTTCTTCATCAGCATACCAGACTGGAATAAAGTATGTTTCAACTAATTGATTTCCTGCTGTTCTATCATGAGACAATTTTGTTTTCACATATTCTGCTGAAGTGAAAGACGAATTAGTAAATGGAATATTTATAATATCTTTTATTCTGTATCCAGAATACCACTCCCTGTTAAGGAGTTTTAAAAGTTTTTTTTCAGATTCCCCCCCCTTGCCAATAAGGATTGATCCTGTCCTTAAATCAAGTGTTTTATATAATAAATATTTGAAAAGAAAACGCAACATTGGCAAAAATACAATCATATAAATAAAGCTCATGGTTATTATGATTCTTGATACTGCCTCGGTTTCTTTTTGAAGAGACAAAATTGCCCATATAATCAAAAAAGATAATAAAAGGCTTTTAAATAATATTAGAAGTTCATCCCATATGTTAATTATTGGGCCATAACCTTTGTGGAAAATTATAACCAGAAAAATAATGCATATTATCCACCATCTGCACATATAGGAAGAAATAGTGTGAGTTAAAGGTACCAAAGGATAAAAACTTTCAATCCATGATCTTGTATAAAAAGCAGTCACAATTGACATATATATGGCCAGTAAATCTGTAATTATCAGTCCAGCGTGTTTCAATCCCCCGGCTTTCATTTCTGTCCTGTCTCCCTGTTATAAATCCATCCTGACACAGTTCTTCCAATATTTTTTTGTAAAACAATCGGGAAGTTTATCATAATTTATTCCTGATATATATCCGGAATATTTAAAAAGAGCTTCAATGAGGGCATAAGCTATCCATATGTAATATTTATTTTCCATAAGAAATCTGATCTGATTTTTCAACAGGCTGATACCTTCCCCGCCTGTCCTTGCATATTTGAGGAACAGTGGATTATTTTTAAAAGATACTCCTGCCTCAAAGTATCTTCTGAATTGTTCAAAAAATGTAAAATCATGGGAATGAATAACTTTTGCGTCAGCTGTATATGCTATTTTGTAGCCTCTGAAAATAAGGTTCGCAGCATAAATTATATCTTCAAACATAATAAGTTGATCTGAAAACTTTCCTGTTTCTTCAAATTGTTTTCTTTTAACTGCTGAAAAAACATTGCTGAAAAAAAACGTCTTTATGCCTGATTCCTCCAAATCATTTATTCCTTTAATTATTGAATGATCAGGATAATTAAAATATCTTGCAAACCTTTCTGTTGGTTTTGCACTATCCATCGGAATATGTCTTCCATAAGCTGCAGCGATATCTGCATTTTCAAGCGGTTTTATCAGTTTT
>CAYSBW010000103.1:0-4153 GCA_964429485.1 uncultured Syntrophorhabdaceae bacterium
CACAAAAGAAACCGTGAGGTTGCAGGTCCTGAAACCATTCAGCGTGATCTCGCAGCACAAGGTATAAAAGTAGGTATCTGCAGGATAAGAAAAATAAGAAAGAAACTTGGAATACGCTGCAAACAGACAAAGAAATTTAAAGCCACTACTAATTCCAAACATACATTATCTGTAGCCGACAATCTTCTCGAACAGAAGTTTGAAGCTATAAGCCCGAATGAAATATGGGTCAGCGATATTACTTATATTCCTACCAATGAAGGATGGCTTTACTGTGCTGCCCATAAAGACCTTTTTAACGGAGAGATAGTTGGTTATGCCTTAGGATCAAGAATCACCAAAGACCTCGTTATCAGATCTCTTTTAATGGCGGTAAGGACAAAAAGACCCGTACCCGGTCTTATCAACCATTCAGACAGAGGAAGTCAGTATTGTGCAAAGGATTACATAATACTCCTGAAAAGATTCGGCGTTATACCTTCCATGAGTAGAAGAGGGAATTGTTATGATAATGCCCCTATGGAAAGTTTCTGGGGAATGCTGAAGAATGAGCTTGTTTATCATCAGCGTTATACAACAAGAGCACAGGCAATCAGGGACATTACAGAATATATTGAGATATTTTATAACCAGCAGCGCAGACAGAAAAGACTTGGTTATTTATCACCAGCAGCATACGGAAAACAATTTTATACGGGTAAAAAAGATGCGGCATAAAAATAATTCATGTCCACTATTGACGGCATAGGTCACCACAGAGAAGAAGGTGGCATACCAGACACTTATGAACGAAGCGTTAAGGAAAAGCATCGGGGTTTTAAAATAGACTTTTTCCTCAAGGAAGCAAGGAAGTATCAACAGGAGGCTGGTTTTCCCCTTCCTTCAAAGCCGCCTGTAAAAGCCGCAGTGGAAGCTATGTGCTCGACAGGCAAGCAAAGCATGGTAAGGATACCTTTTGTAAGGGTATTTCATAAATTGAACAGCCCCCTCCCAGCCGAGGTTTGAAACGCTTTCATCGTTATCTCTCAAAAATCCAGGCTGGTCTGGTCTCTGTGTACTTGAGTATGGTTTCTCTCGCCCACTCTTCTATTCCTGGAGCCATGTAAAATTTAGGCAAAAGCAGATCGTCTCCAAAAGCTATAACATGTTCCCTTTTTGCCTGCCTGGCCAAAGCAGTATGGGGATAAATACGGATACCGAGGGTTATTTTAAGTGATTCCAAGTCAAGAGAATCGGCAAAAATCAGGCTCTCCTCCACCGATTGGCGGGTTTCTCCCGGCCCTCCCAACAAGAGGAATCCCATGCAGTGGATTCCCGCCTTCTTGAGCACTGCGCAGGTCCGTACCACATCTTCCCGTTGAAACCTCTTGTTCATAGCCTGTAGTATCCTATTGCTCCCACTCTCAAAGCCTACGCTCGCCTTGGTACAACCGGCATCGGCCATGTCTGAAGCGACTTCATCATCCATCTTGTAGGGGTATATAATACACTGCCACGATATGTTGAGCGAATATTTAATCAGCTCGCGGCAGAGATCCTTGGCATACCGGACTGGATAGTTAAAGGTGTTGTCAACAAAATAAAATTGTCGAACATCTTCTCTATTCAGCTGTGTGATCCATTCTGCAAACCCTGCAGGAGATCTTTTGCGAACCTTCTTGCCTTCTATGGTACTCGTAGAACAGTAATTACAATCCATTGGGCAACCTCGCCTGGTCTGGACAGGAACAATGACATTTTTTTTCTCGGCCAGCTGCCCTGTGAAAAGGTCTGCTGCCGGGAGCGGAAATTCATCCAGTTTGTTCTTGTAGATTTTTTTCCCTTGTAAGCCCTGTCCTTTCACGTAAAGACCGGGCAGGTCTGCAAGAGATTGACCGCTCTCAAGCCTTTCAAGCAGGAGTACAAATACGCCTTCCCCCTCTCCCTGAATGCCGACGTCTGCCTTTGAATGAGCCAATATTGTTTCCGGAAACATGCTGTAACCTGCTCCGCCTAATACAACGGTGGCCTTTGAAAGGTTTTTTGCCAGTTCTATAATCCGGCAACCTTCATCAAAAAAAATTCGGGTCTCTCGCATGCTCTGATCGTCTATGTTCCTGAGCGATATGCCGATGACTTCGGGCCCGAATCTGTGAATAGCCTTTGCTAGGGCAGATGCAGGGTTTTTGGCCTCCATTAGGTCAAGCATGTTAACTTCCGTACGATTCGCGGAGATGAAAAGAACTTTCAGATTAACCCCCTTACATTTAGCATTTATTATCAATGGCACATTATAATAAATACGTCCAGAATTTTTTGCATAACCCACTCAAATATCAACGTTCAACTATGTTAAATAGCGATAGTGTCTTTGAAGTATTTTTGAAAGAACTTTATCGCTGTGGCATGCTTACAGGCCAATCCACATATCTCCTCAAAGATTTTCTTTAAGTGATAAGTATAAGGCTGTCAGTTGAGATTGCGAGAATAAAAGAATAAAAACCGAGAGATCCCAGTTAACGATAGCTCTTGACGAAATTAGCCTGAAATTATATATTTGTTGTCTCTTCAAGGATAGTACAGATGCTTAAAACCGATCCATATAATGATCATGCAAATCAATATGACAGATGGTTTGAAGAAAACCGATCGGTTTATGAGGCTGAACTTAGGGCTGTTAGGTCGTTTATACAGGAAAACCGGCGCAGTTTGGAGATAGGTGTTGGGACAGGAAGATTTGCCGCTCCTTTGGGAATCCGAATAGGAATTGAACCGGCTGGAAACATGAGAGCAATTGCCCGACAAAGAAGAATTAATGTTTTAGGCGGTATTGCAGAATATCTTCCGTTTAAGGATTCGTCTTTTGCGCTTGTCGTGATGATTACCGTTGTATGTTTTGTAAGTGATATTTATAAAACATTCAGAGAAGCTTCCAGGGTTTTGTCGAATGATGGCAGTATAGTCATAGGCATGATAGACCGCAGCAGCCCTCTTGGACAAACATATTTAAAGCAAAAACAAAAAAGTCTGTTTTTTCAACAAGCAACGTTTTATTCGGTTGAGGAGATACTTAAAATAATGAAACAAACAGGTTTTGATAATTTTAGTTTTCGGCAGACTATCTTTGACGATATATCGAAAATCTCCGGTAGTGAAACTGTCAGGAACGGATACGGAACCGGATTATTTGTAGTCATACGTGGAAAGAAGCAATGAGCAAATATCAAGATATTATTGAAGCAAAAGAATTACTGAATTTGCCTGAGCGGGCATCAATGGAAGAGATTAAATCAAATTACAGGCACCTTATTAAACAGTGGCACCCTGATAAACGTAATGCTAATGACAAAAAATGCAATGAAATGACGATAAAATTGAACGCTGCATACAAAACCATTATGGTTTACTGTGATGAATATAAATATTCTTTTGCAGAAGAAGAGGTGAAGAGATACTTGTCGGTTGAGGAATGGTGGTTTTCGAGGTTTGGTGATGATCCCTTATGGGGAAATACCAGTAAATCATAAAGTTAGAGCAAATACAATGCCCACGTGGTTAAGTTGATGTGCATATCGGTGTAACAGTTATTTTGGGCATATGACTAAATAGCGATGCAATCAAAAATTTAAGGAGGCTTATATGGCGGAATTACTTGTTTTTCACAGTGGGAACCCTTCCTGAATATCCTGCAAAAAGGCTATAGGCGTAGCCGAGGCGATGAAAGAAAAATATGGTGACAAGATCGAACTTAAAATATATACAACAGACTCGAAAGAGGCAGAGCCATATCATTTCAGAAGCTCTACCAACGTGCTCTTTGAAAAAGAACGAGTGCCTGTTGATATAGCAACCGATAGAGCCAAGATGGATGGCTTTCTTTCCTTAAAACTCTGAATTGTGCATCAAGAAACACACGAGAAACTTACAATAAGAGGAGATACAATGGAAGAAGGCACAAATAATGAAGAATTTATTTCTGCCATCAACAGATTGTTTAACGATCAAATTCCATTCAATAAAGTACTTGGCCTCAAAGTTGAGCTGCTCAGCTATGATCGTGTAAAAGTTTCATTTCAGATGCGGGGTGAACTGATGGGTCACTACAAGAGGAGGATGCTGCATGGAGGGGTCATATCATCTGCCATTGATGTTGCAGGGGGTCTGTCTGCGTTCA
>CAYSBW010000104.1:0-4138 GCA_964429485.1 uncultured Syntrophorhabdaceae bacterium
CCCCTACTGTGTTACCCATGATGCACCACGCTATTCTTAAACAGGTCGTGCAGCGTTCTTACTGGTACGACAAATGTAACTGTAAATTTGGTACCCTCGTTGCTCAATATCTTGTTGTATGTCTCATCGTTTATTTTTGACATTTTGTGCAGAGTTGCCAGCATAGAGTGCGTCACGTTCATTTCCACTATTCTATTTCGGCGTGCAATCAACACCTTTCCCTTGAGCCACGGGTTTTCAACCCAAACCATGTAACGAAAGCCTGTTTTTGAACCTTGGTAGGGTATTTTCTTTACCTTCAATCTTCCTTGCCTGATCTTTTTTTTGATTAAACTTCTCGATATTCCTGACTCACCCGAAAACTCGCCCACTGTCACCCAGACCCCTTTGCCTTCGGCCTCAAGCACATTAAGGCGCCTGATCTCCTCCTCGTCACAGAGCCGTGGCCGTGGTTTCTTTTTGTGTTCCTCGGTCTCGGCAAGGGCCCTTACAAAGAAACCATAATCGAAATCATCCCCCTCCTTCGCCTGCTCGCCGGGATCACTTGCCGTTTCCAAGCCGGCTTCCCCTTCCACAAGAAGGGCAGGATCAGTTCCTGTCAAAGTTGTCGTCGTCATCGGTTCCGTTTTCTTGAAATCCATTCACGCCTCCTGATATTTGTATTTCTATTTCTTTACCGTCGTTGTCTGTCCGGTAAAGGCTTTCTACCAATCTGACTGGTCGCACAACATAGCCGTCAACCGCAAGGGCGCGTTTTTTCTTGCGGAACTCGTTGTTGCTTATTGTGCGTATATATTCTCCATCCGCACGGAAAACCTCATAGGCAACATCGCCTGAGCTTGATGCCAATTTGTTCAGGTGATTTGCTATGTGGTAATATTCATAGACTTCTTCCTGCATCCGAGTTCTTGCCCCGTTCGGGGCCTTGCGGTATTTGTTTCTTGCCTCCAGCAGGCCAAGTATCGCTTCCTGCATGTAGTCCTCCGCCTCGCACGCAGGATCAAAGTTAGCAAGCTTTTTGATAAGACTGTTAATTTGCGGCATGAGCTTCTTATATTGTTTCATATCCTTACCCATCACACTAATATTATATTAGAACAGTATATTGCTGTCAAGCTATATTTAGTATATATACTAAAGTAATGTTATATTTGTTTTAATAAAAATATTATTGCTTATTTAGTATTATTGTTTATAATAAATATTAGGAGATTAGGAATGGGACTTTACGAAGAAATAAAGAATATAAGAATAAAAATGGGTCTTACTCAAAAAGACTTTGCAAAAAAGATAAAAATATCGCTCATCTATCTTATTACACTCGAAAATGCCGATGCAGGGGGCAGCAAAACACATAGGATGCCCCTGCCCTCAGAGGGGATTTTAAAACGCATTGCAAGGGCGGCGGCAAGGGAAGAAGATGAGAGGGCCATCATTGAGAAGAAACTGATGTGCGAGAGAGCAAACCTTTCAATGTCCAAAGAACTCAAGCTTTTCATAGAAAAAAATAAGAAGATAGGCGAAAACATAGCAAGCGGGGCTGGGGGCGAAATGATGCCCTTTGACTTCATCAACAGGCTTAGAAATGATTTTAAGGCAACAGATGGCGCTATACAGGGGGATATAAGCAGTAGGGAAGTAGAGGCAGTACTGAATGGGGAGATGATACTGAGCAGAAAACAAGTTGTGTCTCTTGCCATGGCACTTAGGCAGTCTGTTGAAGAATATCTTCTGCTTGCAGATTATATGCCGGATTCGATAAAAAACGTTATTATGAAAACAGGTAATAATATGGAAGTGTTTTTCAGAAAGCTTGGTGAACTGTCCCCCGGAAAAATAGACGCAATGGTAGATGTTATCGATAAAATCTATAATATGTGTTGGGAAGAAGGGGGACAGAAGGATGGTAAATCAAAAAATTAGTCGAAATGGCTATGCCACTCAAAATCAAAAAAATGGTAGAGAAGTTGCCGCACAATATCTGGGTATTTGCGGTGTGCCTGCTAATCTGGGCGCATTGGTCAGACATTTACGCGTAAAGGTCATCAAGATGGATATGCCGGAGGAGGTGAGCGGCATGGTTCTACCTGACCCCGGCATGAACCAGTTCCTGGTTGCGGTGAATCTCTCCAAGTCATACTATCACCGCCGTTTCACTATTGCTCACGAGTTGTATCACATCATTTGCAACAAAAAAGATATTGCGTTCAGGATAGTGCTGGATTTCTCCTACAAAGGCGATGTAGTTGAGGAGCGGGAGGCGAACATATTTGCCGTAGAGCTTCTCATGCCCGCAGAGAGTGTCAGGAAGCTTTATGCCGAGGGCTGCAGGAGTGTGGAACAGTATTGCAAATTTTTCAAGGTATCCAAATCCGCAATGGAGATAAGGCTGTTCAGGGAGCTTGTGCTTGCAGGCTTCCCGGCAAGCAAGTATCAAATGCCGTAAAATCCTGTGCCGGTACAGACACGCTGCATTAATACTGATAAAAAGCAGGGAAGAAGGTGCAAGCGTGTACTTGATTAATGGCAATACGAAGAAGATAAGAACAATTAAGGGATTCCTCAGGCAGAAGGGGGTGGAGTGTGAGGAAACCAAGTCAAGCGAGTATCTTGTAGTGCGTGAGAAACCCGGGGATGTGCTGCCTGCTTTTCTTCTGTCAGGGGTGAAGGTAATTGAAGCGTCTGTAAGAGACGCTGTAAGGATATACAAAAACTACGGGTCTATTACACAATTTATAGGCAAAAAGGCAAAGCTGCCTGTGGAGGGACAGGTGGTACATATAATCAGCGGGGAGTACAAAGACCTTAATCTAAGTGGTAAAGTCGTCAATGTCGGTCAAAAGGGCTGTTCCATTGAACTGCTGGCATGGGGTAACTTACTCAGACTGAACGTAGGATTCGATGATATCGAAATCATCGGGAGCGACGACTAAGACCAGTTTCAAATATCTCCTTGACAGCAGGCCACATGGCATATATTATATATGTCATATGACAAGGAGGTAGCTATTATGAGGACAGTAGCATTTATTCTTGGAGGAGAAAAGGAATTAGGACAGAAGATTCAAAGCCCTATCGACTTCGATGCCTTGATAAAAAAGGGAATACCTTCAAGGGTAATGTATCATGTTAAAAAAGAGTTTAATCTTACAGATGAGGCTCTTGCCCTCATCATCGGAACAAGCCTTCGCACGATTGCAAGAAAGCGAAAAGCCACAGAAAATACAACCTCAACAAAAAGACTCTCTCCTGTAGAAAGCGACAGGCTTTATCGTTTTGCCCGGATTATTGCTTTAGCAGATGAGGTGTTTGAAAGCAAGACAGATGCCCTGGAATGGTTAAAAAGTGCACAGTATGGCCTCGGCGGGGCAGTTCCTTTCGAAATGCTCCAGACGGACGCAGGGGCTCGTGAAGTTGAAGAACTTCTGATTCGAATCGAGTACGGGGTTATTTCTTGATACAGGCATGGCGGTTAATAAAAAAGAAACACCTTCCAAATGCTCTTTCAGGAGAGGGCGCCCGTTTGGGGGGTGGTCGTTGGAACCATGTAGGCATACCGGTTGTTTACGCAAGCGAAACCCTTTCTCTGGCAGTTCTTGAGCTGTTTATTCATTTTACAAGACGTGATATCACGATCAGTAAATCCCTTATGGCAATACCCGTTCTAATACATGATACTATAAAGACAATTGAAATACACCTTGACGATCTGGTATCCGGATGGGATGCTTCTCCTCCGCCGGATTTTACAAGAGATATCGGGAGTAAATGGGTGGAAAGCAATGCCTCTGCCTTGCTTCGCGTACCTTCAGCAGTAATTCCGGGAGAGTACAACTTTGTTATAAATGTCAGGCATCCTGATTTTAAGAAAATTTCTATAGGCGATCCAAAACCTTTTGCACTCGATGATCGGCTATGGAAATATTGACACTCATTGGACAAAAAAAGCGGGGTGATTAGCCCCGCTTATGAAGCAACAGGGTTTTACCCCTGCTGCCTGAAACATGTGTAAAATATTACTTCGTTGCCCAGTGGCGATATGATGGTTCCGGTGTCCCTGAAACCAACGTTCTCAACCAGTTTCCTCATCGGTGTATTGTCAGGGCGTACCGTGAGGAAGACGACCGGCGTCTGTACT
>CAYSBW010000105.1:0-1586 GCA_964429485.1 uncultured Syntrophorhabdaceae bacterium
GGTTTTTCAGGATCATAGACGGCTATTCCTATACTCATGGACAGCTCGTAGGGCTTATTCACCTCTTCGTTAATCCTTTCAATATTTTTATTAAGGCGGGACTCAATCATATCCGGTCTTGTATCTGTTATATTAACTGCAAGAACAGCAAATTCATCCCCGCCTACACGGGCAATAATATCGGATTTCCTGAAAGTATCCTTCAATGCCCTTGCTGCTGAAATCAGGGCAAAATCGCCTTCTTCGTGCCCCCACACATCATTTATGGATTTCATTCCGTCAAGATCGATAAATGAAAGATATAACCCCTTTTTTGTTCTGTCGGAAATATTCAGTTGCTGTTCTGCAAGAGTAACAAAACCCCTTCTGTTGTAAAGTCCTGTAAGGGGATCAGTTATAGCTATGGTTTGAAGCTCCTTTTCCAGTCTTTTCTGCTCTGTTATATCCCGTTGCATTCCCCAGATTCTAAGGAGGTATCCATTTTCAATAATCCCTCTATTGCTGTTAAGATAATATTTCACCTTTCCTGTGATGTCCACTTCCCTTGATTCCCTGTCAACCAGCATATAGCCTGATTCTATGAATTCTTTGAGATACTTGACATTCTCTTTTGATAACCGCGGCATAAAAGCACCGAGACGGTTGCCTATCATGTCTTCTGGTCTGGGATAACCGTGCATCCTCGCCATTGCCTCATTACATTCAATAAGATAGGCATTTTCATAAAAAAGATCGATCTGTTCTTCCGGAAAAAGGGTAACAGCAAAGGGTTCCTTGATCTCAAAACACCATATGCCTTCCGTGCTGTACTCAACAAAAGCACGGAGACGTTCTTCGCTCTTTCTCAATGAATCTATGGCTGTCCTTTTATCTGTAATATCACGGGCAAAATTCAGCATGCATTCTTCACCCTCGATCCTGATAGGCTGAACCGACCACAGGAAGGATCTTATTTCTCCTGAAAACATTTTCATGTAGATTTCTTCATTTTCCAGGTAACCCTGTTTTTGAAAGAGGTCAGTCAAAGAAGAACGTTTCTCCGGATTAACCCATATCCCGAGTTCAACAGATGTCTTCCCTATTATTTCTTCTCTTGAATAGCCTGTTGCTTTTTCAAAGGCTTTGTTTACTTCTATTAGCTTGCCGTCCTTTAAAGCAGTAATGGTTATCCATTCCGGTGAGTTGTTAAATATTTTGGCCATTTTCTCTTCTGCAGCTTTGAGCATTTCATTAATTTGCCGCTGTTTTCTATGATTTCTGACAACATTCAGTCCAAATAAACCAATACCTCCAAGGCCGGAAACCCACAGGATAATATGCCATAACATCATGTTTTTAATGTGCTTTTTTTCAGAGACCCTCATAGAGGTAATCGGTATAGTAAGACTTACACCGCCCCTTATTTCTCCTTCCTTGTACCCCTGTCTGGCGTGACATTTGAGACAGCCTTTCTCTGTAATAAAGGGGCTCATAAAACGTAAATATTCCCTGCCATTGATTTTCTCTATTAAAAAGGCTTCTTTCTCTCCTTTTTCAAACTTTATTAGCGCATCCTTTTCCCAGGGGTCAGGACTGTTCTCCGGTCT
>CAYSBW010000105.1:1686-3945 GCA_964429485.1 uncultured Syntrophorhabdaceae bacterium
ATGATTTTATATAACATATTTTTCTGATATACGATTAATTATACACAAAATTTCTCACCATCTCTTTTCATAAATCAATGGCCTCCAATGTCATAAAGTTCAAAATTATTTGTAACAAGATTTTTGCACTAGATGTTCTGACACCTGAATTTATATTTAATGACAAATTCGGGTTAAAAGATAAATGAACATAAGATTAGAAAGTTACAGATTTGGAAAAACAGCAAAAAGGGAAAGTTTTGCAGTTGGCAGAGCAGGTTAATGCTTAGTTAAAGATAGAAACGAACCTGCTCTGCCATGTTGAAAAATTTCAGATTTCTATATTTTCAGTGGAATTTCTAAGGTTTTTCAACATAAATTGCAATTGCTTCTGTTATTTTCATTACAACTTCATCGCCAACTTTGATATTCTTAAAATTATTTACCCTTTTATCTACAGGGAATGTCTTGATTTTGCCGTCAGGCCCCTTAAGTGTTACTTCACGTTTTTTATAATTTATTTTTTCTACTCTTGCACTGATTTCAAATGTATCGGCCATAAGAACCCCGGGCTTTTCACCTTTCGGGGCTACCTGGATTACCTGAACTTCGTCAGCCGATGGTTTCTCATTTGATTTTGCAACATAAACTGCTATAGATTCTGCATAGGTTGCTTTAACCTGATCACCAACTTTTATCTGGTCAAAGTTTTTTACTTCAGGACCAAGTTTGAAGGTTTTTGAATTTCCATCAACTGCTTTAAGGGTTATTTCACGTTTCTCTGCATTGATTGAAGCTACTGTAGCTGTTGCAGAAACTGTTTCAACAGCAATAGCGCCGGGTTTTTCCACTGCCTTATCCGATGCTTTGGGTTTGGCAGCCTTATCTTTTGCCATGACAAACTGCGCTGATACAACTACCATGAGTAAGACCAATAATACTGATAAAATCTTTTTCATAAAAACTCTCCTTATTTTAATGAATTTTCTCAGAGTCTCCGGAACGGAAAGCCTGATTTATTTGTCAATTAAATGCCAGATTGAATTGAATAAGTCAATATAAAAGCCTTTATCCCAGGCACTCGAACTTGACATGTATTGTTTACTTTCGTATATTTAAAAAACCAGACAAAAAAATCAAAAAAGTTCAGCTTAAATTACAATAAGTGCTCGAATAAAATGCATTGAACATATAATTAATTACATCATTGTCTCAGGCATATATCTATTTATACTGAACAGATTAATTTTATAAAGGACAGATTAATTTTATAAAGGGAGGGATGAAAATGGATATCAGGTGTTCCGGGAAGAAGATTACAATTAATTTTATAATATTACTAATATTTTGGTTGATATTTTGTTCAGGAAGTATTTCCTGGGGCTCAAACAGAAAAACAACAATCTACCTCAGCAATGGGGACAGGATAAGTGGAACAATTATTTTTGATGATAAAGAACATATTGTCATTACGAATGATTTACTGGGCAATATAAAGATCAAAAAATCTCTTATGGAAAAGATAGATGAAAAAAAGGAAGTTGTTGAAATTTCAACAGATCTAAAGAAACAAAAACCAAAGCTCTGGAAAACCGAATTAACCCTCGGTGTTGCCATGTCGGAAGGCAACACGATATCGTCATCCTTTTCAGGAGATTTGCTCGCAAACAGGAAAACAGAAGACAACGAATTCACCCTTAAGGGAAGCGGCTCCTATGCTTCAACCAAAAGGGAAATGGATACTCAGAAATGGTACGGTATGATACGTTATGCTTACAGCTTCCTGGAAAGGAAATGGTATAATTTCTATAAATTTGAAACAGATCATGATATGTTTGCCAACATCAATTACAGACTTTTGCCGTCAACCGGAATAGGATACTGGTTTTCCGATCAACCTGAATTCAAGGCAATGACCGAAATTGCCCTTGGTTTTGAAAACACTTATTTCAGAGATGATTCCCCAACCAGGTATGAAACGGTCCTGATCCCGAGACTTTTCCTTGAAAAAAGACTGATAGGAAAAACAACAATATCCCAGGAAATCGTCCTTTATCCTTCAATGAACTATTGGGGCGACTATAGATTTCACTTTGCAACGAGTCTGAAAAACCCTCTTACTGACGAGCTGTTCCTCCGTTTAAGTTTTATCGATGATTACAACTCAAGCCCCTCGAATGTTAACATAAAAAGAAATGATATCCAGTTTATTACATCGCTGGGGTATACCTTTTAGCCTGGATTTGTCATCAGGAGGGTGTCAGGATAATGAACATCTTC
>CAYSBW010000106.1:0-3914 GCA_964429485.1 uncultured Syntrophorhabdaceae bacterium
AAAGAAAGAAATCGAGTCGCAATCCCTTCTAAATGAGGTCTGTTTTTCAATCTCTCCCTTCAAATTTCTCTTTTATTCCATAATTTTGCAAAGGGGGTTGTGCAGCTTTTTCCCATACCCATGAGTTAACAGAAAAAAAGGGAAATTCCAATATTCTTTTTTCAAAGAACAATTTAACAATACTGTATCTGCTGAATCTTTTCATAAAACACTATATCATAGAAAACAATAAAAATTGCCATATAAGATCATTTTTCATTTACTTTCATATCCTTATAATATTCGATATTTTCCCAGGCCAAAGCTTGTTCCCTTGCCGGCATGGAAGATCTCTCCTGCTTCAAGAATTGACATAAAAGATTCTAAATTACCGATATATTTTACTTTCCCTATCATGCCGCCCATTTTCATTCTTGTATTCTGTCTCGATGAATAGCGTTCCCAGTCCTGCCAGTGCATGTTTTTTTCTTCCATAGCTACACCGGCTGCATGATCTATTATTTTTTTATAATCCCAGTCAAGTTCCCTGCCATTGCAGTGAAAATAATATAAAAGGTTGAGCCTGCGAACAAGGTTTCGGATCAATATATGAAAATCAATATCCGAGACAAGTTTCCGTCCGTAGACTATTCTCAGAGGAGTAAGAAATTCTATTTCAACAATATTATCTCTACTGCCTTCAACACAGGTAATATCTTTTACTGAAATACTGTCAACATCAGCATGGTGTATGGTTTTGTCCTGATAAGAGTAAATGACTGTATCCCCTTTATGCACATAAAGAAGCCTGTATTTGCCCCGGCCCCTTCCAAGCCCTGTTTCCCCAAGCTCTTCAAATGTATAGATAAAATAAGGAAGGTAATCAACAGCCTTTCCAACAAGGACAAGTTCAAATGAAATCAAATCACCTTCTTTATATTTCTGTTTTTCCTCAGGAGGTGGTTCAATAATAAAAGGGTGAGGGACTTTATTATATTTATTCATATTCATAATGTTTGTGTTTTCCGGTGGCGTTGTTTCAAATATATATGAATATATACACCTGGATTTAAGAATGCATTCGCTGCATTCCTTTTTGCGCAACGCACACACGATTTTTTTGAAAGCCATGCCAAAGGCTCCCCTGAATGTTGAACCTTTATAATATGGCAGAAGAATAGGGTCAACTGCCTGCATGGTAAAACGATATTTCTGGGAGGGAAATGAAAAAACCCTGCAAGTTTTAATTTCCCTGTTAATTGATGATTGCATCTTAGTCCTGCCCCCCTTCGGAAAATCAAATTATAAACTTATCATTATCCCTTCCGGTACCCTGTCACCGCATCCCATTATAATCACCTTCATTTCCTGTGGCAGAGGATATATTCTGATATCATCCTCTTTTTCGTCGATAATTTCCAGAAGATTTGTCTTTATTTCATTCAATTCCTTCCAGGTCAGTCTGCAATGAAAAACAGAATACTGCAGGTGGATTCCGATCCCCTTGAGATACCGGTAGACACGTGCAAGTCTTTTCTCATCTTTGATATCATAACAAACAAGATAATTTGACTGCATTCTAAACACCTCTCAAAAAATCAAGAAAACTGTTAATTATCATGATTATGGATGATTTGAATTCATACTTGCAGTTTTCAAATTCAAAAATTACTTTTTTTAAACCATCCCTGGACAGTACACAATTGTTTTCCGTGTCTACAATAAAGTGATAAGGTCTGGCTGATTTTAAAAAGCGAAAAGACTGAAGATCAGCAACAGGTGCCATGGCATCACATATATCTTTTGCAAAGCTAAAATTGGAAGCAACATTAACCACCCCTGCATGGGGATCAAGCCCAATGCTTATAAGAGCATCAATTGTCATTTCTTCAATTATATTAATGACTATCCTGCGAGTTGCATCCCATTGAGACTCCTTATCTTTTTTCATTGTATCAATAATACAGTTATAGTCCCTCTCGCGGAATCCCTTGTTCATATATATGACTGCGACAGGATATGCCATTTGTTTCAGAGTATTCAGTTGCAATCTTTTCTTCATAGATTTAAGCCAGATTGTATATTCCTCTATTAAATCCGTTGTGGAACAAAGAAGTTTTTGTCTTTCCGCATAAAATGAATGATTATTTTTATTGGGCATTGCAACACCAAGCATCTCACCTTTGTTGTTCATAAATGTAACAGGTGTGTTGTTTTCCGTGAAAAGTGTTATGACACCGGAATCTATCTTGATGTTGCCAACTACAAAAACCATATTTATGAGCCGGGCAGGGATGCGTCTTCCTGATTTGCCTTTTTCTTTTATCCATATAGAGGGACCATCCCGTCTTATAAGGAGGCCTCTTTTTTCTGTGAGGTAAAGGGTTCTGTCCATGCTGTTTTCATTCATCTTCCATTGTCTCCGTTTTAATATCAGATTCACATTTATCCATAATTTTAGAAGCAAGCGTCCTTACTTCAGAAACTATCTCAGGCCGTAATTCCCTGGCCCAATCCTCATAAAGTGGATAAAATCGTCCTCTCCCGCCTTTTTTGAGATAACAACCAGGTTTTTCAACTGAATAATTGAAATCCCTTTCTGTGAATACCCTTTCCCTGAAAGCTTCCTTAACCAGCCTATCGATGGATGGTCTCAAGGGTTCAATCAAATCGCTGGCAAGAGATTCTCTGCCATAATCAAACTGGTGATAGAAACCAATAGTTGGATCAAGACCTATGAGCTCTATTTCTCTGACAGCTTCATAATGTAGCAGAGTATAACTAAGTGATAGTATTGCATTAACGGGGTCCCGTGGCGGTCTTTTGTTTCTGCCGGTGAAGTTTAAAGATGGCGCAAAGAGCTTTGTATAGGCAGAAAAATATGCTGCTGCCGCAGAGCCTTCATAACCGCGAATACTGTCAAGAACTCCTTCAAAGGATTTAAGATCTGAGTTTGAAAATTTCATGGCAAATCCATAAAGACTGTCTTTGATTTTATTTAATGTTCCTATGGCAGTTGTAAGGGGCAGTCTAAGATCAGGACGGTTTAAAAGTGCATCTTCAAGCAAATGTGACTGGGCTTTTATCTTCCTGTTTACCATATCATGTGAAATATCGACAGCAAAGGCCGGTATTAAAGATTTTTCATACTGTTTTACCCGAAGGGAGCCATTATTGTGCAAAGAACCATGGAGTATGCCATGAAATCTCATTCTCCTTCCTGATAAAAAAATCATACTGATGTTTTCATCACAGAGCCTGTTGAGTACGGAAGTTTCTATATTTACATTTCCTGTAACTACAACCCTGTCCAGAGGTTTGATCGGCACGATACCTTCTCTTTCGCCGTTTATGTAAAATGCAATGGCATTGCCGTCAAGCTTTATTGTTAATTCTTTTCGGTCTATATATAAAGTTCCCATTATGATATTCCTCATCCTATATAGAAAAAATCAGGGTCAACAGGCTGAACTGCCGTCCCGAGGGCATGGGTTCTACTCCTGCCATCCATTGTAAAAATGTGTATCCTGTCCTCATCGGCATCTATGATTTTTTCCAATGTATGTGAAAGATAATGAAGTTCCCCGTCAGTAAGAAAGCATTCATAAACTGATTTCTGCCCGCCTGTGCTGTAGCCTTTAAGACTATGCCGTATTTGGCCCAGGCGTTTTTCGTCAGTTATGTCATATGCTACAAGATAAAGTGTGCGTTTCATAAATCTCCGGAAAAAAGACATGAAATATCTGTTAATGGAGCGGTGTTAGTCAGTGTTTTGCCTCCACCGCCGGTTTGCATTTCATGATTACATGAGCCGGGTTGGGTGTCAGATTATAGACTGCACCTGTGCCATAGTCTATAAGCCCGCCGAGTATAACTCCCGCACCGGCAAGAGTCGGATATACGCTCAATATTTCTGTATCACATCCTTCTTTTTC
>CAYSBW010000107.1:0-3889 GCA_964429485.1 uncultured Syntrophorhabdaceae bacterium
AAATTGTCATTAAAAATTAATAGGAGCCTTGCCTTCGCGCATTAATACCTGTGTGTTAAAATAATAATTAAATCAGGGGTTTTGCATGAGAAATACAGGTATGGACAAATACGTAAAAGTCACGGAAAAGTTAGTCATGAACCAAATCAAGTTTGCGCTCATGGCGTATGGTTGGTATGTGTTCCGTGTGCCTCCATCCCTCTATAGCGAGAAGGGGCTTTGCGACCTTGTGGCGGTCAAAAACGGCATAAGCGTTTATATTGAGGCGAAGGGTCCCAAGGGAGAACAGTCTGACGACCAGAAACAATTCGAGAGCAGGATACGGAATGCAGGGGCGCAGTATATCCTTGCGAGAAGCGTTGATGATGTTGAACATCTGTTCAACCGCAGAAAGGCGGGGCTGGAGCGGTAGAATGCAGGGCATGGTAGTAGAAAAGCAGGGGAAAAAGGTGCGGGTCAATACCCGCACATGGGTACTCGACAGGCAGGAAAAACCTGTTGTCGAGGCAAACATGATGTCCTTTAAAGGCGAGGCAAAAAAAGACCTGTTCATCGCGAACAAGGCGGAAATACTGGATCTTGACCTGGACAGGCAGTACAGCAAGGTGCGCAGGTTTGCCGCAAAGAAGGAAGTGTACCTGCCGGAGACTGATTCTCCGTCGTTTACGGATACGCTTGCGTTGCTTCATGTCATGGGCAGGAAAGCGGTCCTCGGCAAGGTGGTAACGATGAAGAAGGCGAAGATGTACAAATACATTTCGAATCCCTTCCTTTTGTATCTTGACGGTCTCGTGGATTTCCCCACCGCGCGCGCCATCTCGCTGAGAACCACCTTGCCGCTTGGACTGAAAGAGCGCGGGCAGGCTTATCTCTATTACGTTCTTGACAAGGCATACAAAAACGGCATGGAGTCATTGACCGTACAAGATGCTGTATTTGAAGTGTCAAGTATTCTTGAGATCAATGAGGATGATGCCCGGCTGATTATCGCCGAATTAGCCTGCATGGGGCAGAAAGGGAAAAAGAGGATCATTCTTGAAGCGGGCTATGATTGTCAACCTGCAAGGCTGTGGCAGGCAAAAATATACTTTCTAAGGCAAAAGGCAATTAATCTTCTTCGCGATAATGAATCTCTTCCAGAACCGCCTGATATTGAAGACATTAACATAAGAGAACTTTTATCGTACACATACTCAATCCTCACAGGCGGGCCGGGAACAGGCAAGACAACGCTTCTCAGAAGGATAGCGGAAACATCAGGTATGAGGTGCATCATGGCAGGCCTGACCGGGAAGGCCGCGCAGAGGCTTGGAAACGGCGCCATGACAATACACTCCATCCTTGGCTACGGTCCTAAAGGTTTTGCGATCAACAGGCTTGACTGTGATCTGCTCATAGTGGACGAGGCATCCATGCTCGACTGGAGAACGGCGCAGGCGGTATTGTCCGCAGCGCCGAGGGTAATATTCTCAGGAGATCCCGGACAGTTGCCGCCGGTTGAGGGAGAAAACGTCTTTGAAAAGATGATGCTGGTGACACCGACCGTGAGGCTCACAAAGGTATGGAGATTCGAGAAGGGACACAAGGTTGAGATGATAAAAAAGGAATCAGACAAGAAGACCTTCAGCGTACTGGGTAATCTTGTCGGGAAGTTAAAAGGCAGGAACTTCCAGGTTATCACCCCGATACACGGCGGGCTTCTGGGTACAGAATATCTTAACAGGTTCTTGCAGAAGATCTGTAACCCGGTAACTGAATCAGCGGGGGAGGGGGGGATTAAACCGGAAGACAAGGTAATTGTCAACAAGAATGTATATAAAACCGACAGGACGCTTGTTGCTGCAAATGGGACAATAGGGTATGTTATTGCAATAAAAACAAAAGATAAAATTACATACTGCAAGATAAGAACGGGCGAAAAAGAAGTATGGGTCAAGCTGGAACATATAGACCTCGCCTATGCCCTCACTGTGCACAAGTACCAGGGAAGTGAATGCGACTATGTTATATTCATCCTGCCTGATAGGAAAAATATCAGGGGAGATTTCATATCGGAGGAGATGGTTACGGTAGGGAAGACACGCGGCAGGGTCAGGACGTACCTGCTGGAAACGGCTCCTGAAGGAGGGGGTTTTGCGGAGCAAAGGGTTAAAGATCAAGAACGGGAGGATGGCGAACTGCAAGCTCGCTGCTATGTGTGCGGACGGCAGTTCCTCAAGGTTGACATGCAGCACTGCGGCAACGGCGTGTACCGCTGCCTGTGCCACAGGACAAAGACGATACTCAAAGGAGGGAGGCGGAGCGTCAACTCAACCGCCGGATAAATCCAGGGGGAGTCAACCTGAATATTTCCGGCAGGACGGCGAGGGCCTCACCGATGGTCATTTCCCGCTGCCTGCAGGATAGTTCACCGTTCACCTGGGCAACATATACCCCTGCAAGTGGCAGGGCAAGAATCTCTTCAACGGCCCTGCCTGCTTTGGCCATGTTTGTTTTGCTTTTGCAGGCAGGGGCATTCAGGGTATTCTCGATGATGTTTTCAATCTTTTTTTCAATCTCTTTTGGCTTTTCCATGCAAAACCCCCTTTTATTTAACTATTTCCAGTATATCGCCTATCGTGGTGAGCAGATTCTTTGCTTCGCGTTCATAGTCCTTGAGAGTCGGCAGGATTGCCGCACGGTCTTCATAAACGGCATCGCCAAGTTCGATGAAGTATTCCTTATAGGAAATCATCCTTTTAAACAGGAAGTTCATTTCGACTGTCAGTGTTTTCATCATCTCGGGAATCTTGTGCATCTTGACGATTTTTTCCAGCTTCTCCTGTGCCCATTTCTCAGCGTTTCTGACGTTCTCAGCTGCTGTCTGGTACATCTTGACATCCTTTTTCAACTTCTCGTTTTCTTCTTTTAACGGGTTGATTTCCCTCTGGAGATTCTCCCTTTCCTGCGAATGCCTTGCAGCTATCTGCCTGTATTCTTCAACCGCCTGATTGTATTTTTCTTTGTATTCAAATTCAAGGCGCTCTTTTTCCATTTCAATACGCTCTGCAAGCACGTTATCATCATTATCATGATGCTCGCTTGCGTACTCTTCCTCGATTCTTTTTTTCGCATCAGAAAGTGCTTTTTCGAAATCGGCTTTTTTTGAGTGGCGCAGGGTGTTGTAGTTCTGCTCCAACTCTTTCAGATCGTTGATTTTTTTCTGCAATGTATTTATCGTTCTGGTTTGTTCCTCGATCTGGCAGGATTTGTTCTTGATTGTCAGTTCGAGGCGCTTTGTCTCTTCGGTATCGGTAACATATTTTTGTGGGATAGAGTTGTAGAATGTCCTCTGCGAGTTTTCCGGCATATTCTTGAGGGTTTTCAGCAGCACATTGGGCAGGGCTTCTTCCAGGAAGGAAAGCTCAGGGATGAGCCTTGGCGCGTCTTGACCCTCAAGTTCCTTCTTGATGTTTTCATATCCCGACACTTCCTCGTCTGTCAGATGCCTGCGGTACAGGTTTACGTCGAACTCGGCGGCAAGGGCTTGCTCGTTATCGACTATTTTACAGGGGATTTCTTTTATACCAATTTCCGTAGCTGCACGAAACCTCTGATGCCCCTGGATAAGCAGGTAGTTGCCATTCTCTTTCGTGACAAGCAGCGGTTCAAGGATGCCGTGCTCGTCAATGCTT
This sequence comes from uncultured Syntrophorhabdaceae bacterium, assembly GCA_964429485.1. Lineage (GTDB taxonomy): Bacteria > Desulfobacterota > Syntrophorhabdia > Syntrophorhabdales > Syntrophorhabdaceae > JAPLKB01. The sequence goes on from CAYSBW010000107.1 coordinate 3,675, forward strand.
GATAACAGGCGATTGAATTGATCGCTCTTGAGGTCGGGGAAACGGTTTTCAGTCATCTTAATTTGGTCTATTGGTAAATATATTGTGCTCATGAAATCCTCCCTTTAATGTTTGTGATTCTTTGTGTTTTTTTCGAGTTCTCTGATTTTCCGGTCTATTTCAATTATTTTTTGATTTGTACCTGTGACCCATATAAGCGTTCTGCCCTTTTTATC
>CAYSBW010000108.1:0-3835 GCA_964429485.1 uncultured Syntrophorhabdaceae bacterium
GTCAAATTATTTGAACTTCTCTGTTATCTGATCCCATTTTCCCTGAGCCTGGAGATCGTATTTAATATTTTAGTTTCCCCTTTGTTCCTTCCCTCCTTTATTTTTTCTTAAATAATGAAACAGCTCATAAATGCCTTCAAAACAATCCATTTTGCTGAACAGGTTATTGCGGTAACCAGCCTGCAAGGTGTTTCAGATAACTCCATCTTCTATTTACAAATTTCTGTGCCCGTTCCATTAATTCCTTGGCTGCATCCGGATTAATTCTCTTAATAGAGTCAAACCGATTTTCAGTGTAAGCATATTCTGCATAGCCAATTGTAGGTTCCTTACTGTCAAGAACAAAAGGATTTTTACCCTCTTCAACAAGTTTGGGATTATACCGGAACAGAGGCCAGTGTCCGGATGCGACTGCTTTCCGTTGATAATCGATAGACCTTGACATATCATCCATACCGTGACCTATACATGAAGAATATGCGATGACCAGTGAAGGACCATCAAATGCATCTGCTTCCATAAATGCTCTTACTGCCTGTGCAGGATTTGCACCAAAAGCGATTTGTGCCACATAGACATTGTCATAGGGGATCATCATAGCACCAATATTTTTCTTCGGTGTTCTTTTGCCTGCAGCAGCAAACTGTGCTGTTGCACCAAGAGGAGTTGATTTGGACATCTGTCCTCCGGTATTTGAGTAAACTTCAGTATCCAAAATTAAAAGATTAATATTTTCACCTGAGGACATTACCTGGTCCACACCACCAAATCCTATGTCGTAGCCCCATCCATCTCCACCGATCCCCCAGACGGATTTCTTAGCAATGTAGTCAATCAATGATAAAAGATTTTTTGCATCTTCCGACTTATCTTTCAGAAGAAGCTCTTTTAATATACCTATCTTATTCCGTGCCAGTTCAATTCCAGCTTGTGTTGACTGGTCTACAGCCATAATATCCTCAAGAAGTTTTTTATTTGGAGCAAAACTTGAGTCCTCAGACAGTTTAAGCATGATCTCTATAGCCTGTTCCTTGAATTTCTTCATTGTAAGTCTCATACCGAAGGCAAATTCTGCTGCATCTTCAAACAATGAATTTGACCATGCAGGACCTCTGCCGTCTAATCGAGAACAGTAAGGTGTTGTCGGTAAGTTGCCGCCGTAAATCGAAGAACATCCGGTAGCATTACCCATCATAAGCCTGTCCCCGAATAATTGGGTTAAAAGTTTAAGATAGGGGGTTTCACCACATCCCGAACATGCACCGCTGAATTCAAAAAGAGGTCTTACAAGTTGGCTGCCCTTAACTGTGGCCTGATTATAGAGAGCAGGATCTGTTTCTGGCAGATTGAGAAAGAAATCCCAATTTTCCACTTCCTGAAAACGCAAAGGTTGTTGAAGTTTCATTTCTATTGCTTTTTTATCGGTTTTATTTCCCTGTTCATCCTTTTTAATTGCTGGACACATGAATACACATGAGCCACAGCCTGTACAGTCTTCCGGTGCAACCTGAACGGTAAATTTAAGTCCTTTTAATTCCTTGCTCTTTGCATCAGCTGATTTAAATGTTGCCGGTGCATCTTTCAGGAGGTCCGGATTGTATGCCTTAATTCTTATAGCGGCATGAGGACACACAAAGGAACATGAACCACATTGGATACAGGTATCAGAATCCCATACAGGTATGTGAACGGCAATATTTCTTTTTTCATACTTTGTTGTTCCAGTAGGCCAGGTACCATCAGCAGGAACAGCTGAAACAGGTATTAAATCACCTTTGTCCGCAATCATCATTGATGTTACATTTTTTACAAATTCCGGTGCATTTTCAGGAACTGCTGGGTGCATCTTTATAACAGATGTTGCTTTATCAGGTACAGTAATTTCAATAATACCTTCCATGGCTTTATCTACTGCCGCATAGTTTTTTTGCAGAATTTTATCGCCTTTCTTTGCATAAGTATTGTAGATTTCTTTTTTTATTGCTTTTACAGCATCATCTTTTGGAAGAATACCGGATATTACAAAAAAGGCTGTTTGCATTATCATGTTGATTCTGGCACCGAGCCCAAGTTCAACAGCGATAGATACGGCATTGATTACAAAAAATCTCATCTTCTTTGCTATGAGCTTTTCCTGAACTTCCAAGGGCAGGGAATCCCAGACTTTGTCTTTCTCCTGACTGGTATTCAAGAGAAAGATAGACCCCTCTTCAGCATGGGACAGCATATCATGTCTTTCAAGGAAAGATTCGTTGTGACATGCAACAAAATTTGCATTATTCAACAGATACGGATTCTTTATCATTTCCATACCGAAGCGGAGATGAGAAATTGTCAAAGAACCTGATTTCTTTGAATCGTAGGCAAAATAACCCTGAGCATAATTATCAGTTTCCTTTCCGATAATTTTGATGGTGTTCTTATTTGCGCCAACAGTTCCATCAGCTCCAAGTCCGTAAAATAATGCCCTGTATGATTTTTCCTGAAGACGGAATGATTCGTCAACTTTCAGACTTGTTTTAGTTACATCATCTTCTATTCCTACAGTAAAATGATTTTTAGGCACTGGAGCAATGAGATTATCGTACACTGCTTTTACCATGGCTGGCGTAAAATCCTTTGACCCAAGCCCATAACGACCTCCTACCACCAGAGGATATTTATTCCACTTTGCAATTCCTTTTTCCGCAGCTTCTCCAAGAGCTGCCCTAACATCAAGATAAAGTGGTTCACCTATGGCTCCGGGTTCCTTTGTCCGGTCAAGAACTGCAATTGACTTTATTGATGATGGTATTGCTGCAGCAAAAGCCTCTACATCAAAAGGTCTGTAAAGAACTACCTGAACAAGACCGACTTTTTCGCCCTGTTTATTAAGCATATCAATCGTACTATTGACTGTCTCACCTGCCGATCCCATAACAACAATGACACGTTCTGCATTAGGATCACCGTAATAATCGAAAAGGCTGTATGTTCTTCCCACAAGACTTGCAAATTTTTCCATTGCCTTTTTTACGATACCAGGTGTTGCAAGGTAATATTTATTTACAGTTTCTCTTCCCTGAAAATACAGATCAGGATTCTGGGAAGTTCCTCTGAGTACTGGATGGTCAGGTGTCAACCCTCTTGCTCTGTGTTCCATGACAAACTTGTCATTTATCATTTCCCTCATATCATCCAAAGTCAGTTCTTCTATTTTCTGAACTTCGTGAGATGTTCTGAAACCGTCAAAAAAATGAAGGAACGGCACCCTTGACTCAAAGGTTGCTGCCTGGGAAATCAAGGCAAAATCCATGGCTTCCTGTACATTTTTTGAACATAACATTGCAAAACCAGTTGATCTTACTGCCATAACGTCGGAATGATCTCCGAATATGCACAAAGCCTGTGTTGCCAAGGACCTGGCTGTTATGTGAAATACAGTTGGAGTAAGTTCACCGGCAATTTTATACATATTGGGCATTAATAATAGAAGTCCCTGTGATGCCGATATCGTTGTGGTAACAGCTCCAGTTGTAAGTGATCCATGAACTGCTCCGGCAACACCTGCTTCCGATTGCATTTGGCTTACCAGAGGTACTGAACCCCATATATTTCTTTCATTTTTTGCTGATTTGGAGTCACACAACTCTGCTATTGGTGATGAAGGCGTAATCGGATAAATTGTTATAATTTCGTTTGTAGCGTGGACAACATGAGCGCAGGCAGCGCTACCCTCCACTGTAATCATTCTTCTTTTCACGGTACCTCCTTTTTTTGGAAAATATTATTTTACATCAAGCCATATCAGGCTTGATGTTTAATTCCTGATAATAAGCATGTTTATAACAAAATA
>CAYSBW010000109.1:0-3772 GCA_964429485.1 uncultured Syntrophorhabdaceae bacterium
AATTACCAGAAAGGAAATCTTTTGAGCAGGTTACAGTCAGAAATTTTTTCTCATGCGAGGTTCCGGCAGACTGGCACAAAGATACTACCCATTTCGGGCTGACACAGGATGAAAAAAAGGTATACGGGTTCTCACTGACAGGTCCTTATACAGGCGACATATCCTTAAGGATATCGATCTATTATTATGCGGAAGAAAACCTGATGTACAAATCCATAGATCATTATTTAAAGGTGCTCTCGCAGCCGGCTCTGGGTGTTGCCCTTGAAGGCAGCAACTACGGCAGTATCACGCCGGTTAAGGTCTCCGGCAGGAATGCCAAGATATTTGAACGCACAAAGAATGAATATGTGCCGATCAGCAACATCATTGGCCCATCCGACGAACCGGCCAAAAATGACCCGAGGGTTTACGAAAGACGTGAAATGAAGGCAAGGCCGGTGCCTATGAGAGAACGTTTCGTTGTAATCTCTGCAGAATCCGGCTTCTATGCCCTGCGCTACACTGCTCCGGCGGATAGATATCAGGAGTTTCTGCCCGTCTTTGAGAAGGTAACGGCGTCGTTTAAAGCGATGCAATAAAATTTAATCCTGATAAAAAGACAAGAGAAATGAGCCATATAAAACATCAAACAAAAAAAGAACTTAGACAGCTTCCACTCATTCTATGCAAGCTGATAGGCGGGATTACGGCAGTTCTCGGCTTCACTTCGGTTGTGTTAATTTCAACCAGGAAATCAAACGCGTCATCAGGAGATCAAATTTTGCCGTTACTCGCAACTTTAGCAGGCATTGCCGTTTTTTTGCTTTCAAACAGAATGTTGGCAAGGTATTCAATCGACATTAACCGGGCAACGCAGACAGCCGAAAAAACCCGTTTGAGCATATTATCCTGGATTCTCCTATTGGTTTTAGCAGCAATTTTTCTCGCATGGGTTTATTTTATGACCAGATGAAACATATTTATAATTAAGGGGCAATCATGTCGGATTCTAAATTGTTAAAGCATTTAATTTTAATCACTGCGGTCCTGTTTCTGATTTCATCTTTTATGCATATGCCCGCGCCAATAGCCGAAGCCCAAACCTTGGACTGCGAAGGATCAGCAAAGGCTTATGCATCACAGGGGATCCCCTGCTGGTGTGAAGGTGGGCGGATAGTCTGTAAAAAGTCCTCAAGCGGCGGTTCATATAAATCATCTCCGAAAAAGAAGGGGCTTTCCAGTAAAAATAAGATGAAGCTCGATATGCTTCAGGGCGTAATGGATGGTTTCGCCAATTCATTTATTCAGTGGATAAATTCTCCGGTGCAATCGGGTCCTACCCCCGAAGAAATTGCCGCAGCCCAAAAGCGAGCCATGGAAGAATGGCAGGCAAAGGTTCAGAAGGAAATAGGTGCGATGGAGTCCCAATACAAAGAAATAGAAAGGCAGAAGACCAGCGAAAGCAAAAACAGGCTGCTCGCCGGCATGAAGGGGATGGATAAAGCAAATCCTGATCGCCAATCTGCTGCAATGCAGCAATTACAAATTGCAAGCTGCAAAGCCTATTGGGAAAAAAAGGCTGTCGAGGCTGTCGCTGTAAATGATGAAAAAAATGCCGATCTATACAGTCAATATGCAAGAAATCCCGGTGCTGCCGCTATGGCAGAATGCGCCAGGGTTATGCCACAGCCTCCCGAACCGCCAACACCTGATGAATTTCGTGTGGAACTTTTTGAAACAGTTATCGAGGAACTGAACCAGAGATTCCCAATGCTCGAGCAGGCAAAGCAGAAGCAGCAGGAATCCGCCGGCCATGTTGCCGAAATCCAGAAAAAGGTGGATGAATTGAAGGCAAAAAATATGCATGCTGCTACTCCAGAAGAAAAAAAGGAGTCATATGACCTGATGATTGCAGCTTTGAAGGAACTGGAGGACGCAACCGCTCAAAAAAAGGAAGCAGATGCGGGAATAATTAAGCTGGAGATGGAGATCAGTGCATTAAATGAAGTAGGCATGATGGCTAACACATTAAAACAAAACAGGTAATCAATGGTATTTCATAGTATATTAACAGAAAGGAGAAATGGACAATGAAAAATGGTATCCGACACATTTTGCTGATAGTAATTTTATGTTTGTTTGCCGCCCTGCCGGCTTTGAGCCAGCAGGATGTCCCTGAAGAGGCCGCAAAACATTTCCAATCAGGGATAGCGCTAATTGAAAAGGCTGAAAAGCCTTCTGACTTTCTCGCTGCGATGACAGAATTCGAGGCGGCGGCGGCCATTGCGCCCATGTGGCCTGACATACATCATAACATGGCTATGCTTGCAGCAGAAATAGATAAACCTGCAAAGGCCATTAAAGAATATCAGATGTATTTGACTTTGTCCCCGAAGGCTCAGGACCATGCCAAAATCGAGGGTGAGATTAACCGTATGAATGAACTGATAGCGCGTAAAAGAAAAATAGGACTGCCGGGTGTTAAATTCGCCTCAATGAAAGACGGGATTGCAGTGCTTGAGGTCTACCCTGGCGCAAAAGTAACCAAGACGTCCTTTCCTTTGAGAAAAGGCCACAAGATAGTGGCAGTCAACAACATATCTGTTGTCGGGATGACCCTTGACGATTTCTTTAAGACTATAGAAAAAAGCACTCAGGACGCAAAACAGGCTGTCACGACCGCGCGTCTTTATTCAAGGGCAACTAAGGGTAAAAAAGGTGACCTTGTAACGGGTGAACTGGTTATGCTGAAAGTAAAATACACGACCATTGAAAGGGAAGGTTTGATTCCCTTGAGGAAGGACATGTTCCGTTCACGCATATTAGAGATTGAGGAGGACGAATTTGATGTTGAAGTACTCAAGGAAATACTGCCGGTGGTGGTTTCATTCTGGAACAGCGACTGCGAAATCTGTAAAGAATTAATCCCCATCATTGAATCGGAAAGCGACAAACTTATCGGCAAGGTTAAGTTTGTCAACATAAATATAGATGAAAACAAAACGCTCGCAAAAAAGTTGGAAATTAAAGCGGTTCCTACCATAATTGCATTTAAGGGAGGCTTGGCGGTATCAACCAATTCTGGAAACATCGACAAAAATAAGGTGACAGAGATTCTACATAGCGTTTCATCAAGGTAGATATATCTGTAGCTGAAGAAATAAGCATTTATGGGTTAAGAATCAATCGCAGCAACAATTCTTGAGTAGAGTAAAGGGGAAGGATCAATGAAAGCTTGTTGTACTGTATCACACTACCTACTAAGCCGTTTTTAGGAAATAGGCATTAAGCACCTATTCGGGATTCCAGGGGATTATGTTTTTGATTTTCTGGACTAAATTATTGCGAGCCCAATTCAATGGGTAGGAAACTGCAACGAATTGAATGTCGTTTACGCGGCAGACAGATATGCCAGGATAAATGGGATTGGCGGCGCAGTCGTGATATATGGAGTAGGGGGCTCAACATTTTGAACGCCGCCGCCGGGGCGTTTACTGAGCATGAGCCCCTTATCGTCATCAGTGGCGCCCCGCCGGCACGAAGCAGGGAATCCGGCGCCCTCGTTCACCACCTTGTTTCCAACTATTATCTTCAGTTTGAGATCTTCCGGAAAGTAACTGCCGATGCGGCCATACTAATGGACCCCAATACGGTCCCGGACGAAATTGACCGCGTTATAACGAGTTGCATATCCAGGAAAAAGCCTGTCTATCTGGAGATTCCTTCCGATATAAAGTATCTTTCCGGCAAGCATGTGTAACACCTCTGTAATCGGATTTAATTCTATCCC
>CAYSBW010000110.1:0-650 GCA_964429485.1 uncultured Syntrophorhabdaceae bacterium
CGTTATAATTAACTATAATTACGCTGATCATCTGTTTTTTTATTATATACAAACAGTCTTGATTTTACTATTTTGATTACAGGGATGCTCTCAGTCTATCGCATTTTCTTAAATATAAAGATTGATAGTAAGTATAATGTGCTAATTCTATGTAATATTTGCTCACAAAAGGATCTGACCCACCAAATATTATTTTTTAAAAATTCATATTTTCACTGAGAAATCAGTCTTTTTGAGCGTTAGGTTAGGGTTATAGTAAGGATCTCCTTTCTCTACAATATACCCCCATTTCTTCATAAACAATGCAGCTTCTTTCTTGAACCTCGCCTTTTTTTCTGGAGTATCTTCATATCCTCTCGTTTTCGATTCGTGATGATATAATTCAGCATAGGGAGTAAATATGATTAGATATCCCTTTTCACGCAATTTCATACATAAATCAACATCATTATACGCAAGGGCAAATTCTTCATCAAAACCACCAACTTCATTAAAAACGTCATTTCTTATCATCATGCACGCACCTGTGACAGCACTGACATTTTGAACTATCGAAAGTCTTCTCATATAACCGCTTGATCTCTTTGGATAATGTTTGTGTAAATTTTCTGCAATTCCCCCCAAACCAATTATTATACCAGCGTGTTGAA
>CAYSBW010000110.1:660-3571 GCA_964429485.1 uncultured Syntrophorhabdaceae bacterium
TTCGCACCAACAGCACCAATATTTTCACGAAGTACATGCTGTAACATACTTTCCAACCATTCATTAGTGATTACTTCGGTATCATTATTCAAAAATAATAAAACATTTCCCGATGCTCGTTCCGCTGCATAATTGTTGACTGTTGAATAATTAAAAGGCTTATCCCATACAATTACTTTAATAAATTCATTATTGCTTAGTGTTTCATAATAGGTGAATATTTGTTCTGAAGTACTTTTACATTCAACAATTATAATTTCATGATTAACATTTTTAGTATTGATCAATATAGATTCAATACAATTTTTCAATAATTCAACATGATCTGTATTTGGTATTATAATAGAAACTTTTTGTTGACGGTCAAATTCATAATTAATCTTATAAGAACCGATAGTAACACCATCTGTAACAGTTGCATTTATACCTGTCCTTTTAAGGTGATTTTTAAGCGCATTTTTAGCTGATTCATAAGCGTATAGTTTTGCTTCAGGAACTGCCGACGTCGAACCCTTAAGTGTTCTCCAGTGGTACAATATCTTTGGAATATGAATAATATTATTTGCATTTTCTGTTGCTCGTAGGTATAAATCATAATCTTGACTACCATCATACCCGGATCTAAAATAACCCACCCTGTCAAGCAACTCCCTTTTAATTATTGACAAATGGCAAATATAATTATGACTCCTGAAGGTATCAGGACTCCAGTCAGGTTTAAAATGAGGTCCAAATCTTATTTTGCCATTCTCAGAAATTTTATCCTCGTCAGAATAAATAAAGTCAGCACCAGGATTTTTGTTTATGGTCTCAACCACCTCTGCAAGTGCGTTCAAGGGAATTATATCGTCATGGTCGAGGAAAGCTATATAACTCCCAGTGCTTAGCTTAAGAGCTTCATTTGAATTACCTGCAATACCAAAATTTTGTTCAAGATATTTTACCTTTATACGACTTTCCTTACTGTAAGAATCTATTATTCTATGAATATTGTCTCTACAAATAGATCCATCTGCGATACAAAGCTCCCAATTTGTATATGACTGATTTAAAACCGATTCTATCATCTCCTTCAGATAGTTGACTGGAGTGTTGAAAGTAGGAACTATTATGCTTAGTTTGGGCATAAAATCAAAAGCAATCTTTTTCTTATTTATTTTTTCTTTAATCTCATTTTGAAGAATCCATCTCCTGTAACGATAGTTTGAACTAAACTCCTCCAACAACCTGTGTGTTAGAGATACAACTCCATAATTAAATAAATACTTTATAACCCTTTTTACGTTTATAAGAGAAAACATTCTGGCTATACCGAGACAGTCAAGTCTTTTCAGACAACCCCCCAACATTTTTTAATTATTTACCACTCACAGCGCATCCTTAATTTTTGATAATATTGAATCTCTCAAATTATAATAAATAGATAATAGTTTCCAGCCATGAGATGTATTGATATCATTAATGATCTTTTCAAGTTCATTTATTCTGTGTAACAAACTTTCTATACGATTGTGAAGATTTCCTATATATTCATTATTTAGCATAGTCTTATCGGTTACGGAAAGTGTCTCATATATATTGGCACATGGGGCTATCTCCATTTCTTTATTTTCATTAAGATTAATCTCATTAGAAATTATTGTTTTCTCATTATCTTCTAATTTCTTTAAGGAACCATCTCTTGTCTTGCTGATTACCAAATCAATCACTTTATCGATTTCTAAAATATGTTTTGGGTATTTGTCTTTCAATAAATTTAGTGTGGCTATAATTCTTTCCGTATTATCAATATGAAATAATTTTGAAAGCATATTTTCATTAGAACTCATCAATTTCAAAGTACTTTCTACACTCAATAATGCTTCTGAAATAATACGATCATATCTATTTACAATAATTTCATGATATTTATGAAACATATTAATTATAGACCACGAAAATTCAAATTGGCTACCTGTCGTCATTGTACTACCATCATCCCTCCATCTGAATTCACAGGTTATTTTACTTATATGATTAAATCTATAAAAACGAGACATTCGAATCCAAAGATCCCAATCTTCAAGCCTTGTAAGGTTTTCGTCAAACTTATCAATTCTGTCAAAACAACTTTTTCTGTGCATTACACAAAGAACGGGAATAAAATTTTCTTTAAGAATACGATCATAATCAAAATCGAATGAGTAAGGCAAATCTTTATTTACAACGGTATAAATTCCATCCTGCCATTTTTGTATAGCTCTATATGCATCAGTATAAGCTACATGGCATTCATTTGTTTCTAAATAGTTTGAAAGAGTTTCTATATGATTTGGATAAAAAATGTCATCATCATCCAAATAAGTAATATATTTGCCTCTTGCATTCCTTATGCCTGTGTTTCTGGATGCAGATAGTCCCTTGTTGTTATTATGCTTTATATATAATATATTAGTGTTTGTATTTAGATTTGATATAATAGCTTCCGCATTCACCCCACCATCGTTGACTATAATTATTTCATAGTTCTTATATGTTTGTCTAAGAACACTCTGCAAGGCTTCAAAAAGCATTTTTGGTCTATTATATGTTGGTATTATGACAGAAACCAAAGGAAAAGTGTTTGTCTGAGTATGAGTCATATATTTATGCAAGATTTCTAATTATTTTTAAGTAAATTTAAAAAAGTCCTAATTTTTAAAAAAACACAATCACGCAATTTATAATATTTTAATAGGATTTTCCAGCCGCGAGAATTGAATATACTCTGAAGATTTTTTTCAAGCTCTGCTATTCTTTTTTGCTGCATATTATTGTAGAATGTACTATTCAATTCGTATTTACACTCATCAGAAAATTCATCATTAAAATATGTATTTATAATCGGGATTGATTCAACAGTGTAACAATCAAGTTCTGGGTTTTTAATATC
>CAYSBW010000111.1:0-3497 GCA_964429485.1 uncultured Syntrophorhabdaceae bacterium
AGGATAGACAAGGACCGCATTTACGACAAGGACTACAGATACAAATACCGCATAGACGGCGACAGGATATACGATAAGGACTATAAGCCCAAAGGCAGGATAGAAAAGGTAAAATAGTGCATCCCCCCGCATTGAGGCAATACCGGAAGAGTGGGTTAACACAATTGCGAGAAAAGAGGATATTGAGGGTTTGTTTAAGGGCTTTATAAATTCTTTAACAAAAAATCAAAAACTATGAAAAATATGCTATACTTTTTGTATACATTAAAACATGGCGATCGTAACAATAATAAGAGGGGTTATTATTGCAGATCAAATCAGTTTGCTTACGCTTATATATTCCGCTGCCTGTTGAACAACTGTATAGTTCATAAACCTTTGTAAAAGGAGGTGCCTTATGGATATAGAGTTTGAAAACGATATGCAAAAGTTCCTCCATGCCCACATTGAGGATGCAAAAAACCATTTCTTCAAATACAAGGGATACTCGCTCCGTGCATTCATCTATAAGGGCTATGAGTTCACGCCTTACAAGATTGATTCCGACAACATCGAAAAGGAAATGAAAGATATCCAGAGCAGGGCATGCACGGTAAACGCGACGGCGGTGGCGATTACAGGGGTATTTAACCTTCTTCTGGCAGAGGGGGATTCATATGATAAAGCTGTTGCAAGGCTAAAACAAAACGACGGGGATAAGATTGTAGCTCTGGCGGTCATCATGAAGTTAATGGACGGAAAGATTTTTTCCATAATGCACGAGGTAAAAGAAGAGAACGGAGAAACGAGGCTGGGGGAGGCTGTGTATGTTGAAAACCCGCAGTTTTTTCAGATTCCGATTAAGCCATGGGGGAATTAAAAAACTATTTGTATTTATAGAATCGAAGGGTTAGCATTCTGTATACAGAAGAATAAAAGAGGAGTAATCGTCAGAAATACTACTCGAATCATAAAAAAATTTGTTATAACAATAAATGAATTACCTTTTATTAAACAATATTATTTATTTGTGTAGTTGCCCCTATCAAACACAGGGAGTTTGACTTGAGGTGTTTTTGAAAGGCAAATTTTGGGGATAGAATATAAATTGATTACGATAAAATTAAATGGTATTCAATGCAGCTAATCTGTAAATAATTTTGAGGTCTATTTTTGACAGATTTTCTTTTTAAATTTTTCCTTATTGACTGTTTCTTGCATCCTTCGGGGAGCAATATTCTTACAATTATAATTGTATTAGGTATTGTCGTTTATGGGTTTACTGAGTTTCTAAGCTTTTATATGAAAACCAAATCCATTATAAGAAATATTAATAATCATAATGAAAAAATATCTGAGTTTAACGATAATAATACACCAGAAAATTTTGTTGGCATTAAGAATGTATTTTACTCAAATGATTTTTTGAAAGATGAATGGGAGGAATACGAACATACACTTATAAAACGTGAAGAACCCAAAAAAATTGTCTATAAAACAGAGCCTGCAGATGCATACTTCAATGAAACACGAATACTTTCAAAAGAAATAAACATTCGATACTGGTATGCTCTCCCCGGAATATTTGTCGGTTTGGGCATTCTTGGGACTTTTGTAGGACTAACATTTGGGTTGTCGAAGTTTGACACAGGTTCTTCAAAGAAAATTGAAGAAAGCATAAAATCTTTGCTGTCAGGAATGGGTACTGCTTTTTTAACGTCAGTCTGGGGTATGCTAATTTCTATTGTATTTAACTGGTATGAAAAGAATCAATTTAAAAAAGTGAACACCGTCCTATCATTCCTAAATCGGAAGATTGATAAGTTATTTACATTAACCACGCAAGAAAAAATTGCAATAGAACAAACGGATCAAATAAACAATATGTCGGTGGCGTTGCAGAATTTTTCTACTGATTTAGCTGATAGAATTAATATAGCAATGGATACTGTTATGGCATCTCGCTTGGATCATCTCAACAATACTGTAGGGAGACTATATGCTGAGGGAGAAAACTTAACAAAGTTAATTGTTAGTGAAATTAAAGCTTCGAGCGAAAACATATCAGCAGGCTTAAGAGAGAGTATAGGAAATATTATGGTTGAAAAGCTTTCCCCATCGCTTGAAAACGTTGCTAATTCAATAAGTAGCCTTGTTCCCATTGTGGAAAGCTTAAGAGATGAGAAAAAGGAAACTTCAATAGAAGCAATTGCTAAACTCGTTGATGATTTTAGGACATCTTTAACTGGTAGCACAAAGGAAGAAATGGAGAAGCTGTCAGATCTTGTTGGTAAGGCAGGCGAAAGTTTAATCGCGTTTCCTTCGCATATGGAGGGCATGATGAAAACGCTTGACGAACAGTCGCATCAAATAAAAATGTTGTTGGAAAAAGCAAGTTCTCAGGCTGAAAGTGCCTTAGGGCAACGCTTAAATGAAATGGAATTATTTTTTGAAAATATAACAAAAAAATTCAACGAACAGTTAGAAGACCAGCAGATGAGAATAAAGCAAACTGCAGATGAGATGAAAGAAAACACAACAAAGGCAGCAATAGACTTTGGTGTGGTAATAGAAGGTCTACAGGATAATGTAAAGCAACTCCTCGAAAGACAGCAAGAAAACACGATAAATGTTGATAAGATTATAAATAATTCAGTCTCTATACTAAAAGAAGGTGAAGTTTTATCACAGGCGATGAAAAAAACCATTGAATTAGCATCAAATGTAATAACCCAAATTCATGGTGTTGCAAATACCCTTAGTGTAACAGCCAATGCTATTGAGAAGACTGGTCAGTGGCTCCGAGATATTACAAGTCAATTTTCAAAACAGAATGAAATTTATTTAACAAAAAATCAAGATACTCTTAAACAAATTACAGTATCATTAAATGACTTTAGGAATTTAATGGGTGAATATATTAATAAATTTAGCATGATTCAAAATGCCACTCCAGATATGTTTAAAAAGATTGATGAAGATTTAAGGCAATATTCAGAGATAACTCGAAATGCTTTGAACAATTATCTTGCCGAGTTTTCAACTCACCTTTCTGGAGCAGCCGAAAAATTTTCTGGTAGTATTGAATTTTTACAGGAAGTCGTTGAAGATTTGGAAGAACTTTTAACAAGACAAAGATGAGATTAGCAACTAAAACAATAAACGAGCCAGATGAAAATCCGTATGGACTTTCCATAGGCGATTTAATGGCCAACCTTCTTTTAGTCATAATATTAATTCTGACATCAGTCATGCTAAGACTTGAAAAACAGTATGAACCATTAAACGAACAGGAGAAAATCAAGCAAATTATTAAAGACAAGCTTATAGAAGAGCTTTCGGAATATGATGTTGAAATTGATCGTCAGACAGGAGTCATATTAATTAGAGAAGGTGTTTTATTTAAATTTGATGACTATGTCATTACGCCGAGTGGAGAAGCTTTCTTACAAAAATTTATACCTGAATACGTAGGTATTTTATTAGCTGACCCAATAGTAAGAGAACAGGTTTCACAA
>CAYSBW010000112.1:0-3424 GCA_964429485.1 uncultured Syntrophorhabdaceae bacterium
CTTTGATTGCAAAACCCGTAAAATTCATCTTTGCCTCAGCGACACCCGAGAAAGAATTGTATGAAGTACTAAAATCCCAAGGCTTTTCACCAGTAGAAATTATAGAAACTATTTGCGAGATAGAAACTCCGGATAGCAGAAAAATACACGGCGAGATAGAAGTAACATTCCTCAATGATTCTTCACCTTTTCAATATTTGTTATCATCAACAGATAATATTCATAACCTTATAAATTTGACAAAATGGTCGATTTAAGAAAAGCACGACCTGATATTGAAAATCGTTTTTGTAATGTAGTCATTTCAGAAGTGTCAGGCTACTTTACAAAATCAGGAGTTCAGGAAAAACCGGAGAGGGCTGCTCTGATTTTGGGTACCAATAAAATTGAGGTAGGTGTAAATCTCGATGTCTCAATCTGCCTGATGCAAACAGGGAAATATTTTGCTAATTTTGTACAGCGTTTTGGTCGAATTGCAAGACAGGGAAAAGACGGAAAAGCCATTGTCTTTCTTGAAAATAAAATCAGAGAAATAGAGAAAGCTTTTAGCGGAAAAGAAGTATGGTCATATTATGATTTCATTGAGCAATGTCGTTCAATCGAACTATTGTCAGATAATAAATTTTATTCCGAAAAAATTCCACGCTTTCTGGGGGCTTACTATTTTGTTATTGCCAAAAACATTAAAGATTATGCTACGCAACGATTATTTATGAAGAACCTCAGAATGGACGGACAAATCGGTTTTATGTTTGGTGTTATGAGAAGAATAGAAAAGGCAATTAACAACATTGAACGTATTAATGCAAAAACTGGCAAGAGGTTCAATTTCGACTGTAGAAATTGGAAAAAATGGTGGGATATTTTTATTAGCACATTCAAATATTTCAGAGCTTCTTCTCCGAATGTATTGGTGCGTGATCTGATTTTTGGCAACCAAGGTATAATTACCAAGTATTCTTTGGAATGGACACTCAAAAACAGAGAAGTTGTTGGAGAAGAAAGCGTGGACGGAGAGCGGTGTCTTGTTGTTTCAGGTTTTATAGAAGGAAAACAGGAACTTCAATACTATATTGAATCGCTCCCTGTTTATAAACTTTCTGAAGACACCCTTTATCTCCAGCAAAAAGAAAAATATTATTTGAAGCAAGCTTTTGAATCTCGTATTGCAAGGATAGCAAATAGCTTTTATCGAGAAAATACTACATTCAATAATGCGGTTCAAAATCTAATCATCGAAGTTATAAAATTGAATTGCGTAATGAGTGAGAAGCGACTATCTATAGGCGATATTAGGGCTTATTCAAATATTATTTAAAGGATAGAATTATTTGGAAACAATTGATATTACTGGCACAGAATTCAATTACTACCACATCTGCAAACGCAAGCTGTGGCTGTTTTCACACGACATTGAGATGGAGCAGAATTCTGACACTGTGTATCTGGGAAAACTGATTCATGAAAATTCATACACTCGTAAAAACAAAGAGATATTGATTGACGGAGCGATAAGGATTGATTTTCTCGATGACGAAGGTGTTCATGAAGTGAAAAAATCAGATAAAATGGAAGAATCGCACATCGCACAGACGCTTTACTACATCTATTGCCTGCGACAAAAAGGGATGGATATTCGCAAGGGTGTTATCAATTATCCGAAACAGAAGCTCATAAAGGATGTATTTCTCACCGAAGAGAAAGAGACAGAAATTACCGGGATAATATCGGATATCAAAAAGATAAAGGCTTTAGACTTACCGCCTGTTGCACTCAATGCAAGAATCTGCAAGTCGTGCAGCTATGAGGATCTCTGTTATGCATGATTGCGCGGAAAACATATTATGAAACGTAATTACTATATTACGAGAAGTGGCAGATTAAAAAGGCAGGACAATACTATCTGCCTTGAATCGGAATCAGGTGATAAAAAGATAATCCCCATAGAAGATGTCGAAGGTTTTTACCTTATGGGTGAAATTGACATGAATACAAAACTTCTCAATTTCCTTGCACAGATGAAGATACCTGTTCATGTTTTCAACTATTACGGGTACTATTCCGGATCGTATTATCCAAGAGAACACCTGAATTCAGGATTCCTTATAGTAAATCAGGTAGAATGCTACAAAGATGCCCTGCATCGTCTTGCCATAGCAAAAGAGTTTATACAAAGCGCTGTGCATAATATTCTTCGTAATCTCAAATATTATCAGAACAGAAAATCAGGCGTAGATGATTATATAAAAGACATTGAAGCAATTGTCCCCAGGATCGAAGAATCCAGGAACATTCCCGAACTCATGGCGTGGGAAGGACATGCCCGGGAACGATACTACAACAGCTTTAATGCCATCCTTAGCCTTGAGGAAGAATTTACAAAGCGCAACAAAAGGCCACCAGATAATATGATGAATGCGCTGATCTCATTCGGAAATTCTCTTCTTTATGCAACAACGTTGGGCGAAATATATCACACTCAACTGAATCCGACCATTAGTTTTCTTCATGAACCAGGCAATAGAAGGTTCTCGCTGAGCCTTGATATTGCGGAAGTTTTCAAGCCCGTCATTGTGGACCATATTATATTCAGGCTTATTAACATGAATATGCTTGGAGAAAAGGATTTCGAAAAGGATGTCAATTACTGCTATCTTTCCGACAGCGGGCGCAAGATATTTTTGCGAGAGTACGACGAGCGTCTCAATACAACCATTAAGCATAGAAGTCTTAAACGCAATGTGTCTTATCGGCACCTTATAAGGCTTGAATGTTACAAAATAGAGAAGTCGATAACGGGTATGGAGGAATATAAAGGTTTTAAAACATGGTGGTAATGGTTATGATAATCGATAAATTTTAATGGTGATGCATGTATTATATTCTTGTTTATGATATAAATGAAAAAAGAGTTTCCAAAGTACACAAACTTATGAAAAGATACCTGAACTGGGTTCAGAATTCGGTATTTGAAGGGGAGTTGACTGAAGGGCAATTTGAAGCTCTGTATATTGAACTGAAAAAGATAATGAACAAAGAACAAGACTCGGTTATTGTTTATAAACTTGGAAGTTTGAAATATACGAGCCGGGAGATTATCGGGGAGGAGAAAAATCCTACTGAAAATTTATTATGAAGACTCTGTCTGAAAGTCGTCGTAACCCCTATATTTTTACACAATCAGGGGTTGACGGATGTTTTTATGCTCTTTGACAACCTAACTATATATATTTACAACATTTATTTTGCCTTTTAATTGAACCAGTATGGAATTGAAACCAATGATGGCACATGAACACTTTGTCATCTCCATTCTTTTAATTGAACCAGTATGGAATTGAAACATATCGAAGGAGGACAATAATGGAAAAAGAACACGACTTTTAATTGAACCAGTATGGAATTGAAACCACTGATCTAACAC
>CAYSBW010000113.1:0-3403 GCA_964429485.1 uncultured Syntrophorhabdaceae bacterium
TTCTGGAAAACACAAGCAAGGGGATGGGGCCGTGAATGAAAAAGCAATCAGATTCCATGAATTGGATTTCTCCTATGTTCCAGGCCAATTTGTAATTCAATCATACCAGGGAGAAATAGATCGAGGTAAGGTTTTGGCTATTCTTGGTCCAAATGGTTGCGGCAAAACCACTCTTCTCAAACTTCTTATTGGCGATCTTGTTCCTCAGAAGGGCACAATTTATGTTGAGGGACAACTGGCATTTGTACCACAACTATTCCATGTAAGTTTCCCATATAGCGTGCTTGATATGGTTCTTATGGGTCGTGTTCGTCAAATTGGTCTATTTTCAACCCCGTCAGCAAAAGATGAGGAAGCTGCAATTACTGCACTGAAAAAACTTAATATATTAGATATTGTCGAACGTCCATTCGATCAACTCTCGGGAGGTCAAAGACAACTCGTTATTTTTGCCCGTGCACTTGCAACAGAAGCTGATATACTTATTCTTGATGAGCCAACATCGACCCTGGATCTTAAAAATCAGGGCATTATACTGGAATGGATTACACGGCTTTCTTATGAAGAAAATCTAACAGTCATTTTTACTACACACCATCCACACCATGCCAATGCGGTTGCTGATACTACAATGCTTATGCTCGGGAAACATGAATTTCTCTGCGGTCCCACAAGGGATGTTATGACTGAAGAACATTTATTCAACCTATACGGTGTAGACATGAAACATCTAAAATTTGAGCATAAAGGACAAATAATACAGACTTTTATACCAATACACAGAGTTCAACCTAAAAATAATGGTACATTTGGAAGATTATGAAACCTTTAAACTATAATTAAAGAGGAGTAAAAATTATGGAATGGCTTCACTATGTTATAGATTATGGCGTTATAGTAATTCTTATAGCAATGAGCATATTAGCTGTTGCAATTGCCATAGAAAGAAAACTCTTTTACAGAAAAATTCGGATTAACACATTTACCGACAAAAGAGATCTTGAATTGCAGTTGACCAGGAGACTCCATATAATTGCCACTGTTGGAAGTAATGCTCCCTATGTAGGGCTTCTCGGTACAGTACTGGGTATTATGTTGACCTTTTCCACCATTGGAAGACAGGGAATTGCAGACACAGGCCAGATCATGTCCGGTCTTGCCCTTGCCTTAAAGGCGACAGCAGTGGGGCTTGTTGTGGCTATACCTGCGGTAGTAATGTACAACCTTCTTCTTAGATCCGCCAAGGAATTGATTTTTAAATGGGAGATAAATAATGGAAGATAAAGGTTTTGACTACATGAATGTAATACCGCTTGTAGATGTAATGATGGTGCTTCTAACTATTATTCTTATGACATCAACGTTTATTGCAAGTGGTGCAATCCCGGTAGAACTGCCTAAGGTTACGCAGGATCAGAAGGCTGTATTAAAGACGGTTATGATTGTTGTAGATCGCCAGGGTTTGATCTATTTTGAATCAATGCCTATAACGCTTGATGGTCTTAAAGAAAAACTTAAGTCATTCGGACGTGAAACACCTGTACTTGTCAAAGCAGACCGCTTTGCCTCAGTTCAGGCCTGTGTTGATGTGCTCGACCTCCTTTCAGGCAGTGGTTTCAAAAAGGTTGGTCTTCAAACTGAACGGAAGCAGTCGTAATGCTTTTTTTATTAGCCATATATCAATTGCCCCAGCTTTAAAACAGTAAAATCCCGGCGTCCTTTCATAGTAAAATATTAAGGTGAATGAATGAACATAAAACCTGATAATGAACAAAGACCTTTGAAGGATTATTACTTGTTGTCTATTCTCATTCATGTAGTGCTCATAGCCTCTGTTTTTGCTGTAAATTCTTTTTATGTACAAAAAACACAAGAAACAGTTACTGTAATATTAAACAACGAAACTTTCGTGACCGGCGCTTCAGGTGAAGATAATAAATCACCAGGTTCTAAATCAGTGAAAAAAAATGAAAAAAGAATTAGCAGTCAAGCTAAAGTTAAAAAACATCACAGAACACCGGCGGCAGCTAAAACCAAGGAAACAGATAATACAACAGAATTAAAGGAAACTGGCAACTATATAACATCCAATGAAACATCCGATCTTGCCTTGCATGGAAAACCATCTACTGCAAGTGCTGATTTTGATAACGGTGAATCCAATACAGGGATAGGTAGCGGTAAGGGAACAGGAGGACATGGTTCCGGCCCAGGATCGGGCGGCAAGGGAGCCGGGGGCTCAGGCCATTCTGAAGAATACAAAAAGGTGCTATATATTAGAGAACATTTTCGATACATACGTGATTTGATAATTAAAAATTTAACTTATCCGTCGACAGCGAAGAAAATGGGATGGAAAGGACAAGTAACTGTTTCTTTTATAATCTGTGAAAAGGGCACAGTTGAAAATGTCAGGATTGTAAAAAGTTCGGGTCACGAAATTCTTGATGAGAATGTTGAAAACACCATCAGGAAGGTTCAGCCTTTTCCAAAACCACCTGTAAGGGCCGAAATTGTTATACCTATTATTTACAGTTTAGGTTAAATTCTGGAAGGTTATTCTTTGAGGAATCGATCGTATTTCACCGTCTTTCTTGATTATGCAACTAAATTAATTGTGGTTTCTTTTATTCAAAGGTAATCACTTTTATCTGAAAATATTTAAGCAAGCATCAACGACTTTTTCATCATAAAGGATTCCTTTGTTCTTTTCAATTTCCTCAAGGGCAACATCTATGCCCAGTCCCGACAAATTTCCTTTCTCAAAACTTCGTCAGGGTATACAAATATCCACCAATCTTCAACAGAAGCGAGATCTTCCTTTGTATATCCTGGAATATCGGTAAATTTTTTGCTTGTATAAATAATTTTCTGATTGCAATCCGAGATAACAATACCAACAGGTGCTAAAGCTGCAAATAATTTAAAACTTTTTATGCTTTCACTTAATTCCTGTTCTATTTTTTTCTTTCTGTAATATCAATACCCACCCCTACTAAAAAAATAGAATCATCTTCTCGGGAAAAAGAATGAAGTGACATACCATAAACAATCCTTTATTATTGGTCTTTTCTCGCGGGAGGGGTGCTGGCTTTAAAATCATGGAGGAATAAAAAGGAGACGACGTTCAAGGTGGTGCTTTTATTGGTAAACTAATTACCAGGCTCTTATAATCTGTTGTGAAAGCTTTAGTAGATTGTCTTCATAAAATTATGTCAGTTCACAAGTGGACTATAAAGGGGTTGTCACTAATAGGTACTACTGTCAAACACTGATGATATTCGGGATACCACGGATACACCCATAACAATGAAAAACTCTAATCAATAATTTGCTATTATTGCTGTTTTCCATTATTCTGTGTCTTCGATAAACTCAAAATATAAATCAGCCGGTGTAATAT
>CAYSBW010000114.1:0-1818 GCA_964429485.1 uncultured Syntrophorhabdaceae bacterium
GTCTGTTGAAAAAAGTGAAGGAAATGTCTTTCCGTCAATACCCCTCAAGTTTTTATACGCCCTTGTATATGAAAAGTCTGTTGACGGTATTTCAATATCGTATTGCAGTCTTTTCTTTTCAGGGGCAATGGTGACGGGCAGCGGGGGAGGTGTTGCCGTTGAGTTGATCCCGACACCTTCCAGTTCGAGTTGTTTTACAATCTTCTCAAAGTTTTCATTTCCGATTACTTCGAGTGTTTGAGTGCGGTCCGGACTGATATCGCGCATTAAACGAAGCCCTCTGCCTATTGCCTGCTCGGGGAGTATGGCCGAGTCAAATGCCCGCAACCCCAATACTATAGTTACATTCTGAACGTCCCAGCCCTCACGGAGCATAAGTACGCTGACTATCACTTTAATCTTGTTTTTCGGATTGTCCACATCGCGGGCTTCTTCACGTAAGCTCTCCAAATCTTTTTTGCGGACATCTCCGGAATTGTCGGTATGGATTATCATGATTTCATCTCTGGCTATTCCATAAGAAGAACCAAGTTTGGCTATTGATTCGGCAATTTTATCGGCAAAGACATTTTTTTCAGCCATGATAAAAAGGACAGGTTTCTTCTCGACGCCTTTGTATGCGTCGTTGTGTTCCTTCCACCTGGCAAGCGAAGCCGATATCCAGTCGCCATATTTTTGGACGACATTATCTTTTGTGACCTTATCCGGTTCTTTCTTATTTACGGAATGAACAATCAACGGCACCTTTACAATCCTGTCTTCCACTGCCTGCGCCAGCGGGTAATCGCATATGATCCACGGATAATAGGTATTTTCAGGGGTCTTGGGGGTTGCCGAAAAATCAAGCCACATCTTTAATCCGCCGGGAATATTTTTATGTATTGACAGCAGACTTTCATTCCATTTCAATTCATCATCGTGGACGTGATGTGCCTCATCGTTCATAACCAGCAGGTTGTCCAGTTCCTTGATCCGTTCCAAAAGCGTCTGGGGGGACTTGCCCGGGTCAGTCTGCGGTTTTCTGCCAAGTATTGCTTCTATGATTGTGTTGGGATTGAATTCCTTAATGCGGCTCTCGTAAAGCTGATGGATATTATTAAGTATAAAATTATTCTCAGCAGCCAGCGGGCTTTCATCGCCGCGCAGTTTTATGTTAAGTTTCCATTTTGATTTCCATGCTGTCGGAACAAAGGGAAATTCTTCAAAAACTTTTCCATTGGCAAAATCCTTTGCCAAACGTTCATATACAATGACGTTGGGGGCAACCAGCAGGAAGTTATTGGCATAACGCCTGTCTTTTTCTCTGAGGCGGTTAAAGTAGCTCCACACAACCACAAAGGCCATCACAAAGGTTTTGCCCGAACCTGTTGCCATTTTGACGGCATAGCGCAGCAGGTCTTTCTCGGGCAGTTCCTGCTCTCCTTCCTGATTCAGTTCAGGGAAAAATCTTTTTACTTTTCGTTTGCCATCCATATCTTCGCTGAATTCAACCACAGAAGAAAATAGCGTTGCCATGTATTTTTCATGGTAGTCCTCGATCAGCGGAACAACATCAATAAATTTCCTGATTTCATAAAGATAGATAATCGTTTCGACTGCTTCACGCTGGCAGAAATAAAAATGGAAGGGTTCATTTCCGAACACCGGCGGGTGAGATTGCTCAAACCAATAAGCCAGTAATTCCTGTGAAGTGGCTGTTGCTCCGGGATAACCATCGTTACGCCACCTGTCAATGTCTGAACGGAGTTTGTTAACGGTCAGCATTTTACTCGGTCTGCGTCCCTGAATCAGTTCATATTCATTGGCCGCTTTCTTTTT
>CAYSBW010000114.1:1918-3364 GCA_964429485.1 uncultured Syntrophorhabdaceae bacterium
CTCCATTTCTTAATGCTTTCTTTTACATCGGGAGGGACTAAATCGGTGTGCGGAATGACAAAGTCTTCCAGCTTCACCTTTGCTTTCAGGCCTTTTGTTTCAATGTCAGTTTTGAAATAGGCCAGTTCAAAAAACTTCACATCGCCTTTGCCTGCTGCCTGCGGATCAATGGCGTCCATGGGTATGATGCGCAGCTTGAGCCGCACCCCCATCTGCTTTGCCACTTCCTGAATGGCGTCATTTAAACCCATTTCCCATTCCCAGCCAAGGACATGCAGCTCTTTCTGCTCCATTTCTTTTGCGTCATTTAAGGCATCGGTAACTTCCTGAATAGTAACAGGCGAATCCACCGCGCCGACATAAACCAGGGCATTTCCCTTTTTTCCGTGAATGTATGACGATCCAGCAATAGGTTCTGCGCCGTAAAGCTTAAGAATGAAAGCAAGGTATTCATACATCGCCTGCTTTTCATCCTTCCTGCCGAATGCCTTTACCTGCCAGAACTGGCGTTCATACTTTCCAAGGTTGAGGATTTCAAAGGGACGGGCCTTTTTGCCGTATTTCCTGCCATCGTCGGTTAATCTCTTACTCTGTTCGATTTCCAGCAAACGTTTACGGGTTGTGTGGATGGCATATCTGCCCAAATCGACGCCAATCCAGCGCCTGCCAAGCTTCTCAGCGACCGCACAGGTTGTGCCGGAACCACAGAAGAAGTCGGCAACCAAATCACCTTCATTGCTGCTTGCTTTAATAATTTTTAATAAAAGCTCTTCTGGTTTTTGGGTAGGATAATCTGTTCTTTCCTGTGCAGCTTTATTGACAATAGGAATTATCCACCAATCACGTGGCAATGTTCCTGTATCCATGTATTGTCTGTACGTCATACCTGGATATTTTTCTTCATGTTCAGGTCTTAATCCATCGGCTTTATTAACAGGGCTACCGGGGATTCCTTTGCCCCGAATTTGATATAACCCTTTTTCATCTTTATATTTAAATTTTGATTTTGTTACCTCTGTATACTCTTCTCTCACATCATCATAATTAAAAACATGTTTCCCATTAGATTTTGTATAAACAATTATATTGTCGTGTTTTCTATTCCATTTATCTTTCGACATTTCTCTTTCTTTATAGCACCAAATTACTTCATTAAGAAAATTGTCAATTCCAAATAATTCATCCATAAGGATTTTTATATGTGATACGACTCTAAAATCAATATGAACATAAATACTGCCTTTATCCGATAATAAATCCTTCATAAATTCCAGTCTATCAAACATCATTTTTAGAAAACTATCTATCCCTTGCCCCCAAGTATCTCTATAAGCCTTCTCTTCCAGAATCGAATGCTCTTTATGTATTTCCTTCCCTTTTTCCCCAATCTCAACATCCACCGTAAAATCCGCCCCTGTCGCAAAAGGCGGGTCTATGTAAATCAGG
>CAYSBW010000115.1:0-3156 GCA_964429485.1 uncultured Syntrophorhabdaceae bacterium
CATGAGAAAAAATTTCTGACTGTAACCTGCTCAAAAGATTTCCTTTCTGGTAATTTTTCATTCAGGGCAGCCGGTTTTTCCGCCGCTATGTTTTGTGCAGAAAACAGCATAGAGAGGCATAACAAAAAATATAAAAAATAACTATTCATACCGTCTCTCATAATAGTTTAGTATAAGTTTACCTGACTTGCATGTCAATAACATGCTATTCATATAAAATGGGTTTGCTGTTTATTGACTTATCGGGTGGGTGCATACAGGGGCGTAATGATGAAATTCTTGTCGTCGCTGAAAAAGTTTGCCGGGCCATAATGTATACCTAAAAGTCTTTTAAGGGGCGATGCTGCCTCCGGAATCTTAATGCCGGAATTAACAAGTGCCCAGCGGGAGGCTTCGGAGCATACCATATTGTCATTTCCGAAAACGCCGTATCCGCTCTGGTCTATAATATTATCGGATTTTTTTGTTTTGATTTGTGCTTCCCTCTTTGACAGTTCTTTTGCTGCTTCCCAGATTTTTACAGTATCTACTTCTTTAACGGGCTGGGCGACCAAGGCATCTCGGTGGCCATATGCTTTTCGGAATTCATCCTCGCTGATTACATGGGAACCTCTTTCAGGCGTGTGGTCTAAAAACAATTTTTTGCCGTTCACTTCTTTAAGATAGAGCACTGTATGCGAGGCCGGAGATGAAGAAACTGAAGAAATCCTGTCACCCGTATTAATCCAGAAGGCGCTGTCTTTGGCGTTATCCTTAATTCTTTCCCAAAGCGATCTGCTGTCTTTGTCTTCCGGTTTAATAAGCATCACATCTCCAGGTTTCAGTTCGTCATACTTCCTGGCGGGCAGAGGAGGCGGGGCGTTGATCTTTAGTGATGCATACATAGGTTCGATGTAAGGATTTTTTCCGGCAAGCCGATTTTCGATAAGCTCTTTTTGCTTTTTTGTCCACTCAGGTCTGTTATTCTCGAGCTCAACCTGTTCTATCCTGGTTTCGGGATTTTTGCCCCCTGTTTTTATATATGAAAGGGCATTTTCAGCCCTCTTCATTTTAAGTTCTGCCAGCTTCTTCAATTCCATGTTTTTTGCCAGCGCTTCCCGGGCTCTCTGCTTAGCCTGCCGGGCAATCATTTCAGCCTGTGCATTCTTTTTTTGTTGAGCCAGTTTTATAATTTCTTCTGATTTCCTGATAGTATTCTCAGACTTCTGAATCTCAAAATCACATCTTTTAATGTCCGCAGTTGCCTTGTTTTTCATTACTTCAAGTCTGACTATAGCATCAAGTTCCTGGTTATTTTTTTGTACATCTATATTGTCATTAGCGTAAGAAATAGGGAATGTTAAAAGCAAAACAGCTAATAAAGTTGAAATAAAGATCTTGTTTTTCATATCTCCTATGTCTTTTATAGCCTTTTTCTTTTTATCAAAATTACAATTGTTGTATTGGCACTTCGGGTTTTTTATCATATTTTTTGGCTGAATTCTATGCTGTTTTATTGTTTTAAAGTTAAAACCAATCAACAATTAATTTGCATTCTGCTGACAAATTAACCATCATTTTTCATTACATGCAAACTCATAATAACCAATATTAGGAAAAATATACCTTATGAGGTAGAACAGACAGATATCGATGATAATAAGTTCCGTCTTTTAACGCAATACATTCCCTAAAAATCTCATCCTCTTCCCGGATTTAAGGTTTGCCTCAATCTGTTCAAGCGTTACCCCTCTGGTCTCCGGCACAAATACAGCTACAAACACAACAGCAAGTATACAAAAAACAGAAAACAGGAAGAAGATCGAAGCATTCCCGTGAACATTCATGAATGTAAGAGCATTATCCATCAACAATCCGGCAAATGTCCAGTTAACCATGGTTGTAACGGTCATTCCAAGTTCACGCCCCTGTAAAGGGAATATTTCTGCACAGACCAGCCAGGCCACCGGTCCCCACGAAACGGCAAAACCGAAGATATATAAGATTATTGCTGCGAGGAGAATAATCTTAGGCGCCAACAAGATTGCCGATGGGTCTGAATGGCCGCCAATCATTGTAAAAGCTGCACCTGCGGCAGACATACTTATCATCATACACAATGCTCCAACATAGAGGAGCTTTTTCCTGCCCCATTTTTCTACAAGCCTTATAGCAGGAAAGGTAAAAAGCATATTTACCGTCGGCACTGTCATCATTGCAACAATGGCAGCAAGGCCTGCATAACCAAGAATAGTCGGGGCATAATAAATCATCACATTAATTCCGACAAGCTGTTGGAACATCTGCAAAAATATACCCACAAAAAGTATCTTTATAAAATAGCCCTTAAACAGAATGTTCATCTGAACACCCTGATTGCCCAGGCTGCTCTCAATATCCCTAATTTCACGTTGGACATCTTCCGGGGTATTAAGAGTCTTATGAAGAACTGCTATTGCCTGATCTCTCTTCCCCTTTAGTATAAGCCACCTCGGGCTCTCCGGCAGAAAGAGGCTTCCGATTAACATAAGACCGGCAAACAGTACAATAACAGCAAACATAAGTGGAAGTGCCGTCCGAGGGATCGTAATCCATTTTTCAATAATATAATTGGTCAATGATATCAAAAATATACCAATGGTGATGAGCAGTTGAAAAAGTGTTCCCATGGCGCCACGAATGGAAGCAGGGGCTGTTTCAGAGAGATATAAAGGCACAATGAATGATGCAATACCGATGGCAAATCCGAGGATAAATCTGCATGTATACATTACTGCCATCGGCGGAAGCATGGCAGAGACAAGTGATGCAACACAAAACATAGAACCCGATAACACAAGGCTCTTTTTTCTGCCAAGATATCTCGCAAATATCCCGGAGAGAAGGGCGCCGATTATCCCTCCTGTTGCCAAAATAGAAGAATAATGTTCGGCTGCCTTGATATCCAGTCCATAAACCTTTTGGATTATATCAAGGGAATTGGCAATAAAACCTTGATCCAGACCAAAGAGTAAACCACCAAGTGCGGCTGTTCCACAGATGTAAAAAACGGTTGATTTGTACCCTGATATCACATTTTCCCCCTTTAGGAATCGATAATGCTACACCCATTTGCTGCTGTAGAAACAGGAAAAGTAAGCCACTTCACCTGTTACGGCAAAACCTGTTCCTGATCAG
>CAYSBW010000116.1:0-2933 GCA_964429485.1 uncultured Syntrophorhabdaceae bacterium
TTAAAACTGTGTAATATGGACTTGCGTCGTTACATTTTCCTAATTTTTATGTGAATCACCCCGCCTGTTAATGACGGAGTTTGCAGAGCAAACCGTGAGCCTGATTGATTACAATTGACAATCCTGAAGAGACATGTATTGCTTAACAGTGCAAACATACAGCCGTTACTCTGTCAGAATGTAAAGCTATGAGAAAACATACACGACCAGTCCATTCCCCTGCCTGAAAAACCTTTCATTAGTGTTATACCCACGGCATAGAGGTTGTTAACAGTATGGGTATATGTGGCGCCCCCTGTTATGCAGGACGAACCGTCATTGCGCTGATCCGGGGTGTAACCATATGAAAAAACACCAAAAGAGTTGTTTTTATTAAAAATATAGTCCAGTTCCAGAGTCATCTCAATATCAAAATAATATGGTTCCCCCCTTGAATCTGAAGCATAGGTTGACCCGATTGACCCCCCAAACTCAAAGTCACCAATTTTATGGCTTGCCAGAAATGCCAGTGTCGGCTCGATTCCAGGTTCTCGAAATACTTTATTGCCGGTCGGCAAATCAAGATATCCCGTCACGGCTATGGCAAAATCGTCATTACTGAAGAATTTCCATTTAGCACCCAAATAAATATCGGAGAAACCGTAGTCCGGTCTCTGGTATGCAAAAAAATCGCTTCCTATGCTGATTTCCCAATCCGGACCTATATCAGCTCTTAAAAGCAGGTACGGCGCATACCAGTCACTTGTATCACTTTTATATTTGTAATAATAAGGAGTAAATTCAATCAGAAACTGATTGTTTTCAAGATCACGGGGTTTATCCCGCAAAACTGCTATCATTACCGATCGGGAATCGTCTTCTGGAATACAATCCCCGGCTATAAAAAAAGCTGATAGAAAAAATGCTGATAGAATTACAAAAACTGTTCTTAACATTTATATTTACAACCCGATATCTTTACCTGAAACATACGAAAGGAAAACCAGCGGCGATTTGATAAAATCATCCATGGAACATACGCCGCTGTCCCAGATTCTTCTTTCTGTTGCAGCGCCGACAGATGGAATATGTGAGAAGCTATAATACAACATCGGTAAATCCCTTGAAAATCAAAACATGGAGATCCGCCCATGCGGGGTCAATTTCAATGGAGGACTTATTATTTTTTGTTCCAGCTTTCACTTGATGGTCTTCCTGTGTTATGTAATGAGACACACATAACCTGTCATGCAGAAATGTGTCAATAAAAATATATGAACACTTTTACATTCTATACCTACATCCTTGAATGCTCTGATAAAACCCTATATACCGGTTATACTAATAATATTGAAAAAAGATTGTATGAACATAACAACACCGGCAACGGAGCAAGGTACACAAGAAGTCGGAGGCCAGTGAAGCTTGCCTATTCTGAAAGTTATTCAACACAATCTGATGCCATGAAAAGAGAGGTAAAGATCAAGAGGCTGTCGAGGGCGAAGAAACTGATGCTGATAGAGAACGGGACAGTGTCTGATTCATAAAGATACCGGCAAAAAGCTCTCTTCTGCCATATCAACACAAAATCTTTGCCGGTAATATACTTCCTTTATAACCACACGGCGCATAGAACATTCCTGCTCCTTCTATAAAAGAAAACGACCAGTTAAAGATTAATGTGCTTATATTTGAGACTATGCGGCAATAGACAAAATACAGGTGCTTTCACCAATGAATATAGATGCATTTAACGTAAAAACAATAGGATATATGATAAACATAGACAATTAAGAACGTACATTGTCCATCCTCTTCAATGACAATAAAATTGTCGATTATGATGATTTTGAACTGGATCAGGTTGATTTAGCCTATACCATAACAGTTCACAAATTCCAGGGCAGTGAAGCGAGTACATTGTTTTTCCTGTTACTATGCAGTATTACGTCATGCTCTAGCGGAATGTGCTTTATACGGCAGTGACAAGAGCAAGGAAGGCTCTGGTGCTTGCAAGATCGGAAAAAGCCCTTGCCATAAAAAAACAACAAACAGATTTCAAGACACACCGGGCTTGGAGGATATATAATTTAAACAACTTTAAACAAACCGGGGAACCTGTCTGCTGTGGAAATCGCTCTTATCAGGAAACACCCTGAATCCGGATATGAAATGGTAAAAACCATTAAACTGCCCCATCCGGTAGCAGAGGTGGTTCTTCAGCATCGTGAAAGGCTTGACGGTTCCGGATACCCCCACGGATTAAAAGGTCACGGGATATTACTTGAGGCACAGATTGTTGCAATTGCAGATGTGGTGGAAGCTATTTCTTCATGCCAGCCAATACAGACCGGCAAAAGGCATAGAAGTAGCCCTTAAGGAGATAGAGAAAAACAGGGGAGTTTTATATAATGCAACTGCTGCTGACACTTGTTTAAAGCTTTTCAGGGAAAACAAATTCAGTTTCAAGATGTCAACTGCCTTATAACATGATATATTACCAGATCGGGAGGCTCGAAAATAAGCTTGATTTTTAAATGATATTGTATTAAAATAAGTACAAATAAATCTGTACCTCTCTGGTTCAACCAGTTATACCTTCTTGCTGTAAAGGCCGCATTGCAATCAAGCAATGCGGCCTTTACTTTACTATAAAAGAATAGATGTTGAAATTTCTATTTGTTGCACACAACTTCCTTCAGGGCGGGTACGGGGGTATTTCTTGAACAACAACCAGCTCACCACACAATATAAACATATGGTCTTCACATTATCTTCATATTATTGTGATATATAGAAATTCAATGAAATTGCACAAACCGCAAACTATTCATAAAAAAACGATTGACAAATATTTTTTAAGCAGAAGAAAATTGAGAGATTTCATTATAATTCTTTCTATTGGTTCTTCTCTTTATTATGACATAAACAGTATTACAAAGTTTGTTTCCTTT
>CAYSBW010000117.1:0-2921 GCA_964429485.1 uncultured Syntrophorhabdaceae bacterium
GAAGGGGGCTACAGTCTCCATTGTCTTTCCTTAATCCTTCCTGATTGTTTCTTGGTTTTTCAGCTCTTGTTGGACAATCTCGCAACAGCATCAGATATATTCTTCAGTCCATATTTGTCCGCCAATGCTTCCAATCCTATCTCCATTTCGTCCAGTTTAACTTCTTCATCCACTTCTTCTTCCCTTTCTTCGTAAATAAGGGCTTCATTAAGACACCACTGAACACAGAGAGGCTTCTCTTGAGGCGGATCGTCTTCACACATATCGCACTTGAGAGGAAGACCTGAATCAGGCTCTTTAAAAGCATCCCTTGAAGGACAAGCAGCCCTGCAAAAACCACACTCATCGTACTCCTTGCCATCAATAACATACTTGTCTCTGCCCATACATTCCGCTGGAGTATATTCACCGGCATAAACAGGAACATATACATCCCTTAAGGGATCACGAATCATACGTATCCGTGATCGAGCCGGATTGCTGCTGCTGTATTTCGGATTAGCGTGAAAGGCAGAGCAGATCACCTCGCATGCCCGGCAACCATTGCATTTATCAAGATCGATTTTGATTGTCTTGATTTTTTTCTTAATCTTGCTCATTTTTTATTATACCTCTCTGTTCTAAGTCTTCGGCAACATAACCCAAATCTAACTCATTCAGAGTTTCCCTGGTGGGAATTCCATCGTTGTTCCAACCCTTGAATTTATAGTAGGTATCCAGGAGTTTTTCCTCAAGTTCGGGAAATCTTTTTTTCCAATGGTCTTCAGGCGGCTTTTCATCAGCTCTTCTCAGACCCCTTCTTACATTAACAGCTCTTACGAGGTTCCGATTCCTTTTATATATTTTCGTTAATTCAGCCTCATCCACATCTATCCCTGTAGCTGCCGAAATAATGTAGGGATAATTATGTATGTGATATGGTGGCTTCAAAGGAAAGGATGATAAACCGGCACACACACCGAGTGAATCATCTATATAATGCATCTTTTCCTGCCAGTCAACAATATCAACAGACATGTCAACAGTAGGGTAATAGGGATTGGAACGTTCCCCTCTTGGTTCCCAGTCCAGAACGTACTGTTTAAATTTCTCATCAGGAACCTGAATCCAATCCTTTACAAACCCCTCCCTTTCTTCCATCGTCATAAAGGGTGACTGAGGGAATTGTCCTTCTATCTGCGTGATGTTTGCTTTTTCACCAGTGGCATACATGAGAAAATAAACAGGATTCAACATCCCCAGCTTAAGCGGTAACTGTTCATGTTTCTTGATATTGTTGTGAGCAAAATCTTCTGCACCATTACCAATTTTTTTGGCTGCCCAGTATGTACCGTCAGCCAGGATATCTCCTATCCCTTCGCGTCTTACTATTCTGTCAAGGAGCCAGTAAAATTTTCCCTCGTTGTCAGAAGGACATCCTTTAAAATCTTCTTCAGGCAGAATACCGGCCTCTCTTAATTCAAAAGCAAAGGCCATAATTTGTGGTGTTGAAAAACCGTCTACTCCGTATTCTGTTGCACGTTGGGCAATTTTAAAACCAAAATCCAGATCATCCACAAAAGCTGCCATCGTATAGGTTAATTTTGAGAAACATTTCATCATATACGTTGAAATCCCAGGAACTGATATTATTGCTCCACACTTTATAGGACAGTTATAACAACTTATCAGGCGCTTACGGACATTTAATTGAACCTCCTTCCATCTCTCCTCGATTTCTTTGTTCCAGAAATCTTTTCTACGAACCCGGGAGTTTCCCCACATGAAATTTTGAGTATGCCATGCTTCATCAACATGCAACATCTCCTGCGGCGAACCAAGGCCCTGCAAAATTGTCATTACATTGGGTACAGGGTTCTCACCCCGATATTTAATATACTGCAGCACTTCATTACAAAGTTTTATAAATTCTGCTGGTTTCGCAATATTCACATCCTTAGTCCCGCGAACTGCTATTGCTTTGATTCCCTTATCTCCCATAACAGCACCAACTCCAAGTCGGCTGGCACTGGATCTGCCTTGCTCAATGGAAGCGGTAAA
This sequence comes from uncultured Syntrophorhabdaceae bacterium, assembly GCA_964429485.1. Taxonomy (GTDB): domain Bacteria; phylum Desulfobacterota; class Syntrophorhabdia; order Syntrophorhabdales; family Syntrophorhabdaceae; genus JAPLKB01. Next base: position 2,041 of record CAYSBW010000117.1, read on the forward strand.
TACTCTGTTTTCTCCTGCCAATCCAATGGCAGCAATTTGTGCATTAGGCTGATTAAGTTCTTTTTTGATGATTTCAGCAGTTTGAACTGCGCCTTTCCCGCGCAAATGGGCGGCATCGCGTATTTCTACCTTATCGTTATTAATCCAAATATAAACCAGATTGGGCGACTTTCCTCGAAAGATAATTTTATCAAATCCTGCATGTTTTAGTTCAGGCGCAAAAAAACCTCCCATCATTGAATATGCCATTAGCAAAGTCTGAGGAGAGTAAGTAGTAACAATCGTGCGATTAGCGCCTGGAGCAGGAGTTCCACATAATAAGCCGGAACTGAATATTAGCAGATTATCAGGAGAAAAAGGTTCCGTTTCAGGCGGAATCCTGTCCCACAATAATTTAGTATTGGTGCCAAGACCCCCGAGATGCAGTTCAGCTAATTTCAAATCAGTTTCAGCTCTATGGATGCTTCCCCGTGATAGATCAATCTCTAAATTAAAACCTGTCTCTCCATACCTCATTTCTTATCACCTCTATCTATAAGGTTGTTCATATTTTCACGTATATTGCTACGGTTATTAGATCTTCCTCTTTAAGGCCAAGTTAAAAAACATCTTTTCACATAACATAAGTTCAAAATAGTACAATCTAAAATTGCTGTCAAGAAATATTTTCATAATAATGTGAAAAAGTCCACAATGTTTAGGAAGATCAGACAGATATGCTACAAGTTTGATCCTCTTTAGATAAGGATAATAGAATATTATACAATATAAATACAAGAATTTTAAATTTCATATTCCTGCTTATAAAAACTTATCCTGAATCAACCTGATGTCCACCATACACCAATGCCCTGTCTTTCAACAGGGCATTGGTGTATGGT
>CAYSBW010000118.1:0-2830 GCA_964429485.1 uncultured Syntrophorhabdaceae bacterium
GGAGTAGTACACTAAATGTTTGAAAAAAGTGTCTCATTTTCATTGACATATTCCGGGAGGTATGGACAAAATAAAAAAACATTTGTTTCAGGAAATCAGGTACATTAAATTCGTATTACCCAACACCACCTCTATTCTCAAAACAGCAATGTTCTACCAGTTCCATAAAGATAAACAGCTCTCCAATCTATTACCGAAGAAGCGAAGAAGGATATGAGCCTTATGGAATCCCTGAAAAAACAGCCTATAATTCAACTTTTGTCACAAGCAGAACTAAAAAGGACGGGGGATCTGACTGGCGGGACCAATGCCTACAATTCTCTTTCAGGCAGGTTTTTTTTCTGTTTTTTCCATATACTTCTAATATCCTCTTTTTTTCACACTATTCTCCCATAAGTTTTTTGTTAACTTTTAGTTTAGAGAAGTATAGAATGTCTATAGGTATGTAGTATGGATGTCGCTGGGCTGAAACGAAAAGCATATAGGTATAGGTAGTAGGGATAGTACAATTTATACAGTTTTTTATTTTTCACTGATGGAAAAATATTTACCTCATGTTTTGTTTCGAAGGCAACGATTAAATACTGTTTATGTTTCTTTATATCTAACCCGGTGGCCTAAAAAACGGCACGTAACTAAATAATGGAGGTTTTTATGAAAGTTATCCCTATTCGTATTGTCTTTGCTTTGGCTTTTCTACTTTTTCTTTCAGGGTGCTTTGCCACAACGACAGAACAGAGCCCGCCTCCCGCAATAAAACACACGGGTAAGGCGCCAACGGCAGCAATGCTTCCTATCAAAAACACCAACGATGCAGATGTATCGGAGCATGTGACGGATTATCTTCAAAAATGTTTGCAGGAGCGCAATGTTTTCAGATTTGTGTCAAAGGATAAGGTTGACCAGGCTGTATCGCAATCCGGTTTTGACATGACCAAGACATTCGGCTTAAGTGACAGCGAATATAAGGCCTTGGCGTTAAAACTGGGGGTTGACTATGTGATCCATGGCATTATTTCAATCAAAAAATCCATTAAATTCACCGGCTGGCGCAAGGACATTGATGTTTATATCAAGCTTCACGAAGGTTCCACGGGTGCAAAAACCGACAGTTGGCGATCAGTAACAGATTTCACCTGGACTGATGCTAAAACGGAAATCGATGCCAGTAAAATGGGCGAATCCGCTGCAAACCACATCTGCGGCAAGATGGTAAAGTAGTGTGAATAGGGTATTTAAGGGGCAAGGGAGGGGTATTGTACTATTCCTTCTTCATACCCGCACATTCTAACCTATAGTTGTATGAAGCAGGGATAGTAATTGATGCAATAATCTGTCCATTAGCGCCATCCGCGGGGTCATTTTGAAATGGAAAAGATAGATGCACGAAAACATAGTCCAGAGACACAATATGAGATCAGAAAACAGGTTGTCCGTCTTCGAAAGCAGGGACTTACAAACACAGCGACAGCAGAGGGCGTAGGCATCAGTGTAGGTCGGGCCAGTAAAATATGGCAGGCTTACATAAAAGGGGGTTTAAAAGCAATCTCTCCAGGTTGACGTATGATACTTTTCGTGGATACCAAAGTTGATGTACAATACAGAAACGGAGGTGTCAGGATGGAAAAGATTCCTAACGCAGTTTACACAAGAGAACTCAGAGAAGAAGCAGTGAAGATGATAACAGAGAGTGGAATGAAAGCATCGGAGGTTGCACGTATATTATCTATTCCCAAGTCAACCATAACCTATTGGGTAAGGGAAGAGAAAAAGGGCAGACTTTCTTGTGTAGGAAGCTCAAAGAAACCCATGAGTGAAACAGAAATGGAAATATTAAACCTCAAGCGTGAACTTGCCCAGGTAAAGATGGAGCGTGATTTCTTAAAAAAAGCGAGCGCGTACTTTGCCAAAGAGTCGCATCCAGGTACGCGTTCATGAAGAACCAGCGACTATACTATACTGTCCCCTTTATGTGCCGTATGCTTAATGTATCACCAAGCGGCTATTATGCATGGCTTAGCCGTAAGCCTTCAAAGCACACAATAGAAGAGATGAGGCTTGAAATTGAGATAAAAGCAGCCCACAAAAGAAACCGTGAGGTTGCAGGTCCTGAAACCATTCAGCGTGATCTCGCAGTACAAGGTATAAAAGTAGGTATCTGCAGGATAAGAAAAATAAGAAAGAAACTCGGAATACGCTGCAAACAGACAAAAAAGTTCAAGGCTACAACAGATTCAAAACACAAACTGCCTGTTGCAGAAAACATACTGGAACAGAAGTTTAAAGCGGATGCCCTCAATAAAATCTGGGTCAGCGATATTACTTATATTCCTACCAATGAAGGATGGCTTTACTGTGCTGCCCATAAAGACCTTTTTAACGGAGAGATAGTTGGTTATGCCTTAGGATCAAGAATCACCAAAGACCTCGTTATCAGATCTCTTTTAATGGCGGTAAGGACAAAAAGACCCGTACCCGGTCTTATCAACCATTCAGACAGGGGCATTCAGTATTGTTCAAAGGACTATATGAATCTCATAAAAAGATTTAATATGAAACCCTCTATGAGCAGGAAAGGCAACTGTTATGATAATGCCCCTATGGAGAGCTTCTGGGGAACCATGAAGAACGAACTTGTTTATCATAAACGTTATAAAACAAGGGAACAGGCAATCAGGGAAATTACAGAATATATCGAGATATTTTACAATCGGCAACGGAGACAGAAGAGGCTTGGATACCTATCCCCTGTTGCCTACAGGAAACAGTTTGTTGTGTGGAAAGATGCAGCATGAAAATGTTTGGTCTCCACGATTGACATCAGGGGTCA
>CAYSBW010000119.1:0-2760 GCA_964429485.1 uncultured Syntrophorhabdaceae bacterium
AAAGAAGCTGGAAGAAAACAGCTCTACACAAACATTCATTGCAAGCTTGTGTCAGATAATCGGCTTGAAGGACCCCCACACAACAGGGCATCAGAAAAGAACAGCCGATCTTGCACGGACAATTGCAAAAGAAATGGGATTTCCGGCAATGGCGGTAGAAGGAATCCATCTGGCAGGCACAATTCACGATCTTGGCAAGTTTCTCATTCCTATGGAAATCTTGAACAAGCCCTGTGCCCTGACAACTTCGGAAATGACTCTTGTCAGGAATCACCCTGCCCTGGGATATGACATGGCAAAAAAAATAAAAGTGCCATCCCCCATTCCTGAAATAATATTGCAGCATCATGAAAGACTGGACGGCTCCGGCTATCCACAGGGTTTAAAGGGTGACCAAATTCTCCGTGAATCAAGGGTCATAGCTGTTGCCGATGTGGTTGAAGCAATGGCGTCTCATCGCCCCTACAGGCCCTCCCCCGGTATGGACAAGGCCCTTGCCGAGATAGAGAACAACAAAGGGATGCTTTACGACCCTGAAGTGGTCAATACATGTACAAAACTGTTTCAGGAAAAGCGGTTTGCTTTTGGATATTGGTCAACTACCCCGCCCTGAAGGGCGGAGTTTTACGGCCTGTTCGATAAAAACATCCCGCCTTGACATCCCCTGTTCTTGCTATTTGCAGGAATTGCTTTTGTGAGGTCTGCAGCAGGAAAAGAGATTGACCCTCTGTTTCATTGTTTGTATAATTGCCAAAATTAAAGTATAAAATGCGGGCGTCAATGGCAAGAACAAATCAAAGAAAAACTACAGAATACCTTCAGAAAACTATAGAAGCAATTATTACAAACAGTGGCGCTGAAAGAAATCTGTATGCGTACATCAGAGACCTGCTAATCAATCCATCATTAGGGGTCGGTTGGAAGCGCGATAACATCGTGATCGATACGTCAGTCGGGTCAGGCATACCGGACATTATAATATATCCAAACGGGCTGAATGGAAAACCAAACAAGGCCTCTTATAACGCCGCAATCATATTTGAGGGTAAAACACGCGATCAGGTCCTTCAGAGAGCAGAGGAGATTTTTGAAGAAAAAAAGAAGTATATACAGATATCTACCAGGTGGATGATTCTATTTGATCAAACAATAGTACGATTCATCGGAATAGGCAATGGTAATTGGGATGAAACCTATGATTATGAATGGCAGGCGCTTAAGAACTATGAATATTTCGTCGAAGCGTTCAATAGAATATCTTCAAAATCATTTGACATAGACAATGAGGTAAAACTGTTCAGGAAAGGGGAAACGAAGTTTTCATGGTTAGATGTAAATTCCCTCGGTACAGATAAATTTCTTCAGGTAATTAAAGAAGTATCAAAAGCTCTCAGGGATCAGATAAGCAGATTGGTCACAAGCAGGGCCGTTGAAGACATTAAATCGGTTGTAGCGGAGTTGGATAATTTGTCACCCTCATATGGTTCATATAAATTCTTCCCCGCCGGACAAGAGATTAAGATAAAATTTCCTGAAGTAACAAAGCTGTCCTCAAGGTTTACAGATCCGACAGATATAATAAATTATATTGATGGATATGATCGAGCACAGGAAAGACTCTCAATATTAACCCTACCTTATCAATGGGCACTCAAAATAGAACATTTGCTTCTAAAAGAATATGCTGCAAAACTGGGCATTGATGCTCCCAGTCTTTTGTCGTCAGATGATGATAATAAAAGAATTCGGGAATCATTTATATATGAAACATCCAGTTTTATTCTTGCAAGAATGTTATTGATACGGTTTTCTGAAGACAATGGTTTCCTTGATCGTTATGTATCGAATGGCGGCATATCAGATTTCATTTCTTTTGCAAGGCGCTTCCGGAGGGGGTACCAGTTTTTATTGAAAGAAGCATATAAGCACGCCGCAGAGCTTTATCATAATGTATTTGATGAAAGCAACCTTGATTGGATATTGGATGTTAATGATCAGGCGCTTAACGACACAATAGAATATTCTCTTTATCTTTTATCTGAATTTGATTTCAAAACAGTTAAGGGAGACATACTTTCAGGCGTATATGACGGGTTTCTTGAAAAGAATAAACGAAAAGCTCTTGGTGAATATTATACCAGGCCGGAAATTGCACGATATATTCTCAAACAATGCGGATATAACCCCTCAAAGACTTTCCTTGATCCTGCCGTCGGAACTGGAACATTCGCTGTTGAAGCTCTTAATTATTCTATCGAAAGAATAAGTTCCACCAGTGTATTAGATAAAGAAACTATATCTACAATTCTTGATAGGCTAAATGGCCTCGATATTAATATATTTGCCATTGCGCTTGCCCAGGTTCAGTTTTTCTGGCATCTGTTTGAGCTATTTCAAGGTAAACGCAAAGAAGAAATGCGGGACCTTGCCGCTTCACTAATTCCCTCTATCAATCTTTCCGGTGGGCAATCCTCGCTGGAAATAGCAGGAATTCTATTTAACGGCCAGGATGGAATAGCCTTCATAGAACAAGCAGCCACCCAAAATTCTTCTAAACAAAATCCCAAATGGCTCAGAATTGTGAGACAAACTTATGATATATGTGCAGGTAATCCTCCATGGATAAGGGCACATCGTATTAAGTTATCAAAATCTCTTGAAAATCACTATACCGACATATATGAAAAACAGATTGATATAAGCGGATTGTTTCTTTATAGAGCATTAAGGCAATGGGTAAAACCCGATGGTTATGCAGGA
>CAYSBW010000120.1:0-2740 GCA_964429485.1 uncultured Syntrophorhabdaceae bacterium
GACCTAAGACACACATTTGCTTCTCATTTAGTTATGGCAGGGATTGACCTTACTACAGTTTCAAAGCTTTTAGGCCATAAGAGCTTAGCAATGACCTTGAGGTATTCGCACTTATCACCACAGCATTTCACAAGGGCCGTTGATGTACTCGACAATGCTTTAAATGATAATTTTAACTCCACTTCACATTTACTTCACAATCAAGGGATGGTTCACAATGGGTAGAACTTGTAACATGTTGATTTTATTGGTGGGCCGTGAAGGATTCGAACCTTCGACCAATTGATTAAGAGTCAACTGCTCTACCGGACTGAGCTAACGGCCCCGGAATGGTTTTTTTATAGCATATACGGGAGGTTAAGCGCAACAGATTTTTTATATATATGATCTGATGTATGTGGATAAATTTAGAATTAAATGCTGCAAATTATTTTTTATGAACCATTATACTTTCTTGAATCAGGGGAAATTATTACAATAAAATGTTATTTTTTATATTATCATTGGCTGTACAAGTGTGATATATAATTGCTCAGCATACGTTTAGTGTTTATTGAAATTTACCGTGAGATAAGAGTTAAATCAAGTTATTTATAACAGGTTATTTATAAATGGTAGCCTATTTGAAAACTATAGATTGTCAGGTTCCCTGGAGTTTCTCAAGAAAAAAAAGAAGCCTTAATTAATAACAAACAGACAAGGATAAAGGTAAATGGAAGAATATTCCCAGAAGCACATAAACTCATCAATACTTGTTACAGGCGGAGCAGGATATATTGGCAGTCATACAGTTATTGCCCTTATTGAAGCCGGTTACAATCCTGTCATAATAGATAACCTCAGCAACAGCAAGGCAAGTGTTTTATCAAGAATTAACAGAATTACAGGCAGAAAGCCTTGTTTCTATGAAATAGATCTGAGAAATGCAGATGCTCTGGATAAGGTATTTCAAGAACACTCTATAACTTCAGTAATACATTTTGCAGGTCTCAAAGCAGTTGGTGAATCAGTTGCCAAGCCTCTGCTCTATTATAACAATAACATTGAAAGCAGTATTTGTCTTTGTGCAACAATGACAAAACACAATGTGAAAAAGATAATATTCAGTTCATCAGCCTCTGTTTATGGAGAAGCATCAATTGTTCCGATTAAGGAAGGTGCTCCTGTTGCACCGACAAATCCCTACGCTCGCACAAAACTGATGATTGAGCAGATACTTCAGGATATTTATATTGCTGATTCTTCCTGGCATACAATTCTATTGCGGTATTTCAATCCGGTTGGTGCCCATGAAAGCGGTCTGATCGGTGAAGATCCTCAGGGTATACCCAACAATCTCATGCCATTTGTCAGCCAGGTGGCTGTGGGTCGCCGCAAAAGCATAAACGTTTTTGGTAATGATTATCCTACGGCTGATGGCACAGGTGTACGTGATTATATTCATGTTATGGATCTTGCTGAAGGCCACATTGCTGCCCTGAGAAAAATTGAAAAAGAAGACGGCAATCAATCAAAGGAAAAACCGATGATTGTTAATCTCGGCACAGGAAGAGGATATACTGTCATAGAGATGATCCAAGCCTTTGAGAAGGCATCAGGAAAGGCAATACCTTATCAGATCACAAAACGTCGTCCAGGTGATATAGCAGCCTGCTATGCGGATACTGGTCTTGCAAAGAAACTTTTAGGGTGGGAGGCAAAACGTGACCTTATTGATATGTGCAATGATGCCTGGCGCTGGCAATCTCTCAATCCTGAAGGTTTCGAATGAGATGATTATTGTGCTGTAAGGTGCCGATTATTTTGCCTATCATATGCACAATTAGTATCACAGGCATAAATGGCAAAGACTCCTTAAACAGTCCGGAATTGAATCCCTGTTACAAAGACCTTTTTATTTATCCTGTAGCTGTTTCTTTTTCTTAATTTTGTTATAATTTATATATGCCGAAGACAAAGATAATTGTATGTGTTGATATGGATGCCTTCTTCGCTTCTGTTGAGCAGCGAGATAATCCTTCTCTTCAAGGTAAACCTGTGGCTGTTATTGGATCAGGCGAAAGAACAATCATAACCACATCATCGTATGAAGCGCGAGCATATGGTGTTAAAACAGGCATGACAATCTACAAAGCGAAAAAGCTTTGTCCACAAATCATCTTTGTTATTGGAAATAATAGAAAATATGCTCAAATCTGTAAAAAATTTGAAGAAATATGTTTGCGGTTTACGCCTGATGTTGAAGTCTATTCCATAGATGAAGTGTTTCTTGATATAACAGGTTCATATCATCTTTTCAATACTCCTGAAAATCTGGTGAAGTCTATCAGGAAAACGGTAACTGACGAACTTGGACTTACATGCACAGCAGGTGTAGGTTCCAACATTCTAATTGCCAAACTGGCAAGCGACCAGGCAAAACCTGATGGTTTCCGGTGGATCAGGGAAGACATGATAGCATCTTTGCTTGAAACTCTTCCGGTTAATAAACTATGGGGTATAGGCTCACAAACAGCAGAAAAGCTTAAGGCAATGGGAATTACCACATGCGGGCAATTGGGCAGAGCACCTCTGAGTGTTCTGACAAAAAAATTTGGTGTTACCGGTGGACGCCTTAAAGATATGGGTAATGGAAAAACTGACAGACAAATAGAAGTCCGGACTCAGGAACCTAAATCCATAGGTCACAGCATTACTCTTCCCAGGGATATATGGCAACGTGATGAAATAAAAAGATGTC
>CAYSBW010000121.1:0-2670 GCA_964429485.1 uncultured Syntrophorhabdaceae bacterium
CATAATCCTTTATATATTCCGGTATCATTTTACGCAGCTCAGGCGTCAGCTTCTTAAAAGCTTCACCGTTGGGATAAACATTCAAAAGCGCATAGTTGCCGCTGTCAATAATCTGCCGGAATTCGGGATCGATAATATACGATTTGAAGACACTTCTGGCATATGTGAATATCTCCTCTCTCGGCAGATGCCGGCTGTCGAACTTGTCAAATTCATCGTCCAGAAGTTCATTTTTAGACTTAAAGTAGGTGATGAAGCCGAAGATTTTTTCCAGTATCTCCCTTAACGTAAGTCTCCTGTCCACATGCACGGCCCGGCGGAGTTTCTCCAGATTGAAAAACTCCTCCGGTTTGTCGAAATGGTGTTTCTCAATGTAGGCAAGTGCATCTTCCCATTCACCCTTCTCGACTTTGCCCGATACAACGGGGTCGCCCTTGACCCGTTCTTCAAACTTTTCAAAATACATACGGTCGATCTTCATGCCTTCAAAGCCAATGACCGTCTCTTCTTTTACAACCAGAAAATCATCCCGGCCGTTTACGTATCCTGCAGGAGGCTGGGCAGGCTCTGTAACACGGGTGCCGCCATAGCGAGGCAATTCAATAATCTCGTCATAGTTGTATTTTTCCTCAAAATACTCACAGTTTGCAAAAAAATCGAATATCTTAAAACGTTCCTTCTGTTTCTCCCCTGTCTGTTTTTTCAACTCATCGTCGAGAAGATCACTACTGAAATCGTATTTTCTTGTACCCCGTCCTTTAATCTGGATAAAGTCAGTAGGGGAAAAGATAGGCCGCATAAGGCAAAGATTTAATAAATCCGGGCAGTCATAACCGGTAGTCATCATGCCCACTGTAACGCAGACGCGCGTCTTGCCGGTCTTGTAAAGGGGGTTAAAATTGCAGGACCCGGAAAGCCGGTTATTGGTAAAATTGATGGTAAACTGCTGGCTATCGGCAATGCGGGACGTGACCTGAATTGCAAAATCGGACTGATATTTTCCGGGAAACATCTCGTGGGCAAATTCGTTTAGTATCTGGGTAATTCTTGCCGCGTGATTCTGACTGACGCAAAAGGCGATTGTCTTACCGATCTCGCCTGATATGGGGTCATGCAGGGCATTTTCCAGAAAGGTTTTGCATAACAGACGATTGGTTTTCCTGGAAAAGAATTTCTTCTCAAAGTCTTTCTGAATATATATCTCTTCAACTTCTTCCCCATCTTGATTGATATTTACGACAGCATAACCTTGTTCGGAAAGTAGTTGTGTCGTAATGTCCGTACGCGCATCGACTACAATCGGGTTCACAAGGTGGCCTTCCTTTACGCCATCGACAAGGGAATAGCGAAAGGTCGGAACACCCTTCGCGCAGCCGAATGTTTTATATGTATCAAGGAGAATGCGCCGTTCAAGCTCCCGAGGATCGTTTTCACGGATCGTATCAGGGTTGATATTTTTCAAATAATCTTTTGGTGTTGCCGTCAGACCCAATTTGTAGCCGATGAAATACTCAAAAACTGCGCGGCTGTTGCCTCCAATGCTGCGATGGGCTTCATCGGATATGACCAGATCGAAATCATCGGGCGTGAAAAGCCTTTTGTAGCGTTTCTTTGAAAGAAAGGTCTGTATTGTTGAAACAACAATCTCCGCTTTTCTCCAGTCATCCCTGCTCTCTTTATAGATGACTGTCTTGTAGTCATTCCTGAGATGGTTTTTAAACGCTTTGTCTGCCTGATCTTCCAGTTCGAGGCGGTCAACAAGAAACAACACCCTCCGGGCATTCCCGGTGCGCAGGAAAAGTTTAATCAAAGCAGCGGCTACCAGTGTTTTTCCTGTGCCTGTTGCCATTTCAAAGAGAAAACGGTCATTCCCCTCTTTAACCGAGCGCTGAACTGTCTCAATGGCGCGTATCTGATAGGGGCGAAGGAACCTCAATTTGTTTATTTCGATATAGTGGTTTTTAGTGGCAATGTTTATGTAAGTGGGGTCGGTTTTGTAATCCGGCTTCTGTGTTAAAACAATATAGTCACTTTCCACAAGCTCATCGATAAGCTGCTGCGGATCGGGCTTGAAAGCGGCGTAGCCTTCCATGGACTCCGGCGCAGGTAGCATACTTATAACATTCGGGTTACCGCGTTCAAGGTCCCAAAGGTAATGAAGATTTCCATTTGACAGGATAATAAACCGGCAATTCTGAGACCTGGCATATTTGCGTGCCTGTTCTTTTCCGAAAAGAGGGTTTTTGTCTTCTGCTTTTGCTTCCAATACAATAAAAGGAAAACCTTTTTCATCGAGCAGAAGAAAATCAATAAACCCGTTTTTTACTGCTTCAAAATCCTCGCCAAATCCATTCATCTTTTCTTCGGTGATTTTAATATTGTTTTCAAGGACAATATTGGCTTTTCCTCGTTCATCATCGAAAAAACGCCAACCCGCTTCTTCCAGGAGTTTATTGATTTTAATGCGCGCTTTCGCTTCTTTTTCCGGCATATTTTAAGCCTGCTGCTGTCTCCGATTTGTTTTTTTCTAATGCTATCAAATGGTTTTGAGGGTGTCAACCTGAAATAGCTTGCTTTTTCAAAAGCATACACTATAATTCGCCATATTACAGGTTTGCCAGTATGATCTTCCCGACCGATACAGAAATCAGGTAGTAGAAATATACAGGA
>CAYSBW010000122.1:0-2609 GCA_964429485.1 uncultured Syntrophorhabdaceae bacterium
GCTCCCTTTCCTGTTTCCCCTTCAGCCCTTACATAACCACCATGACGGGAAACAATTCTTTGTACAATAGCCAAACCTATACCTGTTCCATCAAATTCCTTAACACTGTGGAGGCGCTGGAATACATTGAAAAGTTTATTTGAATATTCTCCATCAAAACCGGCGCCATTATCCTGTATTGAATAATCCACCTCATTTTCATGCGTTTCAGCTCTTATCCTGATAACAGAATGTTCTTTTTTCGATGAAAATTTGATGGCATTGCCTATCAGGTTCATCCACACCTGACGGAGCAAGGTCGGATCTCCTGATATGGAAGGCAGTTCGTCGATATTTATATCAATGCATTCACGTTCAGCAGGATTAGTTAATTCAAAAAAAGCCGACTTTGCCATTGATTTCATATCAACAAGTGACGGTTCAATGGCTGCACGTCCGATACGTGAAAAAGTCAGCAGGCTGTCAATAAGATGTCCCATATCCCTGGCGCTATTGCTTATTACAGAACATATACGCCTGGCTTCGTCGTCAAGACCAGGGCCAAAATCCTCAAGCAGGATTCGCACATAGCCGTCGATTGCACGAAGAGGCGCACGCAAATCATGCGATACTGAATAGGAAAAAGATTCCAGCTCCTTGTTGACAGTTTTAAGCTGTGCTGTCCTTTCCCGGACTCTCTGTTCAAGCTCTGCATTCAGCATCCGGATATCCTCTTCTGCTTTTTTAATTCTTGTAATATCCTGTTTTGTACTCCAGACCCTGAGAAGTTTTTTCTTTTCAATAAAACCTGTCAAGCTGTTAAGAAAATATCTTACTGTCCCGTCTCTTGAAAGCTCCCTGCTTTCAAAATTATCAATATGATGTCCATTTTGAATAAAGTTTCTGAGATAATCGACGTTTTCCTTTGCAAGCCGGGGAAAGATCTGGCCGATCCTGAAACCGATAATATCTTCAGGGTTTTCAAAACCGTGAGTAACGGCAAATTTCCGGTTGCATTCACTGATAACAGCAGATCCGTAAAGGAGGTCTATCTGTTCTTCAATTGGAAGATCCGTATCTACAGGTTTGTCTTCAATTTCAAAAAGACAGATTGCTTCGGAACTTTGTTTGACAAAAGCCCTGTAGCGTTCCTCACTAAGTCGTAAAGCCTTTTCCGTTTCTTTTTTTTCAGTAATATCTTTTACAAAAACCAGTACTCCGTCAATGCCTTCATGAAATATGGGAACAGCAGAAGCTTCCACATCTACAGAGGTGCCATCCATTCTCAGGTAAATCTCTTCAATGGGAGAAACATTTAATTTCCTTTTCCCCATTATTTCTATGCGTTTTTTTATAATGTCATGGAAATCAGGGTGAAAAAAATTAAACACAGGTTGTCCAATTAGATTTTCAGGGGAATCAGCGCCAAACAAACTAAGGGCTGAACTGTTAAGATAGGTAAAGCAGCCCCCTGTCTGAACATAAATAGCATAGGGAGAACTTTCTATAAAAAGACGGAAACGTGCCTCGCTATCTCTTAGGGCTTGTTCTGCCTGTTTGCGCTTCGTAATATCCTGTATGCTCGTAATAAAAAAGAGAGGTTCTTCTTTTTCATTTCTCAGAAGAGTTGTGCTGACATCTGTCCAGATAATACTACTGTTTTTATGGATATAGCGTTTTTCCATACGGTAAATTTCGTCTTTGCCGGTAAATACTCTTTGCATGCACTCCTGGCTTGCCGGAATATCTTCAGGATAGGTAATATCAGTAAAATTAAGTTTTATCATTTCTTCAATGCTGTACCCGAGCATGTCTGCAAAAACCCTGTTTACTTCCAGAATATTACCGTCAGGTGCAGTCAATGAATGTCCGATTGTTGAATATTCAAATACAGTCCTGAAACTTTGCTCACTGAGACGGAGAGCCTTTTCTGTCTGGAATCTGGCAGTTACATCCTGAATTATTATTGCTGCCCCTCTTTTTTTATATTCACCTGTTTCTGCAGGAACAATTCTTACAAATTGTTGCATACCGGTACTTCCGAGGATAGAAGACAGATGAAATTCCGGGGATAAAACTCTCGAACAGCCGGTATTTATCACTGATTTTATCGCATTTGTAACAGAAGTATTGATATTGGTGAATATTTCTATAATTTCACGATTAACAACGCTGTTTTCATCTATACCTGTTTTTGTGGTCATCCATTTATTCCAGAAAACTATGCAACAGGCATGATCAAAAACAACAATCCCAAGGTCGAGACTATCTACAACCGTCCGGAACAATTCATCAAAAGTGAAGGTGATTTTATCAGTCTCGTGCACTTCGCTGTCTGCGTTTCTGAACAGATCCATTCCATTATCCCCTATTTTCTTTTTCTTTACAGATCCTCCGTTATTTACTTATATTCACTTAACATGCTCTCTCCTTGGACTCTGGAACCTTTAGCGCTTGAGATTGTATCTTCCTTCTCAATATTCATTATCCTTCTTCACTGCTTTTATCCTTTTTTCTCTGTTTCTCTTCGTACATCAATATATCCGCCTCTGCCATCAATTCATCAAGAGACCTCGGTTTTTCAGGATCATAGACGGCTATTCCTATACTCATGGACAGCTCGTAGGGCT
>CAYSBW010000123.1:0-2561 GCA_964429485.1 uncultured Syntrophorhabdaceae bacterium
TTCAAGTATATAAATGCTGAGGACATAAAATAGATAAGTGAATATTTGTGCTCTAACAGGGGCGAAACCTGTCTTTATAATGCTCCCTGCTAAAAGAAGTACGAGAAAAGAAGTAATATAATTAGAACCCCTTTCTGTTGCGCATCTATAGACAAGCCATATTACGATCAACCCTGTAGAATATCTCAATATTTGCAACCCGGCCATACCTGCATATTGATGAACCTTGAATAATATTACTCCTGTCAACCATTCGTGGTAAATCCAGATTGTTTTTGTTGGCATATAGGAAAAAACATCGTGGTATGGGAATCCTTTGTTTTCCCAGAAAAGTCTTCCAAAAGACAAATAGCCCCACAAGTCATAATCAGCTTTATTGGCAGTAAAATAACCGAAATAAAATAACATTAAAATTGCAGCAGAAATAAGGAGGCCATGTTTACTGCTCAGGAATAATGAGATTTTACCTGGACTTTTCAGTAGGTCGGCCTTTTCTCTATTTGACATTTTGTCCTTTTAGATAACTTGTCAGCCTGTAGATTTTTTTATTATATTCATTGTAGGATCTAATATTTCCTATTTTTTTATATTGTTCTGCAAGTTGATGGAAGATTTTTATTCTGAACGGAGATAATGGCGAAAATTCACGTAAAAATTCATTTGTTTCCAACAAAACTCTTATAGAATCATAGTGTCTGTTCATGCTCCCATAATATCTTGCAATTTCATACTTGTATATCGGCTGATATGGAAATAAATGTGCTGCTTTGAGCAGATAATCCCCGGCTATGCCTTTTCTTCCGGTCCTGTAGTAAAACTTTGCAACATCTATATACAAATCACCCTTTAGATTATCCAAGGCCAATGCTTTTAGATAATAATTTTCAGCTAATTCCAAAAAGTGGTTATCTTCTTTATTAGAGAAAAAATATGTTTTTTCATAATAAGATCCCAGGTTTTTCTGTGCTCCTGACAAAAGGTAACCGAAATAAGCTGAGTATGAAAGCTGCTTATAATTGTTATCCAATTTTTTTGCTTTTTCTGAATAAATATAACCGGCAAAGTTCGGTAAATAGACAAATGCAAAAAAACACAAAAGCACATATATGAATATACTTTTTATCCAGCCAAAAGATTTAACCTTGTATGATTCTGCCTCTTTTTCATTCATTATCAGTGCAGACAAGATTGCGAACAAAATCTGAAAGGGGGGTGCAGTAAAATTATATTCGTACATATTATGGAGAAAGAAGGATAAAAAGGCGATTTTGAAGAAAAATACCTTTGAGAAAAAAGGTCCCTTCATCACAGTAAACAAGAAAAATAAAAATATTAAGAGGCCAGTAATGCCTAATTCAACAAGTATATTTAAGAAAATATTATGTGCATGACTGAATATGGTTTGTTCATACATAGTCAATGGATTGATAAATGTCTGATATATTCCTTGAAATGAATATATACCGTGACCAAAAATCGGTGCAGAAAGGTAAGACATAATTGCCTTTTTGAATATGCATAATCTTGCAATTGATGTTTCTATCCCTCCCTCTGTTAGTCCAGGGAGAGGCATCAGGAATAATGTAAGAAAATATAAAGTAAGAGTAAAATCCAAATATCACTGAAAGCCCTAAAATTCTAATTTTCTCTCTGTCTTTATTTTTCCATAAATGGAAAGCTATAATAAAAAGAGCTAATATTGTTGTGTATATCCCTGCTTTTGAGTGTGACAAAAGATTTGAAAATATCAAAAAAGCTGTTGCAGCGGTTAAGTATTTTTTATTTTTTTTTAGCTGTAAATATATTGACAGGGGGATCAAGGGGGTTAGAAAGCCTGAAAATGCATTTTTATCGTAAAACAAACCTGAAACCATGGTCTGATCAATTGTTTGATATATGCCGAATATACCATTAACAATCCCGCATATGATTAATGTATATAATATCTTTTCTTTCCATTCCTCCGAATTCCGCAACACAGTGTAGAAGAGGGAGCCGGATAATATTGAAGTGGAAAAAACTAAGGCTCCCCATTTATAATTTGCATATAAAGTTGAAAGTACAGCGTAAACAGTAAATATCAGGTAAAGAATTGTATCATTTTTTAAACAAATAGTTTTATGGTTTATAAGAACATAAATCAACGTAAGGGCAAAGAATGCGGATATAGTATATATTGAGTAATGACCAGCCCCTAAAATAAGGGCGTAACCTGCGATAAATGCAGCATAAATGTTGCTTGAGGCTTGGTTTCGAGTCACGGTTTATTCAACCCTTTTATTCGATAAATTTTTTCTTCCTCTTTTTATGAGATATATACACAGTATAACACCTATAATTGTAAGTAAAGATCCTGCATAAAAAGACATGGGAATGTATCTGAAAATAACAGTGTGTTCGCCCTTCGGTATTTTAATTGCCCTGAAGGCAAGATTTGCTCTGTAAATCTTAGTTTCTTTGCCATCAACGTATGCCCTCCAGCCAGGGTAGTAAGAATCACTAACATACAAAAAGCAATCATCCGGTGTTTTGTAATCTAAAATAATCTTGTTTGGTTTGTA
>CAYSBW010000124.1:0-2522 GCA_964429485.1 uncultured Syntrophorhabdaceae bacterium
TTTTTGCATTATCACTTCCATGTCAGGTGGGTCAGTTTTAGGTTATCATAATCAAGAAGGATCAGTATACATATCTTCTATATCAATAAGCTTACTGAAAATATCTTCCCTCAAATTTCTTGTATTTTTTTTAAAATCATACTCAATTTCCCGAATCTTCAGTGTTTGTTCTTTGCTTAAATCCAGTTCATTATTAAGAATAATATAACCTGGGTTATGCAGGTGTCCGGATATTATGTGGTAACCTGGAAACATATCATCATGGTACAAATCCATGGAAAATACTGTGGTGTAAATCAGCATAAGAAAACCCAGTAACAGAATTACAACATGTGTCTTTTTCATTTGAACCTCCTGTTTATCATAAAAATATTAAATAATTGCATAAAATCCGTGAAAAATTAATATAAACGACATAGTATAAGGTTCTTTAATTGCTTTAAACCCACAGTCAGGCTGAATAAACTGTAAGATATTTAAATTGTTTATTTTGCTATAAGTTTTCCTTAATTTTTGCATATACCAGATCCGACGGGCTAAAATTACCGCCTTTGACGGGCTTTGCCATGGAAGCATCCACTCCAAAAAGATCAGACACTCTGATTTTACCTTTATAATCTCCCTTTGTTCTCCCAAGAATCTTTTTTGTTTTTGAATCAAATATCTCTTTACCCGGGGAGTAAACTTCCAACTCCGTACCGTTTTCAAGGCCCGAAAGCCGCCCTGCATTTATATAAATCTGATTGTTTTCTACAGTAGCTATCCTTGCATGCCATTCAATTGTCAGCAGAACATTGAGAAGATCTTCCCTGATATGTTCTATAGAAGCATTAATTGACTTGACCTTTGTTTCCTCGAAGGCCAAGTCTCCTATTGACTTATCAAAGATTAAAGACCCTTTGTCTGAAAAACGATTTAGAACGGACCCTGTTTCAGTATCATAGACAGAAATACCTATGGTGAATATGGATGATGATCCAATTGCAATATCAGAAATTGTTCCCTCGATAACAGCCTGTATTCCATAAAGATCATTAAGACGAATCATATTTTCGTGATCAGTTAACTTTCCTTCAAGGTTATGAATTACCGGATTAACACAAGTTATAATGTCAGTATTCTCAAGTTTGGATACAAGCGTTTTTTCAACAAGTTCGTTAAAATGGTGTTTTTTATAATTTGTTTCATCTTTTATAGGGAGAATCATAACTCGCCGTTTCATTTTACTGGAAAACAATTCCTTTGAAGATTGTGTCCCAGGAGTACTTTTAACTGCAACAGGTTTTGCAAATACAGTATCGCTCAGATTTGCAGATCGATAATCTGTGCTCTTTTTTTTCAGGCTTTCTTCAAGGTTTGCTATCCTGGTTTCCAATAATTTTTGTTCTTTTTCTCTTTCCTTATCTTTAATTAAATTTTCCCCCAAACGAGGAACATACCTGTCTTTCCTTTCCCAGACATATTCCGGCTCATAGGGAGTCAGCATGTATTTTCTGTTGCTTGCATATATATACTCAACACCATCAATAGTTTTTATATCTCCTGGTTGAGGTGATAATTCTCCGATTTCCTCCATTTTTGAATTGTTTGTCTTTGGTTTATCGACTGTATTTTCTGTGTTTATTTTTTTCGAAGGAATTGAGTTGCATGAGAAAAAAGTAAGTATTGTTAAAATAATGATAGATATCCTTAATATACTGCCGGTTGTTCTGTTTATTGGAAAAGTTCTATAAATATACTTCCATTGTGTTACCGACTTTTTCATTATGTTTATTTCTCCCTTTAATTTATTGATGGTTTTTAAGAATAAAATCTTCACCACCTTAATATTTGAAGCATGAACCCTACCTTTTTATTTATTTGTTTTCATAAAAAGACATCTCAGAAGCTCTTCGGAGCATTAGACAAAGGTCTTCTAAAAACCATTAGTATCTATCTGTTAGAAGTATCGCCTGGATTTATGGGAATCCATGCACGGTGTGCCGGAATCCATTTTCCACCAATCCACTCTCCGGGTACTTCCACCCATTGTCCTGGGGGTTGTTCCTGAGAGCTGGAAGATATAGCCAAAATTGATTTACGTTGCATATTTTCTATTTTTTTGTTTGCCTCTTTCTGATCCATTGCATTACCGGCAATGGCTCCTGCCAGGGTTCCCCCTGCTGCACCTATCAAGGTACCGGCTGTATTGTTTCCTATTGCCTGACCTGCAATTCCACCAACAACAGCTCCTATTGCAGCTCCTTTTTGTGTATTGTATTCTGTTGAAGCACACGAAAATGAAATAAATGTAATTGCTACAAGTATTAAAACCTTAAATAAATTTTTGATCTCCATCTATTATCTCTCCTCTGATAAATTTAAAAAAAGAAAAATCATTTTTCCTTTCTTCTATTGTGCAAGCAGTTACAATAATTTCTTGGAAGAGTATAGCAATCAAGTGTGGAGAATCTGTGGAGAAAGTATATTAAAACTGTGTAATATGGACTTGCGTCGTTACATTTTCCTAATTTTTATGTGAA
>CAYSBW010000125.1:0-687 GCA_964429485.1 uncultured Syntrophorhabdaceae bacterium
TTTCGAGAAAGACAATCTGACTTATTTCCAGTTTAATATCATAGGCATACCAGTACTTTTCATACTCGTGGCAATTAATGTTCAAATAAAGCATGGGCCTTCCAGGAATTGCAAGCCATTCATTTTTAGTCAGAATCTTAATTCCTGCTGTTTTTAATTTACTTTCAACGTCCTTTTTTATCTGCTCCCTGGTAAGGCCAACCCTTTGACCATATTTGACAACATTAGGCTGAATTTCCTCTATGGCTACATAAAGACTTTGCAGTTCCTTCAAAGTCTGCCTGGTAATTTCAGTATCTATTCCATAAACCGATATATTTGTGATTAGTGTAAAGAAAATAGCAAAGAAGGCAACATTTGATTTTTTAATCATAAATTCTGTCTCCTTTTTTATCCTAATTTTTCATTTAATGCAATTCCAGACAATCCGGGTATGTTATTTTTCATAATGTTTCACATACTTCTTCAACAAATCACGAACTTTTCCATCATTTTCAATAGACGGATCTGCTACAAGATTCCTGAAGTCATCCAGCATAACCTGAACATCCTCCATGGCATGTTTTTCGCTGTTTCTTGCAATAAAAACCTTCTCATGCCTGCTTGCAACAGTCCCTTCCTCTGCTGTAAGTATTTCTTCAAAAAGCTTTTCCCCGGGTCTTAAACCTGTAAATTTAATATCAATAT
>CAYSBW010000125.1:697-2323 GCA_964429485.1 uncultured Syntrophorhabdaceae bacterium
CGTGAATCCTTATCAATTCTTCCGCAACATCCTTAATCATTACCGGCTCGCCCATATCAAGCACAAAGACCTCACCGCCTTCTCCCATTGTAGAAGCCTGCAATACGAGAGATACTGCCTCAGGAATGGTCATGAAATATCTTTTCATATCTTTATGTGTTACAGTCAAAGGTCCGCCATGTTTTAACTGCTCAAGAAACAGCGGCAACACGCTTCCCCTGCTTCCCAGTACATTGCCGAAACGGACGGAAATATAGTGAGTGGATGGATGGGTGGAGTGGTTCCCGTTAAACCCCTTGCATATATATTCCGCCACTCTTTTTGTTGCTCCCATTATGCTTGTAGGTCTTACCGCCTTGTCAGTGGAAATCATGATAAACTTTTCCACAGCGCATTCCGCGGCTGTTCCAGCCAGGTTATAAGTTCCCAAAATATTGACCTTAACAGCTTCCCTCGGATTGTATTCCATCATTGGCACATGTTTATAAGCAGCAGCATGAAAAACAATCTCCGGTTTATAGGATTCAAAGACCTCTCTCAATCTCATCTTGTCCCTCACATCGCCTGTTACATAATGTATGTGATCGGAAAGGTGGAAAAAAAGTCTGCTCAACTTCAATCCGAGATTATGCAATTCAGTCTCATCTATATCAAAAAGTATTACCTCCTGCGGGTGAAAAGCGCATACCTGCATAACAATTTCCGAGCCGATAGAACCTCCGGCGCCTGTTACAAGAACCCTTTTGTTATTTATAAAATTTTCTATTTCTTTATAATCAATCTTTATGGATTGACGCCCAACAAGATCTTCAATACTTATGTCCTCAAGTCCTTTCAGATTAATATCAGGTTTATCAAAGCTGTAAATACGCGGCACAATCTTTATTGTGTTTACCTTTAATAGCTTTGAAGAATTGTATATTTCTTTAAGGGTTTTGTGATTCAAGGATGGCACTGCCACAATTACAGCTTCAACCCTGTTGCCTAAAATAATCTCTTTCAGTTTTTCTATATCTCCAAGCACTTTTACACCATGGATATATGTCCCAATTTTATTACTATGATTATCTATAAACCCGATAGGATAGAATTCATTAAAATTATTTCTCGCCATATCCCGAACAATCATCTCGCCGGTATTTCCGGCACCTAGAACAATTGTTCTTTTTCCCCTTTTTGTATTACCTGGTTTATGTATAACTTCAAGAAATATCCTCTTTGAAATTCTTAACCCTGATATGAGAAAAACAGAGATTATACAGTCTTCAAGTATTATTCTCTTGGGAAATCCCGTAATGGCAAGATCTGAAGCAAAAAAAGAAATCGGAAGAGTAAGAATTATCAATGCCATTAAAGAGACTACGAGCGCTCCGACAATATTTACAAAGTCTAATACACCCACATATCTCCATGTCATCCGGTATATCCTGAATATCCCGAAGCAGAGGATTTTAATTATCACAAAATAGGCTAAAACAGGCTTCATAAGAACGAGGTAAGGAACGTTCATATCAAAATCAAAATGAAAAAGAAAAGACAGGAAAAGGGATATGGTAATCAGAATTAGATCGGAAAACACAAAAAACATCAGTCTTTTAGTATAAGATATAAGAAATATTTTCTCAA
>CAYSBW010000125.1:2333-2474 GCA_964429485.1 uncultured Syntrophorhabdaceae bacterium
AATTAAAATGGAACAGAAAAGACAGAAAAAGAGATATGGTGATACAGACAATATCAGCTAAAAGGAAAAATAAAATCCTCTTAGCAATTGATGTTGAAAAAATTCTTTCTAAAATAGTCATTTTCAAAATTATGAATTCCT
>CAYSBW010000126.1:0-2296 GCA_964429485.1 uncultured Syntrophorhabdaceae bacterium
ATGTATAAAAACAATTTTCTAAATTTTCAATTTACACATAACGCCAGCATCACCGGGAGTGGCCCGAAAGGGCCGCGATCCGGTGCATGCTGGCGTTAGGACTCCTTTGCTTTATTCTGCCTTGTCAAAACGGCCTTTTTCGCGGCTGTACGACGTTTGCGTGTCAGTGCTGCTTTTCTTCCGGCATCTTTCATTCTTTTTGACCACACCACGATTTTGGGCCTGTCCCGCATCTGCATTATTGTTTCCGTTGAAATCAGGTCGAGGTCGTGCATTTTGTGGCAATTCGGGCAGAGGATAACAAGGTTTAGTGGATCATTGTTGTTACGATTACCATCAATATGGGCGACCTCCAGGACGGCAGGAATGCCAAACCCGCAGTGAGCGCAGACCGGATCGTATGTATCAAACGCCAGCTTCCGATAGTTAATCCTCTTTTCCATTCTTTACCCCAGTCCTAACGCATAAGCTCAGCGGTTCAAAAGCGTGAGTTTTTGAATCCGCTGAAGCGTTTTGTTATGATGTAAGCTTCATTACCAATTCAGGATGTCCTGTATGCTTGTCAATTTGTTCTTGTTCAATCTTAAACCCGCACTTCTGATAGAACCCGATACTCTTTATATTTTTTTTGTAAACAGTAAGACTCAAGTTGTCCCGTACATCTTTAGCTTTTCTCACAAGCTGCTTGCCAATACCTTTTCCCTGGGAATCTGGAGAAACAAAAATAGCGGCCAGAGTATCATTGTATAAAGAAACAAATCCTTTAATCGTGTTTCCTTCTTCATAAACATAGGTTTTTCCAGAAGGAAGATAGATTTCCCTCATGTCTTTAACTTTTGATTCCCAAAAATCACTGTTTACAAAATCATGGGCCTTCTTCGATGCTTCAAGCCAAATGTTAATGACTTGATCAATATCAGTTTGCTGGAATTGTCTTATCATGATTTTACGCTCATAACGGAAAGCTGAGCCAGAGGCAGGTTTTATTGCCGATTGGCTCCAGCGCTTTGTTCGAACTTTGTTTTTGAAGCCTCATAGTTTTTAACCCTACAGTACCCCTTAACAGCCAACAGATATAGATGACAGCAAAATAACCGATGTGTCAGTTATTTCATCTCGACGGTCTCGTTAATATCCAGAAAAGTTAAAACGATCCTCACAAATTCGGTAGGCGCTTCAAAAATCAGGTGGTGCGTTGCCTTTTTGAATTGTATAAGCCATGCCCCTGGAATAGTCGAAGCTATTGTTTTTGAACTTTCAGTTCCTACTACTGTATCCGCAGTTCCAACTATGAGCATAACCTGATTGGCAATAAGGGGAAGCTTGTCTACGGGAGTTTTCCAGTGGGTTGTGGCTTCAAGCTGTCGCAAAACTGTTGGCGGAACATCCGCTGGTTTATCCTTACCCCTAAAGGCTGCTGCAACATTGCTTCCGTCTGTGGATGTTGCGTGTATAATTGCTTTATTGAAGCGCTCTGGATATTCCAGTAATAATTTTTGTGTAATCGTGCTCCCCATGGAATATCCAAGTACATTGGTCTTCTTTACTTTAAGGACATTAAGAAGGCCAATGACATCATCGGCAAATAATTTATAGGTAAATGTTGTCTCGTTAGTTTTGGTATATCCCATACCCCGGTTGTCCAGTAAGATCAATTGATATTTCTTTGATAATGCTTCAATGATTTCCTGGGGCCAATTGTCCATTGTTCCGCCTAACCCCATAATCATTACGAGCGGTTCGCCTACGCCAATCAATTTATATCCTATGTCTATCCCATTTGCAGTGATCTGGTAGACAGCGTTACCCTGTTTATCAGAGCCAATAGCTTTTCCCAATGGCCGTATCTGTTCAGCCGAAGCACTAAAGGCGCTGATGACCAGTAAAATAAGCAGTGAAACAAATAGGGCAGTAGTTTTTTTCATATGCATTGATATTCCCTCCTTGATGGATCGAACGATTAATATATGAACCTCTTTTTTCTTTGATTCTACATAAATTATTGAAAAAATTGCAACAAAAAATATTCCGATATTATTCATATTTTTATTGAAAGACATTTGTTTTTGGTGATAATAAATACTAAAACAGAATATATAAAATATGGTGATCATGGCAAATGAGAGTTTAAAAGAGATTTTACCTGATTTTCAGGAATTTCTAAAATCAAACAAACTTGCGCAAGAAAAAAATATTCCATTTTATGCTTTATGGGTGAGCAGATTCCTTTCATTTGTTAATAAGCATGATATAGGCAATATTGATGAGCTTGTCTTAGAATTCCTCGAAGGACAGA
>CAYSBW010000127.1:0-2286 GCA_964429485.1 uncultured Syntrophorhabdaceae bacterium
GCGCCACACAGCACGAAGAATTTATACAAGACTTGTCGAAGAGGAGGGATTTGAACCAGTATGGAATTGAAACAAATTAGGAGCAGAAACAAATATATATTCTCTCGCCTTTTAATTGAACCAGTATGGAATTGAAACGGGTATGCCCCCTTGTAAATGATAAGCTGAATTCCACCACCATCTCCAAATAGAAATACACCACCTGGATCGAATTAGAGTGGCGTACTCCTGTTGATCATAAAGCTCACCGCATAGTTCCGAACTTTCTCTATCATGTCCACTTTTCATTATGTGTTTGCCTGCCCAATAAAGAATCAGCCGGAGCGAAGCGATCGGCTGGATTGCTTTTGTTTGGCAGGTAATTTGGGTAAATGCTCAGCGGTTGCATGTAACTTGATACCCAAAGCACCAATTACTTTAAGCACAGTATCAAAGCCCGGACTTCTTTCACCGGACAGGGCTTTATATAAGCTTTCACGTGATAATCCGGCATCACGCGCAACCTGAGACATGCCTTTAGCTTTTGCAATGTCTCCTAATGCCTTTACAATAAAGGCTGCATCACCTTTTGATTCTTCAATACACATTTCGAGATAAGCGCCCATTTCTTGAGGTGTGCGAAGGTGTTCGGATACGTCATATTTTGTCGTAACTGTTCTTGCCATAATTAACTCCTACAAATTTCTTGCCAAGCGAAGTGCGGTTGCGAGCACGACCCCTTATGTCTTCCAGGCCATCAAGCCAAGCGGCGAATATTTCGGTTTTGCGAATTTCAATCATGGCATCACTGTAGCCCATTGGCTACACTATTGTCAATAGATTCTTGAATCAATATTTATGCCCAATGCGACTGGTTACGCTTTCCTCATTATTTCAATTGCCATGGTGCAGTACGGCTATTATTTGCAGGCACTAGAATTCCTTTATTTCTTAATGTTTGTCCAGCCCAACGAACATCATATTGCCACGTGTAAAATAAGTCACCGGACTGTCTTAAATCACTCTCGTGGTTTTTCCAGATAAACTTGCAAATTGGTACGATATGGGCACGACCAGCATTTTCACGAAGAGATTGGATAACCCGGTCACATAAACCCTAAAACAGTATATGCATTGTCCTCCCGTAGGGGTTGTGATTTTTTTGTTACAAAAAACCGGTACTATCTATCTATTGGGCCCTGATTGTCTTTGACAAAACTGTCCTTTATATGAGAATTTTAAAACAGGTGGAAAAATGATTGTAAGAAAGTTGATTTCAAAATTAGGCGTTGTAAAGCTCTCACTTGTAATAGCATCGTTTTTTGTCTTTGTCTCAGTCGGTTTGTATTTAATTCTATCCATATTGGTCATGGGAGGTTACCGTCCCGTCGGCATTTTGCTGTCCATATTTATGCCAGCAGTAATTTCAATACCGGTCAGCATTATTCTCCTTGGAACCACCCTTTCACTTCAGCTTGCCGAAGAAAGGGCAAACCTTCTGCTGGAACAGATTGAAAAAAGCAATAAAGAGCTTGAGAAAGCCTATGAGGAACTGAAGAAATCAGAAGCTGAACTTGTACAATCAGAAAAAATGGCGTCCCTTGGCATTCTCTCTGCAGGAATTGCCCATGAGATTAAGAATCCTCTGAATATAATAATACAGGGTATTGAATATATCAGGTCATCACTGGAAGATAAAACCCCTGTTGATATCGATGCCTGTGAAAGGATAAAAAAATCAGCCATAAGAGCTGACAACATAATAAAGAGCCTAATGACCTTTTCCAGAAAAAGCCCCCTTTCATTTGAAGAAACAGACCTGTCTGCACTTGTTGAAGAAACACTTGTGCTGCTTGAACACCAGATGAGCCTTAAGAACATAAAAATCATAAGACATATAGCTGATATCCCGAAAATAAGACTGGACAGCAACCAGATCAGGCAGGTACTTGTCAATGTACTTATAAATGCATCTGATGCCATAAAGAAGGATGGAACAATAACTATATCCATAACAGAAGAAAAGCCTTATATTAATATAGCAATTAAAGATACAGGAAAAGGAATGCCAGAATCTACCATCCGTAATATATTTGATCCGTTTTTTACTACTAAAAGAGATTCAGGAGGAACAGGCCTGGGCCTGTTCGTTGCAAAGGGAATTATTGAAAAACACGGGGGTAATATTACAGTGGAAAGTAAGGAAAATGAAGGCGCCACTGTAATGATCTCCCTGCCAGAGAGGTAATTATAAAATGAATAAAAAGACCATTCTTGTTATTGACGATGAAGAAGATTTCTGCTTCT
>CAYSBW010000128.1:0-2026 GCA_964429485.1 uncultured Syntrophorhabdaceae bacterium
GTTTAATGTTGCACGCATAAATAGCACCTCCTTGATATGTTTTAAATATATGCCGATCAATTGTGTTTTGTCAAACTTATTTTGGGAAGTTGGTTATGGTTGATAATGCTTCTGATTTTTTTATGTCTTTAAAAACATTCTATTCACAGAAGGTGATTGTTCTGGCAGACATTTCGCCGATAGAGATTATAAATATAGCTGATAAAATTTTATTTTTGTCTTTCAAATAAAGACAAAAAGTAATATTATTTCTTTTATATGAAGAAAGATATCCTTAAAACAATTATTAGAGATTTTCACAGCAATACCATTCCGGATCTTATAGAAAGAGACATACCTCTTCCGGTTGATTCAGGAAAAATTATTTCTCTCATAGGCGTTCGCAGGGGTGGCAAAACATCCCTGCTTCTAAACCATTGTACCCATCTTATAAACAAAGGCCTTGATAGGTCCAGAATTGTTTATATTAATTTTGAGGATGAGCGCCTCGACCTGGAGGTGAGTGATCTCGACCTTATCCTGCAGGCATATCATGAGTTATACCCGGATTTAAACTTAAGGGAATGCCATTTCTTTTTCGATGAAATACAGAATATTAACGGATGGGAGAAGTTTATCCGCAGGATTTATGATAGTGTTACAAAAAATATTTTTATAACCGGTTCCAATTCGAAGTTCCTGAGCCGTGAGATAGCCACAAGCCTGCGGGGAAGAACATTACCGATTGAGGTCTTACCCCTATCCTTTCGTGAGTATCTTCGTTTTAATAATCAGGTTGTTGATCTTGCCGGTTCCCGGTCAAAGGCGGCGATTCAGAACCTTTTTATGCGATATCTTTCCAACGGTGGATTTCCCGAATTGGTTCACGTAAGCGACGCAATTCGTGCTTCTGTACTCCAGGAATATTTTAATGTAATGCTTTACCGTGATATGATCGAACGTTACAATATAAGTAATGTTTCCCTTTTGAAATACTTTTTGAAACGTTTGCTTTCTTCTGCTACAAAGAATGTATCAATCAACTCTATTTATAATGATTTTAAATCATCCGGCATTAAAGTAGGAAAAAATCAGCTCTACGAATATTTTGAGATTTGCCGGGATATTTACTTTTCTTTCTCCTTGAACAAGTATTCATATAAACCTGTAATTCGGGAACTCGGCGAACGCAAGATATATGCTGTAGATAACGGTCTGCTCAATGCTGTTACGTTCCGTTTTTCGGATGATTCCGGTAAAGCTCTTGAGCAACTGGTTTTTCTCGAATTGAGGCACCATGGGAAAGAAATCTTTTTTTACAAAGACAAATCCGAATGCGACTTTATTGTAAGGGAGGGCGAAAAACCGACAACAGCTATTCAAGTTGCCTGGTCCCTCGAAGATGAAAAAACAAAGAAGCGTGAAATCAGAGGTATTGTAGATGCCTGTACATGCCTGGGTCTTAAGGAGGGACTGATTATTACTGCTGATACAAACGAGGATACAGAAGCAAGCGGCATCAGGATAAAGGTTCGTTCCTTTGCAAGATGGACTTTGGAGGTAAATTGAATATGGAAAAAATACATATCTGCCTTGTATCAGGTCAACCCATACCTAATCTGATCCCTCTTAAAATGGAAGAGTTGAGACCGGATAGAGTTGTTTTGCTTGTCAGTTCCGACATGATCATCCCTGCTCAACGAATCAGGAATGTAATAAACAAATGGGGTATTGCTGTTGAGGAAAAACCTATTGAGCCGTATAGTCTGAATTCCGCAAAAGACACATTTCTCAATGTGCTTGCAGAAATGGACAGCGAGGATGTAACTTTGAATATTACCGGTGGTACAAAAATTATGGCGCTTGCCGCCTTTGAAGTATTCAGAGAAATGAAAAAACCTATAATTTATGTGGATACTCAAGGAAAACAGATTCAAATACTTTCCCCGGAGGCGAAGAATATTCCTTTCAAAAGTGTTATCAAAGTAAAACCTTATCTTTTGTCATATGGACAGAATATAATTGATGACGGCAACAAAAATCTGGA
>CAYSBW010000129.1:0-1971 GCA_964429485.1 uncultured Syntrophorhabdaceae bacterium
GAAATAATAGGCAGAGTTTTTCGTGCCATGCACACAATTAAAGGATCAGGAGCAATGTTTGGTTTTGATGACATAGCAGAGTTTACCCATGAAATTGAAACTGTCTATGATAATGTACGCGAGGAAGTATTGCCGGTTACCGATGAATTGATCGATCTGACGCTAAAAGCAAGAGACCAGATAAAACATATGCTTGATAACAGCTCAGAGGAAAAAGCATTAAATGATCCGGTTTTACAGGAAACTATAAAGGGATTCAAAAAAATTGTTTCAAAAAACAGGATCAATGAAGCGCAACCAGTCAGAGAAACATACAGCTTTTCGGAGGATATGCAACCATCTATATCCCCGAACAGCAGCAATATTGTCACTTATCGTATTCGCCTGAAACCTGCTGAAAACATCTTTTTGACCGGGACTAATCCTGTGATGCTTCTTGACGAACTCCAATCTCTTGGAGAATGCAAGGCAATTGCTCATGTGGATGCCATACCCCCGCTGAAAGACATCAATCCTGAATCCTGTTATACATTCTGGGATATTGTGCTTACAACCGATAAAGGAATTGATTCCATTAAAGATGTTTTCATATTTGTTGATGATATTTGCGAAATCAGTATTGATGTTATCGACTGCGATCCGGAGGGAAGTTTCAAGAAACTGGGGGAGATACTTGCAGAAAGGGGTGATATAACTGAAGAAGATTTAGCAAAGGTATTAAATGAGAAAAAGTATATAGGGGAAATGCTTGTTGAAAAGGGCTTTGTAACATCGGACAAGGTAAAATCAGCTCTTTTAGAGCAGGAACAATTAAAAAAAGTAAGAGAAAACATAAAATCAAAAGATGAATCTGCTTCGAGCATTCGTGTGCCAGTAGAAAAACTTGATATATTAGTAAATCTTGTAGGGGAGCTGGTTACTGTTCAGGCAAGGCTTACCCAGACTGCCGCAAGTTCCGCTAATATTGAATTTACTTCCATAGCAGAAGAAGTGGAAAGACTTACCGCAGAACTCAGAGACAATACTTTGAATATCCGCATGCTTCCGATTGGTACAACCTTCGGAAGATTTAAAAGACTTGTCCACGATCTTTCTCGTGAACTGGGAAAGGAAATTGAACTGACCACTGATGGAGCAGAAACCGAACTTGACAAAACAGTTATAGAGAAGCTTAATGACCCTCTTGTACATCTTATAAGAAATTCAATAGATCACGGGATTGAACTTCCTGATGTACGCGTTGCGTCAGGAAAACCAAAAACAGGCAGGATCCATCTCTCGGCAGTGCACTCCGGAGCTAATGTTTTACTTCAAATTGAAGATGACGGGAAGGGCCTTGATAAAGAGGCTATACTCTCCAGGGCTATAGATAAGGGTTTAATAGCTTCCGATGTTGATGTTGCTGACAAAGAGATATATTCGCTCATTTTTACACCGGGATTTTCAACAGCCGAAAAGGTTACAAACGTATCCGGACGTGGTGTTGGCATGGACGTGGTGAAAAAGGGGATAGATTCTTTGAGAGGTGTTGTAGACATAGTAAGCGAAAAAGGCAAGGGAACCAAGGTGACTATTAAATTGCCTCTTACACTGGCTATAGTGGAAGGTTTGCTGGTCAACATAGGAAAGGACAACTTTGTTCTCCCTCTTTCCATTGTTGAAGAGTGCGTAGAATTGACGGATGATGATGTTAAAAGGTCCCATGGTCGCAATATTGCTAATATCAGAGGAGAAATTGTTCCTTATATCAGGCTTAGGAACGAATTTAAAATCACAGGAGAAATCCCCCCAATTGAACAGATCGTTGTAACAGGAGTAAACGGCAACAGAATAGGTTTTGTAGTCGACAGGGTTATAGGAGAACACCAGACAGTAATCAAGAATCTGGGAAAATTTTACAAAAACATAGAAGCTGTATCAGGAGCAACCATACTGGGAGATGGAACTGTGGCTCTGATAGTGGATGTGGCA
>CAYSBW010000130.1:0-1947 GCA_964429485.1 uncultured Syntrophorhabdaceae bacterium
CTTCTTATTTCATTATCTATTTCTTTTGCCGTTTCTTCACTGTAATCCTTTGCGCCAATGCCCTGATTGATGTCCAGAAAAAGTGGTTTTCTTTCAGCTTCAAAGGTAATATATCCAAGTTTTTCACTCATGCCATATTCTTTTACCATTGATTTTGCAATATCAGTTGCCCTGAAAAGGTCATTTTGTGCTCCCGTTGATATTTCACCGAAGGCTATCTCTTCTGCAATCCTTCCACCAAGAAGGACATTCATTCTATCAATCAATTCTTTCCTTGTCATAAGATATCTGTCTTCCGTGGGCAATTGTAATGTATAGCCCAGCGCAGCGATACCTCTCGGGATAATTGATATTTTATGTACATGGTCCGTAGTTTCAAGCAATTCAGCCATAAGAGCATGGCCTGTTTCGTGATAAGCCACTATCTCCTTTTCTTTTTTATTCATGACTTTCTTTTTCTTTTCGAGGCCTGCAATAATCCTGTCAATAGACTCTTCAAATTCCTCCATAGTTACAAGGGCTTTTTCTTTTCTTGCTGCAAGTAAAGCTGCTTCATTGATCAGGTTGGCAAGATCCGCACCCACAAATCCAGGAGTACGTGCTGCTATGACTTTTAAATCCACATTTTCATCCACCTTTACACCACGGGCATGAATTTCAAGTATTTCCTCTCTTCCCTTTATATCAGGTCTGTCAACAAGAACATGCCTGTCAAATCTCCCGGGCCTTAAAAGTGCAGGATCGAGTATTTCCGGTCTGTTTGTTGCTGCCATAATGATTACACCTGTCTTTGTTTCAAAGCCATCCATCTCAGCAAGAAGCTGATTAAGGGTTTGCTCCCTTTCATCATGGGATGATAGAGGATTCATGCCCCTTGCCTTTCCAAGGGCATCAAGCTCATCAATAAAAATAATACATGGAGATTTTTCCTGAGCCTGGGCAAAAAGATCTCTCACCCGGGAAGCTCCCACTCCTACAAACATTTCAACAAAATCAGAACCGCTCATGCTGAAAAAAGGTACTTTTGCTTCCCCCGCTACAGCTTTTGCAAGGAGCGTTTTACCTGTTCCAGGAGGACCTACAAGTAATATGCCCTTCGGGATTTTACCACCTATATTGAGGAATTTCTCAG
Organism: uncultured Syntrophorhabdaceae bacterium; assembly: GCA_964429485.1. Lineage (GTDB taxonomy): Bacteria > Desulfobacterota > Syntrophorhabdia > Syntrophorhabdales > Syntrophorhabdaceae > JAPLKB01. Next base: position 1,133 of record CAYSBW010000130.1, read on the forward strand.
GTGTTTCCAGATATTCTATAATTTCCTTTAACTCTTCCTTTGCCTCATCAACACCAGCCACATCATTAAAAGTAATTTTTATTTCATCCTCACCATATATTTTCCCTCTGCTTTTACCGAAATTCAGGACACCCGAGGGTGCACCACCCATTTTTTTCATAAGAAAATTCCAGATAAGAAATATGATGGCAAAAGGTAATACCCATGATATGATTGCTTTAACAATTTTATTCTCGTAATGCCCTGCAAATTTAATATTATTTTTCTGCAGGTCTTTTACAAGATCAGAATCTTCTACTCTGCTGGTTAAAAATTTTGATTTTCTGTTGTTATCAAGAATTATATTTCCCTGGATAGTTTCTGAATCTATTATCAAATCACTGATTTTACCTTTTGTTATGTATTCTTTGAATTCACTGTAAGGTATATTTTTTATTTCACTTGTAAAGTAAAACATATTGATAACAGCTATAACAATAAAACCGAGAACAAAATAAATTAATGTAAAGTTCTTTGCCTTCTTATCTTTTGATTTGGTTTTATCTTTTATCTCAATGAAAATATTTTTTCCTGTTTTCTTTTTCTGTTCAGGATTCTTTTTCTTCATACTGGAAAAAGTGTAACAAAAAATAGTTGTTTTTTAAATATGTTTTTCCTTATTCAAATTTTCAGACTAACGTGTTATTATATTAATTATTTGAATGGATCCATCACCCTTTGCCACATCTTTTTCTATTTCATATAATTTTGCAGTAAAAGGGTGGCTCGCTCCTGCAAAAGTTACAGAGGACAGCCAGAAAACCCGGTAATTTATA
>CAYSBW010000131.1:0-1921 GCA_964429485.1 uncultured Syntrophorhabdaceae bacterium
TGTCTTGAGGAGGACATAACTATCTATGAGCTCCATCATGAGCCCGTAATCGTCATCTGTGACCATTCGCGAGGCAAGCCGCTGTCGGAGTTCTTTTGCCTTGTCGATTGTAAAATCAGTCATTCTTCTTTGGAGGGACAATTCTCACAAGCCCTATTTCGATGGATTCGTCAAGCAGGCTCTTCAAGACGTTGTAGTCATCTTCTGTCAGTGTTTTTGCAAGAAGCCTTTTCTTAACCTCTTCCACCTTTTTTATGGGTATTTTCAGTCCTTTAGCCATTTCTTAAAATCCTTTCGCAGGGGATAGAGCCAGATGCTCTTTACCGGGAGGGCATGTTCATGGCGGGTATCAAGTTTGCCCCTGCCCTTCGTATCACCGGCATAGTACCAGTTCGCTGCCTTATAGCAGGTGCCGGCAAATCGTTCTTTTTCCACAAAGGTCTCTAAAAGGACAGGTTCATAGCCGTAACGGATACGCCAGTCCGATGATATTCTCTTTGCTGTCAGAGATAGTATCCTTGAGGCAAGATTCTTCGTTCTTACCCAGGGCAGGATAAGAAACCGGGCATTGTTTATAACAAGGTGAAGATTCTTCTTCCTTGCTTCGGTATCCCACCCTATATAGTCATCACGGGCAGCAGCCTTCCAGGCAGATGCAGAGAAACCGAGAAGTGCGAGAACCTGATCATCAGATCTGATGATGTATCTCAGTTGCGCCCCCGGCAGTGATGTATATCCGAGATAATGGTACCGGTCGATGTATTCGTTCCAAAGGGTGCTTGTTTCTTTATCCGTTGTCTCTATAGTAATGGTTCCCGCATCGACAACTTCAGGTTTTGCTTCAGTGAAAAGGGTGTATACAGGTTTTTTCCGATGATTGTTATCCGGTCTCTGAGGCAGGGGCAATACAATATGTCCGTCCCGGTGCATCTTCAAAAGGGCTACCCGGCAGCTCATCTCCTTCAACCCCCCGTCGGGCTTTCTCCAGTTAACTTCTTTGCAGAAGATCCGGGAGATGGCAGTACGGTTGATGCCGCTTTGAATTAAATCTTTGATGCGGTTGATTTCATCACAGGTAAATTCCCGTCCGCAGTATCTCATGGTGATGAGTATACCGGATAAGACCTTTTGTGTCCAGCATTATTTCAGGGGTTTCCACAAAGCGGGGACAAGGCCGGGATTGCCGTTCCACACGAGGGTCTGAAGCTCATGGGCTGCAAGCAAATGGAGCGGTCCTTCTTTCGGCCACCATTTGAACCTTCCTTTTGACAATCTCTTCTGGCAGAGCCAGAATCCCTGGCCGTCATAAAGAAGAAATTTGAGAGACCGGCCCCTCTTGTTCCGGAACACAAAGAGACAGCCGCTGAAAGGGTCTTCCTGTAAAACGGTTCTGCATATCCCGGCAAGACCGTCTATTCCTTTTCTGAAGTCTACGGCAGTCACCGCTACGAGTATCCGCATGGATGGAACAATCTGGATCATTGAAAGAATGTCCTGACCAGCTCGGTGATATCGCAACTTCCCTTTACCCTTATCCGTTCACCGGAGGGCTTTTCCATCTCGACAGTATATTCTTCAGAAGCAATTCCGGTAAGTTCGATGAAAGTAGGGGCAATGACAGTGGATTTTTGTATGCGGGCCTTCAGATCATTATAGTTGAGTCTCAGACAGGTAGATATCTCGTGAAGTGAGTGTTTATCCGATAGAGAGACTGCTGCATTCCACAGTGACGGGGGAATGTGATCACGGTGTTTTCTGTTCTTTCTCCATTGCTCAAAAAGTGCTTTCAATTCTTCCAATGCGGGGTGATTCTTCCCTGTTCTTGCCGGTAGCATAACGGTCCTCCTGTTATTGATTGTGTTACCGTTAATGCTACCAAATACAGGAGGGGATTTTCACGCAGGTTTACCGGAAGGACACG
>CAYSBW010000132.1:0-1851 GCA_964429485.1 uncultured Syntrophorhabdaceae bacterium
GAAAGGAGGATTTTTGTTAAGGGATAAATGGGGGTAAATGCATTTTTCGGGTTAAGGCGCTGATTGAAAAAATATTACGTGAAAACAATTCAGAAAATCATATAAGCATTGAGTTTAACAAAGAAATCAACAGAATAATAATGAGCGTCCATGACGATAGTACAGGTGAGAAAATCTGGCAGTTTCCACCGGAACAACTTGTTTCTTTCGCAGAAAACTTCCAGTATCCCCTGCAACTCAATTCAGCGGCAACAAAATATTCACCTGCCACACCACTTTGTATATAAGTGGCTTTTCATTAGTCTTGCCTGTCTTTACTTTTAAAAGCAGCAAATTTGGATTTTTACAACTTTTCTTGAGAATATTTCCGGCCAAGACAGCTTCTTCCCATATCTTAAAAGACTGACGATAATCTTTGCGTCCTTTCCCAGTCATCTCTTATGAAGCTGAGAATCCGTTTTGCGCGGTCGGTATAGAGATTGATCCCTTCCCAGTTTGGTTGTCCTTCAATCTTCTCCATGAGCAGACCATCCTCGCCAAACCACCTTGGAAAGGTTCCGCAAAAGAAATAACCCCTTGAATGTAGAATTTCGACACATGCACCAACCCATGGTAAAGAAAGGTTAAGCCATACCTGCATTACAATAACGCCTTTGTTTAGAGCTTCCTTTTCTTCTGAGTCCAGAACGATCTCAAAATCAGATCCTGCCTCGTTGACTGAAATTCTCGCTACTCTTGCACCCTCGAAGACCTGAACTGTAAGGCCGGTGGACCGGTCAGAAGGTAACTTCTCATTTGACCGCGCAAGGGTACGATTATCATCGAAAGTACTGTAAATATATGCCAGATAATCATCGTATATTTCAGGAACATGAATCATGTGAGGCCGGGGAACCAGGGTTTTTGTGGAAACGACTGCGGATACCCTCCCTGCAGCGCTCTGTTCTTGTTCATAGGCTTCGGAAGGCATAAGGTCAATTTCAATGGCGGTCTCGACCGTCTTAAAAACAGCCGTGCCTTTTTGCGTCAAAGTATGATTACATACCGCTTCCCCGAAGAAGGCGTCAAATCCGGGTAATCTAAGAGCCTCCTTCACAAGACGGCGCATCAGAAGACCAAGGATAACTGTTCTCCGATATCTGGCTGAAACCATGCCGAGTCCCATTTCGTAGAGTTTCCGATTCGGTGCAGACCGATAAAATGATGAGAAGCCGACGATATCACCCTCCTGTGTACGTGCAACGACGGGGATATAATCCTGCCTCGCAACTGCTTTTGTAAACTCCTCAGGATCATAGACTATCTTAACAGGGTAGTCGTATCCATACACTTCCCTGAACAGTTGCACCACGCCTGCGGCATCATCCGGCCTTAATATATCTATCTCATAGTTGCGCTCAACCATTTCATTTCTCTCCAAATATAATAATAAATAGTGCCAAGATGTATCAGAATATGTGCTTCATTATCACATAGTAGCCTCATAAAGTGTAGAAGAATTGCTATTCGTTACCACATGAAAAGTGCTATGGTGTTTAAAATGTGTCAATTATCTCTACAACCTTTCTCGGTCTCCGGGAAGATTCTATAATAGTTGCATCAAGTATGGCGCCATTGGATTCCTTTACCAATATGCCCTTTGATTCGATCTGCCGGTTTATCTCTTCAAATAGTTTTTCATAGAGATCAAGTTCAAGGAGATTATTTTTGAACCTGCATATAGTCAAATAATCCGGGAATGGACTTGATAGAGAAAATCAGGAAAACCGTATGAAGGATATCCTGTCGTTTAGGGCCTATAATGGTACCGTATTTTTAGACAGTATGTTAAGATCGCCCGAGTCTGAATTT
>CAYSBW010000133.1:0-1052 GCA_964429485.1 uncultured Syntrophorhabdaceae bacterium
TCAGAAACTAGCGATACATCAAAGAAGGCAAAATAAAACATTATTTTTTTAATAAAAACCTGTAGCTTTAACTTCTCGGCTGCAGCCACCTTTCAAATGATAAAGTCTTTTATAAAGAAAATTATTGATAAATTCCAAGCTTCTGATGAGATTGTAAATTTTAATGCACGTGCACGAAATGAATGGATTGCTTCAAAGGCCAGGTTTATCCCTGTCGGATCAAGGGTTCTTGATGCAGGCGCGGGAGAATGTCAGTATAGTTCATTTTTTCAACACTGCGATTACAAGACTCAGGATTTTGTAGAATATTTGGGAAATAACTCAGGTCCACTTGCTGAAACATGGCAATACGGGAAAATAGATTACGTCTGTGACATAACAAGGATTCCTGTACCCGATGAATCTTTCGATGTTGTTCTATGCACAGAAGTGCTGGAGCACGTACCTTTTCCTGTAGATGCTCTTCGAGAATTATCCCGAATCCTTAAATCAAAGGGAATACTAATTATCACAGCACCGCTTTCCAGTGGTCTTCATCAGCAGCCCTATCATTTTTATGGTGGGTTTTCACCTCATTTTTATAAAAAATTCATGTCCGGATTTGGCCTTGAAATTAAAGAAATGAAACCCATAGGTGGTCTTTTGAAACATGTATCACAGGAAATATTGCGCACAGGACGGATTATTAAAGAGCGTTCACCTGATAAACTTTCCATATGGATGTACTATATTGTGATGTGTCAGTTGCCAAAGTTTTTGTCAAAACTTGATAATGATATATTCATAGAAGAATTTACTGTCGGTTATCTGGTGGAAGCAATAAAAACAGACAATGAATACCCCCCTGCGACCTTAACATTGCTTACGGCGTATTTCTGCTCGGATAGGGAGGACAAAGGCGCTGCCATGATTAAGACACTGGGCCTAGCCGGTTCATCTGCATTTGCCGGCGCCATTGAACCATTTATCCAGAAGCTGATTACTGCAGGAAGAGTGGACTTTGCAAAGAAGGTTCTTGATGGGTTTATAAAAAAACAAATAGAGCATGAAAA
>CAYSBW010000133.1:1083-1749 GCA_964429485.1 uncultured Syntrophorhabdaceae bacterium
CCAATGTCAGCCGGCAGATCCCCTAAGACCGGCAGCCAGATTATTATTAATATCGATTATAATCTTGAGTTTTTCAGGGGCTGGATATGACATGACCTCAATGATTCTCTTATCGATAAAGAGGCTCAGATTAAGGATATTCTCCTTGATCTGCCTTGGCAGGGGATTCTCTTCTCTCGGTAACTCCGACTGAAAAATACTCCAGACCTTCTGGTTTATTTTGAGTGCTTCTGTCAGTTTTTCTTCATGATCAGCGGCACCCCAGTTTTGCTGACACTCTGCAAGCATAAGCGCACAACGCGTCAATGCTGCGGCCTCAATTTCCCTGCCGGACATTAAGGAATGCTGTGATGTTTTGTACGTCTCAAGTTGTGGCGCATACATCGTGCCGGCAGGTAGGTCCCCGTTTTTCCGGAAGAACGAAGGTAGCGGTGTAGACTTTGCCAGCCCAGCGGCGTTCCCCCTTCCGGTTATATTGGAATTCTTTGCGGTCTTATATGATTCAAGTTGCGATGCGTACAAGGTCCATAATCTCCTTTTCATAGTTGATCAGTTTTTTCGTCAGTTTGAGTGCCTTATAATACCGTTCATGTAAAATGTTTTCGCTGATCTCTTGAAGGATCGTCTTTCTGCTTGGCGCGGCCTCAACAACGTCTTCCTCAACAT
>CAYSBW010000134.1:0-1674 GCA_964429485.1 uncultured Syntrophorhabdaceae bacterium
CAGTAATCTTTGAAAACCAACTTACCAGAGATTGTATTCAGGGTGGGTCATTTTTAGGTTATCATAATCAATTCACAGAAGTACAGGTTATGTACTGTTATTACGTATGCTTTGCACTTTTTGTGCAACAATATTATGAAAAATCTCTCTCAACAATGGCAAGGATTGGGAATTGGGCTTCAGGCAGCTGTATGACTTTTACGAAGGCATCAATCTTAGACAGAATATTTTTACATATTGACTCTGCTTTCACTTTTAGACAAACCTTATCTATGCAAAATACAATAAATGAAGATCCTGGGGGGGAATATGGAGTGCTAAATTTACAGCAAGGAAAATAAGATTTTCTGTATTGAAAAATTTCGCTCTGTATAGATTCTTCAAAATCAGGCCAATATGTGTTATACTTAATACATATATGAAGACCATATGCAACAATAGAAAAGCTTTTCATGAATTTCATGTTGAAGACAAATTCGAAACAGGTATTGTTTTGACAGGCACTGAGATAAAATCTCTCCGTGAAGGTAAAGCAAATCTCAAGGATAGCTATGCAAAGTTGAAGGATGGTGAAATTTTTCTTGTAAATGCACACATAAGTCCCTATTCTTGTGGCAACATATATAATCATGAACCAAAAAGGGAACGGAAGCTGTTAATGCATAAACGTGAGATTTCAAGACTTATTGGAAAGGTCAGGGAGAGAGGCTTTACACTTGTACCCTTGTCCATGTATTTTAATGACAGGAACATGGTAAAACTTGAACTTGCTCTTGCCAAAGGTAAAACTCTTTACGATAAAAGAGAAAGTATTAAGAAAAAGGATGCAAAAAGATTGGCTGAAAGGGAAATAAGATCTAAATGATTTTAAATTTAAGTTTAATGTTTTTTATCATTGCAATTAGTATATATGAGAAGGGGGCGATTGGCTTCGACAGGGAAGCAAGGGTCAAAGAGGCATGCCGGGTTACTGCTTACCCGCAAATAAGCGGAACTAAACACAACTGCAGACTCTTTTGAGTACGCATTAGCCGCTTAGAGCGGCTACATCATCCGGACTTTCTGCCTGCTTTAAGTCCGTGCATGGTGTGATACAAGCAGGATAGCCTTTCTGGATGCCTATGCAGTAAGGTGAACCTAATAGGCTGGGGTAGTAAAAAACCTGTCAGCGGGTGTTTGACTGTCTGAGATTTAAAACACTGACTAAGCATGTAGGCTCTCTGGTGCCTTCTTTTTTGGACGCGGGTTCGATTCCCGCCGCCTCCACCATTTAACAATCCAACATAGTTTAAAGAAGTACAAAAACCCTTTAGAAATAGAGGGTTTTTTGTTGTTTATAGTCCAAAGAGGTACTATAATATTTATTGAAATCCAGTGTTTTTGGGTATACGATATACTCAAATATATACCCAAAATAATTTGCGTATACCCAAAAGGAGGTAAACCCGCATGGCTAAAAGGATTATACCGCTTTCCGATGTTAAGGTATTGAAAGCAAAACCACAAAAGAAACAGGTTACTTTATTTGACGGCTATGGATTATTTCTTTTAATAACTCCTTGAAGTGGTATTGTAATGGCAGACACCAAGTTAAGCTGCTTTCGCCAATATAAAACTCTTTTCAAAATCATTCGGGTTTTTATATTCCAAATACGAATGAAGACGATGGCTGTT
>CAYSBW010000135.1:0-1631 GCA_964429485.1 uncultured Syntrophorhabdaceae bacterium
CCCGGAGTAGTTTTCCAGTAAAACTGCTGATTTCTGTCGGTCACGTTTCATTTTTAGCTATTTCATGTTCTTTTGTCAAAATCAAGAGACAGTAATCACCTGAATACGATAACGCTTCACCATTTGTCCCCTGTTATGCCGACGCCAGTCTGATCCGTGCCATCACGAGGAGATTGTAGGAGACAACGCTGCTTAAGACATACCGTTTAAATCCCTCCCAGCCTGACCATGTACAGCGGTCAAGACCAAATGCTCTCTTGAGGGCCGATATCCCCGATTCGATGCCGGCACGGAAGTTCCGGAGCTTTTTGTATACCCAGTTACTCTTTGCCATATCAAGAATTGAAAGCCCCCGTTTCTTTGCAAAGACGGCGTCCTTGATGTGGTTGCCTTTGGCAAAGGCAAGGTTGTCCTTTGAGGTAAAACCGCCATCGGCTGTTACCTGGCGGGGCATCCTGCCATACACATCTCTGTGCTGTTCAAGTAATGATCGATACTGATCGGAATCGGCAGGGTTGCCTCTGACGACGAGACAGCCAAGGATCATGGTTGAAGTCCCGCCGGAGAGGAAGATCTTATGACCGTATTCGGTCTGTCTCCTTCCTTTTACGATAATGTCTGTGTGATCTTCAAAGAAGGAGACGATCTTTTCCGATGCAGGCACCTTTTCATTTTTGAAGACCCGTCTGTCGGTCTGATCGATGACCTTTGAAAGGATGCTTACAGCACGTTCGAGTCTTCTGGCCAATTCCCGTCCCGCAAAGGTATCGGGTAAATCATGACCTTCGTACACGGAGAGTTCGGCTATTGCCGGTACAGCATATCCCTTCACCAGGGACGCATAGCGGAGTAGATCACGGTAGGCGTTTATCCGTACGGTGTCCTTTTTTGCGTTGAGGATTACCATGACCTTTTTCTTCACCGCTCTCCGGTGGTCGCTGAACTGATAGGACGGTTCCGGCGCAAGTTCTTTTCCCTCTGTGAGCCAGCGGGTGATGATGCGGATGCCGTCAGAAAGAAGAGTGGAATCGGTGGGGTGGTGGATATCGGTCTCCACTGCCGTTGAGTCAACGCGGACTACCCTGCCGGTCTCGATCTTTTCCTTTTTTGCGTAGGCAAGTATTTCTCGAAGGATTATCTCCCATGTCTCTTCTCTGATTGCCTTGATGTTTTCCTGGAGAACCGACTTGCATGGGTATTGGCCCATCTCAAGACGGGAGAAACTGCGGAAGGCATTCGAGTCTTCCAGGTGAAAGGCAAGTTCTTCATAAGTTAGTTGGCGATATTGCTTGAGAACAGCACAGCGGAGCACCTGTTCTGCAGTCAATCCATTCCTGCCCGTATCGGTGCGGGATGTCCCTGCAATATCCTGGAAGACAAGGTGTATAAGACGGAGGTTGTCATCAATGATTTTTGATATCTGGTCAAGCTCCTTTACGATTGAGTTTCTGGCCATGGGAGCAAAGAGGCTCATCTGGGAGGTGAATTTCTGGCGCATTCCGGAGTCCTTATTGAGTATATTTGGTAATAATAACAGACTGTTATATTCATAAGTATAGCATACAGGATAGGAATTTAACAGCAATTTATTGCCTTTTTGTGATATATTTCATAGAGTTAGGGTTTCCGGA
>CAYSBW010000136.1:0-1582 GCA_964429485.1 uncultured Syntrophorhabdaceae bacterium
TTGTCAAAGAAGGATTTGATAGTGAATTATCTCCTGCAACTGTAAAAGATGCTTTCCAGAAGATAGAAAAGTGTATAGACCTCATACAAAAGAAGGAAGAGTTGACTGTCCGGATCAGAGAAAGAGAGGGATATACAGAAGACTATTTAATTATGGCACGTACTGTTTTTGAAAATGCAGACATACCTGTGCCTGAAAAAGCTCACCTTGCAATTGCTATTGATAAATTAGGGAAGGAACTTGATGATGCAAAGGCAAATCAGGCAAGAAGAGAGGAGCTGCAGCGTAAGGTACCTGAAAGTGAATCAAAAATTGCCGTATCAAGTGGAAAAATTGCAGGCATTGAAAAAGAGCTGGATGACCTGATAAAAGCAGGAGGTGCTCTTGATCAGGAAAATTTCAGGACAAGGGGACGTTTCTTTAGCAGGAGGATGGAATTATTAAACAGGATTAGCGAGGAAGAAAGGGCATTGAAGGTTATTTCAGGTGAAGAAGATCTTTCATCTCTTAAGAAGAGATTAAAATCGCTGGATAATTCATATTTGAAAAATACTCATATAGTGTTTTCTGAACAAATTGAATCTCTTGAAGCAAGGCTTAATGATTGTCGCCAGGAAAAGGCAGACTTGTCCTTGGAGATATCGCGCCTGGCTTCGTCAGATGACATATCCTGTTTCAGGAACAAAGAAGAGAGTTTACTGGAAGAGATACGTGTGCTTTCTAAAAAATGGGCTTGCTATGCTATTGCAAAGTTTTTACTCAACAAGGCAAGAGAAAAATTTGAACAGGAACAGCAGCCGAAGGTTATTTCTGATGCAGGCATTTTTTTTAAGACTATAACTGAGGAGCAATATGAAAAAATTATTGCCCCTATCGGAGAAAACACTATTGATGTTGTAACTTGCAACGGGCAACGCAAACAGCCTCAACAACTCAGCCGTGGAACTGCTGAACAGTTGTACCTTGCCATACGATTTGGTTACATTTCAAACTTTACAGTGAACGGAGAAAATCTGCCCATAATCATGGATGATATACTTGTTAATTTTGATCCTGGCCGGGCGAGCCAAACCGCAAAGGCCATACTTGAATTATCTGAAAAACATCAAATACTTTTTTTCACCTGCCATCCGGAAGTAGTTGGAATTTTCAGAGGCTACAATGAGAATATCCCTGTTTTGACATTTAAAGATGGAGACATAAATTAAAAGCAATAACAAAAAATTTACAAGACTTGCAGAAAGAAGATAATTGCAGGCGTTATTGCTATTGACAATAGAGGCATTTCCGATTATAAGAAATAGGATGCCCGGGTGGCGGAATAGGTAGACGCAAGGGACTTAAAATCCCTCGGTCCTTGCGGCTGTACGAGTTCGATTCTCGTCCCGGGCATTTAATTATTTCAATAACTTCCAAAGATTAAGGCAAAAAATTAATTACGAAATATATTAATATTTCTACCCTATTTCTACCCACAGAAAAGAAATAGAGGGGAATAAGTTTCCAAAATTATCATTAGAGATCTTTGTTTATTCCTGTCAATATAATATTCTATTACATAATGCCTTTTTTGGTTTGGTAC